>NZ_JBARXZ010000118.1:0-21852 GCF_049647605.1 Mycobacterium sp. | reverse complement strand
ACTGCGGGGGCTGTGGCGGCCGCTGCGGGCCGCGGGGTGCTGGGGGGCGCTGCGGGGGCGGGCCGAACGCAGGTGCTGGTCGCGGGGAACCCGATCTCCCGTCGTCACCACGCTCACGCGGGGTGTTGTCGCGCTCCGTCACTCCCTGCCTCCTCGTGATGGACGGTTGTCGGTCCAGTATCGGGCATGGGTCGCGGCCGGGACGGACTGCCGCCGGATCGTTCTCCGATCGGTGTAGTGCACAGGTAGCCGACTACGCGTGCGGGGGTGGGGCGGGTCGGGAGACAGTGGTGACCTCGGCGCCGGTACGCGATCCGGTGGTCCAGATCGAGGGGGCGGGCCACCGTGCACAGCCGAGACCGTGGTCGGCATACGCATGCCCATGAGGGGAGACCACGGTCTCGGCGACCCGCGGTGTGGCACAGAGGTTTCTAAGAATCACGCTAATACTTGCGTAACCACCCCGTTGCTGCGTATTCCGTTGTGAAGACGCCACTTCGCCCATTTCTCGACGGTCAGAGGCGTCAGTGGCTGCGGAATCCGCAGTCTGTGAACCGAGTCTGCCGTGCCAGCTAATTAATTAAGTGATTGGTGTGGCCGGTGCGAGCCCGTGGTTCGGCGGGCAGCGCCGCATCGCGACTGCGAAAGCGACACGCGGACAGCGTTGTTCAGGATCGAGATACTGGGAGGTGAGGAAATCCGCCAAATCGCCCGCAAACAATAGTTAGGGTCGGCTAAGTTGGCGCGTTGTGCCATGTTTGGCATATCGTTTTACGACTTTGTCATGACCCGGTAAAGAGTCACCGTTCAGCGCTGCACGGAAGCCGCGGGTCTCAGAGGGCAAAATGAAGACAACGCATGCGGACCGAACTTGAAGGCCGGACCACGGGGGCGCAGCCCGCATCCCACGCGGTCGAGAAGCGGCAGCGTAGCCACGGCAGCCAAGTGCAACGCATCTACCCGATGCCCATCTTCATACGAACGTCGATCTTCATACGAAGGGTCAGGTGGAACCACCGGTGGCAATGGGACCCGGCGGGATGTACAACCCCGCATACGAGCACGATTCCTGTGGTGTGGCGATGGTCGCCGACATGCACGGCCGCCGCAGCCGCGACATCGTCGACAAGGCGATCACCGCGCTGCTGAACCTGGAACACCGCGGCGCCCAGGGTGCCGAACCCAACACCGGTGACGGCGCCGGCATCCTCATCCAGGTCCCCCACGAGTTCCTGAGTGCCAGCTTGAAAGAAAATGGGGCCTTCGAGCTACCGGAACCCGGGCACTACGCCACCGGCATCGCCTTCCTGCCACAGTCGGCCAAAGACGCCGCGCGGGCGTGCGAGGCGGTCGAGAAGATCGTCGAAGCCGAGGGCCTCAAAGTGCTGGGCTGGCGTTCGGTACCCACCGACGACTCCTCGCTGGGCGCGCTGGCTCGCGATGCCATGCCCACCTTCCGGCAGCTGTTCATCTCCGGTGAATCCGGGATGGAACTGGAGCGCCGCGCCTACGTGATCCGCAAACGTGCCGAACACGAACTGGGCAGCAAGGGGCCGGGCCAGGACGGCCCCGGCCGCGAGACCGTGTACTTCCCGAGCCTGTCCGGCAACACCCTGGTCTACAAGGGCATGCTCACCACCCCCCAGCTCAAGGCGTTCTACCTGGACCTACAGGACCAGCGGATGACCAGCGCCCTGGGCATCGTGCACTCGCGCTTCTCCACCAACACCTTTCCGTCGTGGCCGCTGGCGCACCCGTTCCGGATGGTCGCCCACAACGGTGAGATCAACACCGTCACCGGCAACGAGAACTGGATGCGGGCCCGTGAGGCGCTGATCCACACCGACGTCTTCGGCTATCACAATGATTTGAACAAGATCTTCCCGGTCTGTACGCCAGGCGCCTCGGACACCGCGCGGTTCGACGAAGTACTCGAACTGCTCTATCTCGGTGGCCGCAGCGTCGCCCATTCCATGCTGATGATGATCCCCGAGGCCTGGGAACACCACGAGTCGATGGACCCGGCCCGCCGGGCGTTCTACCAGTACCACGCCTCGCTGATGGAGCCGTGGGACGGCCCGGCCTCGGTGTGCTTCACCGACGGCACGGTCATCGGGGCGGTACTGGACCGCAACGGTCTGCGCCCGTCGCGCATCTGGGTCACCGACGACGGTCTGGTGGTCCTGGCATCCGAGGCCGGCGTGCTCGATCTGGAGCCGTCGAAGGTGGTCCGCAAGCTGCGGCTGCAGCCGGGCCGGATGTTCCTGGTCGACACCGCCCAGGGCCGCATCGTCTCCGACGAAGAGGTCAAGGCCGAACTGGCCGCCGAGCAGCCGTACCAGGAATGGCTCGATGCCGGCCTGTTCCACGTCGACGACCTGCCCCAAGGCAACTACGTCCGGATGCCCCACCACCGGGTGGTGCTGCGCCAGCAGGTGTTCGGCTACACCTACGAAGAGCTGAACCTCCTGGTGGCGCCGATGGCGCGCACCGGAGCCGAAGCGCTGGGCTCCATGGGCACCGACACCCCGATCGCGGTGTTGTCGCAGCGGCCGCGGATGCTCTACGACTACTTCCAGCAGTTGTTCGCCCAGGTGACCAACCCGCCGCTGGACGCCATCCGCGAAGAGGTGGTGACCAGCCTGCAGGGTGTCATCGGCCCCGAAGGCGACCTGCTGAACCCCGACCAGGATTCCTGCCGCCAGATCGTGCTGCCGCAGCCCATCCTGCGTAACGCCGAACTGGCCAAACTGATAAACGTCGACCCCGATCACGAGGTCCGCGGCCGTAAACACGGTATGCGTGCCGCCGTGGTCAGCTGCCTCTACCCTGTCGCCGACGGTGGCGCCGGGCTGCGTCGGGCGTTGGAGGATGTCCGTAAGAAGGTCTCCCAGGCCATTCGCAACGGCGCCCGCATCATCGTGCTGAGTGACCGGGAATCCAACGAGTGGCTGGCCCCCATCCCGTCGCTGCTGTCGGTGGCCGCCGTGCATCACCACCTGGTCCGGGAACGCACCCGCACCCAGGTGGGCCTGGTGGTGGAATCCGGTGATGCCCGCGAGGTGCACCACATGGCGATGCTGTGCGGCTTCGGTGCCGCCGCCATCAACCCCTACATGGCCTTCGAGTCCATCGAGGACATGATCGACCGTGGCATCATCACCGGGCTGACGAGCGACAAGGCCAAGGCCAACTATGTCAAGGCCGCCGGCAAGGGAGTGCTGAAGGTGATGTCCAAGATGGGCATCTCCACCCTGGCGTCCTATACCGGGGCCCAGCTGTTCCAGGCCGTCGGGCTCAACCAGCGGGTGCTCAACGAGTACTTCACCGGATTGCACTGTCCCACCGGCGGTATCGACCTCGAAGACATCGCCGCCGATGTGGCGACCCGCCACGAGCTGGCCTTCCTGGACCGTCCCGACGAGCGGGCGCACCGCGAGCTCGAGGTCGGCGGCGAATACCAGTGGCGCCGCGAGGGCGAGTACCACCTGTTCAACCCCGACACGGTGTTCAAGTTGCAGCACTCCACCCGCACCGGGCAGTACTCGGTGTTCAAGGAGTACACCCAGCTGGTCGATGACCAGAGCGAACGGATGGCCTCGCTGCGTGGCCTGCTGAAGTTCAAAGATGGTGAACGGCAGCCGATTCCGATCGACGAGGTGGAGCCCGCCAGCGAGATCGTGAAGCGCTTCTCCACCGGCGCCATGAGCTACGGCTCGATCTCCGCCGAGGCTCACGAGACCCTGGCCATCGCGATGAACCGCCTCGGTGCCCGGTCCAACTCCGGCGAGGGCGGCGAGGACGTCGCGCGCTTCGAGGCCGACCCGAACGGCGACTGGCGCCGCAGTGCCATCAAGCAGGTGGCCTCCGGTCGCTTCGGTGTCACCAGCCACTACCTGAGCAACTGCACCGATATCCAGATCAAGATGGCCCAGGGCGCCAAACCTGGTGAGGGTGGCCAGCTTCCGGGTCACAAGGTCTACCCGTGGGTGGCCGAGGTGCGGCACTCCACCCCGGGTGTCGGACTGATCTCCCCGCCGCCGCATCACGACATCTACTCGATCGAGGACCTGGCGCAGCTGATCCACGATCTGAAGAACGCCAACCCGCAGGCGCGGGTGCACGTGAAACTGGTGTCGGAAAACGGTGTCGGCACCGTGGCCGCGGGTGTGTCGAAAGCGCACGCCGACGTGGTGCTGATCTCCGGGCACGACGGCGGCACCGGCGCCACGCCGCTGACCTCGCAGAAGCATGCCGGAGCGCCGTGGGAGCTGGGCCTGGCCGAGACCCAGCAGACGTTGCTGCTCAACGGTCTTCGTGACCGGATCGTGGTGCAGGTCGACGGCCAGCTCAAGACCGGCCGAGACGTGATGATCGCGACCCTGCTCGGTGCCGAGGAGTTCGGCTTCGCCACCGCGCCGCTGGTGGTGTCGGGCTGCATCATGATGCGGGTCTGTCACCTCGACACCTGCCCGGTCGGGGTGGCGACGCAGAACCCGGTGCTACGCCAGCGCTTCAACGGCAAGCCCGAATTCGTCGAGAACTTCTTCATGTTCATCGCCGAAGAGGTCCGGGAACTGATGGCGCAGTTGGGCTTCCGCACCATCAACGAAGCCGTCGGCCAGGTGTCCGCCTTGGACACCACCAAGGCCGCCGAGCACTGGAGGGCACACAAGCTGGACCTGTCGCCGGTGCTGCACGAACCCGAGTCGGCCTTCATGAACCAGGACCTGTACTGCAGCTCGGGTCAGGACCACGGCCTGGACAAGGCGCTGGACCAGCAGCTGATCGTGCAGTGCCGCGAGGCGCTGGACTCGCAGACGCCGGTCCGCTTCTCCACCACCATCACCAACGTCAACCGGACGGTCGGCACCATGCTGGGCCACGAGGTCACCAAGGCCTACGGTGCCAACGGGCTGCCGGACGGCACCATCGACATCACGTTCACCGGATCCGCCGGCAACAGTTTCGGTGCCTTTGTCCCCAAGGGCATCACCTTGCGGGTCTACGGAGACGCCAACGACTATGTGGGCAAGGGACTTTCGGGTGGACGGCTGGTGGTCCGCCCGCCGGACGGTGTGCCCGCCGGGTACGCCGCCGAGGAAAACATCATCGGCGGCAACGTGATCCTGTTCGGCGCCACCAGCGGCCAGGCGTTCCTGCGCGGCGTGGTGGGAGAGCGGTTTGCGGTGCGTAACTCAGGAGCGCACGCCGTCGTCGAAGGTGTGGGCGACCACGGCTGCGAATACATGACCGGCGGCCGCGTGGTCATCCTCGGCCAGACGGGCCGCAACTTCGCAGCCGGTATGTCCGGTGGTGTCGCCTTCGTGTACGACCCGGCCGGGGAACTGGCCGACAACCTCAACGGCGAGATGGTAGAACTCGACGCCTTCGACGACACCGATCGTCAATGGCTGCACGACATGATCGTCGCGCACGTCGACGCCACCGATTCGGCTGTCGGCCAGCGTGTGCTGGCTGACTGGCAGGCAGAGCAGGAGAAGTTCGTGAAGGTGATGCCACGCGATTACAAGCGGGTTCTTCAGGCGATAGCAGAGGCCGAGCAGGCCGGCCTGGACAAAGAGCAGGTCTCCGAGGCGATCATGGCGGCCTCGAATGGGTGACCCGAGCGGCTTCCTGAAGCACACCGTCCGCGAAACCCCGACGCGCCGGCCGGTGCCGCTGCGCCTCAAGGACTGGAAAGAGGTCTACGAGGAGTTCTCCCACGACTCCCTGCAGGTGCAGGCGTCGCGGTGTATGGACTGCGGGATCCCGTTCTGCCACAACGGTTGTCCGCTGGGGAACTTGATCCCCGAGTGGAATGACCTGGTGTTCCGTGGGCGGTGGCGCGATGCGAGCGAACGGCTGCACGCCACCAACAACTTCCCGGAGTTCACCGGCAGGCTGTGCCCGGCACCCTGTGAGGCCTCCTGCGTGCTCGGCATCAACCAGGATCCCGTCACGATCAAGCAGGTCGAGGTCGAGATCATCGACAACGCGTTCGGTGAGGGCTGGGTGACCCCGTTGCCCCCGGAGACGTTGACGGGCAAGACGGTCGCCGTCGTCGGCTCCGGCCCGGCGGGCCTGGCCGCCGCCCAGCAGCTGACCCGAGCCGGTCACCAGGTGACGGTGTTCGAGCGCGCCGACAGGATCGGTGGCCTGCTGCGCTACGGCATCCCCGAATTCAAGATGGAAAAGCGCCACATCGACCGGCGTCTGGAGCAGATGGAGGCCGAGGGCACGCAGTTCCGTGCCGGGGTCAACGTCGGTGTGGACGTGACGGTCGAGCAACTGCAGAACGACTTCGACGCGGTGGTGCTGGCCGGCGGAGCGACCGCGTGGCGGGATCTGCCGGTCCCGGGCCGGGAGCTCAACGGCATCCATCAGGCGATGGAGTTCCTGCCGTGGGCCAACCGCGTCCAGAACGGCGACCCCGTCGTCGACGAAGACGGCCAGCCGCCCATCACCGCCAAGGGCAAGAAGGTGGTCATCATCGGCGGTGGCGACACCGGCGCCGACTGCCTGGGCACCTCGCACCGCCAGGGCGCGGCCAGCGTCCACCAGTTCGAGATCATGCCCCGGCCGCCGCAGGAGCGCGCCGGATCCACCCCGTGGCCCACCTACCCTCTGATGTTCCGGGTGTCCTCGGCGCACGAGGAAGGCGGCGAACGGGTGTTCTCGGTCAACACCGAGGCATTCATCGGCGATGACAACGGCAATGTGCGCGCGCTCAAGGTGCACGAGGTCGAGATGAAGGCGGGTCGCTTCGAGAAGGTGGACGGTTCGGACTTCGAACTCGAGGCCGACATCGTGTTCCTGGCGATGGGGTTTGTCGGACCGCAGAAGGAAGGCCTGCTGGCTGACCTCGGGGTCGAGCTCACCGATCGTGGCAATGTCATGCGTAGCGACGACTTCCAGACCTCGGTCCCCGGTGTGTTTGTCGCCGGCGACATGGGCCGCGGCCAGTCCCTGATCGTGTGGGCCATCGCCGAGGGCCGGGCCGCCGCCGCGGGGGTGGACAAATTCCTGGTCGGTGAGTCGGCGTTGCCATCACCGATCAAGCCGACGGCGGCGCCGCAGCGCTAGGTCACAGTCGGCACGCACGCCGCGGGAGAATCTGCAGATGATCCCGCGGCGCGGCTGCCGATGTTTGCCAAGTCACGGGTATGTCGTGGTTTTCCGGCGGGTGCTGCGGTAGGGTGGTCCCCGGTCCAGCTATTCCCGATCGCAGGAGTGATAGCGGTGAATCACAATCCGATAGCCCGATCACGGGTGGGACGAATCGCCTGGTCACTGTTCCGGCACCCACTCAAAAGCCGAGAATTCCCGGCCAAGCGCGAGCGCTTGGCGACTGCCGACGAACTCCTGCGTTACCAGTTCTAGCGGGGTAGGCGCGGCCGCCACGCCGGAGATCGCGTCAGCAGGTCGTCAAATTTGCTCTATGTTATCGAATTGTTATCCGTCGGAGAGGCCGGAGTCCCGGATCGCCTCTGCCAATGGCTCCAGGATCCGCGGGTCATACGGCGGCGGCAGATAGATGATCCCGAGATCGAGCCCCTCCGCGTCCAGCGCGGCGGCCTCGGCCATGAGCTTCGGGTAGTCCCGGTCCTCGGTCAGCCGCAGATGCGCCGACAGCATGATCTCGTTCGGGTCGCGACCGATATCGGCGCAGTGTGACGCCAGCACCGCACGTTTGCGGGCAAACTCCTCGGGCGGACCGCCGACATAATTCCAGTGCTGGGCGTACTTGGCGGTGATCTTGAGGGTGCGCTTCTCGCCACTGCCGCCGATGCAGATCGGCGGATGCGGTTGTTGTGGACCTTTGGGCTCGTTGCGGGCCTTTGTCAGCTGGTAGAACTTGCCGTCGAAATCGGTGGTCTCCTGGCTGAGCAAACTCGTCAACACCGCACAGGCTTCTTCGAAACGATCGAAGCGCTCCTTGATGGTGCCGAGCTCGATGCCGTAGGCGCCCGACTCCTCTTCGTTCCAGCCGGCGCCGATGCCGAGCTCGAGGCGGCCGTTGGACACGATGTCGAGGGCCGAGGCCATATTGGCCAGGACCGCGGGATGACGGTAGTGAATGCCGGTGACGAGCACCCCGACCCGCAACCGTGTGGTGGCCTGCGCCAGCGCGGTGAGGGTGATCCAACCCTCCAGGCACGGACCGGCAGGGTCGGAGAAGATCGGGTAGAAGTGGTCGAAGGTCCACCCCGACTCGAAGACGTCGATCGGGTCGGCTGTCTGCCAAATGCTCAGCATCTCGGCCCATGTGGTGTTCTGCGGCGAGGTTTTGAAAGCGAATCGCATTTTTGCGAGAGTAGCCCGCATTCATGGATGTTGCCGGGGAGCCGCGGCAGACTGATCTCATGGACCCGGTGGCCGCGCTACGTGAGATCGCGTTCTACAAGGACCGGGCCCGCGAGGAATCGCGGCGGGTGATGGCCTACCGCAATGCGGCCGACGTCATCGAGAAGCTCAGCCCGCAGGAGCGGGACCGGCACGGCAAGGCCAACAGCTGGCAGTCACTACCGGGGATCGGACCCAAGACCGCCGCGGTGATAGCCCAGGCATGGGCGGGCCAGGAACCAGCCACCCTCACCGAATTACGAGCGGTGGCAGTTGATCTCGGCGGCGGAGAGATCCGCGCGGCACTCCGGGGTGATCTACACCTGCACTCGAACTGGTCGGATGGCTCGGCGCCGATCGGCGAAATGATGGCCACCGCGCTGCGGCTGGGGCACGAGTACTGCGCGTTGACCGACCACTCCCCGCGGTTGACGGTGGCCAACGGTCTCACCGCGGACCGGCTGCGTCGCCAACTCGACGTCATCGACGAGCTGCGCGACCGGTTCTCCCCGATGCGGATCCTCACCGGGATCGAAGTCGACATCCTCGACGACGGCACCCTGGATCAGGAGCCAGAACTCCTGGAACGTCTCGACATCGTGGTCGCCAGTGTTCATTCGAAACTGAAGATGGATGCGCCGGCGATGACCCGACGGATGGTCCGGGCCGTCTCGTCGGGGCAGGCCGATGTGCTCGGACACTGCACGGGACGGTTGGTGACCGGTGGCCGCGGCACCCGGCCCGAATCACAGTTCGACGCGGAGAAGGTGTTCACCGCCTGCCGGGAGAGCAATACCGCTGTGGAGATCAATTCCCGCCCGGAGCGGCGGGATCCGCCGACCCGGCTGCTGCAACTGGCGCTTGACCTCGGGTGTCACTTCTCGATCGACACCGATGCACATGCACCCGGGCAACTGGACTTCCTCGGCTACGGCGCGCAGCGGGCCCTGGACAACAACGTTCCGGTTGACAGGATCATCAACACTTGGCCGGTGGACACGCTGCTGGAATGGGTGCAGAGCTAGTCATCCCTGGCCGGGTTGGTTGGTGGTGGTTGTGGTTGGAAGGGTTGGTACCACCACCAGTTGGCGTGTTCGCCGGTGGGTCCGGGACAGGGTGCAACGTTGGGTGGGGGTGTGGTCGGGGGTCGGGCCAAGGAACCGGATTCAAGCTTTCGGCCCGACGCGTCGGTGACCACCAGGTGTTCGGCGGGTCCGGTCAGATTGATGCCGCCGCGGTGATGCAGCCGGTGGTGGAACGGGCACACCAACACCAGATTCGACAGGTCGGTGGGTCCGCCGTCTTCCCAGTGCTGCAGGTGATGGGCATGCAACCCGCGGGTAGCCCCACAGCCGGGAACCACACAGCAGCGGTCTCGATATTCGAGGGCGCGGCGCAGCCGACGGCTGATGGTGCGGGTTTCCCGCCCGGCCCCGATGGGTTGGCCAGCGCGTTCGAACCACACCTCGCAGGTGGCATCACAGGTCAAATATTGTCGGTCCTCGTCGGTGAGCACGGGACCCAGATGCAGGGCCCCGATCCGTTTCTCGACATCAAGATGCACGACGACGGTAGTGCGCTGCCCATGAGGTCGAGCAGCCACATCGGTGTCCCAGCCCGCCTGGATCAGGCTGATGAACCCGTCCACCGGGTTCGGGAACGGTGGGGTGGTCTCCGACGGCCCGTCAGGATGGTTGCGTTTCCACTCGGCCACAAGCGCGTCCTGGTGGGACGCCAGGGCGGCGTCGAAGGTGGCCGCTTCATCGTGGGGCAGGGTGATATGCCAGGTCGTGGAATCCTCATCACAGGTCTTACTGATCGACCGCGCCGGTTCCAGACGAGGCTCGGGTACGGCGTCAGGTTGCGGTGTGGGTTCCGGCTCAGATTCCGACTCGGCTGCAGGGTCGGCGTCGGCGTCAGGCTCGGCGTCGGGTCCGGTTCCGGGTTCAGGTGCCGGGTCGGCGTCAAGTTGGGGGCGGGGTTCCATTTTGAGGGCGGTGCGTAGTTGGTTGACGGTGGCACTGACCGCCAGTTCGGCGTAGTGGGCATCGGAACCGGTGCCGGCGTGTTCGGCGATGACCCCAACCTGATCCAGCGACACCCGACCTTCCCGCATGCCGGCCGTACATCGGGGGAACTCCTCGGCCCGCTGCGCCACGGTAGTGAGTGTTTTGGCGTGGGCGGGAGACACCCCGAGCTTCCAGGCCACCAACCCCGCCACCGTCCGGGCTCCGGTGCCACCCCCGAGTCCATCGCGGTCGATCTCGGCGATGATGTCCACGATCTGGCCGTCGAGCGCATTGCGCTGTCCGGTCAACTCCGCCAACTCGTCGAACAACACCTCCAGCCGCTCACCGGGACGCTTCCCAGCCTCAGCCAAAGATGTTGCAGTGGAAGACATAACCCCATCAAAGCAGACAGGTCCGACAAAAAACGGGCCTCAAAAGGCAGCCATGTCGGTGACGATTTTCTCGGCGTTGGTATGCCCTTCTTGGCGAACCTGGCGCTGGCTCTGTATTCCGCGGCTTCGAGCGACTTTGAGGGTGAGCGACACTGAACACTGCGGGCCGAGAATGCAGGCTGCTCAGCCGCGTTCCATCTCCAGATACGCATCCCGCCCGGCCAGACTGACGGCCACATCGCTGATCAGCGGTTCGAAAAACCGCTGCCGGTACAGTGGATCCACCGATGTGCTCACGGTGAAGTACAGCCCGGACAGCACCGCGACGAACAACGAGGTGTGCACCAGCGTCTGCGGAATCGGGATGTGAATACCGAACCAAGTTCCCGCGCAGGGGGGTTCGCCGACCGGGCAGCTCTCCTCGGAGGACCAGAGCACCGTCACGTCGAAGGGGATGGCGATGATGCCCAGTCCCAGGAAGAACGCGAAGACCCCGGCAGTGAAGAACACCACCTGCACAGCCTGGGACACCACCATCACCGCCACCACGTTGAGGTGTTCGGCAACCGACAGCGGAGTGCGGACGGCCCGCCCGGAAACGGCGGCGAACGGGGTGCCGGCCAGCAGGGCGGCCGGGTCGGATTGCCCAGACCGGTCCGCGCGTAGCTCGCGTACCTCGTCGCGAATGGTGGTGACCATGAACAGGATCGCGACGATAGCCAGGAATCCGATGGTCTGCCAGAGCCTTTCACGTGTCATCCGAGCCGACAGCTGCCACAGCTCGCCGGTGAAGTACACCACCACGGTCAGCATCAGCACCGGCAGCGCCCGGCTCATCAGATTGCCCAGGGCGCTCACCTGTGTGGAGGCGAATCGAAACGCCCACAGGGCAATCGAGCCGAACCCCAGATAGGTCAGCCAGATGATCACCAGGGTCGCCGCCAAGAATGCCGGGACCTCGGCGATCGCCTCGGCCGACCAGCCCTCCACGGCCAGCGGCGTGACCACCACGAACATGGCCATCACCAGCAGCGCAGCGCTGCGCCGGCCGGCCTCGGAGGTGGTGGTGTCGATCTGGTGCAACACGTTGAGCACAAAAGGGGCCGCGATCAGCAGCACCGCGATGGCGCCCAATCGCGCGATGTAGCCGTAGTCGGGATCGTCGTTGGTGAGGTCGGCGAGCAGCACCATTACCGCCGTCAACGCACCGACCCCGGCTACCGCTGGGGCGGACCGTTCGATCAACGCATGGGAGCGCACCCGCCGGGTCAGCACCAGCGGCAGGCCTCGGTGCAGGAACCAGTCGTGCACGTGCTGCATGTCGGACACGGGCAGATTGTGTCAGTTGCCCGCGGTGAATGTCCGGTACCGGTCGCGGGCCACCATCGTCAGCCGCACATCGTTGAGCAGCGGGTCCAGGAATCGGGTTCGTTGATCGGCATCGCCGACGGCCTTGGCGCTCATGTACATGAACGTCAACGCGCACAGGAACAACGTGATCTGGATCAGGGCGTCGGGCACCGGGATCGTCATACCGAGGAGTTGGCCGTCGGCGGACCCGTCGTGCGTCCACGCCTCCAGCAGTTCCGGGCTGAGCAGGATCATGCCCAGGACAAAAAAGATCAGCGCCGTGACGATCGCCACCGTCGCCACCTGGACGATCTGGGTGAGGGCAACCACAAACACGACGTTGGTGCGTTCGGCGCGCGACAGCGGTACCCGCCGCGGCCGATCGGGCATGTCCTCGAACGGGGTGCCCACCAGCCGGTCGGCATCCTCGGGTTTCTTGGCATCGGGATCCAGGCTGGGCCGCACCCGGTCCAGGGTGCTCGACACCAGGAACACCGCGGCGACTGCAAACATCAGAATGAGCGCAGTCCACAGCCGGGCCCGGCTGATGGTCGCGGCCATCAACCAGACATACGAGTTGAAGAACACCAACACCGTCAGCAGCACCACGGGCAGTGCCCGCATGAACAGCGATCCCATCGAGGCCAGGTTGCCCAGCGTCATCCGGACCGACCAGGCCATGATGGCGCCGGCTCCCGTTGCAGTACAGACCAGGATGGTCAGGACCACCACCAGGTCGATGGTCAGGTTGATGGGTTGGTGGGCGCTGATCCCGCCCAGGGCGGCGCCGGCGACGATGATCCCCAGCGACACCGTCGATACGACGCTGCGCTGTCGGCGATTCAGCCGTGACACCAGCCATCCCACCGCTGTTGCCACCGGTAGCACCAGCAGCAGTAATCCGATCACAAACCATTCGCTACGGGTCGGGGTGCCGTCGATGTCGATGGTGTGTTGGCCGGTAACCGCCACCACCAGCGCCGAGTTGGCCATGATCACGGCAAAGGCGGTCAGTGCCGGCGCCGACCGGGACCAGACCCGGCTGATCAACGCTCCGGGGCGCAGCACGGCGGGCAGTCCCTGACTCAGAAACCAGTGTTCGGCGG
This sequence comes from Mycobacterium sp., assembly GCF_049647605.1. Taxonomy (GTDB): domain Bacteria; phylum Actinomycetota; class Actinomycetes; order Mycobacteriales; family Mycobacteriaceae; genus Mycobacterium. Next base: position 8,649 of record NZ_JBARXZ010000118.1, on the reverse strand, counting down.
CCGTTCGTTCGGCAGCCGTGTGTTCGGTGGGCGTCACTGCCGGCCTCCGAAGGCGGCCCGGTAGCGGCTGCGTGCCACCAGGGTCAGGCGTAAGTCGTCGACAAGGGGATCGAGGTACTCCGAACGATATTCACCGTCGCCAACCGATCGGGCGCTGACATACATGAAGGTCAACGCCGTCAAGAACATCGAGACATGAATCAGCGCCTGCGGAATCGGCAATGTCATCGAAAACATCGTTCCCTGGTCGGACCCGCCGAATGTCCAGGTGTCCACCAGGTCCGGGGCGAGCGCGATGAGTCCCATCACCAGGAAGATACTGCCGGTCACGACGGCGACCGTGGCGATCTGCAACACCTGGGAAGCCAGCAGCACAAACACCACATTGACCCGTTCGCCCCGGCTGGGTGGATCCGCGCGTACCGGGTCGGGAAGGTCGGCAAACGGGGTGTCTTCCAGCCGTTGCGGATCGGTGTCCCGGACGGCGGTCGACGTCAGGATCGGGCGCACCCGTTCGAGAAGGCCGGTGGACAGGAACGTGATCGAGATCAGCGTCATGAAGCCCACCATGAACCACATCCGGTCGCGGCTGACGGTGGCTGCCATCGCCCACACATAGCCATTGAAGAACACCAGGACAGTCAGCAGTACAACGGGAAGTGCCCGGGCAAAAAGGGCGCCCACCGAGCTGATCCGGTTGAGGGTCAAGCGGATTCCCCAGCCGATCACCGCACCCACGCCCAGCCCGTTGCCCACCAGTACCAGGCCGATCAGCACTGCGGTGCCGACCAGATCTACCACCACCCCGACGGCGTGCGGTGCGGTCACATCGGTCAGTACACACAGGGCGACGGCGACGCCCGCCGCGATGATCCGATCCCGATCCGGGCCGAGGCGCGAGACCAGTTTGGCCGCCACGAGCATGGCCGGCCCGGCGGCGAGAAGTAAGCCGATGATGACCCACTCGGCGGTGGTGGGATCGCCGTCGATGTTCACTCGGCTGCCACCGTTGACCAGGGTGATGATGCGGCCGGTGCACAGCAGGGTGGCCAGGGCCGCCAGCGCGGGCGCCGACCGTGGCAGCAGTCGGCGCCACCGGGCGCGAGCCGTCAGCACCGAGGGCAGACCGCGCCGCAGAAACCATTTCTCGGCAGCGAGATGCGCTGCTGTTTCAGCGGTCGACATCAGGCGGGAACGGTGAATCCGCCGCGGTTGCCGGCTGCATGGCCACCCTTGATCACCAGCAGGATGTTCTCCGGGTCGCCGACCGAATCGATGTCGGCGAGCGGATCACCCTGCACCACAACAAGGTCGGCAAGCTTGCCGGCGGAGACCGTGCCGAGCTGATCTGCCACCCCGCAGAGTTCGGCCGAGCTGCGGGTGCCCGCGACGATCGCCTGCATGGGGGTGAGCCCGCCGAACCGCACCAACAGGCCGAGTTCTTTGAGATTGGTCCCATGGTCAGGACTGAGCCCGGCGTCGGTGCCGACGGCGATCCGCACCCCTGCGGCCGCCGAGGCTTGGATCGAATCATGGGCCATGGCATGCCATTTGGCGCTCTTTGCGGCGCCTTGGGGGGAGGCGGAGACCGGCGTCATCGTCTCCAACAGGGTGGGAACCAGGAATGTGCCTTGCGTGACCATCTGGGCGCGCAGCTCGTCGTCGAGTTCGTACCCGTGTTCGATGCTGTGCACCCCGGCCTCGACGGCGGCCCGGATGCCCGGGTAGCCGATGGCGTGGGCCGCCACCGGCCGCCCGCCGTAGTCCTGGCCCTCTTCCACGATCGCGGCGATCATGTCGCGTCGCATCCCCAGCCACGACGGATCGTCGTTGGGGGAGGACACCCCGCCGCTGGAGGCCACTTTGATGACGTCGGCGCCCGCCCGGATCAGCTCCCGCGCGCGGGTTCGCGCGGCGTCGACCGAATCCACCAGCTTCGCCCCGATCAGTGGCCCCAGATCCAGACCCGAGGGCAGATGGAAGTCGGCGTGCCCCGAGGTCTGGCTCAGCATGTTGATCGCGACCTGCAGTCGGGGTCCCTCGATGAGTCCGTCGGCCACCGCCTCGCGGACGCCGGCATCGATTCCCATCAGGTCCCTGGCCGAGGTCACCCCGTTGTGCAGGGTGACCCGAAGCCGTTCGAGCAGCCGGAACTGTTCGTACGACGGCGGCTTGAGGGCGTGTTCGAGCGGTGAGCCGGAGCTGCCGGGCAGGGTGAAGTGCACATGGCAGTCGAAAAAGCCCGGGCACACCGTATGGCCGGCCAGATCCACCCGGGCGACGGTGGTGGCCGGGTCGGCCACGAAGTCGGCTTCCGCGCCCGCCCAGCCGATCTTTCCGTTCTCGATCAGCACCGCGGCCTGCGGTACCGGATCCGAGCCGGTCCCGTCGATCAGCGTGGTGTTGTGCAGCAGGTAAGCGTTCATGGTGGCCATTACTGCACCACAGATTTGCCCGACATGACCGGCACCTTAGGCTGGTGCCATGCAAAGGATCATCGGAACCGAGGTCGAATACGGTATTTCCTCGCCTTCCGATCCGACCGCAAATCCGATCCTCACCTCCACTCAGGCGGTGCTGGCGTATGCGGCCGCGGCGGGAATCCAGCGGGCCAAGCGCACGCGCTGGGACTACGAAGTGGAGTCCCCGCTGCGGGACGCCCGCGGGTTCGACCTGAGCCGGGTGTCAGGGCCACCGCCGGTGGTCGATGCCGACGAGGTCGGCGCCGCCAACATGATCCTCACCAACGGCGCCCGGCTGTACGTCGACCACGCCCACCCCGAGTACTCCGCGCCCGAGGTCACCGATCCGCTGGACGCGGTGATCTGGGACAAGGCGGGGGAGCGGGTGATGGAAGCCGCCGCGCGCCACGTCGCATCGGTTCCCGGCGCGGCGAAGCTGCAGCTCTACAAGAACAATGTCGACGGCAAGGGTGCTTCGTACGGCACCCACGAGAACTACCTGATGAGCCGCCAGACACCGTTCTCCGCCGTGATCGCCGGCTTCACCCCCTTCCTGGTCTCCCGGCAGGTGGTCACCGGATCGGGCCGGGTCGGCATCGGCCCCTCCGGAGACGAACCCGGTTTCCAGCTCTCCCAGCGCGCTGACTACATCGAGGTCGAGGTCGGCCTGGAGACCACTCTGAAGCGGGGCATCATCAACACCCGCGACGAACCGCATGCCGACGCCGACAAATACCGTCGGCTGCACGTCATCATCGGTGACGCCAATCTGGCCGAGACCTCGACCTATCTGAAGGTGGGCACCGCCAGCCTGGTGCTCGACCTGATCGAGGAAGGTGTGGATCTCTCCGACCTGGCGCTGGCCCGGCCGGTACACGCCGTGCACGTCGTCAGCCGGGACCCGTCGCTGCGCGCCACCGTGGCGCTTGCCGACGGCCGTGAGCTGACAGCCCTAGCACTACAACGTATCTATCTGGACCGGGTGGCCAAGCTGGTCGACAGCCGCGATCCGGATCCCCGCGCATCGCATGTGGTGGAGACCTGGGCCAATGTGCTGGACCTGCTGGAACGCGATCCGATGGAGTGTGCCGACCTGCTGGACTGGCCGGCCAAGCTGCGCCTTCTGGAAGGGTTCCGCAACCGCGAGAACCTGTCGTGGTCGGCGCCGCGGCTGCACCTGGTCGACCTGCAGTACTCCGATGTGCGCCTCGACAAGGGGCTCTACAACCGATTGGTGGCCCGGGGCTCGATGCAGCGGCTGGTCACCGAACAGCAGGTGATCGACGCCGTGGACAACCCGCCCACCGATACCAGGGCGTACTTCCGCGGGGAGTGCCTGCGCCGGTTCGGTGCCGATATTGCGGCGGCGAGCTGGGATTCGGTGATCTTCGATCTGGGCGGTGACGCACTGGTGCGGATTCCGACGCTGGAGCCGCTGCGCGGCAGCAAAGCCCACGTCGGTGCCCTGCTGGACTCGGTGGACAGCGCCGCCGAGCTGGTCGAGCAGCTCACGAATTGATCTCAGGGTGATCGGCGATCCCCGGTAATTCCGTGCCTGACCGGTACTGTGGAGGAACCAAGCAAGAGGAGGCAGCGATGGCTCAGGAGCAAACCAAGCGCGGCGGTGGCGGTGGCGACGACGACGATGTCACCGGCAGCACGGCCGCGGGCCAGGAGCGTCGCGAGAAGCTGACGGAGGAGACCGACGACCTGCTGGACGAGATCGACGACGTCCTGGAGGAGAACGCCGAGGACTTCGTGCGGGCATACGTCCAAAAGGGTGGCCAGTGACCTGGCAGTTCCCCGACCGTCTGACCCCTAGTTCACTCACTTCGAATCTGTCGTCCTTTTCTGACCATCTGCAGCGTGAGGCTCCGCATCTGCTCCCGACGGTGGGTGCTCAACCCATCGGCAGTGGTGCCGATCTGCCGCACGGCACCACCATCGTTGCGCTCAAGTACCCCGGTGGGGTGCTGATCGCCGGTGATCGCCGCGCCACGCAGGGGAACATGATCGCCAGTCGCGACGTGCAGAAGGTGTACATCACCGACGACTACACAGCCACCGGCATCGCGGGCACCGCGGCCATCGCAGTGGAGTTCGCCCGGCTCTATGCCGTCGAGCTCGAGCATTACGAGAAGCTCGAAGGCGTGGCCCTGACGTTCCCCGGCAAGGTGAACCGGCTGGCCACCATGGTGCGGGGCAATCTTGGTGCCGCGCTGCAAGGTTTTGTCGCCCTGCCACTGCTGGTCGGCTACGACCTCGACGATCCGGACCCCACCGGTGCGGGTCGCATCGTGTCGTTCGACGCTGCCGGCGGACACAACTTCGAAGAAGAGGGCTACCAATCGGTGGGCTCGGGCTCGCTGTTTGCACGATCGTCGATGAAGAAGCTGTACTCGCGCGTCACCGATGCCGATACGGCGTTGCGGGTGGCCATCGAAGCGCTCTACGACGCCGCCGACGACGATTCCGCCACCGGTGGCCCGGATCTGGTGCGCGGGATCTATCCCACCGCCGTCACTATCGGTGCCGAGGGCGCTCAGGAGATTGCCAAGACGCGGATCGCCGAACTGGCCCGAGACGTGATCGCAAGTCGCTCGCGCACTGACACTTTCGGCCCAGACGCCGGCGAAGCCCCGCGGAGTGATTCATGAGTTTCCCGTATTTCATCTCGCCTGAGCAGGCGATGCGTGAGCGCAGCGAGCTGGCCCGCAAAGGCATCGCACGTGGTCGCAGTGTGGTGGTACTGGCCTACGCCGACGGCGTGGTGTTCGTCGCCGAGAACCCGTCGCGGTCCTTGCAGAAGGTCAGCGAGCTCTATGACCGCGTCGGCTTCGCCGCCGTCGGCCGGTTCAACGAGTTCAACAACCTGCGCAGTGGTGGGATCCGCTTCGCCGACACCCAGGGTTACGCGTATTCGCGTCGCGACGTCACCGGCCGCCAGTTGGCCAACGTGTATGCCCAGACCCTCGGCACCATCTTCACCGAGCAGGCCAAACCCTACGAGGTCGAATTGTGCGTGGCCGAGGTCGCGCACTACGGCGAGACCAAGCCCCCTGAGCTGTACCGGATCACCTATGACGGATCGATCGCCGACGAACCGCATTTTGTCGTGATGGGTGGCACCACGGAGCCGATCGCGACTGCGCTCAAGGAGTCGTACACCGAGAACGCGAGCCTGGGTGACGCGGTGAACATCGCCGTCAGTGCCCTGCAGTCCGGCGGTGCCAACGGTGAGCAGCGCACGTTGCAAGCCTCGACGCTCGAAGTCGCGATCCTGGACGCCAACCGCCCCCGGCGGGCATTCCGCCGCATCACCGGGGACGCATTGGAAGCGCTTCTGCCGCAGGCTGAATCGGCCGAGTGATCACTCGTTAGTCGGTGCCGGCACCACCGCTTCGGCGGAGGTGCGTTCGGTGAACAACCGCCAGGCGGTGTCGGCCAGATCGTCGGGGTTCAGGGTGGTGTTGGCGCCCGGGGTGGTGTTGGCGCCCGGGGTGGCGTTGACGATGCGTTGTATGTCGCTACCCTCGATGATCCCGCCGATGGTGACGGTGCCGGCATAAACGCCTTCGGCTGCCAGAGCAGAGTGCAGCGTCAGCGCGTAGTTGCGTACTGCGGCACAGGTGATGGTCAGGCCGCCGAGTTCAGGCATCGGTGTCACTGCGCTGAGGCCACCTGCGAACAGCAGCCCGCCGGACTTGCGTGCCCTTAGTTCGGGGAGTAGCAGTGATGCGAAATCTATTGCTTGAAATGCCAATTCAAGAGAGCGTCGGGCTTGAGGGGCGTCCAGGTCGACGATGTTGCCCGGTGGAGCGCTGATGGCTGCGGGTCCGAAGTAACCGACATCGATGCGTCCGAAGTGAGCGCGGACCACCGAGATCGCGCCGCGCAGTGCTGTCGGGTCGGCGGCATCGGCGGTGGTGGCGAACGCGTCAACACCTGCTGTGGTCAGGGATTTCAGGTAGCTGGGATGGCGGTCTGGGCTGCGGGAGATCAACGCCACCCGATAACCCTCAGTGCCAAAACGATGGGCGATGGACAAGCCGAGCCCGGGCCCGGCGCCCAGAACGACGAGGACGGGATCATCCGAATAAGTTGAGGTCATACTCAACTTATAGCACAAGTTGAGGCGCGTCTCGATTTAGTAGGCTGCATAGGTGCCCCCTCGCCGCGCCGATGCCGTGCGCAACCGTGATCGACTTGTTGCGGCCGCCGCCGAGGTGTTCGGCACTCGGGGTGTAGATGCTCCTCTGGAAGACATCGCCCGGCATGCGGGGGTGAGCATCGGGACGCTGTACAACCACTTTCCCAACCGGGGGGCTCTCTTGGATGCGGCGTTGCCGGACTGGGGGGCCATGATCGACCGCCTCGCCGAAGCGGCACTGGCGGATGCGGACCCATGGCGGGGTTTTGCGGATTTCATGGTGGCCATGTTCGAGGTCCAGGCGAGGGACCGGGCGATCAACGACGCCATCGCGCGTCGCCCCGTGGGTTCGGTCGATGTCGCCTCCGAATGCGGCCGAACCGGATCGGGCTTGCACGCCGTTCTGGAACGAGCGCACCGGGAGGGCGTGGTGCGTAACGACTTTTGTGCCGACGACCTCGCCGTCCTGGTCGCAGCGATGGCGCAGGTGATTGCGCACGCTGATGGCGACGACATGCGGTGGCGGCGGCATCTGGCCTTTGTCCTGGACGGAATCCATTCCTAGCGCGGCAGATTCATTCCGCGACCTCGAGTGCGGACCACTCACCGGTGATCACGGCCAGGATGTTGTGCCAGGCGTCGGACGGTTCGTTGAGCACCGCGCTGTGCGCCGCCGGGCCGGCCATCAGGCTGCCGTCGAGCCGGCGGCCGGTGTCGAGCCGGATCACCCCGGGCATGGTGTCGGGGTCGGCGCCATGCGGGCTGATCGGCAGTCCCTGCACCGCCTCGATCCAGTCTCCCGGCGCCGTCATCGAGAACCGCACGACATCGGCGTTGCGGTTGTGCCAGTCGCCGGGGTCGTCGACCCCCACCCCGGATCCGGCGGCGGCGACATAGACGATCCGATCCGCCGACAATCCGAGCTGTTCGGCGGTCCCCAGGATCGAGCCGCCGTAGGAGTGTCCGAGATAGGTCACCGGGATCTGGCGCCCGGTGGCGGCGATCGCCCGGTCGACATCCTCGCTGAACGCCGCCAGGCGCGGCGCCATTGCCAACGCGTAGGTGGGTTTTCCGGCATCGATCACCCCCGCGGCCAGCGACCCCGTCGGGAACGGCCCGCCCAGGTAGGTGAGCATGGCGACAGCTCCGCCGCCGGCGGCGACAAAACGGCGCGAGGTCTCGGAATCGGCTGCCGAATCGGCGACGGTGGTGTTCAACCCGGGGACCAGGACGCCGACCCCGGTGGCTGTGCTGAGATCACCGGTGAGCTCGACAAACGACGACCGGGACGGATCGAAGGCGACGATCTGTCGAGCCACGGGAGCATCGGTTCGAGTGGTGGGATCGGGGACCTCGGCCAACAGTCCTTCGTAGAACTCGATGTGGGCGTTGGCCTCTCGATCGTGGGCGGCCACCACTGCGGCCCGGACCGTGGGGTCGGCGTGCGCAGCCAGCCACAGCCGATCGACGTTGCCGGTGTGGAGACCCAGTCCGGCGGCAAACGCTCGACGGATCTTGTCCTCCTCGGGCATGTCCACGACGGCACGTTGCGCCAGGAGTGCGTCGGCGATGTTGATGCGGTTGGCCTCCAAGCGCATCGACCAGGGAACTCCATCAGTGTTGCCGACCGCCAGCGGCGCGCCCGTGACGAGCCGGCGGCGCTCCTCGGCCGGCATGGCGGCGAGTTGTGCGGCGATCCGGTCCTGGCTCATCGACGGCCAGGCGGCGACCAGCTCCCGCGGGGTCAGCGACCAGGAGCCGGCCGGTGACGTGCGGGCCGGCCCGATGCGGTCCGGGTCGAATGCGGCGGAGATGTCATTTGCCGTCTCCGCGTCGGCGGCACCGAGCCGATCCAGGGCCGTCGTCAGCTCGGCCGTGAGTTCCGTTGTGCGCCCGGCCATCATCATGCGGGCGGTGGCCTCGTCGCCGCCGCACAGCACCCGAACCAGCTCGGGGATGGTCGGCGGCGTGGTCACCGCGCCGTTCTCGGCCACCACATACCCGAGCTCCTCGGCATCGGTGACGATTGCGTGGACC
>NZ_JBARXZ010000117.1:0-10443 GCF_049647605.1 Mycobacterium sp. | reverse complement strand
AGTTTCGGATGCAGAATGCGTTTGCGTAATTCCGCCGGCTGGGCGACGTCGTGGTGTTTCCACAGGGTGGCGAAGTCGGGGCTGCGCTCCAGCAGCGCGTCGACGATGTGGGCAGCGCGGGAACCGGCGCCGTCGCGTGCGTAGGCCACCCGGGCGGCGACTTCGACGGATGGCTGCGGGCCGCGTCGCCGTTCCATCCGGCTGTAGTTGTCGGTGGAGATCAGCGCAAGTGCTGCGATCTCTTCGCGGCGCAGGCCGACGGCGCGCCGCCGCGCCCCGGTGGGCAGCCCCACGTCCAGGGGCGCGAGTGCTTCACGGCGGATACGCAGGAAGTCGGCCAGCTGTTCCCAATCCATCTGCCAAAGTCTGCCGATGTTCGACCGACGCAACCAGGGATCGTCAGACCCCCGACAAATCGGGGGTTCCGGGAATTTTGTCAGGCAGGGATGGCCGGTCCAGGACTGATTACACCTACGTGGTCGGAGGTCCTGAGGCGCCGAGATTTTCGGGGATCTCACCGGCGCGATAGTTGGGCAGCCGCGACGCGGGGAGAATGGCGATGGCGCTGACACCGGCCAGGATCAGCAGCCCGAGTTTGAGGGCGCGCAGGCGGGCGTCGATGTTGATCTGTACCGCGGCTTCGACTTCGGCTTCGGAGGCGTCGGTGCGGGCCAGGACATCGCGCAGTTGGTCGTTGCTGACGAAGTTCACCTGGTCGAGGTCGACCTGGGCGATGAGTCGATCGGGGATGTCGACGTCGTTGATGACTGCCTGGCCGACGTTGAGGGACAAGATGCCGACGAGCATCGCTCCTGCGATCGCTGTTCCGACGGCCGACGCGAGGTTTTGAGTGGTGCCGCGCACCGAGCCCACGTCGCCGGCGAGCTCTCTGGGGGCCGCGGTCACCAGCACGTTGAAGACCAGGGTGACCAAAGCGCCTTGGCCGATGCCAAACACGATGAGTCCCAGGATGGTCGGCAGCGTTTCCCAGTTGTTGGTGACGACAAACGACAGCCACAGCAGCGCGATCGTGGTCAGGCCGAAGGAGAACGCGCCGATGACTTGTGGGGAGAATCGGCGATAGAAGCGCACGACCAGCGTCGCGGTGATGAACACGGTGAGGTTGAACGGGAGCATCGCCAGCGAGGTGTCGAACGGTGTGCGGCCCTGGACGATCTGGATGTACAGCGGCACCGTGAAGTTCAGCGCTGCCTCGAGACAAACGACCACAAACATCGCGTACACGGCGGCGCGCTCCCGGGAGGATCCCAGGACCGACAAGCTCACCAGCGGTGCCTTGCCGGTGCGGGTTCGGTTCCGCGTCCAGACAAAAAACGCCTGACCGAGGATGATTCCGACCAGTACCAGCAAGGGTGCCGGGGAAAGCCCGAGAACGTCGAACGGCGCGTCACGCGTAGCCTGCAGCAACCCCCACCCGTTGAGGTTGTTGAAGCCCAGGGTCAGCGCCATGATGGCCACGCCGATCAACAGCGCCGCCACCACGTCGATGTCGACGGACTTGTCGCCGGCAGCCGAGTGCAGCCGGAAACTGAAGAGGAACACCGCAATCGCCAAGACGAGCACGACGACAAACACCGGCCGCCAGCCGACAAAAGTGCCGAGTGTTCCGCCGATCAGGAAGGCGCTGACCCCAGACAGGGCACGTGCCGAACCCAGCGACCCCACCGCGGTGGCTTGTTGTTCCCCACGGTAATTGGCGGCGATCAACGCGACCAGAGAAGGCACGATGATCGCTGCCGAGGCACCTGCCACCGCTTGTGCGGCGATCACCCATGTCACCGACGGAGCCAGGATCATCATCAGCGCCGAACCGGCGAACGCGGCGACGACAAACCGGAACACCACGATCCAGCCGATGCGCTGGCCCAGTTTGGCGCCCACCATCACCAGTGCTGCAACGACCAGCCCGTAGGTGACGATGGCGGTGCTGACCGCGGTGGGCGGCACACCAAAATCTTCGACCATCCCACCGATCGAGACCGGGAGTGCTGCGACGTTGAACGACATCAACATCTGGGCGAGGAACAGGCCCACCATGGGGAGCCACGAGGTGCGTTCGTCGATGCCCGCGGACGATGGTGTGGTCACGAATGAGCCTTTCGCTGGGCGGCCATGGTGTGTACCTGGGAAGCAAAGATGTTGAGTCCCAAAACTCGCGACAGGTAGGCCGTGGCGCGCTGGCCGCGAACACTGTTCCCGGCCGCGTCCAAGGGTGGGGAGAACGTGCCGATGCCCGCTTTTCCGGGGGCGACGGCGACAATCCCGCCGGCCACGCCCGATTTGCCGGGAAGGCCGATCTCGAAAAGCCATTCACCGGAACGCTCATAGGCGCCGTTGGCTGCGAGAATCGCCAACGTATCCCGGCACACTGCTGCCGACACGACGCGCCGACCGGTGACGGGATTGACCCCTCCGTCGGCCAACGTGGCACCCATGACGGCCAAGTCGGCCGCGGTCACCCGTAGCGCACATTGCCGGGTGTACATGTCGACGACGTCGAGCGGATCAGCTTCGATGCGTCCGTAGCTTTCCAACAGCCGGGCGATCGCGCGGTTGCGTTGGTTGGTCAGCGATTCCGACGTGTACACCGTGTCGTCGACCTCCAGTGGCCGGCCGGCGAACTCCGACAGCCCAGAAACAATGGCGTCCCACTGTTCGGTCGCGGTGCGTCCCGGCACCAGTGCGGTCGTCGCGATGGCACCCGCGTTGACCATCGGGTTCATCGGATGGCCATTGTTGAGCTCGATGGCCATCACCGAACTGAACGGCAGGCCGGTGTTGTTGACCCCGATCCGATCCGCGACAACTTGGTGGCCGAACTCCTCGCAGACCAGCGCGTACACGAACGCCTTGGAGATCGACTGGATGGAGAACTCGATGTCGATGTCGCCCGCGGTGTGCACCGAGCCATCGACTTCGGCGACAGAGACCGCGAACCAATCCGGGTTGGCCTCGGCCAAGATCGGGATGTAGTCAGCGACAGCGCCTACCGAGTCTGATTTACAACGTCGATACGCAGCTTCGACCAGCGACTCGACCTCGGACCAGTCCGGTAGCTCACCGGTATAGGCCTGTTGCGCGACATCGTCGACCCCGACATCCATCGCGAGTCCCTTCCCCGTAGGAACGCCGCCTAGCTGGACGGAGCGTACCGAAGCTTAGACACACCGGACACTCAGTGCGACACCGCCCAACGCCCCGTCAAGTCTCGAACGGCAAATCGGTCTCGGTGGAGAACACCGCTTCCGCGTGAAGCATTCGTTGAGGCCTGGATGCGCGCGGTGACGGGTGCTGCAGAGGAGGACGCACCGCATTTGTGAGGCCCTGCCGTGAAGGCTGGGCGTTGTTGCCGCCGAGCTGCCAGTGAGTCCGGGACTCGCAGTGGTCGTGCGACTACTGGCAACCGACGCCGTCGCCGTCACGATCGAGGCCGTAGATGTCTCTTCCGACTACATAGACCGGACCTGAGACGTAGGCTGGTCCGTTTCCGCTACCGCCGGCGCAGTCGACATCGCTGGCGATCGGGACGCAAGCACCCGAGTAGTTGGGGTCGCATGATGAGCTCGACTCCTGTGCAAAAGGTGCGGTAAATGGCCCCATATGCTGCGCAAACGGCCCAGTGACGGCATCTGCGTTCGCTGCCGGGGCGAGTGCGAACCCGGCCGCAAACATAATTGTCAGAACTGTCAATTTACCCATGGCGGCGAATGTTAGTACATAGCCGAAGCCGGTGAACATGTGACGCTGCGATGACGGCGCGTTGATCGTTCGGGTGGACCGACGTGATGGTGAACTGACCAACCGCTGTTTGCCAGCTACGGTAAGTTGCCGACCGTAGCGGGCAAATGGGGGTGGCCGTGGGGATGTCCTTGGCGGATCTGGACAGGTGGGATCCCGACGCGATCCAGACTGTCTTTGCCGCCGCCACCGATGACTCTGCGGCGACCCGGATGACGTCGGACCAACTCGGTCAGATCATCGACGCGATCCCCTGGGAGGGGGGAGTCGTACGACGCCGCCAAGGCAGCCAACAGCGATATCGGGCGGGACCTGAACCTGCACGCCGACGAACTCGACGCAGTTGCCGAGGCCGCCAAGGTCGCCGAAACGACCATCCGGTCCATCAAGTCCGACTGGCAGCACCTGCAGCAGGAGGCGGCTGCGGTCGGCATGACCATCGACGCCGCGGCGGGCACAGTCACCTACGTCGAGTCCAGCGATCCCGAGGAAGCCGCGATCCAGGAGGAGAACTACCGGATCATCTGCGCCGAGATCGAACGACTCCTCACCCGTGCCGACCGGGCCGACGAGACCCTGGCCCTGGCGATCGACGGTGCCGACGGTGGTAAGTCCGCCGACGAGATCACCCAGGAACTCAACGAACAGTGGGTGAGCTCCGAGGACGCTGAAGCGGCGGTCCACGATGCGCTTGCCGGCGACCAGGATGCCGCTGCCCGGGTGAATGGGGTCCTGGACACCATCACTGCCGAACAGCAGGCCGGCGAGGTACCGCTGACCACCGAGCAGGCGGCGGTGCTCAGTCAATTGCAGGCCCAGCAGCACGGTATGTCGGTCGAGGCATTACGGACCGCCGAAGGGCGCCTCGGCGGTGAGCGGGATATGGTCGGCAACTCCTGGCAGCTGATGAGTAACCCGAAGGTCGAGTTCCCGAAGACTCAACTCAAGCCGGGGGCGACGACCGATCCCGACACCAGCATGCGCGGCGGGTTCGAGCAGCTTCCGCTGAGCGCGCAGGAAGCACTGCGCACCACCACCTTCGGCACCATGAACGGGCCGCTCAGCCTGACTCAGCAGGTGGTGAACCCGCTGTCGGAAAAGCTGTTTGCCGCCGGCAATGTTGATCACATCGTTGATCACGAGCTGGTGACCGGTGTACAGAACGCGCTGCTGCCCAGTATGGAAGCGGGGGAGTTCATGCAGTACGCCACCGCCAATCACTGGGGCGATGACGGCGAAGCGATATCCGGGGTGTTCGACTGGACAGGTAGCGCAACGGGTTCGGAAGCACAGATCGCCGGTGAAACTGCCCAGGCCTACTCGAACTACTTGGGGGAGCACACCCCACGCCTGCTGGACATGCCGGGGCATCACATCGCTCGGTGAGATCAACCCGAAGCTGGTGCAGGGATTCGCCGAAGGATTGTCTCCGTACGTGGCGAACATTGCCGGCGAGCACAACGAACTATCGGCGTTCTTCTCGGCACCGGATTCGGCGGCCGCCCAAAGCGACGACACCATGCCCGTCGCCAAACGCATTTTCTCGGTGCTGAACACCGATCCCGATGCCGGCGAGATCTTCAACGGCAAAGCCTACGAGGAGATCCTGCGGGATCAGAGTGCTTACGCCCACGGTATCGCCAACAATGTGCCGGATGCCGTGATGAGCAACGCCAACATGCAGGAGGCGAATGTGCTTCGCGCCCTGGTGGACGTCGGCACCAACAATGCGCTCGACGCCAAAGGTGTCAATACCGATGTCCGTGCCGCAGAAGCCTATGCGTCCAAGGCCGCCGCGTACGACATGGCCGTCAAGGCGCTCGCCGTCGGTGCCGATCTGACGCCCGGCGGACCCGCTGCCGCCTTCGGTGTCGATGCCCTGGGATCGGCGTTGAAGACGGACATCATCGGTTCGGCGCCGTCACCGACTGCACAACCGCAGCTGTATTCGGATATGACCGAATACGACGCGCACCGAGCGGTGCTCAATGGTCTGCATGCCAATGGGGTGATGGTCGATCTGCCAGACGGTTTCCTTGCGCCCGGCGAAAGGGGAGGGGTGGGGCACATCCGGTCATTCGAAGAGTTCGCGAGCAGCGGACAGTCGGCCGATGCAGACGAGTTCGAGTACAACAGGCAGATGCGGCTCGCTACAGCCAGAGTTGTCGGCGACGAGTACGTGGCAACCATCGGATCGGACAAGGACTCCTACAACCAAGTCATCAAGAACCCGCGCCCATGGATGCCAGCGAATCCATGAGTCGAACTTCGAGAGTACGGATCACTGTGCTGTTGCTGGCCACGATGGTGGTGTCAGCGTGCACGCAACAGACTTCGGGGCAGTCTGTTCGTGTGTCGGTGGCTGAACCGTGGACGGGTGTGATGGCGAATGTCAACGCAGTGTGGAGTGCCGAACCTGGGATCGAGCTGATCACGGGGCCGGCTGTGGTTGTACGGGCTTACGTGGAGTCCCGTGCGCTCGCGAGCGCGATGGGCACTATCGACGTGGTCTATCCCGGATTCACTCGAGCCGTGTTATCGCCTGCGGAGACCGGTGAGGTGCCCGGAACTCCGTGGCCCGGGACGTCGCATCCGCTGCCTTTTCCGCTTGTTGGAACGGATCGGTTGCACATCCTGCGGATTGACACGGTCGGCCGTGCTGTTACGGCCATCGTGTGCTCGTATGGCCGATACACCAGCACGTATGACCTCGGTAATGGCAACTACGGCCCCTATCCCGGCGACGTAGACGACGACGGTGTGGTCGCGATGCAGGTGAAGATGACGGCCCCCGAGATATCGGCGTCGCCGCTGCCGTCGCAACGCGGGCCAGCCCGATCTCCCAGTGACGATGTCTTCGGTGGTTGGAGCATAGACTCGCGACGGTTGGACATGAATGAGGTCTGGCCCGATTGGCCCACCGCGCTCGAGGATGTGCAAGCCTGCCGCGACCGCGCCCCAGATCCGGTGGAGCGCCGCAAGTTCCTGCGTCAGGGTGAGCATCCGCGTTCCGACTATCCGACGCTGCCGGCCTACCCGGGTTGGCCGGCAGCAGCACCATCTTAGGAGCATCATGCCCAAACGTTTGTCGATCGACCCGCAGGCGCTCCACCATGCAGCCACAACAGTCACGGCTCGCGGTGATGAGCTGGCCACCAGCCATACCGCGGCGAGCTCACGCATCTCCTCGGCCGGCCTGGGTTGGGCGGGCCGTTCCGCGGAAGCCCTGGGTACCCGCGCGGCCCAGTGGGACTCTCGCAACAAAGCGTTGCAAGCCCGAATCGACAGTCATGCGGCCAACATCCGGGCCAGCGCCACCTCATTTGCGCAGGCTGACGCGAAGCACGGTGCGATGCTGCGGAGCCTCGGCGATTACGGTCAGTGATCCCACACTGTCGGGATGAAACGGAAGTGGTTGCCGTGCCGGGCCACGTGGCAGACAGATGGGAACGGCAGGTGAGTGGCCACCAGTTGTTCGCCGCTGGCTGCCAGCTCCTGTAGCAGTCGGATCCGGACCCGTGTCGATTCCTCGGGGTCGTGTTCGAATCCGTTCTGCCACTCGGGCTGGTCGAACCCCGGCTGGAACACCGCGTCACCGGCGAATGTCAGTGCGTCGCCGCCAGATTCGATGCGGACGATGCTGTGGCCGGGAGTGTGACCGCCGGTGCGGCGCAGCAGCACACCGGGCGCCACCTCGTACTCGGTATCGAATGGGCGGAGCTGGTTGCGATAGATATCCAGGAACTGTGCTGCGGTGGCACGCAACACTTCGGGAATCGGCTCGGGCATGACGGTTTTCGAGAAATCGGGGGCCTCCCAGAACTCGGCCTCGGCAGCCGCCAGGTGCACTCGCAGATCCGGGCGCAGCCGCCCCCGCAAGCCGTCGACGAGCAGCCCACCGATGTGATCCATGTGCAGATGGGTGAGCACCACGTCGGTCACCGACGCGGGGTCGATCCCGGCGGCGTCCAATCGCATGGCCAACTGCCCGGCCCGCGGGAAGCCCGGGAACTCGGTGCCGAGCCCGGAGTCGATCAGGATGGTCTGGTTACCGCTGCGCACCACCGCCACGTTCAGCGGCCAGTCGAGCACTTCCGGTGGCAGGTACATGTCCTTGAGCCAGGCCGAGAGGTCGGCCGGTGCGGGGTTGGTGGCCAGCGTCACGGCGGTGATCGGTAGTACGCCGTCACTGATCACCAGGACGTCGATATCGCCGACCCGCAACGCATATCGCGACGGAGTTGACTCGACAAAACCGGTGTGACCGGGTTGGGCAATGTTGACCACGCTCATGTTCACTCCTTCTGAGGGCTTCGTGACGGTCGGAGCCGTCTAGTTGTAGGACCGCGCAGCGCCGGCATTTGTGACACCGGCACGTGGTGCCGACGCAGTGGTGTCGACTACGTGGCGAGGACTACGTGGTTGTGGGGGTCCGCTACGTGGAGCAGGCCGCGAGGCTGGTGTCAGCTTCGGTTACGCGAGACGAAAGAGGACAGGCCATGACAATCACCGTCGCCACCCAGTTCGAGCAGGACGTGCTTCCGCTGCGCAGCAAGCTGTTACGCGGAGCACGACGGCTGACGCTCAACGATGCCGACGCTGACGACCTACTGCAGGAGACCATGCTGGCGGCCTACCGCGGCTTCGGCACCTTCACCCCCGGCACCAATGTGCAAGCCTGGCTGTTCCGGATCATGCATAACCGCTGGATCAACAACTACCGGCGCGGGCAGAGCCGCCCCACCGAGGTGACCATGGACGGCATCACCGAAGCCCAACTGGCGCTTGGCACCGATCGCACCGCGACGACGCCGCGTTCGGCCGAGCGGGAAGTGTTGGATTTGTTGCCGGACATCAGGGTCCGGGCAGCACTCGGCGCATTGCCAGAGCCGCAGCGCGTGGTGCTGTACTACGCGGACATCGAAGGATGCGCGTATGCGGAGATCGCCCAGATGTTGGGCATTCCCATCGGGACGGTGATGTCGCGGGTGTTTCGGGCGCGGAAGCGGCTGCGGGTGGCGTTGGCGGGCATGGCGACCGGTCGTGCTACTGGAGGCGTGGCCGACGAGTGTGCCGCGTGAGACGCCTGGATTCATCCCCCCGTGCGTAATTGGCGACGGGAGGTGATGCCGAGTTTTGTGTACACCTTGCGCAGGTGCCAGTCGACAGTGTGCGGGCTGAGGAACAGTTGCGCACCGATCTCGTGGTTGGTCAGTCCATGGCGGGCCAGGTCGGCGATCTGCTTTTCCTGGGAGGTCAGCGCAGTCGGTGCGTCAGCGGTTTTGCGGGAAGCGGTCACCCGGGCACCGGCTGCAACCAGCTGCTGGCGGGCCCGTTCCGCGAAGGCGGTGGCGCCGATCCAGGTGAACGACTCATGAGCCTGCCGAAGATGGCTGCGCGCTGGTGCTTTCTGGTTGTCCTGCAGCAGCCACTCGCCGTAACGCAGCTGGCTGCGCGCAGCGTGCACCACGAGGCGAGTCCGCTGGAATCGTTCGATGGCTTCGAGGTAGGAGTCCTGGTCGTCGGTTACCAGTGCCCGTGCGCCTGCCACTGTGGCCAGACCCCACTCGGTGCCGCTGGCACCGGCGCGGTCCTGCAACCGCGCCAAGGCGGCCATCGCAACCTTCCGGTCGCCAACCCGCACCGCGGATTCGACCAATTCTGCGAGGCACCAACCGAATACGCCGAGGTCGTCGTACTCGCAGCCCACTCGGGCAGCGTCGAAGGCCTCGGAGTATCGGCCGAGGCCGTTGTACAGCACCGCCGTCGCATAGGCCGTCACTCCGGCCAGTCGGCCTTCACCGTGTGCCGCGCCGGCGGCGCGGGCGGTCTCGAGTGCCGGGAGCGCGTGGTCCGGGTCGCCTCGCCATGCCAGCAGGACAAGCGTGTGGTACTTGACGGGCACGTGGCCCACGGCCTGCGAGATGGCCAGCGCTTCGTCGAGAAGACCTTGCGCGGTGTCGAATTCACCGGCGAGCACATGTGATCCCGCCAGGAATTCCAACGCGAACGGCAGCGCGTACAGGAACCCGGATTGGCGGGCATGCCGGGCGGTGCCGGCCGCAAGGCGGTGGTAGAGGTCGTCGTCCCAGATTTCACTGGCTGCAGTCTCCTGCAGCACCGGAGTTGCCGGCGCCATCCAGTGCACGGATTGCCGGCCGCCCGGTTCGGACTGGGCCAGCCAGAGTTTCAGGGCCGCACGGACCGTGGCAAGCCCGCCGCCGTGCGTCACATGTTCAGCCAGACCTTGGAGAAGGAGATCGGCGGGCCGGTCGAGAGTGGCGGCGGCCATCGCCGCCGATGCCGCGCGCGCCGCCCGCTGAAGGGCATCGGGGTTGCTGCGGCCGGTGTACATCGCCGAGCCGAATGCCTCGAGGTAGGTGTCCCGGGCCAGCTGATGTTCAAGTGGCTCCAGTTGTTCGGCGGCCCGGCGTAGTTGCGCCGCCGAGGTACTCAGCGGTGGTGCGGCCGCATCGCCGACCCGACCGAGCGTGAACAGGATCGCGCCCCGCATCCGCTCCGCCTCGGCGCGCTGCAGCTCGGTCAGGGGCCCCAGTTCGGCGATCGCCAACAGTTCATAGGCCTCATGCGGTGCTGCCGCCTCACGCTTGGCGCGTGCGGCCAGCAGTGCCCGCGACGCCCGCAGTGCCGGGTCGGCGGTCAGGGTGGCCGCGTGTTCGAGGA
>NZ_JBARXZ010000116.1:0-44277 GCF_049647605.1 Mycobacterium sp. | reverse complement strand
GGCGAGGTCAGGACCCCCTGTGGCGGACCGTAATTGGGGCCGTACGGGTTGTCCCCGTACGGCCCGACCGTCAGGTCGGCGCACGGCAGCGGATTGCCTGGCGTCGGGATACCGTCGGCGGGCGGGGTGTACGAGCAGGGCGAGCCGGGCGGGACGGCGGGTCCGGGGAAATCCGGGGTGCCCTCGAGCACCCGCGGCGCGGGCGGCGGAGCCCCGTTGGGCTGGCGCTGACCGTTGGGGTCCGGGAACTGGAACGCCGGCAACCCGGCGTTACGCCAGAACTGTTCGGGGTCGATGCCCCTCTTCTTGAACGCCGCATCGATGAAGGGCTGTACCACTTGGCCGGGTAGCAGGTTGATGATGATCACCTTGAAGTACGGACCGGAACCGATGGCCTCGGCCAGGGACGCAGTGAACTTGCTCAACGTCGCCAGCGAGTCCTGCAGGTCGAACTTGTGCTGCTCGAGAATGCCGCTGACGGTCTGCAACTGTTCGAGCACCTTGTTCAGGTTCGGGTTGTCGTTGATCAGCCCTTGGAACTGCCGCGACACCAGCGACACGTGCTCCAGCAGATAGTCGATCGCCTGACCGCGTTCGTTGATCGCCGCCAGCAGGGACCGTGAGTTCAACAACAACTGGTTGATCTGCTCGCTGCGGTCCCCGAGCACACCGGCCACCTTGTTGGCGTTGGCGAGCAGTTGCTTGAATTGGTCATCACGTTTGCCGATGGTGTCGGAGAACCGTGCCACGCCGTCGAGGGCGGCGCTCAGATGCGGTGAGGTTTCCTCGACGGTCTCACTGAGCACGTTCAGCGACTCCTTGACGGTCTGGATATCCCAGCCCGCGGCCGCTTTGGTGACATCGAAGAACGCGTCGTAGATCTGATAAGGCGTGGTGCTCTGACCGATCGGCAGCACACCTGATGCCCGCAAGGTCTGGCTGCCGTGGGGATCGATCTCGAGGACCTTCTTTCCCAGGATCGTGTCGGTGCGGATGGCCATCCGGGACTCGGTGCCGATTTGGTTGCCGCCCAACGAGAAGCCCATCTTGACGTGGTCACCCTCGATGTCCAGGCTCTGCACCGTACCGACGTCCATCCCGGCGATCCGCACCTTGTCGCCGGTACTGAGTCCGCCGGAATCGGTGAACAGTCCGTAGTACGTGGGTTGGGCAAACAGCATCGGCACACTGGAGAGGCTCTGTCCCACGCCGACCACCAGCACCAGGATCAGGATCCCGATGACGCCGTTGTGGACCCGGTTGGATCCTTCGAGTGTCCTCATTGGGGCGTGCACCTGCCCGTCGGCTGGGTGAACACCTTCACCGTGCGGACCGGCCCTCCAGGCTGTAGTCCGTTGAGCTTCAGATTCAGGTCGCAGAGATAGAAGTTGAAGAAATCGCCGTACACGCCACCGGCACGGCCGATGATCTTCAGCGCGTTGGGCAGCTTGGTCAGGGTGTCCTCGACCTGGGCCCGCTCGTCGATCAACGGCTGCTGGATCGTCTCCAGGTGGCCGACGGTCTCCTTGAGCACCGGCCGGTTGTCGGCCAACAGATCTCCCAGAGTGCCTGCCGCGTTGCTGATACCGGCCACCGAATCCGCCAGTGGGTCGGCACGGTTCTTCAGCCCGGTGATGAGCACTTCGAAGTTGTGGACCGTTTCGTCGAATTCCTTCTGGTGCTTCACTGTTGTGGCCAGAACGGTGTTGAGGTTGGTGATCACCTCACCGATCGCCCGGTCGCGATCGGCAAGCGCATTCGTCAGCTGTGCGGTCTGGTCCAGGATGTCGTTGATGGTGCCACCTTGTCCCTGGAACACGGTGATGATGGACTGGGCGATGTTGTTGACCTTCTCGGGATCCAATGCCCGGAACAGTGGTTTGAATCCGCCGATGAGCGCGTCGAGGTCCAGAGCAGGTGTGGTGCGTGAGAGCGGGATGGCGCCGCCCGGGGGCAGGACCAGATCGGCTCCGCCCCCCTGTCCACGCTGCAATTCGAGATATCGGTTGCCGATCAGATCCTGGTAGCGGATCTGGGCACTGGTCGACTGGTACAGCGGCAGGGAGCGGTCGACGTCGAAGTCGACTCGGACCCGGTCGCCCCCGTCGAGCAGTCTGATCTTCGAGACCTTGCCCACTTCCACACCGGAGGCACGGACGAACTGGCCGGCACGTAATCCGCTGGCATTGTTGAACTCTGCGGAGTAGCTGTAGGTCCGGTCGAACCGGATCTGGCCGAACACGATGATGATGACGGCAGTGAACATCAACAGCACCAGGGAAAAGGCGCCCAGTTTCACGGCGGTACCGGTGATTTTCATGGGTTGATCGTGTTCTCCCCCACCTGGCGACCCCAGACGTACTCGGTGAGAATCGGCTGGCCCAGTTCGAAGTGGTTGTACGGCGCGATCGACGCCCCGGTGTCCATCACGAGATACGGTGCCGGCCAGAGTTCCCGGGTGATCTCCTGCCAGCATCCGGGAGCGCCACCGGGACCACCTTTGGCGTTGACCCTCGGCAGGTTGTCCGGGTAGACGTACGGGTTTTCCGCACCCAGGAATGTGGTGTTGGTGTTCAGCGAGTAGCCGTTACCTCCCAGCGCCGCGGCAGCTTTCGGGACGCTGGTGGCGTAGTTGCGGACCGTGCAGAACAGCGCCGGACTGTTCCGGTCCAAGGTCGTCGCGGTCGGCACCAGATCCTTCACACCACGCACCAGATACGGTCCGCCACGTTCGAAGACGTCCCCGGCGGTGTTGCCGAATCCCACTGCGGCCAGTAGCGCGGCATCCAGATCGGCCCGCTGTTCGTTCAAGGTGCGCGCGGTGATCACCGCGTTGTCCAGGGAGGTGAACAGATCCGGCGCCGCGCCGGTGTAGACATCGGCCAGATCGGCCAACCCCTGTACGTCGGTCCGGATCTGCGGCATCCGCGGGTTGATGTTGTCGAGGACGGTGTTGCCCTTGACGATCGATGCACCGAACTTCGAGCCGAGACCGGTCAGCGCCTCTGCTGTCGCCGACAGGGTGAGGTTGAGCTTCACCGGATCGACCTGCTCGGAGATCGAGGTGATGGTCTCGAACAGGGTGTTGAATTCCGTTGTCACACCGGATACGTCGATGACATCGGCGGAGGTGATGCGGGCGCTCGCCGGGTTCTCCGGGGAATGCAACGACACGTACTTGTTGCCGAAGACCGTCGTCGCCTGGATGTTCGCGTTGACGTTCGCCGGGATCAGGTCGATGTATCGCGGGTTGACGTCGAGGGTGAGCTGCGCCTTGGTGGTATCGCCCTGGTCGACCGGCCCGACGTCGGCGACGCGGCCGATCTCCACCCCGTTGAAGGTGACCTTGGAGCCCGGGTCCATCACCAGTCCCGCCCGGTCCGAGATCATGGTGAGTTTTGTCGTGGGTGTGAACCCACCGCGGAACTGGATGTACACCAGCGTGACCACCACGGCGGTGATCACCAGCAGCACCAGCCCCGCCAGCTTGTAAGGCGGAGTGCGGCGGGTGTTCTCCTGCGACCTGACTTGCCCGGGTGCGGTCATGGCTACACCGTCAGGTTGAAGTTCGGGTCGACGCCGTAGAGCGCCAACGATGCCAGCAGGACGACAACAACGATCAGCACCAGCGAGGCCCGCATCGAGCGGCCCACGGCCTCACCCACACCGACCGGACCACCGCTGGCGTTGTAGCCGTAGTAGCAGTGGTTGAGCATCACGATGACCGAGATGATGATCGCCTGGACAAAGGACCACATCACGTCGTCGGGACGCAGAAACGTCCGGAAGTAGTGCTCGTAGGTGCCCAGCGACTGTCCGTAGAAGAACGTCGTGGTGATCTGGGCGGACAGGAAGCTCATGATGATGGCCATCGCATACAGCGGGATGATCACCACAAACCCCGCGAGGATCCGGGTGGACACCAGGTATGAGATCGATTTGATGCCCATCACTTCCAGTGCGTCGATCTCCTCGCTGATCCGCATGGCGCCCAGTTCGGCGGTGGCACCCGCCCCGACCGTTGCGGCCAGCGCCTGGCCGGCCACCACGGGCGCGGCGATGCGCACGTTGACCAGTGCGGCGAAGAAGCCGGTGAAGGCCTCGACTCCGATGTTGCCCAGGGACGCGAAACCCTGGATTGCGATCAGGGATCCGCCGGAGAGGGTGACAAATCCGACGATGGCCACGGTGCCGCCGATGACCGCCATCGCACCGGTGCCCATCCCGATCTCGGCCACCAGGCGCAGCACCTCGCGGCGGTAGTGGCGCAGGGCGTGTCCGATCGAGCCGACGGCGGTGACAACAAACCAGGCGACGTGCCCCACCGAGTCGAGGAACCGCCCCGGGGCGCCGACAACTCGGTCCGCGTTGCCGTAGGCGCGGGGAAAGCGACCCCGGAGAACCTGATTCGCCGTCATGTGACTGGTCCCGTCATGTCAGCGCCCCGTCCCGAACCGCACACCGATGGTGGTCAGCACCACGTTCACCGCAAAGAGCGCCACCACGCAGAGCACCAGGGTTTCGTTGACCGCGGTACCGACACCCTTGGCGCCGCCGGCGACCGTCAAACCGCGATAGCAGCCGACCAGGCCGGCGATCAAGCCGAATGTCAGCGCCTTGACCACCGAGATCAGCACTTCGGGCAGACCGGTGACCAATGTCAGCGTGGAGACGTAGGCGCCGGCGGAGACGTTCTGGATGTAGACCCCGAAGATGAAACCGCCGACCAGGCCGATGGTGATGACGGCGCCGTTGAGCAGGAACGCCACAAAGGTCGAGGCCGCGACGCGCGGCACCACCAGCCGGTGGATGGGGTCGATACCGAGTACCTCGAGCGCATCGATCTCTTCGCGGATGGTTCGCGCACCCAGGTCGGCACAGATGGCGGTGGAGCCGGCGCCGGCGACCACCAGCACCGTCACCAATGGCCCCAACTGGGTCACTGCGCCCAGCGCCGCACCGGCCCCGGAGACGTCGGCGGCGCCGAATTCGGCCAGCAGGATATTGAGAGTGAAGATGATCAGCACGGTCAACGGGATGGAGACGGCGACGGTCGGCAGGAACGCGACCCGCATCAGAAACCAGCTCTGATCGATGAACTCGCGCCACTGAAACGGCCGCAGCAGGGCCCTTCCCGCGAGCACACACATCCGGAAGAAGCCGCCCACGAGCTCCAGCGGCGTGCGCAACTGTTCGCGCACGTAGCCGGTGAGACCGCCGGCGGACGGCGTCACCGAAGCACCCTGGGTGCGATCACGACGCCGTCTCGATGCACCTCATATCGGTGCAACTCGCACCGATATGGGTGGTCCCGACATGGGTCGCCCCGCTGAACCGAGCTATCGTCCACGCTCCCTCCTCGGCCCGACCCAAGTAAGTGGTACCCGCCTCCCTACTCGCGAGTAGTAAGACGGACCACAGGAATGTACCCGATCGCGCGGCGAGCGGGTACCGCATCGGCTCGATTAACCGCCCCTCGAGGGCCACTCGAAATTTTCACCCCCGTAAACAATCGGATAAGAACGCGAGAATTGGCTTGAGACAGAGCATTTCACCTAGGCCAGCAGGCTACTCGACACGGGAGAATCGCGCCCGCAATTCCGTCTTCAACACTTTGCCGGCGGGATTGCGCGGAAGGGCGTCCACGATCTCGAGCCCACGCGGGTGCTTGTACCGGGCCAACCGGTCAACGAGGAATTCTTCGAGATCCTCGAGCGTCAATTCCGTAGAGACCGACACGATGGCAACCGGAACTTCACCCCACTTGTGGTGGTCGCGCCCGATCACCGCCACCTCGACGATCCCCGGGTGGCTCGCCAGGATGTTCTCGACTTCGGCGCAGTAGATGTTCTCGCCGCCGGAGATGATCATGTCCTTCTTACGGTCGACCACCCAGATGTACCCCTCAGAGTCTTGGCGGACCAGATCTCCGGAGTGGAACCAGCCGCCGGCGAACGCCTCCGCGGTGGCTTCCGGGTTGTTCCAATAGCCCGCCATCAGGGTCGGTGCGCGATAGACGATTTCACCGACCTCGCCGACGGCCACGTCTTCCATGTTCTCGTCGACGACGCGCGCAGACACCGTCGGGATCACCCGGCCCACCGACCCCAGTTTGCGGGTTGCGTCGTCTCCCAACAACATGCACGTCACCGGAGACATCTCGGTTTGTCCGAAGGCTGCCAGGATCAAGGTGTTGGGGAAAGTCTCGGACATCTCCCGCAGCAGCGTGTCCGAAGCCGGGGCCGCTCCCCAGGACATCACGCGCAGCCTCAAACTCCGCGGCGCGGCGCGTTGCACCGCGCACACCGCCTGCCACTGCGCGGGCACCAGGAAAACCCCGGTGACCCGCTCGGTTTCGAGCACGTCCAACAGCTGGGCAGGGTCAAAGGTCCCGAGCGGATGGATGACCGTCGGAATGCCGAGGGTGAGTCCGACAAGCAGGTTCCCGATCCCGGCGATGTGGAACAGCGGGACGCCGACAAAACCGACGTCGGCGTTGATATCGGCCCCGTTCGTGTAGAGCATCGTCATGGTCTGGCCGGTGAGGTTGGTGTGGGTCAGCACCGCACCTTTGGGACGCCCGGTGGTCCCCGAGGTGTACATGATCACGGCTGGACTGTCATTGGGCACGTCGACCGGCACATGCGGCTGTCCGCCTTGGGCGAGCAGGTCCTCGTATCCCAGCACACCGTCGTCGGTGGGGGCGCCGGCGACGATCACCGTCTCCAGCGCCGGGACCAGGCCACGGACACCTACTGCCACCGGTGCCAGCACCGATTCGGTGATCACGACCTGAGCGCCGCAATCGGATACCAGGAGGGCGATCTCCGGCGGCGTGAGTCGGAAATTCACCGGGACGGCGATGGCTCCCAGCAGGTTGGCGGCCAGGACGGACTCGATGAATTCCGTGCGGTTGAGCATGAGGATCATCACCCGGTCGCCCGGCATGACTCCACGGCCGGCCAGCGCATCAGCCAATGCGGTGACGCGGGCGTCGAGCTGCGCCCAGGTGGTGGTGTGCCCCAGGAAGCGCAGCGCGGCAGCAGCGGGTTGCATCAGTGCATGCCGTGCGAGCTGGGTGTTCCAGTTCTGGCGGCGGGCCAGGTAGGGCTGGGCCACTCTCGTCGGATCGGCGGAAGTGCGCTCGTCTGTCGGTCCGTTCAACTGTGCGGTCAACGATCACTGCCCCTTCGCGGTCCGCCGCGCCGTCACCATCCCCGACTTGCGCGGATTTCACATTTGATCAAACACTGTGTGGTCTCGGTCACAGTAGGTGCTGGGCGCCGAGCAGACAACCCGTGACACCCAGCTCGAGGAGCGCGTGAAGGCAGCAGTGGAAGCGAAACCGGGCGATCAGCCGCGGCGGGCGTCGAAGCCGCGGAGGTCGAAGCCACCGGGAGTGGAGCGCACCCAGCTCTCCGACGATGTGGCGAGCCGATTGCGGGCCGAGATCATGTCGGGGTCCCTGAAACCAGGTTCCTTCATCCGCTTGGATGACACGGCCGCCCAACTCGGAGTGAGCATCACCCCGGTCCGGGAAGCACTGCTGACGCTACGTGGAGATGGCCTGGTCCGGCTGGAACCGAACCGCGGATACGTAGTACTGCCGATGACCCGCCAAGGCATCGCCGACATCTTCTGGCTGCAGTCGACGATGGCCCGGGAGTTGGCGGCCAGCGCCACCGCCCGGATCACCGACACCGAGATCGACGAGTTGGGCCGGATCAACGAAACCCTGGCCACAACAGTCGAATCCGCCGACAGCGACGCCGTGGTCGCAGCCGAGTTCGCCTTCCACCGCGCGTTCAACAGGGTCGCCGGCCGCATCAAGCTCGCCTGGTTCCTGCTCCATGTCGCCCGGTGGATGCCGCCGCTGCTCTATGCCGCCGACCCCCGATGGGGCGCCGATGCGGTGGACAACCACCACAGGCTGATCGCCGCCTTACGGGCCCGCGACGTGGAGGGGGCCGTCGAACACACCACCTGGCAGTTCACCGACGGCGCGCTGCGCCTGACCGGGGCCTTGGAGAGCAGCGGGATCTGGGACTGATCTGGTCCCCCGCGGTGCGCTATCCGACAATCGAGATGCGCACGGTGCGTTCCCGGGCCTGCACCTGGTCGAGATCGGCGAAGTAGATGCGTCCGAATCTGCCCAGCTGCAACTCATGGTCCTGCAGCGGCACCGTCACCGAGCGTCCGAGCAGCACCGACCGCAGGTGGGCGTCGGTGTTGAGGCTCTCCCAGGCCTTCTCGCCGCGCTCTTCCCCAGCGATCCGGACGTGCTCGGGTCCGGGGTGCAGATACTGACCGTTGGTGGTGCAGGTGGGGTAGACCTTCGCCAGACCGTTGATCATGTCTTGCAGGATGTACTGCTCGCCCCAGAAGTCCACATCGTCGGACTGCTCTTGGATCAGCACGCTGCAGGTCGTGTGCTGCGAGTACACCATCACCACGCCGTCGCCGAGGCCGGAGTCACGAGCCGCGGCTTGCGCCTGCTCGGTGACATCCTCGAAGGTGGGCCGGCGGTCGGATTTGATGGTGAACGAATGGTGGAAAGTCGTCATGAGAACTCCTCGAAGAAGGGTGGCTTACTCACCGATGATGCGCACGGAGACTTGACGATTCCGTGATCGAGTCTGGTCGAAATCGACAAAGTAAACGTGGGCGAACTGACCGAGATCCAGCTGTCCGTCGATGACCGGCAAGGTCTCGCTGCGCCCCAGGAACGCCGAGCGCAGATGCGCATCGGTGTTGAGCGTCTCGTGCTTTTCCTCGCCGTGCTGCCGGGAGAACTCCGTGAGTTCGGGGCCGGGGTGCTTGTACTGGCCCTCCACGCGCGAGGTCGGGATGATCTTCTCGAAAACGTCCCAGAGATCCTGCTGCAGGAACTCCAGCCCGTTGTAGGTGGTGTCGAATGAGGCTTCCTGGATCATCACCGAACAGGTGGTGTGGTGGGTCGAGATCACGCAGATCCCTTCTTTCACCCCAGATTCGGCGACAGTCTCCTTCACGCCGTCGGTGAGTTGATGAAAGGACGGACGCCTTCCGTGGGAGGTGGTGTTCAGGGTCCGGCTGTGGATGACCATTGCTGTCCTAACTGTGTGATGGTGAGGTACGAACGGAACGGGCGTGAACGAAGGCATCGAGCAGGTGGTGCAACCGTTCGACCGGATCCTCGGCACAGGCGATGCCGGAGGCCACCCCCACTCCGTCGGCGCCCCCGGCGATGTAGTCGTGAACGTGTTCGGCGGTGGTGATTCCGGCGGCCTGTTCGACGAGGGTGTCGGCCGAGATCTCCTTGACCGCAATGGTGCTCTCGCGCATGAACTCGACGCCGCCGGTCTGTCCGGAGCCGATCAGCGCGGACGGTTCCGGGTTCAGGATGTCGGGCCGGTAGAGCGCGATGGCCCGTGCGTCGTCGACGGTGTCCGCGCAGGCGAACGTGAGGAGATCGAGTTCGTCGGCGCGTTCGATGGTTTGGCGGATCTGGACCAACGACATCGGGCGTTCCGAGTGGTTGACGACAACCCCCTTGGCCCCAGCTGCTTTCAGGCTCTCCGGCAGCACATCCGCGAGGCCCCGGCCCGGCCGAATGGTGTCCATGTACGGCGCCAGGATCACCAATCGTTGTGTGCCCTCGGCGATCCGGCGAATATCCGCATAGGGAGCGATGAACAGGATGTCGATGTCGTACTGCACGGCGGCCCGGTCTGCTGCAACCGCGAGTTCGAACACCGCGTCACCGAAGAGATAATTCTTCACCCCGATCTCGAAAAAGGGAGCTTTGATCAACGGTTTCATCGAACGATCCGGGACGGTCGAAGCAACCGGAAAACCCCGGTGGCGCCTTCGCCACTACTCGGGCACATAAACGTTTCCTATCCCTTGTTCCTTCTCGAGAATGGACATTGGCAGCCATCTCGGGCACCACACAGCCGCGGAATCGCCGTGCAGCGTCTCACCAACCCCCGTGAACCGACCCGGTCGGCCTCAGGGGGCCTCTGCGGAATTGACGTTGCGGGTTGTTGCCGACGCAGTGACAACTTCGACGCCGCGGGCCGCCAGCTCGGCGGTGAACTCCGGATCCGCATCCGAATCCGTGATGAGGGTGTCGAGCTGCTCGGTGGCGCACACCCGCGCCAGCGCCCGCTTGCCCAGTTTGGACGAGTCAAGTACCGCAGTGACTTTGGACGCACGTCGCGCAATCTCGGCCGCTATTGCCGCCTCTGATTCATTGTGGCACGTCAATCCGGTCGACAAGTCCAGCGCGTTACCGCCCAGGATCGCCTCGTCGATCGAAATCTCGTCGAGGATCAAGGTGGCCAGCCGGCCGATGAGTTCGTAGGACTGAGAACGCACCATCCCCCCGACCACCACCAGCTGCAGCGTGGCCCGCACCGTCAGCTCGTTGGCGATGTTGATGGCATTGGTGACGATGGTCAATGCCGGTCTCATAGACCCGCCGTGCAGATCTGCGCGCATCGCGAGATGGCGGGCCACTTCGGTGGTCGTCGTGCCACCGGTGATGGCCACCACGGTGCCCAGTGCGACCCGCGCGCTGGCCGCCTCGGCAATCTGCATCTTTTGTGGCACATTGCGTTCCGCGTTGTAACGCAACGGCAGATCATAGGCGGTGGAGTTCGACACCGCCCCGCCCCGGGTGCGGGTGACCAGCTGCTGCTGGGCCAGCCGGTCCAGGTCTCGGCGAACGGTTGCCGCCGAGACCCCGAGCCGACCGGCGGCATCGTCGACATCCACATAGCCGGCTTCGGTGACGATCTCGAGGATCCGATTCCATCTCTGCCGTGCGGTCACCGTGATTCCCCCATCCCCCGGTCAGCGGAATGCTGCGGCGCAGCCACCGTCGAACTCAAGTCGAACAGTCTCGCGGCATTGTCGTGGAAGACGTCCTCGATGTCTGCTCGCGACAACCCCGCCAACTCCGCAGCTTGCCGGAATGCGTCCAGCTCTTCATAGATCAAGAGGGTGATCTCGTCGATGTCATCGGTCTCCCGCATCGTCGAATCACCGGGCGCGATGCGGTATTGACCACGTGGCACCACGTTGACGTAACGGTTGTCCTCGACGATGCGGTGGGCTCGCATGGTGAAGATCGGCAGATCGCTGCCGAAGAGTATTCGCCGCGGCCCCACCGCGTCGATCAGCCGGCGCATCACCGCCGAATTGGTGTTGGCGGTGAGGTCGACCACCAGGTTCCGGGTACGTGAGAGCACGTCCATGCCGTCGCCGATGTCGTGCACGGTGTACGCCCGGCCGATGTGAGCGATGATGATGCGGGCGTTCGGATAGGTGCTGTCGATCTCTTGTAACTGGGCCAGGTTGAGCGGATCGGCCAGCCGGCCGGGCCGGGGGATGTGCAGCATGGCCGCCCAGCCGTTGCGATCGAGAACCTCCAGGTGAGCGTGTGGCAGGAAGTCGTAGATCCGAATCTCGTCCTGCGGAATGTATTCCGGGGCAAAGTTGAGATACGGCTTGCAACCGCGGTGCTTTCCGTCGCGGATCGTCGATTCGAACTCGTCCGCCGTCATTGTCGGTTTGGTCAACGCCAGGGATGGGAAGCCGTGCCCGGTTGCTGATCGCGTCACATACTCGTTGTTGCTGCCGTGATCGATGTTCGTCTCGATCCCGGGGAAGATCACCGGCGTGACTGTCTTGCCCTCCAACAGGATCTGATAGCTCGACATCAACTGTTCGAGCGGATGGACGCGGGCCACCGATGCCGCCCAGGCCGCCGACCGGCTGGGTGCCGCACCTTCGGCAGGCAGCAGATGCTCTTCGGTCCAGACATGGGTATGGCAATCCACGATGCGGTTCGGCAGGAAGTCGGCGATCCGGTCACGGTAGAACCGACGGTCGTAGTCGGTGAGAGTGAAAGGGGTCATCGGTTGGCTCCCGGACTGCTGTCGGTATAGAGCGCGAGCACGTCGTGTGCTTGCGCCACATACCGGGCGAACAGGTCTTGGTAGGCGTGAACGTTGTGGGACGGCTGGGTCGTCTGCCCGGCGGGGATGGCGGCAGCGCAGGCCGACGCGATATCGGGCCAGACGCCGGCACCCACGCCGGCCAGGATCACCGCACCCACACAGGCGCTGTGGGGCACCTGCGACACCTCGACCGGCCGTCCCAGCACATCGGCGATGATCCCGGTCCACAGTGGGCTGTTGGCGGCACCGCCGAGCACGGTCAGCCTGGAGATCTCGGGCCCGAACGCCTGGTACCCGTCGAGAACACGACGCAGCTCGAAACACACCCCCTCCATGACGGCACGATAGAACTCGGCCTTGCCGTGTCGGAGTTCGAGCCCGACGGCAGTGCCCTTGGCGCGATCGTCCCAGGTCGGTGTGTTGGTGCCGTCGAAATGCGGAAAAAACCGCAACCCTTCGGCACCGGGGGCCACCGTCGAGGCGAGCCGTTGCACCGTCGCGTAATCGTCGGTGGCGGTGTCGGTGCTCATCAGTGCGCGGGCCCAATCCAGGCAGACCCCGCCGTTGCGGAGCGAACCGAACTCGCCCCAGACGCCGTCCACCACGTGTGGCCCGAATCCGAAGTTCTGGTTCGGGTCGGGGATCGGTGACGCAGTGATGCCCAGGACCACCCACGCGGTACCCGTCGACACCAGAACGTCGCCGGGCTCGGTCATCCCGGCCCCCAGTGCGGCGCAGTACTGGTCATGTCCCCCGGCTATCACCGCGACGTCGGTATCCAGCCCCAGAGGTGCGGCGGCGTCCGGGGTCAAGGTCCCCAGCAGGGAGCCGGGTGAGCGTAGCTCCGGCAGCTTGGACTCCGGGACGCCGATGAAGTCCAGGATGTCGCCGTCCCAGTCGCCGGCCGCGGCATTGGTCAGCTGCGTGATGCCGGCACTGTTGAGGTCCGAGACGCGATGCCCGGTCAACCGCAGGTTGAGGAAGTCCGCCGTCCCGAGAAACGCTGCGGCACTGGTGAACAGATCATGATCGTGCTGGCGCAGATCCAGCAACTGCACACAGTTGTACGCCCCGAAGAGTCGCCACCCGGTGCGCTCGAAGAACGGAGTGTGTCCGAAGCGGTCGGCCAGGCGGTCCACCTGGTCACCGGCACGGCGATCCAGCCAGGATCGTGCCGGGGCCAGCGGAGCGCCCCGGTCGTCGACGGCCACCAGCGTGCCGCCCTGCGCCGACACACTCATGGCCCGCACTCGGCCGCTGTCGACGGCCGACAGGCAGCTGCGCACCGTCTGCACCACCGACTGCCACCACGCCTCGGCATCCTGCTCGACGATCAACGGCCGAGGTCGTGCGACGCCGTAGCCGCTGTAAGCCTCCGCCACCACCGAGCCGTCGGACCGCAGCAGCATGGTCTTCGTCCCGGTGGTGCCGACGTCGATACCGAGGAGCAGGTCGGCCGTTGCCGATTCGGACACGTGCAACCTCACCCATTCACCGAGGCAGAGGGATTTCCGTTGACGATGAGATCCATCAGCTGCGGGACCGTGACCTTCTGGTGCGCGATGTCGGCGACCTTGCGGCCGTGGCGCAGGACGACCACCCGGTCGGCGAGTTCGGCGACGTGCGGCAGATCGTGGCTGATGATGCCCACCGCCAATCCCCGGGCCCGAATCCGCTTGATCAGTTCCAGGACCGCTTGAGATTCCCGCAATCCGAGCGCCGCAGTGGGCTCGTCGAGCAACATGATGTCCTTGGCCCAGTAGGCCGAACGCGCAATGGCCACACACTGGCGTTGACCGCCGGACATCGAACCGATCGGGATACCGCTGACGCCAGGAAGATTGATGTTCAGCGTGGCAACCTCATTACGCGCACTCTGAACCATCCGGCGCGTGTCGAGCACGCCCCACCGGTAGATCTCGCGCCCGAGGAACACGTTGGAGGTGACATCGAGGTTGGGAGCCAGGGCCAACTCCTGGTACACCACCTCGACGCCTTGCAGCCGGGCGTCGAGCGGGCTGTTGAACTTCACGTCGACGCCGTTGAGCAGCAACCGCCCCTCGTCGGGGCGGGTGGCCCCGGTCAGCATCTTGATCAGGGTCGACTTCCCCGCACCGTTGTCACCGATGATCGCGGTGATCTCACCGCGCCGGAACTCGATACCGATGTCGTCACAGGCGACGATCGCGCCGAATCGCTTTGTGAGACCGCGCGCTTCGTACGCGATTTCCGTGCTTTCGGTAGTCATCGCAGCTCCCTCTGTGTCCTGACCTGATCGAACACGACGGCGAACAACAGCACGGCGCCCAGGAAGAGATACTGTGCCGAGACGCCGAGGTTGAGCAGTTGGATCCCGTTGTTGATGACACCGATGAGCACGACGCCGATCACCGTTCCGATGATCGTGCCTCGTCCGCCGTTGAGGGCGGTACCGCCGAGAATCACCGCTGCGAGGATCGACAGCTCCAGACCGGTCGCCGCATACGCGTCACCCACGGTGGTATGGCCGGCCAGGCACACGCCGGCCAAGGCGGCGACCGTACCGCTGAGCACG
Source organism: Mycobacterium sp. (assembly GCF_049647605.1). Classification (GTDB taxonomy): domain Bacteria; phylum Actinomycetota; class Actinomycetes; order Mycobacteriales; family Mycobacteriaceae; genus Mycobacterium. The sequence goes on along the minus strand of NZ_JBARXZ010000116.1, from coordinate 29,778 downwards.
TAGAGCTGGAACCGACGCTTGGCCACCGGGACACCGGCCAGCCTTGCCATCCGGCCGTCCGGTGTGCCGCCGATCGCATACCAGTGCCGGCCGAAGACCGTCTTGCGCAGCAAGAAGCCCACGACGATGAACACCAGGACCATGATCACCAGCGATATCGGGATACCGATCAGTCGGCCCTGCCCGATCATGCGGATCACCTGATCGTTGATCGGCATCGCAATGCCCGCAGTGATGAGGAATCCGATTCCGCGAGAAAGGAACTGCGTCGCGACGGTGACGACAAACGGGTTGACCCCCACATAGGAGATCACGTATCCGTTCAGCGACCCGACCGCTGCGCCGGTGGCCAGGGCGGCCAGGACGGCCACCCACCACGGCTGCCCGGCGGTGGTGGTGACGGCGACCACCGTGCTCGACAGTGCCATCACCGCGGCGATCGACAGATCGAGGCCTCCGCTGATCAGCACGGCAGTGGTGATCGCGGCAACAATGCCCGTGAATGACACGGCCGCACCGATGTTCAGCAGGTTTCCGGTCCGCAAGAAGTACGGGCTCAGAAATGACATGAGCACCGACAGTGCAACCAGACCGGCGATCAATCCGATGTACTGCACGGACAGGCCTTGACGCAGGCCGGCGAGATTCAGTCGGCGGCCACCCGATTCGGGCTTGGCATCAGGAGTTGTTGTCTTCATCATCATCTCTCGATAAGCGGGCCGCCGGCGCTGTCATCAGCCTGCGGCCCGCGAAGGTCTCAGGATTCCGGCAGCATCTTGATCGGCGCGTAGATCTCGGCCGGAACCGGTTCACCTGCAGCGATATCGGCTGCCAGAGGGACCCAGTAGTCGCCCCACTGTGCGGCACCGAGGTCGACGGTCCCGACCAGCGCGGTGTCACCGGCTGCGATCTCGTTGAGAACGGCGCTGCCGCCGTTGACTCCGGTGACCGCCGCGTTGGTGTGCCGGCCGGCTTGTTTGAGTGCGTTGGCATCGGCGAGCGCCCACGCGTCGGCGATGGTGCACACCAGGATGTTCTGCGTATCCGGGTTTGCGGTCAGCACGTCGGTGAAGGCCTGTTGCAGCGTCATGGCGTTGGTCGATGTGGTGTCGTGTTCGATCTTCGCGACGCCCGGGAACGCGGCTTCGACGGTGGCCTGACACTCGGAGGCACGTTTGGCCACCTCGGGTCCGGCGGGCGAGAAGAACGTGGTGAACAGGGTGATGGAATCGGCTGTCCAGTTACGCGATTGCGCGGTTTCCACCAAACGGTCGCCCTCGAGCTTGCCCATGTCGGCGTTGCTGGGACCGAACAGGACGGTGCCTTCGGCGGCCGTCACCACCTGCACCACGGGAATACAGGCATCGGAGTACACCGAGTTCACGGTCTCGAGCAGCGTGTCGACCTGGTTGTTGCTCACGACAACCGCGGGTTCCCGCAAGGCGATCGATCGGGCTGCTTCCATCGGCGCGGTGGTGTCGGGGAACTTGTAGTCGCCGAAGGCGAGTTCGACACCGGCAGCCTCGGTGGCGTCGGTCATCGACTTGTTCATCGTCACGTTCACCTCGAGGGTGGTGTCCTGCGCACCAAATCCGACGGTGAAATCGCTTGTCGCCTTGCGGAGGTCAGCATTCCACTCTTCTGGATGGTCGGTGGCCTCCACGAACGAGCAGCTGTCGAAGTCCCACTTCACCCAGTCGGCGCTGTTGCCGTTGGACGGAGCGGTCGAGATCACGTCGGAGCCGAAGGCCTCTTGGGGGCCGGCGGAGGATCCCACCGGACCCGACGAACAGGCGGCGAGTGACACCGCTGTTGTCATTCCGATCATGGTGGCGGTCAAGCGTTTTCTGGTAATCATGGGCGGATTCCGTTCTCAGGAGGGATGGGTCAGTCGAAGAGGAGTGAGACCTTGACAGAGGGGTTGTCGGCGGCACCGACCATGGCGATGGCCTCGTCGAACTTGTCGAGCGGGAACTGGTGCGAGCAGATCTTGTCGAGTGGCAGGGCCGCATTTTCGATGAGGCGGATCGCCGGCGGCCAGCAGTGTGGCCCGAGGTGGGCTCCCCGGATGTCGAGTTCCTTGTCGTCGCCGATGATCGACCAGTCGACCGTCACCGGTGATCCGAAGACCGAGAACTCCACAAAGGTGCCCAGCTTGCGCAGCATGTCCAGACCCTGGATGACTGCCGAGGGATGTCCGGTGGCCTCCATGTACACGTCGGCTCCGTAACCCTCGGTCAGATCGCGGACGGCGGTGACAACATCGATCTCGCGCGGGTTGAACGTGGTGTCCGCTCCACAGAGGCGGGCAAGTTCGAGTTTGTCATCCGAAAGGTCCAGGGCAACAACACGCATCGGTGACTTCGCCTTGGCGCCGACGATCATGCCCAGGCCGATCGGGCCGCACCCGGCCACCACGACGGTGTCCTCGAAGTGGATGTCCGCGCGCTCGACACCGTGCAAGGAACACGACAGCGGCTCGGCGAACGCGGCATGCTCGGGTTTGATCGAGCTGGAGACCTTGTGCACCCGGGCTTCGGCCGGCACTCGCATGTATTCGGCCATCGCGCCATCGAATACCCGCAGGCCGAAGATCGTCGTGTCCTCTGCCATCCAGTACTGCCCGCGCTTGATGAAACGGTCGTTTCCGCGGGGGACGATCTGTTCGGCGGTGATCCGCTGACCGAGCTCGACTCCGTGATGCTCGAGCCCGCCAGGTCCGGAATCGGCGACCACGCCCACGAATTCGTGACCGGGCGTGATCCCGAGCTGCACCAGCGGTGCCCGGTTGCCATCACCCCAGTACTTGGGAGCGCCGGTGAAACACTTGTAGTCGCTGGCGCAGATCCCGACCGCCTCGACCTTCATCAAGATCTCGTTGTCACCCAGGGTCGGGATCGGCTTCGATTCGAGCCGGTAGTCCTCGGGGCCATGAATTACTACCGCCTGCATCTCGCCTGTGGTCACGACTCTCCTGTCTACGCAGATAAGCACGTTGATCACCCGCTGGCTCATCGGCCGAACGTGATGTGAGATGTACGATAGTGCTCAATAGATGCAAGTTTCAAGCAGTTATGAACATTTGATTGCAAATTAACAAATCGGCGGCCGACACCACGGCACGCCGGACCGGCCCACCCCGCTTCGCAGCGGTGGGCCTGACAGAGATGTCGATGAGATGTCGGTGGCGCCGACTTGTGCACTTGCCCTGGGGAATTGCCCACCGATGGGGCCCTACGAGAAGCGTCCCGCGGGTACGGTCAGCGCGGCAGACGCCGCGACCGCAGCGCGGTCACGGTGCAGGATGGCCATCTTCGCAGGATGGTCGTCGCGGCCATGGGGCACTGTCGGTGCGGATCGGCCCATGGGCGCGAGGCATCCGAACCGCGCGCGCGGTGACCGGGGCGGTTCAGCCCTGCGCGAGCTGCTCGGCGCGCATCTTGAGATTGCCCGCCAGATGGTCGAGCGCGTCGTTGATGACCTTTTTGACCATCACCGCCGGCACCGGAAACGTCACTTCGATGTCCATGTCGACGGTCAACAGCGATGTCGGCCCCATCCCGACCACCGAGAACAGCTGCTCCTGCTTGGAGAAGTACTCCCCCTGCTGCATGACCGTCTGGATCTGGTTCGGCTGCGGGTAGTAGACCGCCTGGATGAAGGTGCCGTCATTGCCCTGAATGGAAGTGTCGAGCCGGAGCTGGCTGGGCCTGCCGTCCTCGTAGCGATGCAGGATCCAGCATCCCTTGATCTCGTCGTTCCATTCCGGATACGCCTCGAAGTCCCGCACGATCGTCAGGATCAGCGACTCCTCGGCGGCGATCTCGACAGTCTTACTCACCAGCGGCATGGGACGCGATCCTAGCCGGGTACTCCGAGACGCTCACGAGGGGGAAGCGGCAGCACCGTCACCGAGCGGGGATTCGACGCGGATCTTCTCGTCGCGGATCAAGCCGCGCAGCAGAGCGGTACTGAACTCCGCGGCGATCTCCTCTGCGGTGCGTCGGCCATGCGGACGCAGCCACCGGTAGGAGCCCAGCGCCATACCGATGTAGCCGAGCGCCAGGACGTGCGAGTCGCAGGGGTAGAACTCGCCGCTGGCGATGCCCCGGTCGATCAGGCCGTGCACGTGCTCGTAGACCTGGGCTTCCTTCTCCTTGACCCCGGCGACCTGCTCGGCGGTGAACCACTCGCTGATGTAGGGCTGCTCCTGGAAGTACACCGCGGCCCCTTCGGGGTTCGACGCGATCTGCTTCAGCAGTCGCACGGTGTACTGGTAGAGCGCCTCCCGGGCGGTCCACGACGGGTCGTCGTGCACGGCGGCCAGGGTGTTGTCGGCGGCCCGCTGATAGATGTCGTAGAGGATCAGCGACTTGCTGGCGTAGTAGTGGTAGACGGTTGCCTTGTTCAAGCCCACGACGTCGGCAACGTCGTCCATCCGAGTTCCGTGGTAGCCCCGGGCGGCGAACAGCTTGGTGGCGACCGCCAACAGCTCCTCGCGGCGACTCAGCCCGTTTTCTGATGCCATGGTTCACTCTCTGCTACGGCGCTACCGAAACGGCGCCAATCAATCAGTTGGTTGGTTAGTTTATCCCCATTGCGCTTTCCGCCGGATCGGTGTTGTGTGGGATCCGGTAGCGAATAGACTGCGACCGAGCTGACATTGGGAGGCGTGCCGATGGATCCGAACCCGGATTACGACGCGAGCGATGAGATCGAGTACTTCTTCTCATGGCTCCCGTGGGCACTTCGCGGTGTCTATCCACCCCCGGCCTACCCGCCGGTCTAGAGCTACCGAGGCGTGCGTTCCCCAAACCGGTGCTGGCTCACCGATATGGACGGTGTGCTGGTTCGCGAGGAACACGCGCTGCCGGGAGCCGACGAGTTCCTGCAGCGCTTGACCGACAAAGGTCTGCCGTTCCTGGTCCTGACCAACAACTCGATCTTCACCCCCCGTGACCTGGCGGCCAGGCTGGCGCGGTCCGGCCTGACCGTGCCCGAAGAGGCCATCTGGACCTCGGCGCTGGCGACCGCGACCTTTCTCCACGACCAGCTCCCGAACGGTTCCGCCTACTGCATCGGCGAGGCGGGCCTGACCACGGCGCTACACGAGGTCGGCTACACACTCACCGACGTCGGCCCGGATTTTGTGGTGCTCGGTGAGACCAGGACTTACTCGTTCGAGGCCATCACCAAAGCCATTCGACTGATCGGCGCCGGCGCCCGGTTCATCGCCACCAATCCGGACGTCACCGGCCCCTCTTCCGAAGGCCCGCTACCGGCGACGGGTTCGGTGGCCGCATTGATCACCAAGGCCACCGGCCGTGAGCCGTACTTCGTGGGCAAACCGAATCCGATGATGTTCCGCAGCGCGCTGAACCGGATCGAGGCCCACTCCGAGGAGACCACGATGATCGGCGACCGGATGGACACCGACGTCGTCGCCGGTATCGAAGCCGGCCTGGACACCATCCTGGTCCTCACCGGCTCCACCTCCGAAGCCGAAATCGAGCGCTACCCGTTCCGGCCCGGCCGGGTGCTTCCGTCGATCGCCGACGTCATCGACCTCATCTGACACCCCCGCCCCCTGAACCCCCCCGCCCAAACTCACGTTTGGGCGCCAAAGGTCGAGACGGTGGCGCCATTTCGTCGATCTCGGCGGGCGCTAGGCGGGACCTTCGCTAGGCGGCGGCGGACTTGACCGCCCGCCCCACCTCGGCACGCAGCTCGGCGTACTCCGACGAGCGCCGAAGCTCATCGGGATCGACACCGGTCCGCGGCAGATCAACGGGAATGTCGAGCGCAACCTGCCCCGGCCGACGCGTCAGCACCACGATCCGCGAGCCCAGGAACGCGGCCTCGTCAGCGCTGTGGGTGACAAACACCGTGGTGCGGCCCGACTCGGCGCTGACCTGCCGGACATCCTCCTGCAGCCGTTCCCGGGTCAACGCATCGAGTGCGGCAAACGGCTCGTCCAGCAGGAACAATGGCGTTTCGGCCGCCAGCGCCCGGGCGATCGCCACTCGCTGCTGCTGACCACCGCTGATCTCCCAGACCTTACGGCCGGCAGTGCCTTCCAGACCGACCCGCTCGAGGAGTTGGTCGCGGCGCTCGGCGCGCCGCTCCCTGGGAACCCTCGCGTACTTCAGCGCCAGATCGATGTTGCCGCCAACACTGCGCCACGGAAACAGCCGTGGCTGCTGGAAGACCACGCCGGCGCTGACCCCGGGAGTCGGCGGTGCCCCGGCAACATCCACCTTGCCCTCCGACGGCGCCTCGAACCCCGCGATCAGCCGCAACAGCGTGCTCTTACCGCAGCCCGAAGCACCGACCAGCACCAAGAACGCGCCGGGCTCGACATCGAGGTCCACCGGCCCCAGGGCCGTCACCTCGTCGCCACCGCGGCCGTAGCGGTGGCTGACGTTGTGGATCCGGACTCCGCCGCTGGCCGGGCTACTGGTTGAGGACACCGGGCAAACCCGCGGTATAGATCGCCTTCTGGAACGTCTCCAGCGGTGCGGCCGCAGGGATCTGTTTCTGCTCGGCCAGGAACTGCGAGGCGCTTTCGAGGTTGGTGGCGATGTTGCCGGGGGACCCGTCGGCACCCAACCACTCCTGCGAGGCCAGTTCCGCCGGCGTCAGGTAGACACCCTGCTTGAGTTGTCCGGTGACTTCCTCTGGGGTCAAACCGATTTCAGCGGCAATCGCTTTGGCGGCGGCTTGGGGATCGTTGTGGATGACTTCGAGCGCACGGGCCTCCTGCCGGCGCCAGGTGTCGACCACCTCGGGGTGTGCCTCGGCGAACTCGGTGGAAACCACGCCGAGGTCCAGGGTGGGCTTGCCGTCGTCCGCCAGCTGCCGGCTGGTGATCAGGTCCTTGCCGGAGTCCCGCAGCTGATCCAGGGTGGGCAGCCAGGTGTAGGCCGCATCGATGTCCCCTCGTTCCCAGGCCGCCAGGATGGCCTGCGGCTGCAGGTCCACCAGTTGAACATCGCTGGGCGACAATCCATTCTGATTCAACGCTGCCAACAGGCTGTAGTGCGCGGTGGAGGCGAACGGGGTGCCGATTCGCTTCCCGCGAAGCTCGGGGATGGTGGTGACACCGCTGCCGTCGCGTGCGACCAGCGCCTCGTTGTCCCCGGCGACGTCGAGTACAAACGCAACCTGATAGGGAATGTCCAGCGGCCCGGAAAGCCCACGGGCGACCGGGCTGGAGCCCAGCGCCCCGAAGTCGAGTTCCTTGGCGATGAAAGCGGTGTTGACGTCAGCGCCGGAATCGAACTTTATCCACTTGATGTTGTAGTCCGGCAGGGCTTCTTCGAGCCACCCGTTGTTCTTGACGATCAGGTCGCCGCTCGGAAAGGTCTGGTATGCAAGACGAATCGTCTGTTTGTCCGCATCCTGACCGGAGTTGTCCACCGAGCATCCGGCGAGTCCCAACGCCGAAACCGCAAGGGCGGCAACCAGGGCTTTGATTTTCATACTCTCCCTCTCCAAGGAACAGCGCGCCGCTCCACGGCGCGCAACAAGCTGTCGATGATCAGACCCGAGGTCCCGATCGCGAAGATCCCGACCAGCACGACGGGGGTGTTGTTGTAGTTGCTGGCGTCCTTGACCAGGCCGCCGATACCGGGAATACCGTTGAACAGCTCCGCGGCCACCACCGACGAGTAGGCCATCCCGACCGCCAACCGGATTCCGGTGAAGGTCTCGGGCAGCGCCGAAGGCACCACCACGTCCCGGATCACCTGGGCGCGGGAGGCGCCGAGGGCGCGGGCCGCCTCCTGCAGCCCCACCGGTGCCGCCACCACGGCCGCGGTGGTCGCCACCGCCGCCGGCGGAAGCGCGGCCAGCGCCAGCAGCGTGATCTTGGGCGCCTCGTCGATACCCAGCCAGATGACAAGCAGGAAGAAGTAGGCCAGCGGCGGCAGCGCCCGCAGGAACGTCAGCCAAGGCTCCAACACGCTGCGAAACCAGCTGACAGACCCCATCACCAAACCGAGCAGCACGCCGGCCGATACCCCGATGACCACGCCGATGAGCACCCGGCGCAACGTCATGTAGAGGTGCTCCCACAACAAGTAGCCCGCGTAGCCCCTAACACCGTCATGGGTGGAGGAGACGGCGACAAAGGCTTCCCAGACGGTTTTCGGGTACGGCACAAATGTTGCGTTCCAGATACCGCTGGCCGCGGCGGTCTGCCAGGCGGCAAAAAACACGACGACGGAGATCAGCGGCAATGCCGCCCGGGTCAGCCGGCCGCGCCACTGCCCGGGCCGGGCTACCCGTGCGCGGACTTCTTCGCCAGGGGCGATGTCAACGAACACCGACATTGGTCGACTTTCTGTGCACTGAAAAGGGGACAACTGGCCGAGCGCGCGTACAGCGCTTCAGCAACAGCAGCAGTCGATGACAGACGTCCCAAGCACAGGGTGATTAAAAGGCTCTGTGGTGCGCGCGGCCAGAATACGGATCAGCGCGAATTTAAGGCTCAGAGAACGGCCCGCCATTGATTTGTCGACCACGGCGTGGCCCGCGGCACCGCGTCGCGGACGGCTGCGACCACCCCCGGCCACGCGTACCCGTCGTAATCGTCCCCGGAGAGCCAGCCACCGGGCACCACTTTGGGACGCCACGCAGTGATATCGGCGATCACACTGTCGTAGTCGTGGCGGGCATCCAGATGCACCCACGACAGTGACTCGTCGGCGAACAACGCCGCGGCACGGAGCGAATCGGAGATGAGGACCTGAACGGAGTCGGCGAATCCGCACGCAATCACGTTGCGGTGCAACAGTCCTGCCATCGTTCCGGCGCCGTGCTCAACGGCCCCGCGATGCGCGTCGATGCCGTTGACCCCTTCGGCACCACTGCCCCGGCAGGTGTCGACACCCACCACCGCGATGTCCCGTCCGCCGCCGGCCACCACCTCGGCCAACGAGCACAGGCTCTTACCCAGATAGACGCCGACTTCCACGAACCGGCTGCCATCGGGAAAGTGCGCCACGGCCTCCTGCTGCGCATCTCGCCACTGGAACCAGCCGGAGATGTCACGCCAACTGGTCACCGGGGCATCAAAATCAGTGTGCGGCACGCCCGAGGGGTACCCACTCAGGCGTGCCGCATCACAGTGTCGAACTAGAGCGCTTGTCGAACTAGAGCGCTTTGAGTTCCTCGATGACTGCAGAAACCGACTTCTTGGCGTCGCCGAACAGCATGGAGGTCTGGTCGGCGAAGAACAGCGGGTTCTCGATCCCGGCATACCCGGAACTCATCGAGCGTTTCAGCACGATCACCGACCGGGACTGATCCACATTCAGGATCGGCATCCCATGGATCGGCGACGACGGATCGTTGCGTGCCGCCGGATTGGTGACATCGTTGGCGCCGATCACGATGGTCACATCGGTGCGACCGAACTCGCCGTTGATATCGTCCATTTCCTTCATCGCGTCGTACTCGACATCAGCCTCGGCCAACAACACGTTCATGTGCCCCGGCATCCGACCAGCGACCGGATGGATCGCGTACTTCACTTCCACCCCTTTGGATTCCAGGATGGCGGCCATCTCCTTGACGGTGTGCTGAGCCTGCGCCACCGCCAAGCCGTAACCCGGCACCACGATCACCTGGTTGGCATATGCCATCTGGATCGCCGCATCGGCAGCCGACGTCGCCTTCACGGTGCCCTGCTCGCCACCGGGGCCCGCGGCCGCACCGGCGTCTCCACCACCGAAGGACCCGAACACGATCGCCGGGATCGACCGGTTCATCGCCACTGCCATCAGGTTGGTCAAGATGCTGCCCGACGCGCCGACGATCATGCCGGCCACGATCATCGCCGTGTTGTTCAACGCCAAACCCGCTGCTGCCGCCGACAATCCGGTCAAGGCGTTCAACAGCGAGATCACCACCGGCATATCGGCGCCACCGATCGGGAACACCACGAACAAGCCCATCAAACCGGCAGCCACCAACACCACCACGATGGTCCAGCCCGCGTTGCCCTGCCCGGCATGAACACCGATGTACACCGACATCGCGACCGCGACCAGCAGCAGTGCCACATTGGAGGCCTGGAACAGCTTGGCGCTGGCGACCAGCTTGCGCTCCAGGGACTTCGGCAGCGATTCCTGCAACTTCAGGAATGCCACCAGCGAACCCCAGAACGACACCGACCCGATGATCGCCGCGAACAACGACCCCACCACCAACGCCACCGTCGGAGACTGCTCCGGGGAGAAATGACCGAATCCGTCGGTCTCGATGAACTCTGCCCACGCGATCAACGCCACGGTGCCACCACCGACACCGTTGAACAACGCCACCAACTGCGGCATCGCCGTCATCTTCGTCTTCAGTGCCGGCGGCACCCCCAGAACCACACCGATGCCCAGACCCGCAACGATCAGAATCCAGTTGATCGCCGCGGTGTCGCGCACCGAGATCAACGTCGCGACCACCGCGATGCCCATACCGACAGCGGCGATCCAGTTGCCACGCACCGCGGTCTTGGGACCCGTCAACCCCGACAATCCGAGGATGAACAACGAGAACGCAACAATGTAGAGAACTGTGACGAGGTAGCTCACTTCGTGACCTCGGCATTCTGGACAGGCTTACGCCCCTTGAACATTCCCAACATCCGATCGGTCACCAAGAACCCACCGACCACGTTCAACGTGCCGAAGATCAGCGCGACGAACGCGATGATCCGCACGCCCCAACCGGCGTCGGCAGGCAAATTCCCCAGCACGATCAACGCACCCAACACCACGATCCCGTGAATGGCGTTGGTGCCCGACATCAATGGCGTGTGCAGGGTGTTGGGGACCTTCGAGATCACCGCAAAACCCACGAACCCGGCCAACACCAGAATCCCGATGTTCAACAACAACTGGTCATACATAACGCTCACGCCTCCCGGGTGACGCAGGAGGCCGACACGACCTCATCAGAAAAGTCCGGCGCCCACGCGCCATCAGTGATCAACAACTCCAACAACGCAGTCACGTTCTTCGCGTACAACTCGCTGGCGTGCTCGGGCATCGTCGCCGGCAGATTCAACGGCGAGGCGATGCTCACCCCGTGACGGACCACCGTCTCACCGGGCTCGGTCAGCTCACAGTTACCGCCGGTCTCTCCCGCCAGATCCACCACCACACTGCCCGGCTTCATACCTTCGACCGCGGCCGCAGTCACCAACCGAGGCGCCGGACGGCCCGGCACCAATGCCGTCGTGATCACCACATCAAAGCCGGTGATCGCCTTCTCCAACGCCTTCTGCTGCTGCGCACGCTCATCCTCGGTCAGCTCGCGGGCATAACCGCCCTCGCCCGCGGCGTCGATACCCAGATCCAGCCATTGCGCACCCACCGAGCGCACCTGATCAGCCACCTCCGGACGCACGTCGTAGCCGGTGGTGCGCGCACCCAGACGCTTGGCCGTCGCCAGTGCCTGCAATCCGGCCACACCCACACCGAGCACCAACACCGTCGCCGGCTTCACCGTCCCCGCCGCCGTGGTCAACATCGGGAAAAACCGGGTCGACACCGATGCCGCCAACAACACCGCCTTGTAGCCGGCCACATTCGCCTGTGACGACAACGCATCCATCACCTGCGCCCGCGAGATCCGTGGAATCGCTTCCACCGCAAACGCCTGTACACCTGCAGCTTTCAGCGCACCGATCTGGTTGTCGGCATTGCGCGGCGCCAGAAACCCGACCAGCGACTGCCCCGCACGCAACCGGGCCACCTCCGCAGCCGACGGTGGAGCCACCTTCACCACCACATCAGCAGCCCACGCATCACCGATCGTGGCGCCGGCAGCGGTATACAGCTCGTCGGGCAACAACGCCCGCTCCCCCGCACCGGACTCCACGACCACCGACACCCCGGCCTTCAACAACCCGGACACCGCTTTGGGCACCAACGCCACCCGGCGCTCATCGGCACCGGACTCGGCAACCACACCGACCGTCACCGTTTTTGTATCTGTCATGGCGAGCTAGATCTCTTCCCATTGTTTTTTCCGCAGGGACTCACCCACGGCTGTTCAAGTGATCAGCCACCCTAACCGATGGTGGCGCTCAGGTCGGCGCCACCATCGACCGCATCGATACAGTTCGCGGCTGTATTCGTGGTTTCTGTTCAAGTGTCGGCCGCGATCTACACACCTTCGGACTTGTGTGCCGGCATCCCCGATGTCTGGGAACCGCGGGCGCTGAGGTGGCGCCTTCTAGTCGGGAACGGTGACGGAGGTGGTGGCGCCACCACCGGGGGTCGGGTCGACCAGCAGGACCCCACCCGCCTGTTCGACGGCCACGACCAGCGATGCCAGCCCGATGTGCCCGGCGGCCACCGACTCGGCCAGCACAGCCGGATCGAAGCCGACACCGTTATCGGCCACCGTGAGCGTCACGCCGGCGTCGCGGCGATGCATCCTCACCGAGATCCGGGTTGCTCGAGAATGCTTGTGCGCATTGGCCAAAAGCTCACGCGCCGACCGGTACAGCAGGGCCTGCGACGCGGGTTTGCCCACCTCGTCGAGGTCGGCCTCCACGGTCATGCCCGTCCGCTCACCGTGGTCGCGGGCCAGCTCCCGCAGTGCCGCGGTCAATCCCACCTGAGCGAGCACCGTCGGGTGCAGAGTGCTGACGGTGCTGCGCAATTGGGCGACCGTGTCGCGTAACGCCGACTCCACGCGGTCCAGGGCCTCGGGGCGCCCGTCACGCAGGTCGTCGAGGTCGAGGCGCACCGCCAGGAGGTTCTGCAGCGGTCCGTCGTGCAGTTGCTCGGCGAGCTGCCTGCTATGCCGCTCTTCGGCGAGCATCGACTCCGCCACCAGGCGGCGGCGCACCTCCAGCAGACTTCGCACCCGGACCGAGCGGCGCGTCAGGATCACGCTCAGCGCCGTGGTTGCCGCGGCCAGCCACAACAGGCAGCCGAACTGGACATACACGACATCGGGCAGGCCCACCGCGTCGTCGCGCCGGGAGTAGAAAATCCACGCAATCAGATAGCAGGCCGCGGTGCCGACTCCCAGCCCCGCCGTCAGCACCGGCCGGTCCAGGAACGCCACCGAGATCGGTACCAGGAAGAACACCGGCAGCAGCCACGCCGTCGCACCGCCGGAGACCACACACAGCGCCAGCACCACCGTCAGGTCCACACCTGTGGACACTCCGCCGCCCCATGACGGCACCGGCTTGGTCAGCACCAGCACCACCCAGGCCGTCGCGGCAGTGGCGTAGAGCACCAGGACCATCGCGTACACCCCGGGCAGCCAGTGCTCGACCTCCTGCACGTACGCCAGCAGTGCGATCAGCCCGATCAGCGGCAACCGCAGACAGGCCGCGACCCGTACCGGGTCACTCTGCAGATAGTCCTGGGGTCGCAGCACCTCTACTCCAGCAGTCCCCGGCGCATGGCTTCGGCGACGGCGGCGGCCCGGTCGCTGACGCCGAGTTTCTCGTACAGCCGCTGTACGTGGGTCTTGATCGTCGACGGCGCGAGGAACAGGTGTTCGGCGATCGCCGGAATGCTGCGGCCGGCGGCGATCATGGCCAGAACCTCGTGTTCCCGTGCGCTCAACGCGGGTCCGGACGGTTCGGCGCGACGCCTGATCTCGACGGCCAGCCCGGAGGCCAGCCGGGGCGCCACCACATCGCGTCCCTTGGCGCAGTCGAGGACCGCGGTGACGATCTCGGCCCGGGTCGACTCTTTGGGCAGAAAACCGGCGGCCCCCTGCTGCAGAGCGTGGTAGACGATCGCGGGGTCGTCGTGCGCGGAGACCAGCAGGACCCGGGTGGGCAGCTGATCCCGGACGACGGCGGCGGCCACACCGGCCCCGTCCATCCCCGGCATCTGGTAGTCGAGCAGCGCGACGTCCGGTCGGCGCTCACTGATCAGCTGGAGGGCTTCCGAGCCGTCGGCGGCCTCCCCGACCACCTCGATCTCGGCGCTGCCGGTCAGCGCGCGGACCAGTCCGTCGCGGAACAGGGGATGGTCGTCGCCGACCACCACGCGCACTGTCGCATCCGCCGGCATGGCACCAGAGCTTTCCATAGCACCGGCTGTCCCCCGATCGGTGGACACCGTATTCATCCCGGTCATCCACCGGTGAGCGGACAGACATCGGCGCCGCGGCGCGCGAGAGTTGTCTCAACGGAAACGACAAGCAAAGGAAACCACGATGAGGACAACACGCAACACCAGCCGCAACGGCAACGTCGCCCGCTACATCGCGGCACCGCTGATCGGGATCGGTGTCCTCGGTGGGGCAACTCTCACGCTCGCCGGACCTGCCGTCGCCACCACGGGCGAACCGGGCACCAGCCTCACCGTGACCGTGCCGGTGCCGCTGCCCGCGGCCTGAACCCCACCAGCTCACACCCCATTCATCACCAGGAGGACAGTCATGAACCGCGCCTTTTCCCGTCGTATCGCCGGCGCCCTGGCCATGCCGGTGCTCGCCGCAGGTTTGATCGGCGGCGGTGCGGTTGTCCTCAGCAGCGAAGCCACGGCCTACGGAACGGCCTACGCCTCGCCCGCAGTGATGGCGGTGGCCATCCCCCAGCCCGCGGTGGCCACCGCACAGCTCGACGCCGGATCCCCGCCCGCGGGGCACCGCTCGCTGGACATCGCTCCAGCTGCGGCCACTCCGGTGGTACCGGCACGGTTCAACACCGAACCGTTCCTTCCGGCGGAATACCCCACCAGCGCGTAATCCGCCGCCATCCGCAGGTTCCAGGCAAAGGAGGTGCAGTCACGTAGCTCAAACATCGCTTCTTTTCCGTATTTTCGCAGGGCCCCGGCGCACCCCCTCGTGCCGGGGCTCTGTGGTCGTTGCACCGCCTTTCACCGGGTGCCATATCGTGGCTGGCATGGACTTCGCGATGTCGGCCAAAGCGCAGGACTACCACGAGCGGCTCACCGCGTTCATGACCGAGCACGTGATTCCCGCCGAAGCGTCCTACGACGCCTTCCGCGAGGAGGCCGGCCGCGGTGATTTCACCGTGCCGCCGGTGGTCGAGGACCTGAAGAACCGGGCACGGGAACTGGGGCTGTGGAATCTGTTCCTGCCCGCGGTGTCCGGGCTGACGAACCTCGAGTATGCGCCGCTGGCGGAGCTGTCCGGCTGGAGCATGGAGATCGGGCCGGAAGCGCTCAACTGCGCCGCCCCCGATACCGGCAACATGGAGACACTGCACCTGTTCGCGACGCCGGAACAGCGCACCCGATGGTTGGAGCCGCTGTTGGCCGGCGAGATCCGCAGCGCCTTTTCGATGACCGAGCCGGCGGTGGCCTCCAGCGATGCCCGCAATATCGAAACCACCATTGTCCGCGACGATTCGGGAGATGGCAGCTACGTCATCAACGGCCGCAAATGGTGGACCTCCGGCGCCAATGATCCGCGCTGCAAGATCCTGATCGTGATGGGCCGCACCAATCCGGACGCGGCCAGTCACCAGCAGCAATCGATGATCCTCGTTCCCGTCGACACCCCGGGGGTCAACATCCTGCGCTCGACATCGGTGTTCGGCTGGCAGGATCAGCATGGCCACGCGGAGATCGTCTACGACAATGTACGCGTTCCGGCATCAAATCTTTTGGGCCAGGAGGGTTCTGGCT
Organism: Mycobacterium sp.; assembly: GCF_049647605.1. Classification (GTDB taxonomy): domain Bacteria; phylum Actinomycetota; class Actinomycetes; order Mycobacteriales; family Mycobacteriaceae; genus Mycobacterium. Next base: position 14,143 of record NZ_JBARXZ010000116.1, on the reverse strand, counting down.
TCGCGATTGCGCAGGCCCGGCTCGGCCCGGGCCGCATCCACCACTGTATGCGCGCCATCGGCGTCGCCGAACGGGCGCTGGCATTGATGGTGGACCGGGTGAACAACCGGATCGCCTTCGGTAAGCCGCTGGCCGAACAGGGTGTGGTGCAGCAGCAGATTGCCTTGTCCCGCAACGAGATCGACCAGGCCCGGCTGTTGTGCGAGAGAGCGGCGTGGACCATCGACCAACATGGCAACAAAGAGGCCCGCAATCTGGTGGCGCAGATCAAGGCGGTCGCACCGCAGATGGCGTGCAATGTGATCGACCGGGCGATCCAGGTTCACGGCGCCGCCGGCGTCAGCGATGACACCGTGCTGGCCCGGATGTACGGCTGGCACCGGGCCATGCGGATCTTCGACGGGCCCGACGAAGTGCACCTGCGAGCCATCGCCCGTGCCGAGATCGGCCGGGACAAGAGCGCCCTCGCATCGGCGGTGACAAAATAATGGCCGACGTGAACAGCACCCTGGGCGGTGCCTGGAACTTCCGTGACGTCACCGATTCCACCGGCGGGGCGGTGCGGTCGGGTCTGCTGTTCCGGTCCGGCGAGTTGAGCGCCCTCGATGACGACGGCCGGAAACAGCTGGCCGCGCTGAAAGTTCATGACATCGCCGACCTGCGCTCGGCAGTCGAGGTGGACAAGCACGGACCGGGACTGGTGCCCAGCGGAGTGCAGATCCACCTGCTGCCGTTCGTCGAGACCGTCGTCAGCGAAAGCGAAGCCCCACACGAGCATGCCTTCCTCCGACTGATGACCGAGAAATCGGCCGACGAATCGACTGCGGACGCGGCGCGGCGCTATATGACCGAGGAGTACCGCGGCTTCGCGCGGTCCGCGGGGGCTCGCCGGGCAGTCCACCGGGTGATCACGCTGCTCGGCGACCGGCGGCCGGTTTTGGCGCACTGTTTTGCCGGCAAGGACCGCACCGGCTTCACGGTGGGGGTCGTACTGCGGGCGGCCGGTGTCGACACCGACACCGTGATGGCCGACTATCTCGCCAGCAACGCGGCGGCACCGCTGCTGCGGGAACAGATCATGGGGCGGATCCGCGCCCGGTTCGACGGCGCGCTCCCGGCTGAAGCAGCCGAATTCACCGAAGCGCGGCTCGCCGACGACGTGCTCGGCGTTCGAGATGACTATCTGGCGGCGTCGCTGCAGACCATCGATGCGGAGTTCGGCTCATTGCAGGGCTTCTTGACGGCCGCGGATGTAACGGACACCGATCTCGACAAGCTGCGGACCGCCCTGCGTTGAGTCGAGCTTCCGGCTGGCACCAGGGTTGTCGTGACATCGGGGCTGCTGACACATCGACCAGGCCTCGGCCGGTGCACCGTCGGCGCATCGGGGGTCGAATGAAGTATCGGGGATCTGCCGATCCCTGGTTGGTAGGGCCAACGGTAGGGACACTGGGGTGATGGATCAGAGTCAACTGGCTGACTTCCTGCGTAATCGACGAGAGGCGCTGACGCCCGACGAAGTAGGGCTGCCGGCCGGGGCCCGGCGGCGCACTGTGGGATTGCGTCGCGAGGAGGTGGCGGCCCTGGCGCTGATCTCCACCGACTACTACAGCCGGATGGAGCAACGGCGGGCACCGCAGCCGTCTCCGGAGGTGCTGGCATCCCTGGCGCGGGCACTGCGATTGTCGGTCGACGAGCGGGATCATCTGTTCCGCTTGGCGGGCCACAACGCGCCGGCCCGGACCCTCAGCGGCGAGCACGTCAGCCCGGCGACGATGCGCATCCTGGATCGTCTGCAGGACACCCCGGCTCAGGTGATGTCCGCGTTGGGCGAGACCTTGGTGCAGACTCCACCGGCGCGTGCCCTGATGGGCGACGAGACCGTATATGAAGGTTTGGCCCGCAGCGTTGTCTACCGGTGGTTCACCGATCCGGCCGCTCGCCTGGTGTATCCGGCCGAGGATCACGCGGTGATCGGCCGCTCGTTTGTAGCCAGCACCCGGGTGACCTACGCCCGCGACGGCGCCGATTCGCGAGCGGCCCGGATTGTCGACGACTTACTCAGGCGCAGTTCAGAATTCGCCGCATTGTGGAAGCTGCACGACGTCACCTCAAGTCACGAACTGACCAAGCGCATCGCGCATCCCAAGTTGGGAGTGCTCGAAGTACAGTGCCAGATTCTCTACGACATGGTGCAGCTACACACCCTGCTGGTGTTCACTGCCGAGCCGGGTTCGCCCAGCCACGCCAAGCTCGTCGCTCTGGGTGCCGACCCGGAGCTGTACCGCCGCGAGCAGCCCGTGGAAGCCGGAGCCATCGATCCGTTCCTGCACATCGAGTAGTCCGTTCTCCGGACACCCATCACCAGAAGACGACGGCACAGATCCAGACCACCGTCGATGCGAGAGCACCGACGAGTTCCACCCCGACCGACAACGCCACGCCTTTGAGAGCGTGCACCGTCGACACCCACGCTCGGGTGGGACTGTGCCGTACGGCAAGTTCCGCGAGAAACACCCCGAGCACAAATCCGAGCAACAAACCGAGAACCGGGACCACAAAGAACCCGATGACGCCCAGTACCGCACCGAGCACCAAACTGCGCGTTTGTACCTCGGCCCGCCGCATTCGTTTGACGGGCCAGACGTACTTGACCACCTCAGCTGTGATGAACAGCGCTGCAACAACACCCAGCGTCACCCAGGAGACTGCGGTGCGCTCGACAATCGCCCAGACCGTGATCGAGACGAACACCAACAGCGCGCCGGGCAGGATCGGCAAGATGATGCCGGCCAGGCCGACGGCGATCGCCAGCGCTACGAGAACGATGCCCAGAGTACCCATTCGCGATCCGTTCCCGCGCTCGTCCCTCGCACCCTCACTTCTCGCTCGAGAGTACCCATTCGCGATCCGTTCCTCGCGCCCTTATGGTTCGAGCACGAGTTTGCCCAGCACCGCACCGTCAGCCAGTGACTGCAATACCAACAGGGCATCGGAGAGCGGAAACCGTTGCGGCGCTGGAGGCCGCAGCCCCGTGACGACCAGTTCCGCAATGCCGGCGCCGATCTCGGCTTGCGCCCCAGGAGCCCGGTTGACGAACTCTCCGTAGCCCACCCATCATCGTGAACGCCGACACCCGCTGCCCGGTAACGAACCCGGAATCATCGGGTGCCGAGCGCACGACACCGGCAACCTCCACGCCCGGCACGAAGGGCGGCGGGAGTTTGAGCTGATACGCCCCCTTCGCCAGCAGCAGGTCCGGGAAACACACTCCGGCAGCCCGCACATCGACCACCACATCGCCAGGGCCACCGGCGACGTCGGGCACATCGATGACGGACATGCCCGAGGGTCCCGAGAGCTCCTGCACCACACAGGATTTCACGAGCGAACCGGCCCTCGATCTAACGGAGGGTGAAGGCTGCCGACTTGGCAGCAGACAGGTCGGTGATCTCCGACCACTTGCCGGCGATATCGTCGACCGACGGCGGCGCCGAGAAGGTGACGCCCTCGTTCTGGAACAGCGCGGTCCGCTGCACCTTGCCGCCACCGACGATGAACACCGAATCGGTGTCCTGGAGTTCCTCGGTGCACAGATAAGCCACCACGGGCGCGACAAACTCGGGGGTGAGATTCTTGAGCACCTCGGGCGGCAGGATGTCCTCGGTCATCCGGGTCGCCGCGATGGGGGCGACGGCGTTGGTCTTGATGTTGTACTTGGCGCCCTCTTGCGCCAGCGTGTTGATCAGACCGACCAGACCCAGTTTGGCCGCACCGTAGTTGGCCTGGCCGAAATTGCCGAACAGCCCGCTGGTGGAGGTCGCAACGACAACCCGGCCGAAACTCTGTTCCCGAAAATGTGGCCACGCCGCCCGGATGACGTTGTATCCGCCGTACAGGTGGACCTTGAGCACCGAGTCCCAGTTCTCATAAGTCATCTTGTGGAAGGTGCCGTCACGCAGGATGCCCGCGTTGCTCACCACGCCGTCGATCTTGCCGAACTCGTCGATCGCGGTCTTGATGATGTTCTCGGCGCCCTCGGGTTCGGCCACGCTGTCGTAGTTCGCCACCGCGCGCCCGCCGGCTTCACGGATCTCGGCCACCACCTGGTCTGCCATCGCCGACCCGCCGCCGGTGCCGTCTCGGGAACCGCCCAGGTCGTTGACCACCACCGCCGCGCCCTCACGGGCCAGCGTCAGCGCGTACTCCCGCCCCAGACCACCACCGGCACCGGTGACGGCAACAACACGATCTGCAACTCCGGGCATGTGCTTCCTCTCTCGGGACCGCGACGAGCATCGCAGGTCAGAAAATTTTGCGTGCCAACTTCCACGCCTTCTCTGTATACGGGGGATAGATGACTGCAGACAGGTCGGGTCGGGTCGGCTTCGTCAGCACCGACTTGCGATGGCTGAACTCTTCGAAACCGAACTTGCCGTGATACGCCCCGATACCCGATGGACCGACACCACCGAACGGCAACTTGGCCGTGGCGAACTGGAAGATCAGGTGGTTGACCAGCATCCCCCCTGCCGGCACCTCCTTGATGACGCGTTCCCGCACGGCCTTGGACTTGGTGAACAGATACGCCGCCAGTGGCTTCGGTCGCGAGTTCACGAAAGCGATTGCCGCGTCCACAGATTCGACAGTCACGATCGGCAGGATGGGGCCGAAGATCTCGTCGCGCATCAGTGGTTCGTCCAGGTCGGGATCGACGACGACGGTGGGCTGGATCCGCAGTTGAGCAGCGTCGGTGCCGCCGCCGACTGCCACGGTGCCCTTGGTGGCGGCCAGCGAGGTGCTCAGCCGGTCGAAGTGTCGCTGGTTGACGATGCGCCTGCCGCCGGGGTTGTCGGCTTCGAACTTCGACACGGCCTCCCCGATTTTGCTGACCAACCGATCGCGGATCGGCGCCTCGGCAAGGACATAGTCCGGGGCGATGCAGATCTGACCGGAGTTGAGCAGCTTGGTCCAGGCAATCCGTTTGGCCGCCACATCGATATCGGCGTCACGGGACACAATGACCGGGCTTTTGCCGCCGAGCTCCAGAGTCACCGGTGTCAGGTGCGGGGCTGCGCTCTCGTAGACCCGGCGGCCGATTTCGGTGCCACCGGTGAAGCACAGCTTGTCGAAACCCTGGTTGATCAGCTCCTGGCTGACCGCACCATCACCTTCGACGACAACAACCGCCTCGCTGTCGAGGTACTTCGGTACCAGTTCGGCCATCAGTGCCGACGACGCCGGCGCCACTTCGGAGGGTTTGAGCACCACGGTGTTACCCGCGGCGATTGCGCCCACAGCGGGTCCCAGCGTCAGCGCGAACGGGAAGTTCCACGCTCCGATGACCAGTACACAGCCGTATGGTTCGTACTCGACCCACCCGCGACCGGGCAGCTGCGAGAACTCCAGCAGCCGGTATTTGCGCCGGGCCCACTTCCCGACGTTGCGGGCCGCGTCATGCGCTTCGCTGGCAGTGCTCGCGACGTCGGCCAGCCAGGCCTCGAAGGGGCTGCGGTCCAGGTCCTGGGCCAGCGCATCGGCGATGCGGCCCTCGTTCTCCGTGATCAGCTTCTCGAGTGCCCGCAATTGGTTGCGACGCCAGTCGAGTGAACGGGTGCGCCCGGAGGCATATGTCTTGCGCAGGCCGGCGACCAGAGCAGGAATGTCGGGGGTTCCGGTCTCGGCAGTCGCCGAGACGGCGGGGACGACGGAATCTGTGGTCATTGCTGCCCTTCCTTTACCGGCACGCTGGGGCACCGTCCACAGCCGATGGTAACCAACCACCTGGTTGGGCGACAGGGGTGCGCGGGCCACCCCCGCGGTCGCTGCCCGTTCCTGAGTACCTCGTGCCCCGTGGACCGCCCGATCTGAAACCACCGTGGTTGCGAACGACATATTTGAGGTCGACAACAGAGTTTTGTCGATAGGAATCACCAACATCGCGACAAGACCGTATCGGCGGCCGAAGCATGACCTCTTTCAGTGCAGCCTCATTTGAGCGGGATACCGGTGCAGCGTCACTTAATGACGCCGACACCGCCTCGTTTAATGGGTGGTACCAGCGTCCATTGATTGGGCACAACACGGGGGCCGTTCAAGCGGTGTCGCTCCACGCGACACCTGTGTGCAGCGACGGTGCTGACCTGCCGGAAGTCGGTGCCGATATTCCCACCGACCGGCATTCTTGTTGCACTGGAGGCCATTCGGGCTCATCCCCGCCGGACCGTGGAAGAAACTTCACTTCCCCGTACCGACGCCGCCCCATCGGCCGGGATTCACAATCCGGAGCTTTGACCGTCCACGACCCCGCCTTCACACAAATCGATCAGCCGGTAACCGCACCACCCATTTCAATTCTTCGACCGCCGCCATCTTTTCTTCCATAGAGAAATTGTGGCGTTCTGTTTTTTCTCATGGCCCTACTTGTCTTTGTTTTCCTTCTCATCGCCTTTTCATGTCGACGGCATCCCGTGCCCTATTGTCCGCCATCGAGTTGGGCGTTCAGCGAGCTGGAACGGCTTTCCGTGCGCCCGCCGCCCATATTTGTTCGCTATTGCATACTCCCCGAGAAGGAATATGCCACTTGCGCGCCCTGCACACCCGGCATCGGTGGTCCGTTCTCGGTACCGCGGCACGCCGGCGACAGGGCACGTTGCTGACCAGGCACGTAGCCAGCGGTGGAGCTGGGAGTTTCGGCAGCGGCGGCGGGCGCAGCAGACACACCGCGCGAGTAAATTCCGTTGCCATACAACGATTTTCGACGACGATGGCTGGTCCCGCCACGCTCGATCGGCCGGGTCGCACAAGAAGCGCACCCGGGGCGGAGTCAGCTGCGTTCAGCCACCACAAACCGCGAGAACGAGTCATCGCCGTTGCGGAACGGGACATCCAACCACCGCTGCAGCCGTCGCATCTCCTGCTGGGAATCCAGATCGGAGGCCTGCCAGCCGTGCTCGTTGAGCCACTGCGCAAGATCCGCCCGGTCGGGGTCGTCGTAGGTCAGGTCCTGAATATCCGGCATCGCCGCCATACCCAACTTTTCGGCGACACGCGCAAAGCGTTCCCGCATCTCGTCGCGCCTGGCCGAGGACTGGTCTCGCATGGTTTCGGCGGCTACCCTGCTGCCCGGCGCACTCAGGCCACCGATGTTGTCGAACAACCGGTCCTGGGCGTCGGCCGGCAAGTACATCAGCAACCCCTCGGCCAGCCATGCGGTGGGACGGGTGGCGTCGAATCCCGCTGCTGTCAACGCAGCCGGCCAGTCGAAACGGAGGTCCACCGGCACCTCGTGGCGCCGCGCCTTGGCCGTGACACCGTGCCGGGCCAGGGTGGCCGACTTGTATTCCAACACCAGCGGTTGATCGATCTCGAAAACGTCGGTACCGGCGGGCCAGTCCAACCGGTACGCCCTCGAGTCCAGCCCCGAGGCCAGGATCACGACCTGCCGGATCCCGGCTGCGAGCGCGTCGGCGAAGAACGCGTCGAAGTAGTGGGTTCGGACCGCCTGATAGTTGCGCATGTGGGTGAACACAGTGGCCATCTCGGCATCGATATCGGCCAATCGTGTGGTCAGCTCAGGATCGAGCACGTTCTCCCAGACCCCGGTGCCGGCCCCGGCCACCAGCATTTTGGCGTAGGGGTCGCGGATCAGCGGTTCCGGCTGCTCGGTCTCGTTGGCACGGGCGGCGGCCACCATGACCGCCGTACTGCCCACACTGGTAGCGATGTCCCAGCTGTCATCGGCACTGCGCAGAGCACTCATCGGACGGTCCCTCGGTCAAGGGCCGGCGGCGTACCGGCATTCGCCGACCATCCTACCGAATAACTTAGGCAACCTAGCCGCCTCGTGAACAGCCGCGGTACGTCAGGCCTGGAACTCCCAAAGCTTCTGCTGCAGAAGCAACTCCAGCTGTTCGGTGACGCGACCGAGAGCGTCGTGGTCGCCGACGAATCCCGCGTAGAAGCCCATCCCCCAGAGCACTGCGACCAGCATCTCCACCAGTGAGTCGACATTGGTGTCGGTACGTAGTTCACCGGAGGCGATGGACTGGTCCACTGCCCACCGGACGAACTGGCGGGACGCCTCGAGAGAATCGTTCTTGGACTGGTTGAGCTCTGGATGCCGCTGCGACTCCATAACTGCGGTGACCAGGAAGGCGGCCGCCGAGAGATCCTTTTCGTCGGCCTGCACCGCCGCCCCGAGGAACGCCATCAGCCGCTCCACCAACGACGTTGCCGATTGTGCGCGATCAGCACCGGCCGCTACCACCACACTGTTGGTCTGCTCGACGAGTTCTTGGTAGAGCAGCCGCTTGCTGGCGAAGTAGTGATTGATCGCAGGCCGGGTCAGATCGGCACGGATGGCGATGGCCTGGAACGTGGCAGCGTCGTACCCGAGTTCGCTGAACACCTGCCGGGCTGCATGCAAAATTCGCTCCCGGGTTTCGGCAGCCTTCGCTGCCGGAGGACGCCCAGGCCCCCTGCTTGCTGTGTGCGGCACAGTCAAATTGTGCCATAGGTCACTTGGTGACCTTTTCGATTGTTCACGAAAAGTCGCCACGTGGCGATCTCGACTATCAATGATTACCCCTGCGATTCGTGAACGACCTGTTCCGGACGATTGTGGCATTTGCCTCCACCGTATGCCCCGATGAGCTCGGCGTCTGCCCCTACGTCACCGAAATGTCATACGATCGGGCTCGATTGCCCGTTGCGTTAAAAAGCTGCGCAACGCAATCCCTCGGTCTGTGTCTGAGTTCGCCACGAAAAACGAAGAAAAAGTCGAGCAGCACTAAAGGATTTGCCATTTGATTTGCCAGCACAGGGTGCTGACGGATAAACCACCAGAAACGTAAATTAGGGTGGGGGACTTATGGGGACGGCTGTAACCAGAAATGCGTACTTCCGAGTCGGGATAGGGATACTCGCAGATCTGGGCTATGGCGGCTTGAAGCTTGCCGAGGTGTGCCACCGGGTCGGCGTCACGACGGGATCCTTCTACCACTACTTCAACAACTGGGCCGAGTACACCCATGAGCTGATCGAACACTGGCTCACCAGCCTCACCCAGGAGCGGATGGATGCCTTGGCTGACGAGGCCGATCCATACCGGCGGATCGACCTGATGATGGAAGTGGGGCTCGGACTTCCCTTCGATGCCTACGCGGCGGTACGGGCCTGGAGTTCGGTTGACGCCCGGGTCCGCAACGTCGTCGTCAGCCTCGACGCGGTCCGCTACGACATCGTGCACGGGTCGGCGCTGGAGATCCTCGGCGACGAGCGACAAGCCGATGCGTTCGCGAAATGGGCACTCTACCTGCTGGTCGGTTACGAGCAGAGCACCCTGCCCCGGGACCACACGGCGTTCACCCAGCTCACCACAGCGCTGTTTCGCCGCATCCTCGAGACGGGCGACATGGCTGTCTTCCCCGACTGAGGGGGCTGTCCGAGACGGCCTCTACGGTTGACCCCATGAGGACCCTCGGCAAGCTGGCGCGCCGGGCCCTCGACCGAGTCGAGAACCGCGACCCGGAACTGGACGCCTTCCGGCGCGCCGCCCGGGCCGCGCTTGTCATCCCGATATCGGCGGGCATCGGCTTTCTTGTCGGCAACGGCCAGACGCCGCTGTTCGCGATCTTCGGCTCCATCGCCCTGCTGATCGTCGTGGACTTTCCCGGCAATCGGGCTGGGCGGGCCACCTGCTACGCCGGGTTGGGCGGCATCGGGGCGGTTCTGATCACCCTGGGCACCCTGATCGCACCCCATCCGTGGCTGGCGGTCGCGGCGATGTTTGTCCTCGGCGTTGCGGTGACATTCGCCGGCGTGCTGAGCACCTCCATCGCCGCGGGACAACGCGCCACGTTGCTGACGTTCGTCCTGCCCGTCTGCACTCCGGCCGGCCCGGTCCACGAACGGCTGCTGGGCTGGTTCATCGCGCTCGCGGTGTGTGTCCCGGCGGCGCTGTTCCTGCTCCCGCCCCGTCACCACGACGATCTTCGACGCCACGCCGCGCGGGTGTGCGCGGTGCTGGCTCATCACCTGGAAGGCCACGATGACCGGCGCGCGGTAAATCGGGCGATGAACGCACTGTGGGCCAACTATGTCGGCAGCGATTTCCGGCCGGTGGGGCTGACCGCGGGCAGTCGGGCACTGGTGCGCGTGATCGACGACCTCGAGTGGTTGTGCGACCGCGTGCAGGAGGAAACCGCCGACAACCTCGGGGTGATGACCGAGCCGGCGGTGCGGGTGTTGCGGGCCAGCGCCCGGCTGTTGCGCATCGCGCGCGTGGCGGACCGCGCCCCGGCGCGGGCCGAACTCGACGAGGCGCTGGCCGATCTGCGGGAGGTGGCTCAGGGCCGCTACCGCGAGGACATCGCCGACATCCTCGAGAGTGTGGGCGACACCGACGCCGTGGCGGTCGGACGCCGGCTGCTGACACGCCGCACATTCGGCGCCACCGTTGCCATGACCGGGCGGGTCATCGCCACCGCAGCGGCCGCCGACGCCCGCCCCGTACTGATGCGGGTGCTCGGGCGGCAGCTGCCCGAGATGGGTGCCGCGGTCCGGGTGCTGTCGGAAACCCAAGCCGTCGCCAACATCCCGTCCGGCTACCTGGCCACTCGCGCCGTCGTCGTCCGCAACAGTCTGCGCACCGGTCTGGGCCTGGCGGCCGCGGTGGCCACCACCCACCTGTTCCCCGTCGAGCACGGCTTCTGGGTGGTGCTGGCCGCCATGTCGGTGCTGCGCAGCAGCGCATTGACCACCGGCACCAAGGTGATTCGTGCGGTCGTCGGCACCGTTTTGGGATTTGTCCTCGGGGCGGTCCTGATCGAGCTGATCGGTGTTGATCCCGTCGTGCTGTGGACGGTATTGCCCATCGTCGCGTTTGTCGCCGCCTACGTGCCGGAGGTCGCGTCGTTTGCCGCGGGCCAAGCAGCGTTCACCATGCTGGTGTTGATCGTGTTCAACCTGATCGCCCCGAGTGGATGGCAAGTGGGCCTGGTCCGGATCGAGGACATCGCCATCGGCGGCGCCGTCGGCCTGGTGGTGTCGTTGCTGTTGTGGCCGCGAGGTTCCCGCAACGCGGTCACCACGGCTACCGACGCGGCGTTCCAGGTCGGCACCCGCTACCTGCAGGCGGCGGTCGCCCGGATCACCCACGGAGAATCAACCGCCGACGGGACGGCGCGGGTCACCGAGCTCAGCTATCGGGCGCTCACCACGGCCCGCACCGTCGACGACGGTATCCGCCAGTATCTTTCGGAGAGCGGCGGGCCCACCGATGACCGCGGCCCGGTGGTTCGGCGGGCCAACCGCGCCATCCGGTTGCGCATCGCCGCGGACCTGATCGCCGATATCGTCGCCCCGAACGACGCGGCCGCCTATCCCCGCACCCGCGCGGTGCTGGATCGCCACTCGCTGGTGGTGTGCAACCGCATGTCGGGACGTACCGACACACCCATCGGCGCCGAAGCCATCGTCACCGACTTCGTGACGGCGCTGCGCACCGAGGCACCAGGTGAGCAGAATCCGATCGCCAACGCCCTGCCACTGGTCACAGTGGCTGCCAACCTCGGCGAACTGGAACTGCTCTACCCGGTGCCCTGAGCCTCAGACCCGGTGCGGCATCAACGCATTCGGCGGGATGACCCCGAAGCGGCCGGCGTTGAAATCCTCGACCGCCTGGACCAGCTCGGACTTCGAGCTCATCACAAACGGCCCGTATTGGAAGACCGGTTCCCGGATCGGTTTGCCTCCGAGCAGGAGCACTTCCAGCGCCGGCCGATTCGAGTCCTGCCCGTGATCGGCGGCGACGGTGATGCGGTCACCGGGACCCAGCACCGCAAGCTGGCCCTGCTGGATCGGATGCTTCACCGGCCCGACGGTGCCGCGACCGCTGAGGATGTAGACCAGGGCGTTGAAATCCCGGTTCCACGGCAGGTTCAGTTCGGCCCCCGGCGCAATTGTGGCATGCGCCAAGGTGATCGGAGTGTGGGTAGCGCCGGGTCCGGCTTGGTCGTCGACATTTCCCGCGATGATCCGCACCAGCGCCCCACCGTCGGACGACGACAGCAGCGCGGCCTCCGCGCCCTCGATGGACTGATACTTGGGCGCGGCGAACTTGTCTTTCTTCGGCAGGTTCACCCACAGCTGGATCCCGTGGAAGAGGCCACCGCTCTCGACAAGTTCTGCCGGCGGGGTTTCGATGTGCAGGATTCCGGAGCCGGCCGTCATCCACTGGGTGGCGCCGTCGGCGATGAGGCCACCGCCGCCATGGGAATCCTGGTGGGCGAAGCGACCATCGATCATGTAGGTGACGGTCTCGAACCCGCGGTGCGGGTGCCAGTCGGTACCCCGTGGTTCACCGGGTGAGTACTCGACCTCGCCCATCTGGTCCATGTGGACAAACGGGTCGAGATCGGCGGCCGGGACCCCGGCGAACGCGCGAACGACGGGAAAGCCTTCACCCTCGTAGCCGCGAGGTCCGGATGTGACCGACCGGACGGGCCGCTCGGTGTCATACGGGGACGGCGAGGACACCTGCGGCAGGGTCAGCATGGTGGCGCTGTCGACTGTGATGGCCGGCATCTGGACACCTCCTGGGAGTATCGGATGATAATCCTATAACCGGACTGGAGTCCGATTATTCCCCGGGGTCAGAGCAGAACGGCTTGCGCGGCGGCACGGGCCGAGGCAGCGCTCGCGGTGTTCAAGACCGCTTCGGCAGCATCTTGACACTGCTTCAGCGTGACCGTCGACAACTTGGCACCGACGGCCCGGACTGCCGCCGAGGCCGCGGACAGGGAGGAGACACCGAGCCCGACAAGCACACAGGCCAGAAGGGGATCGGCCGCCGCTTCCCCACAGACCCCAACCGGCTTACCCGCATCGAGTCCCGCCCGGGCCGCCAGCGACACCAAGGCCAAGACCGCGGGCTGCCAGGGGTCGGTGAGCGCGGCCAACTCGGCCGACATCCGGTCAGCGGCCATCGTGTACTGCGCCAGGTCGTTGGTACCGATCGACAGGAAGTCGACGTGAGCCAGGATGCGATCCGCCAGCAGCGCCGCAGCGGGCACCTCGATCATCACCCCGGGTGTCAGACCGTGCGCACGCACCCGCTCGGCGAAAGACCTGGCCTCCTCCGAGGTGGCGATCATCGGGGCCATCACCCAGGGCGCCGCACCGACGCGTGCGGCGGCCGTGGCAATGGCCTGCAGCTGACGCTCCAGCAGGTCGGGGTTTGCCGCGGCGATGCGGATACCGCGGACCCCCAGCGCGGGGTTGGCCTCGTCGGCCGTCCCGGCGAACTTGAGCGGTTTGTCCGAGCCGGCATCGAGGGTGCGGACCACGACCTTGTGCCCGTCGAACGCCTCGAGCACCTCACCGTAGATCAGCGCCTGCTCTTCGACGGTTGGTTCGGAATCCCGATTCAGGAAACACAATTCAGTGCGGAACAGGCCGATGCCCTCGGCTGGGGCTTCCCGCGCTGCGCGCGCGGCAGCACCGTCCTGCACGTTCGCCAAGATCGCCACGGGATGCCCGTCGGCGGTGGCGCCCGGCCCGATCCACTGGGCGGTGACCGCGGCGATCTCGGCGGCCTGGCGGACATGCAACCGAGCCTGATCCGGATCCGGTTCCACCGCAACCGTTCCGGCGGTGCCGTCGAGCAGCACGTTCGCGCCGACCGGCACACCGTCGAGGCCGTCGACGGCCACCACACAGGGGATCCCCAATTGCCGGGCGATGATGGCGGTATGACTGGTGGGACCCCCCAGCGTGGTCGCCAAACCGACTATCAGCGTCGGGTCCAGACCTGCGGTGTCGGCCGGGGCCAGGTCCTCGGCACACAGGATCGACGGCACCTCCGGCACCGGGACACCGGGTTCGGCCACCCCGGCGAGCTCCGCCACCACCCGGTCACGGATATCTCGTAGATCGGTGACCCGTTCGGCCATGAGTCCACCCATCTGAGTGAACAGGTCGGTGAACTGGGCGACGGCCTCGACCGTGGCACGTGTGGCCGGAGCGCCCTGACCGATCCTCTTCTCGGCGGCGCCCAGCCACGCCCGGTCCTGCGCCAGCGTGGCCGTGGCGGCCAGCACCTCCGCAGCGGCTCCGGTCGCGAGTGCGGCGCGCTCCCGTA
>NZ_JBARXZ010000115.1:0-11993 GCF_049647605.1 Mycobacterium sp. | reverse complement strand
GGGGGCATTACGGTGGGACACGAAGACCTCCGAGATCGGTGAGCGTTCCTAGACAGCTCGCACTCCACTCGGAGGTCTTCTTCATGTCACCACGCCACGCCGTACCTAACGTCCGTGGTCAGTACATCTAGCCCGTGCCCCTCCTCGACGACGCGTCGTGTGCATCACCGCGCGGCCAGGTTCTTCATCGCCGTCGATATCGAGCACTCCGCCGCGCACGGCGACCTCGGCGCATTCGGCGACATGCTCAAACGATTCGCGGGCTCGAACGGTGATCGACCCATGACCGGACAGGAGAAAGGGGCATGGTGGTGGCAGTGACATTCGCGCACTTCGATGAGCAGATCGCCGACCAGCTGCTCAGATCGCCGAACACAGCAGGTGGACTGTCGAGGTTTCTGAGCTTTCGGCACACCGAACTCGCCGCCGGTCGGCTGGTGGCAGAGATGGAAACCCGTGCCGAACTGCTCACACCCTTCGGCACCCTGCACGGCGGATGTCTATCGGCGATGGTCGACCACTGTCTCGGAGTCGTGTTCTACCCCGTCATTCCGGCCGGATCATGGGTCGCCACCACCGAATTCAAGCTAAACCTGCTGCGACCCGTGTCCACCGGTGTGTGTGTCGCCGTCACCGACATCGTGTCGCTGGGCAAGCGCAGTGGAGTGGCGCGCATCGACATTAGCAACGGCGACAAAGCCGTCTGCGTAGCCCAGGGCACGGTCACGATCGTGAACGCCGCGGGCAACGCACTATGAAGGCGCTTGCTGCCGGGCCCACGCTTCGGGCGGACGACGATCTCGCCAGGAAGGTGTCATGACCTCCGCCGTGCAGCATCGGGTCCGAACCCAGGACGGGATCGCCCTGGCTGCGGACTGCTACGGCCACGATGACGCCCGTCCCGTCGTGCTGCTCCTGCACGGCGGCGGCCAGAACCGGCACGCGTGGAGCACTTCAGCGCGTCGCCTCCACGCATGCGGATACACAGTCGTCGCCTACGACACCCGCGGTCACGGCGACAGCGACTGGGACCCAGCCGGCAGGTACGACATCGAGCGACTCGCGACCGATCTTCTCGCCGTGCGCGAGCACTTCAGCGCCTATACCGCCCCTGCGGTCGTAGGTGCATCCCTTGGGGGCATGACCGTGCTCGGCACGCATCTGTTGACATCCGGGGCGTCGTGGGCGGCGGTCGTCCTGGTCGACGTCACCCCGCGACTTGAATTCCAGGGCGCCCGTCGCGTGGTGACGTTCATGGCCGCACATCCCGATGGCTTTAGCACCCTCTCTGACGCCGCAGAGGTGATCGCCGCGTACAACCCCCATCGCTCGCGCCCGGCCAACGTCGACGGCCTGCGCAAGGTGCTACGGCAGCGTCACGACGGCCGCTGGATCTGGCGGTGGGACCCGGCATTCATTCACTCCAACTTCGACTTTCTCCGCGACGAATCGACCACGGGAACGGAGCAATTCGACGCAATCAGCCACCTGCTGATCGACGGAGCCCGACGGGTCAATGCCCCAACACTTCTCGTAAGGGGCCTCTTGTCCGACGTGGTCTCCCAAGCCACCGTCGACGAGTTCAAGCAACTGGTTCCCCACGCCGAGACCGTCGACGTATCCGGCACCGGACACATGATCGCCGGCGACGACAACGACGCCTTCGGCTGCGCCGTCACCGAGTTCCTCGGCCGGAACCTCCTGTAGGTCGCGACGTTGGTCGAGCACCATCGATCGGCCAGTAGTCAGAACCGATCTTGACTTCACAGCGCGCGAAGCGGAGCCCATGAAGTGTTCTTCGGTTAAGGCCGACTTTGAACTGTGCCGGGCTCTGGTCGAGCTAGACGCCACTACGCACTTGCTGGCCACCATCGGCGTCGAAGAGTTCCTTGGTCCAGCGTTCGAGGATTTCTGCGCTGTCCCAGTCGTCGGGATGAAATCCGGCGCGGGTGTAGGAGCGAAAGCGCGCAATTGCTGCTGGGCTGAATAGCGGGTTATGACGGAAGGCTCGAAGGCTGCGCAGCAAGCGCACCGGGTTGTAGGCGGAACGGTCACCAGCCAGAGAGCGGGTGGTCTGGATGACCAACTCGCTGAACAAGAGGAGGCTGGCGATCCGCATCCCCCAGACCCTGGTGCGTTCGCTTCCACCGACCGTCTCGTAGACATCGAAAGCAACGGCCTTATGCTCGCATTCTTCCAGTGCGTGCCAGAGCAGAATAGGCCGCACTTCGGTGTCGCCGATCAGTTCTTGAGCTTCGTCGCTGGTGAGAATGATCTCGGCGAATGTCGCCGTGTAGTGCTCGAGGGCGGCCGTCACAGCCAGGCGCATCTTGGGAGAAAAACGCTTCTCAAGTCGGCCAACCAGCTTCTTGACATGCCGATCGATCCCCTCGGTGGGATAGCCCATTGCTTGAAGCCGATCGTTGAGCAGCCGATGCTGGTGTCGGTGGGTGGCCTCTTGTGCGATAAACCCCTTGACCGCCTCCTTGAGGTCAGCGTCGCTGATGTGGTCCCGGTACTCGCGGACTGACCGGATAAAGAAGTCTTCGCCTTCGGGGAACGTGGCCGACAAGGTGGACACAAAGTGGCTCATCACCAAGTCGCCATCAACGAAGTGCTGCCGACTGGTCCCAGCAGGCATATCGAATCGAACACGGCGGGGCTTCGGGACGACCCGTGCGGTGGGCCGTGTGGACGAATCGTCGCTCATGTTGTTCTCCCATTCGCCAAGGACGCGCTGTCAATCTGACTCTAAGCCTTGTCAGAATTAGATGGCAAGCTATCCACGTGGTTTCGGCGCGGGTGTATAGCGGAATGTCCGCCGAGGAGCGTCACCGGAACCGGCGCACCCGTCTCATCGAGGCCGCAACGGAGTTGATCGGCACGCGCGGCGTTGCCGCCGCCACTGTGACTGCCGTCTGCGCTGAATCGGGTGTCACGTCACGGTACTTCTACCAGCACTTCTCCGACCGAGACGCACTCCTGCGGGCTGTCTACCAGCAGCTCTATGCCACCTTCCAGGAGGTGATAGTCGACGCGATCCCCGATGCCGGCGAGCCACCGGAGGTATTGGCGTACGCGCCAATCCGCAGGCTGGTCGGCATGATCGACAACGACCCGCGGCTGGGTCGGATCCTGTTCGTGGAATCTGCAACCGAGCCGCTGCTCCGAGAGCTACGCAGCGAACTAATGGCAGGTTTCACCGACCTTGTCTTGCGCGAAGCCAGACTTCACCTCGACATCGCCGACTCTGCCGTGGGGGTTGCCCATTTGGCTTCGACCTTGGGCGTGGGAGGGCTATTCGAAGTCTTGCGCCGCCGACTCGACGGAGAACTGGAATTCACCACAGATGAACTCGTTCAGCACTGCGCAGGTTTCCTGGGCAGCCTAGGCAATTACGTGCTGCTGCAGAACACGGGCCAGTCGGCCACAACCGAAGCGCAAACCTAGAGCTAGCGGCCCCGCTACGCGATGTGGCCGTGCGTGCGCCCGACGACCAACGTCCGAGAACAGCAACAGCAAGACCCTGAACGGCATCCAAGGCCAGTGTCGTCGACTTACAGCGTCAGCCCTGGCTTCCAGAAACCCACTGAGTGTTCGATCATTCCTCTGCCCACTGCGACCGTCGGCCCGGTCCCGACTCGATAGCGGTCGCCGGCCCCTTCGCCAGCCGCGCGCTTTGCGCGGCCTGGCGACGACGGCCCCGCCACCACTTGCACTACATGCGGTAGCGTAGCGATACCGATAGTATCGCTACGATTCGCTACTAGTGGAGGCCCAGTGACCGACGGCACTGCAGATTCCCCAGGCCAGGCCACGCGCCGTGGCCAGCGGGACAACGGATCCCCCAACCCGGCCGAAACCCGCGAGTACAGCGAACGGTTGGCAGCGCTAGCCCGATTCACCCTCCGACACAAAGCGCTGGTCATCGGGGTATGGCTAGGCGCCGCGGTCGTCCTCGCGTTGCTGTTCCCCCAGCTAGAAACCGTGGTGCGCCAACAGTCGGTGGACCTCATCCCTCGCGATGCGCCGTCCTTGCAGACGGTTGACCGCATGAGCGCCGCTTTCGGCGAAGAAGGCTCAAAAACCATGGTGTTCGTCGCCATGGAAGACCCCAATGGCTTGACTCCGACTGCACGGCAGCGCTACGGCGAACTCGTGCGCCGGTTGCAGGGCGAAGGCAACCACGTCCTGCTGGTGCAGGACCTACTGTCCGATCCGATTACCGAAGCCCAGGCAGTCAGCGCCGACCGCAAAGCTTGGTACCTGCCCGTAGGTGTCACCGGCACCCTCGGAGACCCCACGGCCGCCGAATCGGTAAACGCGGTGCGCAACATCGCCGCCGAGGTCTTCACCGGCTCGACCACGACTGTGCAAGTGACGGGACCACCGGCAACCTTCAGCGACATGATCGCATCCGCCGAGCACGACCTGCTGCTGATCTCAATCGCTACCGCGGGCGTGATCGCCCTGATCCTGCTGATCGTCTACCGGTCGGTGTTCACCGCGCTGTTACCGCTGCTAGTAATCGGGTTGAGCCTGGCAGTCGGGCGCGGCGTGCTGTCCGCCCTCGGCGAGATGGGCATGCCCGTCTCCCAGTTCACCGTCGCCTTCATGACTGCGATCCTGCTCGGCGCGGGAACCGACTACACCGTATTTCTGATCAGCCGATACCACGAACAGCGCCGCGCCCAAGTACCCGCCGATCAGGCCGTCATCCACGCCACCGCCAGCATCGGGCGCGTCATCCTCGCCTCCGCCGCCACCGTCGCACTCGCGTTCCTGGCCATGGTCTTCGCGCGGCTCAGCGTCTTCGCCGCCCTTGGCCCCGCGTGTGCCATCGCCGTACTGTTCGGATTTCTGGCCACCGTAACCCTGCTGCCACCGGTGCTGTCGCTAGCCGCCAAACGCGGCATCGGTGAACCCAAACCCGATCGCACCCGCCGCTACTGGAACAGCGTCGCCGTCGCCGTGGTCCGCCGTCCCGTGCCACTACTCATCGTCAGCCTGGTCATCTTGCTCGCCCTGTCGGCAGCGGCAGCAACCATCAAAATCAGCTACGACGACCGCAAGGGCCAACCAGACACCACGGCCAGCAACCTGGGCTACCACCTGCTGGACCGCCACTTCCGCAAAGACGTCGTCATCAGCGAATTCCTCGTCGTGGAAAATCCGACCGACATGCGGACCGGCAAAGGACTGGCCGATCTTGACGAGATGGCCTCCCGCGTCTCCCAGATCCCCGGCGTCACCAAGGTTTCCGGAGTCACCCGCCCCACCGGAGAGCGCCTCGACCAAGCAGAACTGGCCTGGCAGAACGGCCAGATCGGCGACAAAATGGCCGGCGCCGTCGCCGAGGGCAACTCCCGCAAGGACGACCTCACCAAACTCACCGACGGCGCCGACCAGCTCGCCGACGGCCTCGCCCAACTCGACAGCACCGTGCGCACCGCCTTCACACCACTAGCCGGAATCCTCACCCAAGCCCAATCCGCAGGAACTCAGGTCAACCAATTCCGGCCGCTGCTGCAACAACTTTCCGCCACTGCCCCCGCCGTCGACCAAGCCATCCAATCCGGCCCAGGACTACGACCGCTGGCCAACCAAGCCCAAAACGCAATCACTCAACTCGACCCACTCGTCGGCGCCCTCAACACCTCACCCTGGTGCGCCACCACCCCACAATGCGCCCAAATCCGCAACCAGGTCCAGATCCTGGTCACTCTGCGCGACAACGGATTCTTCAACCAAATCGCCGACCTCGGGGACCGCTACGATCCCGCCACCAATGCCACCGTTGGTGGCACCCTCGCCAACGTCCAGAACGCAGTCGCCTCACTGGACAAGGCATTCGGAGCCCTGGGTGACCCCGCCGACCTGACCACAAATCTCCGCCGATTGCAGGACGGAATCGGACAGCTGGCCTCCGGCGCCCAAGCACTCGCCACCGGCGTCCGCACCCTCGCCGACAGCAACATCGAAATGCTGTCCGGCATGAGCCAGATCGCCACCCAACTACAGAACTCCTCGCGCGCAGCGGCCGACTCCGACTCCTCGAGCGGTTTCTACCTGCCCGCCAACGCATTCGAGAACCGGCAATTCACCGACGTCGCCGAACAATTCCTCTCACCGGACGGCAAAACAGCGCGGTTCATGATCGAAAGCAGCCACGACCCATACAGCGTTGAAGCCATGGACCTCGCCAGCCGCATCACCGACACCGCCAACACCGCACGACCCAACACGTCACTCGCCGACGCCACCGTGTCCGTAGCCGGCTTCCCCGCCGTCAACTCCGATATCCAACGACTCCTCTGGGCCGACTTCGCACAACTAGCCATCGCCACCATCATCATCGTCGGCGTCATCCTGGTCCTACTACTGCGCGCACTCCTAGCACCGCTCTACCTACTAGGCACCGTCGTGCTCAACTACCTCGCATCACTCGGCATCGGCGTCGTAGTCTTCCAATGGGGACTGGGCCACGAAATCGCCTGGCCCGTACCGCTGCTGGCGTTCATCATCCTCGTCGCCGTCGGCGCCGACTACAACATGCTGCTCGTCTCACGGCTCCGCGAAGAATCCGGAACCAACATCCGCGTCGGCGTCCTGCGCACCGTGGCAAACACCGGAGCCGTCATCACCTCCGCTGGCCTCATATTCGCCGCCAGCATGTTCGGCCTCATGGTCGGCTCAGTCGCCATCATGATCCAAGCCGGCCTCATCATCGGCTTCGGGCTGCTGCTCGACACCTTCCTCGTGCGCACCCTCACCGTGCCCGCCATCGCCACACTCCTACGCGAAGCCAGCTGGTGGCCCACCAAAGCAACAAACCCGCGACCCGGTCAGACCAACCCAGGAGGCATTAAGGACGCACCTCACGTGCTGGTCCAGGAGAGGTGAAAAGCGAACAGAGCAATACCCGGCGCTACATGCCGACCAGCGTGAAGGCGTATTCACCCCGAATGAATACGACCCCTGCGCCGGTACCTCGAATCTAAGACTTTTCTAAGAACCCCCGGGATGGTCGTGGAATTTTCCGCAGGAAACTTCGTACTGTCCGGGCCATGCGGACCCCTGTGTGCGCGTCATGGTGATGACGCTGCACAAGCTGACCGCCGGGGACGGATACCTGTACCTGGTGCGGCAGGTCGCTGCCGCCGACAGCACCGAGCGGGGCCGCTCCACGCTGGCCGACTACTACTCGGCCAAAGGCGAATCGCCCGGTCGGTGGATGGGGCGCGGCCTGGCCGGCCTCTCTGATACCGGCCGCTGCGAAGTCACACCCGCAGTGCGCGAGGAGATTTGGACTGTTGACGAGGGATCCGGCGTCAGTGAGGCGCAGATGCGCGCCCTCTATGGGGAAGGTCTGCACCCCAACGCCGAGCGCATCGACAGCTACGTCGCCGGCCGAAGCATGGGCACTCAGCATGCGGCCAGCCGCCTTGGGCGCAAGTTTCTGGTCCGCGACGGCGAGCCGGAGTTCGCGCGCCGTTTGGCGGTGGCCTTCCGCGATCACAACGCCGAAACCGGCGCGCATTGGAACGCCACGATCGCCCCCGACATTCGCGCCCAGATCCGCACCCGCGTGGCCCTGGAGCTGTTCGGCGAGGAGTACGGCCGCCCGCCCGCTGATGACCGGGAACTGTCGGGGTTCATCGCGCGTAACACCCGTGCGCGCACGACCGCTGTCGCCGGATATGACCTGACGTTCTCACCGGTGAAATCCGTGTCCGCACTATGGGCCATCGCTCCGCTGCCGGTGGCTGAGCAGATTGAGGCCGCCCACGATGCAGCGGTCGCCGACGTGCTGGAGTGGCTGCAAGATCAAGCCACTTTCACCCGCACCGGCGCTGGCGGAGTCGCCCAGGTCGACACCGAAGGGCTCATCGCCGCAGCGTTCACCCACCGCGATTCTCGTGCCGGTGACCCCGACCTGCATACCCACGTCGCGATCTCGAACAAGGTGTCCCACATCGACGCCAACGGCGTGCGTCGATGGCTCGCCCTGGATGGCCAACCGCTGCACCGTGTGACCGTCGCAGCGTCGGAGTTGTACAACACCCGCCTGGAAGCGCACATGATCGCCACCCTGGGCGTGCCGTTCGTCGAACAGTCCCGCGGACGAGGGAAACGGCCGGTCCGAGAGATCGACGGAATGTCAGCAGAACTGATGTCCCGGTGGTCGAGCCGGCGGGCCGCAATCAAGGCGCGCACCGCCGAGCTGTCCAAGCAGTTTCAGGCCGATCACGGACGCGAACCGACCAACACCGAAATCATCGCGTTGGCCCAGCAGGCGACGCTCGAATCGCGCGAAGCAAAGCACGAACCGCGCTCGCTGGCCGAGCAGCGCGACGTGTGGCGCACGCAAGCCGTGGAGGTCCTTGGACGCGACGGGCTGCACAGCATGCTGGCCGGTGTCCTGGCCGGCCCCAACCGAACCCGCACCGCACCCGTCATCGACGAGGAATGGGTGGCGTCGCGTGCTGGCGAACTCGTCGCCACGGTGTCAGAAGCCCGCTCCACCTGGCAGCGGCACCACGTGCGCGCCGAGGCGCTGCGCATCGCTCGAAACCACGACGTGGCGCACGATGTCGCACTGATCGAACGGCTCACCGATACCGCGCTCGGTGAGGCCTTTTCGGTGCCCCACGCTCGCGTCACCGACGCCGAGTTGAGCGAGCCTGTCGCGCTGCGTCGCCGCGACGGTGCCAGCGTCTACTCCCGCCACGGTGTGGCGCTCTACACCAGTCGCGACACCCTCGCTGCCGAGCGGCGCATTCTGGACGCGGTGCAGCGCTGCGACGGACGCGCCACCACCGCCGCCGATGTCGAACTGGCGCTCGCAGATTCAGCCGCGCGAGGACGCACGCTCAACCCCGGCCAGGCAGCCTTGGTATCAGAGATGGCGACCTCCGGACGCCGTGTCGCACTGGCGCTGGCGCCAGCGGGAACCGGCAAGACCACGGCCATGGCGGCGTTGGCCCATGCGTGGCGCAGCTCGGGCGGACACGTGATCGGCTTGGCCCCCACCGCCGACGCGGCCATCGTGCTTGGAGAAGACCTGGGCGCCACCACCGACACGCTCGACAAGTACGTCTGGTCCGCCGATCCAAACAAGGCCGCGATATCCGGTGTGCCCGACTGGTTCACCCACGTAGGCCCCGACACTCTCATCGTCGTTGACGAGGCCGGCAAGGCCGCCACCGCGGGCCTGGACGCCATGATTGCCGACGCGCTACGTAAAGGCGCGAGCGTGCGTCTGGTCGGTGACGACGGGCAGCTGTCGTCCATCTCCGCCGGCGGTGTTCTGCGTGACATCGCCGAAGCCACCGACGCGCTCACCTTAAGCGAAGTCGTGCGATTCAAGTCCCCCGCCGAAGCCGCCGCCGGGCTCGCGCTGCACGACGCCGACCCGGCCGGCATCGGCTTCTACATCGACCACCATCGCATCCATGTCGGCACCGACGAGACTGCCGCCGACATGGCCTATCAGGCATGGCGGGCCGACCTCGCGGCGGGCGGGGACTCCATCCTGCTCGCCCCGACCAACGACGTCATCAACGAACTCAACGCCCGCGCCCGCGCCGACCGCTTGGCCGCCGATCCCGAGGCTGCCGACTCGGCCAGCGTGATGCTGGCCGATCACCTGCACGCCAACGTCGGAGACACCATCCGCACCCGCAAAAACAACCGCCGGATCACCATCGGGCGCAACGATTTCGTGCGCAACGGTTACCGCTACACCATCACCGAAGTTCTCACCGATGGCAGCGTAAAAGCACGCCACCTACGCAGCGGACGCATCGTCACGCTGCCCGCCGACTACATCGCCGAACACGTCACGCTGGGCTACGCCGCCACCATTGACTCCGCCCAAGGCCTGACCGCAGGACGGCGCGACACCAAGGGCACCTGCCACATCGTCGGCTCCGACATGCTGACCCGCCAGCACCTCTACGTCGCGATGACGCGCGCCACCGACGAAAACCACCTGTACCTGTCCACTGCCGAAGGCGATCCGCACCGACTGCTCTCCCCCAAGGCAACCCACCCTGACACCGCCGTCGACGTCCTGACCCGCACCCTGGCCCGCGACGGCGCACAGGTGTCGGCCACCACCGAAGCCCGCCGCGCCGAGGACCCGGCGACCCGACTGCAGGCTGCGGCCGACATGTTCTACGACGCCTTGGGTGTCGCGGCCGAAAATCAACTGGGCGCCGGTGCTCGGGACCGGTTGGATGCCATCGCCGACGACGTGATCCCCCGGCTCAGCCAGCGCGAAGCCTGGCCGGTGCTACGGCGCAACCTCTCCGTCCTGGCCATCGGTGGCGCCGATCCTCGCCAACTGCTGACCGACGCGTTGGCCAAAGGCAGCGTCGACGACGCCGCTGACCCCGCCGCGGTTCTCGATCACCGCATCGACCCCGCCGGTACACATTCCGCCGGCATCGGGGTGCTGCGCTGGCTTCCCGGCATCCCGCCCGCGCTGGCCAATGACCCGCATTGGGGCGCGTACCTGACCCGCCGTGAACAGCTGGTCGAGGGGTTGGCCGACCAGATCCGCGACCGCGCACGGGCCTGGACCAACGCGACCGCCCCCGCCTGGGCACGCCCCTTGATCACCGTCAATCCGGCACTGACCGCTGAAATCGCCGTCTTCCGCGCCGCCACGGGCGTCGAGGACACCGACACCCGCCTCACCGGTGCGCGCCAATACCCCGTGCGGACCCGCGACATGCAGGCCACCCTGCAGCGCTACGCCGCCGCCGACATCGGCCGCCGCAGTGCAGACACCACCCGCTGGAACGACCTCATCGACGCCATCGACCCCCGCCTACGCGCCGATGCCTACTGGCCACAACTGGCCGCCCAGCTCGCCCAGGCCACCCGCACCACCCCCGACCTACGCCAGATCATCACCACCGCCGCCCGCCAGGGACCACTGCCCGACGAGCTGCCCGCCGCCGCGCTGTGGTGGCGCATCGCGGGAGCCCTGTCCCCGACCGCGACCCTGGCCACCACGCACTCGCGGCTACGCCCACCGTGGGTCACAGATATCGATGTCGTATTCGGAACGGCGCTGGCTGAAACCATCACCTCAGATCCGGCCTGGCCCGGCCTCGTCGCCGCCATCAGCGCCGCCGACCCGAACACCTGGACCCCACGCGACCTGCTCCATGTCGCTGCCGAACACCTCGCCGACGCCACCGACGCCGACCACCGGATCCCGCCGGGCGACTACGCCCGCCTGATCACCTACACCGTCGACGCCTTCACCCACCGGCTGCAAGCGCGTCTAGGCATCGACGTCGACGACCTACCCACGCCGCAGGACGCTCCGCTCCACCCCGACGAGGAAGCACTCTTTCCGCCCGACCCGGAAAGCCCCTTCGCCGAGGTCGACGAGGCCCCGCCCTTCGACGACTACTTCGACATCGCCCCGCCCGAGGACCTATCTGAATACGCGTCCGAGGAATTCGGAGACCTGCAATTCGAAGACCTCACAGCAAACCGCCCCATACCGGAATTGGGCATCACCATGGAATGGATTACCACCCTGCAAGAGGAATACCGCGACGTCAGCGCCGCCATCAAATCCCTCGACGCAGAAATTCGAGCAGGAAACGGCCCGGCTCTGCGCGGCGCAGCCGACGAGCTGTTAAGGATGCGCCGCCAGGTCGACGCCGACCGACCCTATGCCCACGCAGTGACCGCGGTGATGGAGCAGTGGTCCGACGCCGATGCCGTCTACAACGACAAACTGCGCATGGTCGAGCATGCCCGCACTCAGCTCGCACTCCTGCAGGCCAACCCCGACGCCGACGCGCTCGACATTGCCTCTGCCCGACAAGATGTCGCATTCTACACCGAGCTACTGCCGGACGAGCCGCCCTCGATGCAATTCCAGCAGGCCCTCGCCCAGGCGCAGGCCGCGCGCACCGCGGCCGCCGGCGGACACAAGATCGTCACCGAGCACGACATCGCCAAAG
>NZ_JBARXZ010000114.1:0-17853 GCF_049647605.1 Mycobacterium sp. | reverse complement strand
GCGATGGCAGCGCCGCGGTCCGCACGGTGCGCTCCGCCGCGCCGAAACTGGCCGACTCCAGTGCCGACACCGCGATGGCAGCGTTGCTCGACGGCTCCCCGTCCGCCGCCGATGTCCATGCCGTCGCGGTCACCGAGCAGCAGCTTTTTGCCCGCGGCAACGACCTGCCCGACGCCACCGCCACCCTTGCGGGCTGGCTGCCGCCAGGTCCGGCAGCGGTGGCCGACTTCCCGGCAGTGCTGCTCGACGGTGACTGGCTCTCCGACGAACAGGTCAGCGGCGCCAGCCAGTTCGAGCGGTTCCTGCGCAACGCCGACCAGCAGACCGAGTTCGCCGCCGCCGGGTTCCGCACCGAGGGCGGTAACCCGCCGAGCAATGACCTGCTGTCCTTCGACGAGCTGCCGTCGACGCTGTCGGTGGGCGACGGCGCCGAGCGGGTGTCGATCGCGCAGGTGTTGAGTGCACCGGCAACGTCGCCGGCGGTGTCGATCATGCTGGACCGGGCATTGGATGCCGGGCCGATCGGGACCGCCCTCAAGGATCGGATCGCGGCGCTGGCACCGACTGCCGCGGTGGCACTGACCACCTTCGACGGTGGTGCGAGCACCAGTCAGGTGACGCTGGGCGCATTGAGAGATGACGTCGGCGGCCAGCCGCGGGGTGCGGCGCTCGACAGCGCCCTGTCGGCGTTGGCGCCGGGCGCCGCGGGTGCCGTGTCGTTCACCACGTTGCGCAACGTGTACGGCGATGCGCTGACGGGTTTCCTGCCCGGACAGCAGAACTCGATTCTGGTCATCACGGCCGGCCCCCACACCGATCAGTCACTCGGCGCTCAGGGGCTACAGGATCTGATCCGGTCCAGCAGTGACCCGGCCCGGCCGGTGGCCGTCAACGTCATCAACGTCGGTGACGATCCCGACCGGCCGACGTGGGAGTCGGTCGCCGAGATCAGCGGCGGAAGCTACCAGAACGTGCCTGCTTCCACCTCGCCGGAGCTGGTGGCCGCGCTCGAGACGATGCTGCGCTGATCGACTAGCTGTCGGTCAGCCCGCGGAGCCCGCGGCGGGCCAGGGCGTTCCACAGCAGGATGCCGATGCTGCTGTCGGAGGTGCCGACCTCGAGGGAGGCCCCGACCAAGGCGCCGGTCCGCACCATCATCATCGCCTGCGCGGTTTCCTGAGGGTCGTCGTGCCCGATGTCGTCCAGGACCTCGGTCAGGAAATCGGTGAGCCACTGGCGCTGTTCGACTGCCAGGCGATGTGCCGGGTGCGCCGGATCAGCGAACTCGGCGGCGGCGTTGATGAATTCGCATCCGCGGAAGCCGGGCTGGTCGCGGTAGTCGTCGACCACATCGGCGATTGCTGCCAGCACTTTGCCCGGCTCATTTCGATGCTCGTCTCGCAGTGCACTCAGCGTCGCCCGTGCGCGTGAGCCGCGACGCTCGAGATACGCGGCGATCAGGTCGTCCTTGGTGCGGAAATGGCGGAACAGGGTCGCGCGGGCCACGCCGGCGTCGGCGACGATGCGGTCCACGCCGACAGCGTGCACTCCCACGCCGAAGAAAAGCTCATCGGCGGTATCCAGTACCCGGTCGCGCGGCGAGGAGCCGGTGTCCTTTTCTTGCGTACCAGTCACATTCGCCGAGTTTAGACATCGCCGAATGTCGACGTTCTCAACGCCGATCCACCAAGAAGTCCAGCAGGATCTGGACCGTCTCGTCGGGGTGTTCTTCGTAGATCCAGTGCCCCGAGTTGGCGATCACTTTTCCGGTCACGTCGGACGCGTACTTCTTCACCTGCTCGGGGACAAATTCACCGAGACTGCCGTCGGCACCGATGGCCAGAACCGGCATGGCGAGTAGGGTCCGCTGCGCCTCGGCAGCGTCCCTCATGTCCTGTGGCAATGCGCGGAACCAACCGAGGCCGGCCCGCAGATGCGCGGGATCCTCGAGATAGCCGGCGTATACCGCGATGTCGTCGGGGGTCACCGAGCCCTTGACCACTTCGAGCGCGTCGATGAACTTGGTGACCCACACCGATTCCTTTCCGGCGATGAGCTCCTCCGGGAATCCGTTCATCAGGTTGAAGAAACCGAAATGCCACGCCCCCGGCCCCTGTGCAGACAGCGCCGGAAATGTGTAGATGGTCGGGTCCGGGATCGGTGCTTCACTGAGCACGAGTTTGAGCACGTCATCGGGGTGTGCCGCGGCGTAGAAGTAGGCGACCATGGTTCCGATGTCATGTCCGACGAGGCGGATGTCCTTGTCCCGGCCGAGGGTGACAAGCAGCCCGTGGATGTCGCCGGCAAGAGTCGACTTGTCATACCCGGCAGCGGGCGCGTCACTGGCCCCGGCGCCCCTGAGACTCGGTGCGATCACCGTGTAGTGCTCGGCGAACGTCGGGAGCAAGTGTCGCCACTCGTACCAGGTTTGCGGATAGCCGTGCAGCAGAACCAATGTCGGCCCGCTACCACCGATCACATAGTCGATGCCGACACCGCCGACGGACTGCCGGTGCCGGGCGAAGCCGGCCGGAACCCGGTCTCCGGGCTCGGCCGGCTCAGGCGACGGCGGTGACTGGTTGTTGTTCGTCTTCACGCCGCCCCCGATCGTCAGCTAGACAGATCAGTCTGTCTCGCGGTTCACGGTACGACCGAATTGACGTGGCCGCAATCCTCGAAATCAGACTGCGGCCCCACCTCAGGCCGTCAGGCGAACGCCTCCACCGGCGGGCACGAGCACACCAGATTGCGATCGCCGTAGGCACCGTCGATGCGCCGCACCGGCGGCCACACCTTGGGCCGGTAGCTCTTGCCCAATGGGTAAGCGGCCTCCTCCCGGGTGTACGGGTGCTCCCACTTGTCGACGAGCAGGCACCCGGCGGTGTGCGGAGCGTTCCGCAGCGGATTGTCCTCGACACTCCACTGGCCGGACCCGACCTTGTCGATCTCACCGCGGATGGCGATCATTGCTTCGCAGAACGCGTCGACCTCAGCGAGGTTCTCGCTTTCCGTCGGCTCCACCATCAGGGTGCCCGACACCGGGAAGCTCATGGTGGGGGCGTGGAATCCGTAGTCGGCCAGCCGTTTTGCGACATCATCGACGGTGACACCGGTGGCCTTGGTGATACCCCGCAGATCGAGGATGCACTCGTGGGCGACCATGCCGTTCTCACCGGTGTAGAGCACCGGGTAGTACTCGTCGAGGCGGCGTGCAATGTAGTTGGCCGAGGCGATCGCGGTCAGCGTGGCGCTGCGCAGGCCGGCGGCTCCCATCATCGCGATATAGGCCCAGGTGATCGGCAGGATCGACGCCGACCCGTAGGGCGCCGCCGACACCGGGTGCCCGGCAGGCAGCTCGGGTGCCAGCGGGTGGCCGGGCAGGAACTGCGCCAGATGCGATCGGACCGCCACCGGCCCCACCCCGGGTCCGCCACCGCCGTGCGGGATGCAGAACGTCTTGTGCAGGTTCAGATGGCTGACGTCACCGCCGAATTTCCCTGGACGCGCCAATCCCACCAAGGCGTTCAGATTGGCACCGTCGACGTAGACCTGACCGCCGGCGTCGTGCACAGCTGCGCAGATATCGGCGATGTCGTGTTCGTACACCCCGTGGGTCGACGGGTAGGTGATCATCAGCGCCGACAGGTTGGCGGCGTGAGCGCTGATCTTGGCGCGCAGATCATCGAGGTCGACGTCACCGTTGGGCCGGCACGCCACGACCACCACCCGCATCCCCGCCAGTGCGGCGGAGGCCGCGTTGGTGCCGTGGGCACTCGACGGGATCAGGCACACATCACGGTGGCCGTCGCCGCGGCTGGCGTGATAGTCGTGGATGGCCAGCAACCCGGCGTACTCCCCCTGCGAACCGGCGTTGGGCTGCAGCGACACCGCGTCGTAGCCGGTGATGGCCACCAGCCAGGATTCCACTTCGGCGATCAGCGTGCGCAGCCCCGCACTGTCAGCGGCCGGCGCAAACGGATGTTGCCGGGAGAACTCGGGCCAGGTGATGGCCTCCATCTCGGCCACGGCGTTGAGCTTCATGGTGCAGGACCCCAGCGGGATCATGGTGCGGTCGAGCGCCAGGTCCTTGTCGGCGAGCGAGCGCAGGTAGCGCATCATCGACGTCTCGGTGCGGTACGTGGTGAACGCCGGATGCGTCAGGTAGTCCGTGGTGCGGGTCTCGATGCTGTTGCCGGTCACCGATTCCGGAGCTGACACTCCGAACACACCCGCAACGGCGTCGACGTGGGCGTCGGTGGTGGCCTCGTCGCAGGCCACCAGCACCTGGTCAGCGTCGACCTGCCACAGGTTGATGCCCACGGTCTTCGCCGCGGCCACCACGTCAGCGGCTCGCCCCGGCACCCGGGCCAGCACGGTATCGAAGAACCGGTCATGCACCACCGCGTCCCCGAGACCGGCGGCCAGCCGGGCGGCGTGAGCGTGCACCCGCCGGGCGATCCCCACCAGACCGCCGGCCCCGTGATAGCTGGCGTACATCGCGGCCATCACCGCCAGCAGCACCTGCGCGGTGCAGATGTTGCTGGTGGCCTTGTCCCGGCGGATGTGCTGTTCACGGGTCTGAAGCGACAGACGGTAGGCGGGGGCCCCGTCCGCGTCGACGGAGACTCCGACCAGACGGCCCGGCAGCTGGCGAGCATGTTTGGTGGCCACTGCGAGATAGCCGGCATGAGGACCGCCGAAGCCCATCGGCACCCCGAACCGCTGGGCGCTGCCGAACGCCACATCCGCGCCGATCTCTCCGGGCGGGGTCAGCAATGTCATGGCCAGCAGGTCGGCACCCACCGCCACCAGGGCGCCACGGTCGTGCGCTTCATCGATCAGGGCACTCCAGTCGGTGATCCGCCCGCTGGCACCCGGCAACTGGACGATGACACCGAAGAACTCGCCTTCGGGTAGCCCGTCACGCAGGTCGGCGGTGACGATCTCGATGCCCAGCGGCTCGGCGCGGGTGGCCAGCACAGCTGCGGTCTGGGTGAAGACATCGACGTCGACGGCGAGACGGACTGCTTTACCGCGCACCGCGCGCTGCATCAGCGTCATAGCCTCGGCCGCGGCGGTCGCCTCGTCGAGCATCGACGAGTTCGCGATGTCGAGCCCGGTCAGGTCGGCGACCATGGTCTGGAAGTTCAGCAGCGCCTCCAACCGGCCCTGGCTGATCTCGGGCTGGTACGGCGTGTAGGCCGTGTACCAGGCGGGGTTCTCCAGGATGTTTCGCAGCAACACCGGCGGGGTCAATGTGTCGTAGTAGCCCTGCCCGATCATGGACACGGCCACGGTGTTGGCGTCGGCCATGGTGCGCAGCTGATTGAGCGCTTCGTGTTCGGATACCGCCGGCGGCAGTTGATCGAGCCCGGGGGCGACACCATCGGTGGTCAGGGCGTCCAGGATGCCGGCAGGCAGCGCCTTGGCCGCCAACTGGTCGAGCGAGTCCACGCCGATGACGGCGAGCATGGTGTTGATGGCAGCGGCGTCTGGACCGATGTGACGGTCGGCGAACAGCGGTGTGCGGTCATCGAGCGGGGCGACCATCGGACTCCTTGCGGCAGGACGGAATTGTCGTCCTCCCCCTCTGTCGTCGACCCGAGTCGCGGGCGCCTGAGAGATTCGGCCGTTACGCCTTTCCCCATGGGCGGGCGGCCCGATGTCGGCGGTCGCCACTTTCCAGAGGCATCGTGGCCGGGTGCGGTCCGGGGGCCTGAGAGATTGACGGAGAGGTGTTGCTCCTTCGGCGTCTGTGACTGGCGGCCACAGAACTCTCCCGCACAAGGGCGATGCATTGCCGATGATACCGCTGTACCAGGTCCAGCGCCGTCGACACCGGCACCATGGCGCCGGTGGATTCCGCCGGCCTCAGGCCCGGCCAACCGATCTCCGGCGGGGGCCGGCGCTTCGACAACGAGTTCGGTTGTGTCCAGGCCACTTTGGCGGGAGCAAACAAAAAAGGCCGCATGCGCGGCCTTCTTGTGTCGGTGAAGCAGTCAGCCGATCTTGCGATCGCGGGTTTTGCGTCGTGAGGCCAGTTCGTCCTCCGGCGCGGCGATGGACTCACCGCCGTCGGCCCGCTCACCCGGGAAGTCGGCGATCGCCCCGGTGAGTTCCCGCATCGCACCCGAGACTGCGATACCGAACACGCCCTGACCGCCCTGCAGCAGGTCGACCACTTCTTCGGCGGAGGTGCACTCGTACACGGTGGTGCCGTCGGAGAACAGCGTGATGTTCGCCAGGTCCTGGACACCACGCTTACGCAGGTGGTCGACGGCCACGCGGATGTTGTGCAGCGAGATACCGGTATCGAGCAACCGCTTGACGATCTTGAGGACGAGGATGTCCTTGAAGGAGTACAGACGCTGGCTGCCGGATCCGGCGGCACCACGGATCGAGGGCACCACCAGCGAGGTCCTGGCCCAATAGTCGAGCTGCCGGTAGGTGATACCGGCGATCTGGCAGGCGCTGGGCCCGCGGTAGCCGATCAGTGCATCCGGCACAGAGTCGTCGGGAAACAGGCCACCCTGCACCGGCTCTGTGAGTACCGGCTCCGAACCCGTCGAGTCGTTGGCTGTCCCCGAGTTTTTCCCTGAGGCCAGTAAGTCCAACTGCTCCTGACGTGGCTGCTCGCCCACCTGTAGTCCTCTCGCCGATCGGTCTCGTCGTCCGCTGCCGTCACCGACTGCTGCCCGAGCACGAGCGCTCTGAGCATACGCTTCTCGACAGGTCCCCGATGCCATCCTGAGCCCATCTTGGTGACCAGTATGGACCGGGATTTACCTCCGACACCCGCCCCGCCGGGCGTGTCGAACAGGTTCTGCCAGTTGAGACGTCTCCGTGACTGTTCCGCCACCGGAACGATTCCTGGACTGTCCCGCGCACTCGAAGTGCGATCAGGTGGCCTTGAAATCGTCCGGTGAAATGCTGTCGAGGAACTCCTTGAACTTCTCCACCTCGTCCTCACGGACGGTGCCGGTGGCTTCCTCGTCGCTCTCGTCGGGAATCAGCAGGCCAGCCTCGGCCAGCACCGCCTCCTCGACATAGATCGGCACTCCCACCCGCAGCGCGATGGCCACCGAGTCCGACGGCCTGGCCGAGACCTTGATATCGCGGTCGAAGATCAGGTCGGCGTAGAACGTGCCTTCCTGCAGATCGACGATCCGGACCTCTTTGAGTGAATGCCCCAGCGCCGCAATGACGTCACGAATGAGGTCGTGGGTCAGCGGGCGGGCAGGTTCGACACCCTGCTGTTCGAGCGCGATGGCAGCAGCCTCCGGTTGGCCGATCCAAATAGGTAGGTACCGGTCACCGTTGGCCTCGCGCAGCAGCAGCACCGGCTGGTTCTGAGGCTGCTCGACGCGAATGCCGACCACACGTACTTCACCCATTTGTGTCTGCCCTCCGCACTATCCGTGCTGCTCGACCTGGCCGGTTCTGGAACCCTGGACTGACACGCTGCCGAACCGGATTGTGTACCCGTCCAGAGCCGATCCAGATCACCAACCGTCGGACGAAGTCTAGCGCTCAGCGGTTGAGAACGTCGCGCACAGCTGACTTCACCAACGATGTGTGCAACGTGATGGCCAGGGCCGCAACCTCACGCGCCAGATCGTCGGCACGGTCGCGGGCCCCCGCCTTGTCCGTCTTGACCACCGGTCCGGCGATCTGGGCGATGAGATCCGACTGCCGGTCGGCGGCCGACCGGAAAGCCCGCAGGTGGCGCGGTTCCACGCCGTATTCGGCAAGCGCGTGGGCGCACTGCAGGATCGGAACGGAATGCTCATCGAAGAGCCCGGCGGGGCCGGTGCCGATCACACCCGCCTTCAGCAGTGCCGACAAGGTGTTCTCGGCATCGCGAACGGGCAGACCGGATTGTTCGATGACGTCTTCGCGGCTCAACCGCACCCGGGCCGGTGACACCGACACCGGCAGCTCGCCGGTGTCGGAGACCAGAGTCGGTACCCCATACGGAGACCCAGTGCCCGGCAACGCACCGTCGGGCTGTGCGTCGAGTTGCGCCTTGATGACCTTGAGAGGCAGATACTGATCGCGCTGGGCGGCCAGGATGAACCTCAGCCGGGCGCAGTCGTATGCCGTGAACCTCCGATACCCCGACGCGGTACGCCCAGGAGTCACCAACCCTTCGGCTTCCAAGAATCGGATCTTGGAGATGGTGACGTCCGGGAAATCGGGCCGCAGCGCGTCGAGCACCGCGCCGATCGACATCCCGGCAAATGCCGGAGTATCGGGAGCGGTCACTAGCTGCTAGGTCCCCCGTCGTCCCCCTTGGGGCCGGTCAGGAAGACGAGGCGGAACTTACCGATCTGCACCTCGTCGCCGTTGGCCAACACCGCCGAATCGACAGGTTCACGATTGACGTAGGTGCCATTGAGGCTGCCGACGTCGACCACCTGGAATTCCGCGTTCTCCAGCCGGAACTCCGCGTGACGACGACTCACCGTCACATCGTCGAGGAAGATGTCGCTGTCGGGGTGCCGACCGGCAGATGTGCTGGCCTGATCCAGCAGGAAACGCGAACCCGCGTTGGGCCCACGCTTGACGACCAGGAGTGCCGAACCGACCGGCAGCCCTTCCACCCCCGAGACGGCGCCTTCGCCGCTGGTGCTGGGAGGTGCATCCAGTTCGTTGAGGAAGTCGGCCCGGAAGACCGACGTCGTCTCGACCGTCACCTCATCAGACACCTGGTCAGCCCCCGGGTTGCTGTCCTTGTCCGTCACACGCGCTCCTCACTGGCTGCTGTGGCGTTTACCGCCGGTGGACCGTGCTTGCCTACCACCGCGATACCGACGTTACCGCGCTATCGGCACTCACGCGCCCACCAAGGCAGGAAACACGGCTGGCAGGCACCCTAACAGCGATCGGCACTCGAGCGGTCATTCGGTCAGGGTGGCGCGGTAGGCCTCGGCGTCGAGCAGTGCACCCAAAGCCGCATCCAACTCCCCTGGCGCCACCTTCAACTCCAGCAACCAACCCGCGTCGTACGGATCGGAGTTCACCAGGTCGGGGCTGGCCTCCAGATCACCGTTGACGGCAACCACTTTCGCAGTGATCGGGGCGTACAGATCAGAGACCGATTTGGTGGATTCGACCTCACCGAACGTGTCGCCGGCCGTCAGCTCGACACCCACGTCGGGCAGCTGAACAAATACCACGTCGCCGAGCGCGGACTGCGCGTAATCGGTGATACCGACCCGGACGGTGTCGTCGCCACTGCGGCGGACCCATTCGTGCTCGGTGGTGTAGTGCAGATCGGCGGGGATCTCGCTCACGATCGGTTCTCACTCCCTCGGTGATCGCTCGGCTCGAGCGCATCGGGTTGGTGGTTCATTTGACTGGCTGAGCGTATTGGCGCGGTTTCGGTTGCCGCAAGGTGGTCACGTCAACACGTTCGGACTGCTGGATCGTCATGGTGCCTCCCACCCGCTCCACACTGTCGACCGCACCACCGGGTATGTTCATCGCCGCGGCCAGCGTGGGCGGATCCCCAATCGCCAGAACCGAATACGGTGGGGCGAGTACTTGGTCGTCGATCGCCAGCGCCGCGGGGCTGCCGACCACCCAGGTGTCGACGCCCACCCGGACGGCGCCGGCGGCGGCCCGGATCTCCATGGCCTCGGCACCGGCGGCACGCAGTTCGTTGATGACGTCGAGCATCGTCTCCGGCGCCACTCCCCGCGCCGGGTCGTCGATGGTCACCACCACCCCCGGCCCGGTGGCGCCGACCGTGCCGATCAGGATGGACAGCGCAGCCAGCCGGGCGCGGGCGTTGTCGATGGCGGCCTCGTCGGAGTTCCCCGAGGCCTGCAAGGTGGCCAAGGTGCGCTGCAGCTCGGCGACCTCGGTGTTCAACGCCGCCTCCCGCTGCTGCAGGGAATCCAGCAACACCAACAGGTCGGCCGGCCGTGCCGACTCCAGGGAGTCACCGGATTCGGTCTGCCGGACCTGGGTGGCGATCGCCACCCCGAGGACCAGGCAGAGCAACACGGCCAGGACCCCGAACACCATCTGGGAGCGGGTGCGTGGCGGCGACGTTGTGGTGTCGGGGGGAAGCTCGTGCCGGCCGTGCTGGCTCCCACCCGCCGCCCCGTGCTGGCTCCCACCCGCCGCCCCGTGCTGGCTCCCGGACTGTTGCTCCATCCGTCACGCCCCGAACAGTCGCCGGCGCAACGCCGCTGCGTTGCCGAAGATGCGGATCCCGAGCACCACGATGATCGCGGTGGACAGCTGGGTCCCGACGCCGAGTTGGTCGCCCACGTAGACGATCAGCGCCGCCACCAACACGTTGAACACGAATGACACCACAAACACCTTGGCGTCGAAAATGCCCTCGAGATAGGCGCGTAGGCCGCCGAACACCGCGTCCAATGCGGCGACGACGGCGATCGGCAGGTACGGCTGGATCACCTCCGGCACGCTGGGCTGGAACACCAACCCCAACACGATGCCGACAACAAGCGCGGCGATACCGATCACGTGCAACTCCCCACAGAACGCATCTCACGGGCCAATCTGCTTGGCGAACTTGATGTCTCGAATAGTTCCGGTCGGCACCGTGAGACCTTCTCCGGCGCTGACCGTCACTCCGACGCCGTAGGAGGTCTCCAACAGCCGCAGCCGCAACAGTCCCGGACTCCGGTCGAAACCCTCACGCAGGGTGTTCGGCGGTCCCAGGGCAACGATGTCGTAGGGGCTGGCAATCGGATGATTGTCGACCAGGATGGCGCCGCCCGCCTGCCGGATGGTGACGTTGGGGCCGACGCGGATGCCGTCGACGGCGATGGCCTCGGCCCCCGCTGCCCACAGTGAGTTGACGACCATCTGCAGGTCGCGGTCCAGGATCACCTGTCTGCTGCCGGGCAACCGCTGCTTGGAGACGTCGGTGAGGTCCCGGGTCGCACCCGGGTCGGTGACGGTGACGGTGACACCGGGCCCGATCATCGGGGTGCTGCCCGCCGGCAGGTTCAACACGTCGAGACCGGTGAGCAACTGTTGACCTTCGGCGTCGTCGGCGAGTTGGCGCCGCGCGATCTCGTCGACTTCGGCAGCCAGGGTGTCCCGTCGGGTCGCGAGGTCGTCATTGGTGCCCTCCGCGGAGCGCACGCTGCCGGCCAGCACGTGCTGGGCTTCGCTGACGCCGGGTGCGGTGGATCTGGCCTGTGCCGCCGCGACGGCGAACACCGCGGCGATCAGCACTGCGGCCAGCGCCTGCCAGAACCGGCGCCCGGCACGTGACGGGGGCTTCGCCGATTCGGCGCGAGCCTTGGCCGCAGCGGCGTAACCGGGGTCCAGATGCTCGGACAGCAACGACCGCAACAGCGATGGCACCGGCAGTTTCTGCACCGGGCTGCCGCGGCGCCCCTGGTATCCGGCTTCGGAGTCGTACCCGCCGAGGGTGCGGTCGGAATCCATCACCGGCGCGCCTTGGAAACCTTGGGTAGCTGTCGCACCACCAGAACGAGCTGGATGACATAGAGCACAAATGCCCACAGGTACATCCCGATACCCCAGATCAAGAATCCCCACCCGCAGGCACCGATCACCCTGCTCCACAACGCATCCCATTGCCCGAGCAAGATCAGCGGAAACGCCGTCATCAACGCGAAGGTCGCCGCTTTGCCGACGTAGGTCACCGGCAACGCCGTCAGCCCACGGCTACGCAACACCGGCAACATCAACGCCAGCAGCCCGTCGCGGACGATCAGCACCGCGATCATCCACCACGGGATGAGGCCGGCAAGACCGAATGAGATCGGGATGGTGATCATGTAGAGCCGGTCGACGGCTGGGTCCAGCAACTCCCCCAGCCTCGATGACTGGCCTTGGAACGATCGGGCGATCTTGCCGTCCAGCCAGTCCGAGGCGCCGCTGAACATCAGGATGCCGACAGCCCAGGCGTTG
Organism: Mycobacterium sp.; assembly: GCF_049647605.1. Taxonomy (GTDB): domain Bacteria; phylum Actinomycetota; class Actinomycetes; order Mycobacteriales; family Mycobacteriaceae; genus Mycobacterium. Next base: position 5,928 of record NZ_JBARXZ010000114.1, on the reverse strand, counting down.
GCCGCGGCCTGGTCGGTGCCCAGCAACAGGTAGACAAAAACCGGGATGAGGATCAGCCGCACCAGGGACAGCAGGTTGGGCACGGTGAACACTCGATCACCGATGCCGCCCCCCGGTGCAGCCGTCATAGGCGTAAACCTATCCAAGAAAGGCCGACCTATCTGAAGATGCCCGGCAGGCTGAGCGCAGACAGCGTGTCGTCCTGCAGCGGGTTGTCGTGGACCATGTAGGTCCACGTGGATGTCGGCCGCGCCAGCTTGGAGAGATCCAAGCCGGGTTGATCGGTCAGGATGTCGGCGGTCTCGAACGTCTGCTGGGCGGCTTCCACCGCGTCGGCAGCCAGCGAGGTGAAGGCGTCGACGGCCATCCGGTGGAACTCGTCGAGCGGGTTCTGCCGGCCGAGGGCCCGCAGGTGGATGCTCTCCCGGATATCGGCCAGGAATGCCTGATGATCGGCCCACCCGCGGTCCAGGTGGTACAGCATGATGTGCCGGCAGATGCGTTCGAGTTCCTGGTCCGACACCGTTTCGTTGAGTTCCGCGTAGCGGTCCGGCGCCAGCTCCTTGAGCTCCTCGAGGGCGGTCGGCGTGGACAGCAACGTGTTGCGGCGGTCGACGATGATGGCACGTTGCTGCGCGATCAAGTGGTTGTAGCGCCAGGTGTTGGCGTGCACGTCGAGCAGCCGGCCCTCCGCGATGCGCTGGGCATGGTCGATGAGGCTGGCCGCTTTCGAGCTGACGATCCGGCCTTCGTCGTCGGTTTCGCTGGGCAGCTTGTCGGGGTCCAGGTGTGAGGCGACGACGGTGTCCTCCCAGCTGGCGAAGAACACCGACGATCCCGGGTCCCCCTGGCGGCCGGCGCGGCCGCGCAGCTGGTTGTCCAGCCGCTCGGTGGTGTGCCTGCCGGTGCCGACGACGTGCAGACCGCCGAGTTCGACCACTTCGTCGTGGGTGCGCTCGTCGGAGCCACCGAGCCGGATGTCGGTGCCCCGACCGGCCATCTGGGTGGACACGGTCACCACACCGAGCGCGCCGGCTTCGGCGATGACTGCGGCTTCCTCGGCGTCGTTCTTGGCGTTGAGGACCACGGCGGGGACTTTCCGCTTCACCAGGCGTTCGTGGAGTTCCTCGGACTCGGCGACATCGTGGGTGCCCACCAGGATCGGCCGCCCGGTGGCGTGCATCTCCTGGATGTGGGTGATCACCGCGTCGATCTTCGCCGCGGCGGTGATGTACACCCGGTCCTGCTCGTCTTCTCGGATATTGGGAGTGTTCTGCGGAATCTGGGAGACGCCGAGCTTGTAGAACTGCCGCAGCTGCTCGCCGGCGGCCAGCGCGGTGCCCGTCATCCCGCAGACGGTCGGGTACCGGTTGATCAGCGCCTGAACGGTGATGTTGTCGAGGACCTCGCCGGTTTCGGTGGTTTCGATCCCTTCCTTGGCCTCGACCGCGGCTTGCAGACCGTCGGGCCAGCGCTGCAGCGAGGCGATCCGACCGCGGGAGGCGTTGATCAGGTGCACGGCTCCGTCGCGGACGATGTAGTGCACGTCCCGTTCGAGTAGCACGTGGGCGTGCAGCGCGACATTGATCTCGGTCAGGGTGGTGCCGACGTGCTCCTCGGAGTAGATGTCGATGCCTCCGAGCGCCTTCTCGAGTTTCTGGGCGCCCTGCTCGGTCAGATGGATGTTGCGCCGATCTGCGTCGGCCGAGTAGTCGGTACCGGGCACCAGGCTGCCGACCAGCTCGACGATTTCCAGTCGTGGCGTCTCCCGGTGGGTGGTGCCGGCCAGCACCAGCGGCACCAGCGCCTCGTCAACGAGCACCGAGTCGGCTTCGTCGATCAGCGCCACGTCCGGGTTGGGTGAAACCAGGTCTTCGACATCGGTGACCAGCTGGTCGCGCAGTACGTCGAAGCCGATCTCGTTGACCGAGGCGTATGTGATGTCACGCTGGTAGGCCTCGCGGCGTTCCTCGGCAGTGGAATCGCCGGTGATCCAGCCGACCGTCAGCCCCATCGCTTCCAGCAGCGGGCCCATCCATTCGGCGTCCCGGCGGGCCAGGTAGTCGTTGACGGAGATGACGTGCACGTGGCGGCCGGCGAGCGCATATCCGGCCGCCGCGATGGCACCGGCCAGGGTCTTGCCTTCACCGGTGGCCATCTCGACGACGTCACCGGCCAACATGCGCAACGCGCCTTGGAGCTGGACGTCGAAGGGGCGCAGCCCGGTCGCCCGGTCGGCGGCTTCGCGGGCGATGGCCAGGAACTGGGCGATATCGGCGGAGTCGGCGAGCGCCTCCAGGTCCAGCAGCTTTGCGGCCTTGCGTAGCTGTTCGTCGTCGAGCTCGGCAGCCTTGTCGTCGAACGCCGCCGAGTCGCGCACCTCGTTCTGGGATTTGGTCGCGATCTTGTCCGAGCTGGCACCCAGCATCTTCCAGAACCGGCCGGAGAGCCGGCCGGGTTTGGTGTCGCCGGATTTGGTCTTCGATGAGGTGCGTGCCACACGACAACGGTACGCGGCCACGCCTACAACCCAACGAATGTGTCAGCACGCGACACGCCGGCCCCAGCCGGGCAAAGGGAGGCGATCTGGCCGACACCCTGGCGATCCACCTGAGTGCAACATTCGCCTGACGGCCCTGCACGCGGTTCTCGACCCGGCTGCGGTAGCTTCGCCGAAGCGAATCGGCGTCTGGGACGCCCCGGCACCAGGAGTCACATTGTTCGAGCAGTCGATCGACTGGGCCGACCAGATCGGTGAATCCCTGTGGTGGATCACCTGGGTGTGGGCCGTCGCGGCGCTGGTGACGGTGGCGACGCTGGCGACGCTGCTGCGGTTCACCGGGTGGGGTCGTCAGTTCTGGCGGGTGACCGGCGACTACTTCAAGGGACGCGAATCCCTGCCGGTGTGGGGATTGCTGGGCATCTTGCTGTTGTCGGTCGTCGCGTCGGTTCGGCTCGACGTACTGCTCAGCTACTTCTACAACGACCAGAGCACGGCACTGCAGGTGGCCTTCAGCGGTGTGGCCTCCGGCGACGAGGCGGTCCGCCAGTCGGGTGTCGAAGGTTTCTGGACCGCGATGAAGTTGTTTGCGCTGCTGGCCACGGTGCACGTGGTCCGCACCATGTTCGACATCTATCTGATGCAGCGCTTCATCATCCGGTGGCGGGTGTGGCTGACCGGCCGGCTCACCGGCGACTGGCTCGATCATCGTTCCTATTACCGCGGCCGATTCATCGACGAGACCATCGACAACCCGGATCAGCGCATCCAGCAGGACATCGACATCTTCACCACCGGCGTGGGAACCACACCCAACGTCCCGCAGTACGGCACCGGCTCGGTGTTGCTGTTCGGCGCGATCAGCTCGGTACTGTCCGTGGCGTCGTTCGGCCCGATCCTGTGGGGACTGTCCGGCCCGATCGAACTGCTGGGGGTGACGATCCCCAAGGCCCTGTTCTGGATCGCGATCGTCTACGTGGTGCTGGCCACCGTGATCGCCTTCTGGATCGGCCGGCCCCTGATCCGGCTGAGCTTCCTCAACGAGGCCCGCAACGCCGCCTTCCGGTACGCCTTGATCCGCCTGCGGGACATGGCCGAGGCGGTCGGTTTCTACCGCGGCGAACGCGCCGAACGGGTCCAGCTGGAAGGACGCTTTGCCAAGGTCATCGACAACTACCGCCACTACGTCCGCCGCACCATCGGCTTCACCGGCTGGAACCTGACGGCCAGCCAGGCGGCGGTACCGCTGTCGACGATCATCCAGGCGCCGCGGATGTTCGAAGGTGAGATCACCTTCGGTGAGCTCACCCAGTCCGGCACCGCGACGTCGAATATCTTGGCCGGGCTGTCGTTCTTCCGGAACGCCTACGATCAGTTCGCCAGTTTCCAGGCCGCCATCATCCGACTCAACGGCTTGGTGGAGTCCAATGACCGTGCCCGGCATCTACCGGAGCTGGCGACCGCCGACAGCACCGACTGGAGCGTCGAGCTCGATCAGGTGGAGGTCTGCACTCCCGCCGGCGAGGTGCTGATCCGCCCGGTGAATCTCCGGCTGGAACGCGGTCAGGGGTTGGTCATCACCGGCGTCTCCGGCGCCGGCAAGACGACACTGCTGCGCAGCCTCGGCCAGTTGTGGCCCTTCACCACCGGAACGCTGCACCGGCCCGGCGGCCGCAACGAGACGATGTTCCTCTCGCAGGTGCCCTATGTGCCGCTGGGTGACCTGCGGTCGGTGGTGTCTTATCCGACGCCGCCGGGCGACATCTCCGATGCCGAGTTGCAGCGTGTCCTGGTCCGGGTGCAGTTGCCGAACCTCACTCACCGGCTCGATGAGGAGCGCGACTGGGTGAAGGTGCTCTCCCCCGGCGAGCAGCAGCGTGTCGCGTTCGCGCGGGTGCTGCTCACCAAGCCCAAGGCGGTCTTCATGGACGAGGCCACCTCGGCGTTGGACGAGGGGCTGGAGTACACCATGTATTCGACGGTCCGCGAAGCGCTTCCGGACATCATCATGGTCAGTGTCAGTCATCGTCCGAGCGTCGAGCAGCACCACGAGCAGGAGTTGCACCTGCTCGGCGGTGGTGAATGGCGGCTGGGTCCGATCGAACCTCAGCCGGCCTGAGGCCGCGCAGCGGCGGCGTGCTCGCCCGCCCGTCTGCCGAAGAAGGAACCTTCGCCGAGCTGAGTGCCGCTGGCGTATCCCTTGCCGTCCTGGGCGATGTTCGACGCACCCGCTCCCGCCGCGTAGAGCCCGGCGACGGCGCTGCCGTCCTCACGCAGCACCTCGCCGTCGATGGACACCTTCAGTCCGCCCATCGTGAAGCCGGAGTACATCGCCCGGCCCAGTGACAGGTCGAAGGCCGCCCATGGCCCCTTGTCCTGCGCGGCAAGGTAATCCGGCTGTTTGTGGAAATCGGGGTCGACGCCCGCGGCAGCGTTGGTGTTGTACCGGTCCAGCGTCGCAGCCAGGTTGCCCGCCGGAATGCCCAGCGCGGTCTCCATCTCGGCGACACTCTCCCAGCCGTCGATGAACTTGATCAACGGCATTTCCGGCATCTGCATGTGGGCCTCGTCGACCACCAGGTACGCAACCTGGTCGGGCTGTTCGAGGACAAACGCCGAGGTGCGCGAGTGATAGGAGTCTTCGGCGACGAAGCGCTTGCCGTCGGCGTTGACGATCACGCCGGTCAACAGGATCTCGGGTGGGTAGGCCGCGGCGGTGATGAACAGCTGATCGAGGTTGGTGGCCACCCCTCCCGCGGAGACACCGAGCCCGATGCCGAGCCCGTCGTCGTTGGGGTTGCCCAGGATGTAGGGGGCGACCATGCCGTGGTGTTTGGTCTTGCGCTGCTGGCCGAGCGCCGGGGTGTACTCGGCCACCATCTCAGCGTTCATCGCGAAGCCGCCGGCAGCGATGATCACCGACTTGGCCTTGATCTCACCGGTTTCGGTGAAGTGTTTCCAGCGCACACCGACCACGGCACCGTCGTCGTCGGTGACGAGGTTGATCGCCCCGGTCTCGTAGCGGATCTGCACACCGAGGTCGACCGCGCGTTTGAGCAGCAGGTCGATCACCATCGCTGCACCACCCAGTTCCCCGGGCACCGGTACCGAGTGCCCACGCGGGGCCGGCGTCGCCTGCTCGCAGAACGGCCACACCTTCTCATTGCCGGTGTAGGACAGTCCTTCGGTACCGGGGGGAACAACAACCTTGCCCGGGTAGTAGCTGCGTTCGAACTCGAATCCGAGTGCTTCGAGCCACTCGAAATGCTCGACGCTGCCGTCGCAGTAGGCACGGATCTTGTCGTGTTCGGGTTCGCGAGACTGCGAGACCAGGTACTTGTACATCTCCTCGGGCGAGTCCTCGTGCCCGGTCGCTTGTTGCACTGCGGTGCCGCCGCCCAGGTAGAAGTGGCCGCCGGCCATGGAGG
>NZ_JBARXZ010000113.1:0-34821 GCF_049647605.1 Mycobacterium sp. | reverse complement strand
GCCGACGACGGTGACCGCGCCGCCGCCGGAGCCGTTGCCGGGACCGCTGCCGGGCGAGCCGCCGGTGCCGGGTCCCCCTGGGATGCCCGGTGACCCGAACGCACCGTTGCCGCCTCCCCCGTGACGGGTCAGGGGGGAGTGTCGCCACAGCGGCTGGCTGCGGACACCCGCAGTGCCGATGACCGTGACCTGCCGAGCCGCAACGATGTGATGGTGTCGGCGCTGTCCGATGTGGTGGGTGGGCCCGTCGGACGGCATGCGCTGATCGGCAGACAGCGTTTCTTCACCCCACTGCGGGTGATCTTTGTGATCGCGCTGGTGTTCCTGTCGTTGGGTTGGGCCACCAAATCCCCGTGCCTGCAGACCGTCGGTACCGGTACTGCCGATCAGCGGGTGGCCAACTGGGAGAACCAGCGCGCGTACTACGAGCTCTGCTATTCGGACACGGTGCCGCTCTATACGGCCGAACTGCTGGCCGACGGCAAGTTCCCGTACAAGTCCAGCTGGCTGGAGCTCGACGAGAACGGGCAACCCCGAACGCAGTACGACGGCACCCAGGCGGTGCGGTACATGGAGTATCCGGTGATCACCGGTGTGTACCAGTACGTTTCGATGGCGCTGGCCAAGACCTACTCGGCGCTGACGCGGGCGGTGTCGTGGCCGGTGCTCTCCGGTGTCGCCGAGGTGGTGATGTTCTTCAACATCGCCGCGTTCGGGTTGGCGTTGGCCTGGTTGACGACGGTGTGGGCCACCGCCATGTTGGCGGGCCGCCGGATCTGGGATGCGGCCCTGGTGGCCGCGTCACCGCTGCTGATCTTTCAGATCTTCACCAACTTCGACGCGTTGGCAACAGCTTTTGCGATGGGCGGGATGCTGGCCTGGGCGCGCCGAAGACCGGTGCTGGCCGGTGTCCTGATCGGCCTCGGACTTGCCGCCAAGCTGTATCCGGTGCTGTTGTTGTTCCCGATCCTGTTGTTGGCCTTACGCTCTGGCCGGCTGGCCGAGGCGGGCAAGTCGATCGCCGCCGCGGTGGCGGCCTGGCTGGTGGTCAACCTGCCGATCATGGTGTTGTTCCCGCAGGGGTGGGCGGAGTTCTTCCGGCTCAACAGCCGCCGCGGCCAGGACATGGATTCGTTGTACAACGTGGTGGGCAGTTTCACCGGCTGGCGAGGTTTTGACACCGATCTCGGTTTCTGGGAGCCGCCGGTGATTCTCAACAGCGTGGTGGCGGTGCTGTTCGCCGCGTGTTGCGCCGGTATCGCCTATGTGGCGTTGACGGCTCCGCGTCGGCCCCGGCTGGCGCAGTTGGCGTTTCTGGTGGTGGCGGCGTTCCTGCTGACCAACAAGGTGTGGAGCCCGCAGTTTTCGTTGTGGCTGGTGCCGCTGGCGGTGCTGGCGTTGCCGCACCGTCGGATCCTGTTGGCCTGGATGACGGTTGACGCTCTGGTGTGGGTGCCGCGCATGTTGTTCCTGTTCGGTGAGCAGAACCGGGGGCTTTCCGAGCAGTGGTTGACGTCGGTGGTGCTGGTGCGTGATCTTGCCGTTGTCGGTTTGTGCGTTCTGGTGCTGCGCCAGATCTATCGGCCCGACACCGACTTGGTGCGCCTGGATCACCGGGTCGACGACCCGGCGGGTGGGGTGTTCGACGGGGCGCCGGATCACCAGCCCGCGTGGTTGCCGTCGTGGTTGCGACCGCGACCGGTCGGACCCGGCGCCGTTGGTCCTGACGCACTGACGTCACGACCCGAGGTCGCCTCGAACGCGCGCGCCGATTGACGGCACTCCCTCTTTGTCACACCTGAATTGGTTGCGGCAGTTGATAATCGGAGGGTCTAGGTCGTCGTGGAGAACTGCCGGATCAGATTGTGGATTCGCGTTCCCGCAAGACGCCGTGTAACTCGGTGCGCTTCACCGGTTCTGTGCCCTGGCCATCGGCGATGAGTTCCAGCAGCCGTTGGCTTGCCTGTCGGCCGAGTTCCCACGTCGGCTCGGCGACGGCAGTCAGTGGTGGGTTGGCGACCCGATACCAGTTCGGATCTTCCATCCCCACGATTCCCACGTCCGCGGGCGCGCTGACACCGCGGTCCTTGAGGGCGCCGAGCACACCGGCCATGAAGGTGTTGCTGGTGACAGCGATACCGACGCGGCTGTCGCGTGCTTGGCTCACCGACGCGACCTGCGCTCCGACTTGGTAGCCCCATTCTTCGGTGAACGGTCCGTGGCACAGATGCAGGTTGACGTTCGGGTACGCGGCACGGACCTTGCCTGCTCCTTCGCTGCGTAACCGTGCGCTACTGAACTCCTGTGGGCCCAGAACAACAAAAATCTCCTCGTACCCACGGCGCGCCAGATAGGACGTGATGAGGGCTGAGTCGCCCCTATCGGCGTTGCAGAAGGCGTTCCGTGGCCCGCCATCGCTTTCTCGGATGATCTCGACGACTGGGGTGGACAACGTGGCAAATGCGTCGTCGACGCCATTCGGCGTGCACGGAGCGTGGATGATGCCGTCGACCATCTGGCTCTGGAATGCGTGCAGATAGTTTCGGTCGAGGTCCGGCTGATTGAGCGATTGCCCGATGATGAGCCCATAATCTCGCCGGTGAAGCTCGAGCTGGATGCTGGATGCCAGCACGGCGAACACTTCTGATGTCAGATCGGGAACCAGGAGACCGATCATGCGGGTGCTGGTTTGCCGCAGGGCTCGCGCCTGTTGGTTGCGGATGTATCCCAGACTTTCCGCCGCCCGTAGCACCCGGTCGCGGGTTTCTTCCTTCACCGTCGGCGACCCGTTGAGTGAACGCGAGACGGTGGCCGGCGAGAGGCCCAACTGTTGGGCGATGGAGTAAATGGTGGGGGGCTTCACGGCTTGGCCTGTGGTTCGGGAGATGTAGTTACCTGATCACTCTGAAGCGCTGGTTGCGCAGGTGAGAAAGAACGACACATGGCAGATTATCAGTCAACTTCTCCTGCATGAGGTGCGCCACCGTGCCTCATGCAGGAGACGTTGAGACCGAGCGTCTGACCGTGGGGTGATGCTGCTAACCGTAGAGGAATCCCTGCCAGGCCTTGATCAGTTCACTGCCGTGTTCTGCGTAGTACGCGGCGTCGGGACGGAACTGCACCTTCATCGCTTCTTCGCTGGTGGGCAGTGTCTTCAATACTGATGGCGACAGACCTTCCAGTGAACCCACGTTGGTTCCCGAGTAGGGGATCTGCGTGAGGAACGCCTGCTGTTGCGGCACCTCGGTCGCGAATCGCAGGAACTCCTTTGCCGCTTCGGCGTTCGGGGCCCCCTTGGGGATCGCGGCCCAGTCGACGACAAGCGCACCTTCGTTGAAGGTGAAATCGATCGGCATGCTCGCCCTGGCGGCGAGTTCGACCCGTCCGTTGGGAAGGAGCGCCAGATTCGTTTGCCCGCCGGTGACGAGCTGAAGGCCTTGGGCGTTGGAATCGTAGACGATCATGTCATCGCGGAGTTCCTCGAGTTTCTTCAGTGCGCGGTCGATGTCGAGCGGATAAAGATCCTTCACCGCGACGCCGTCGGCGAGCAACGCGAACTCGAAAAGCTGGGCATCCGGGCCCCATGACGGCACCGCACGCTTCCCCGGATACTTCTCGAGATCCCAGAAATCACTCCATGATTCCGGTGTCGAGTCACCGATGTTGGCGGTATTCCAGGCCAGCACATTTGAGGAAAAGTTCAGGCCGATACCGTAGTCGGTGACAGTATCGACGACGAAGCTCTCCGGATCCACCACACCGTCGACGCTCTCGAAGAGGTCGTTTGCGGTGCCCTGGGCCAGATCGGTGGTCGAAAGGACCATGACGTCCCATTGCACGTTGCCGGTGCTCACCTGAGATTGCAGGGTGGCAATGCTGGTCTCGGCTTCGACGATGCCGATGCCGGTCTCGGCGGTGAAGGGTTCGTAGTAGGCGGCGCGCTGCGCATCGGAGAAGGTCCCGCCGTAACCGGCGACCACGATGGAGTTGGGCTGCCCGCCGTTGCCTTTCGAACCGGTTCCCTCTGTCGGTGCCGACGAGCAGCCGGCCAGCGCGAGAATCGCCACTGACGAAACCGCAACGAGCTTATACGCTTTCACGCTTTTCCTTTCGTTGGTTCAGCTCGCCGAGTGTCGAGCTGGGATGGGTATCTGGGTGTGGTCTGAGCCGGTCAGGTACTCCTCAGCGATGAAGCCGGCGTTCCAGGAGCACCCGGAGCAGGGCCAGGGCGAGCACCACGGCGGTCAGTACCGCCGCCACCGCCGCAATGGTCGGATCGACGTTGAACTTGATGCCGCTGAACATCACGACCGGAAGCGTTCGGCTCTCGGTTCCCGCGATCAGCATCGTGACCGCGAGCTCGTCCCAACTGGCGATGAAGGCAAAAAAGCCACCAGCGACGATCCCCGGCATGATTCCGGGGAGGGTCACGTCCCAGAGTGATCGAACCGGGTTCGCGCCGAGTCCTTGCGCGGCCTGTTCGAGACGGAAATCAAACTTCGTGAAGCTCGCGATCACGTTGACGAACACATACGGAATGCCGAGCAGGGTGTGGGCGAGTATGACCGCGAACATGTTTCCGACGACCTGCATGCGCGAGTAGAGGTCGAACAACGCGAGCCCGAGCACAATTGCCGGAAGCACCAGAGGGAGACCGATGACGGCACTCATCGCCGCGAACGCCCGGCCTCGGGTCTGCGCGAGTCCGATTCCCGCAGCGGTCCCGATGACGATGGACAACAGTGCGGAGATGGTGCCGATGATCGCGCTGCGAGTGGTTGCTTCCATCCATGTCCGGTTCGCGAGGTAGCTCTCGAACCATTGCAGCGAGAATCCGCTCGGCGGGAACGAGAGATCGGGGGCGGAGTTGAACGCCATGCCGAACACGAGCACGGTTGGGGCGAACAGGAAGATCAGCACCGCGATGGCGAGTGCGATCAGGAGTGCGCGCCCGAGTTTGAACACCGTCATTGCGAAGATTCCGTTCCGATCAGTCGACGCGCCCGCTGTAGCGCAGTGACGATGACCCAGACGATCAGTGCCAATGCGATGAGGCTCAGCGCGAGAGCGCTTGCCTGATTGAGCTGCAGCAGTCGTTGGATCTGTACGTCGATCAGCTGAGCGAGCAGCATGGTCTGTCCGCCTCCCAGCATCGCCGGCGTGGTGAAGAAGCCGAGGGAGAGCACAAAGCACAGCGCGCCCCCGGCATAGACGCCGGGCAGGCTGAGAGGGAGATAGACCCGCCAAAAGGTGGTCCACGGGTTTGCGCCCAGTGATTCTGATGCTCGTGCCAACCGGGGATCGATCGATCGGAACACTGCGATCATCGGAATGATGGTGAACGGGAGCATGACGTGGACCATGCCGATGATCACACCTGTCTCGTTGTACACCAACGCAACTGGAGCGCTGATGATGCCGAGTCCTTTGAGTGCCGAGTTGATGATTCCGCGGTCTTCGAGGAGTGCGATCCACACGAAGGCGCGCACCAGCACGCTGGTCATCAGGGGGATGATCACCAGTGCTTCGAGGAGCCGCCCGATCCGCCCGAGGTGGCAGATCACGTATGCCACCGTGTAGCCCCGAACGACACAGAATGCCGTGGTGATGGTGGCGACGCGCAGCGTATCGAAGATGACGTTTCGGAACACCGGCTCGGTGACCAGCGCGGTGAAATTCTCGACGGAGAACGCGTCGGTGTCGGCACTGGTGAATGCGCGGGAGGCCACCAGACCCATGGGATACACCAGCAGGGCCGCATAGAACACCAAGAGTGGAATGAGGCCGAGGTGGCGGCGGTCGAGACGTTGTGGAAGCGAGGGGTCCCCGGCTGCGACCCTACCCAGGTTTGCGCTGCTCATCTCAGTCCGCCAACGCGACGAGTGCATCGCCGGCGACGTTCACCGAGATCCGGTCCCCGCGTGAGAACTGGGTGATCTCGGGGCCGGCCTGGCGTCGCGCCACCACCCGCTCACCGGAGGGCAGCAGCACTTCATAGCGCACGGTGCTTCCGCAGTAGGTGACGTTTTCGACGATCCCCGCGCCGGCGTCATCGGCCTCGAGGAAGAACATCTCGGGACGCACGCTCGCTTGGGTGCTTCCCCGTAGCTGGGCTGTGGGGTCCGAACCCACTGTGCGAATGGCGGACTCGGCGAGACGCCCGTTCGTGACGTCTAGAACGTTGGCCTCGCCGATGAAGTCGGCAACAAACGCATTCGCCGGTCTTTCATAGATTTCCGATGGTGTGCCGAGCTGCTGCATCCGCCCCTCCGCCATGATGAGGACCCGGTCGGAGAGACTCAATGCCTCCTCTTGGTCATGTGTGACCGAAACAACGCTCACCCCGAGGGTGCGGTGGATCTTGGCGATCTCGTTCTGCATGGTTTGTCGGAGCTTGCGGTCGAGTGCTCCGAGGGGTTCGTCCATGAGCAGTAGTCCGGGGGCGAACACGGTGGCCCGGGCCAGCGCCACGCGCTGTTGCTGTCCGCCGGAAAGCTGATTCGGTCGTTTGCGCCGATGTTGCTGCAGCTGAACGAGTTCGAGGGACGCGTCGACCAACCGCTTGCGGTCGGCTTTGGGGATCTTCCGTATTTTGAGGGGGTAGGCGATGTTGTCCTCGATGCTCATGTTCGGGAAGAGCGCGTAGCTCTGGAAGACCATGCCGATATTGCGCTTGTAGGCGGGCAGGCGGTCAACCGCTGTCCCGTTCAGCCGGATGGTTCCTGCGGTGGGGGTCTCGAACCCGGCGAGCATCATCAGTGCGGTGGTCTTGCCCGAGCCGCTTGGGCCGAGGATGGTGACGAACTCGCCGGGTTCGATCACCAAGTCGAGATCTTCTACAGCCCAACCAGTTCCGTCGTAGCTCTTCTTGAGGCCCTCGATCTCGACCTTGGCGCCGTGCTCCAGCGGGTCCGCGGACGTGAGGAGACCGGAGAGTGTGAGTTCGTCGGTCATGACCGGTCCTCGGGGGTGCTCTCACCCCGCCTGTAGAGGTTCTTGCTGAAGATGACGTTGTTCGCCGAGATGGGGAGATCCCGGATGCCGACGATCCCCAGACTGTAGAGCGGCGAGGACGGGACCAGGGGGACCTCGACCGGGGCATCGAGGGCGATCGACTCGTAGGCAGAAAGCGCGAGCGACACGGTGGCGCGAGCCTCATCCAGAGTTGCGACGCCAGTCGGGATTCCAGTTTCGACATACCGAGCAAACGAGGTGATCGATCCGCCGTAGTACCAGGTCAACGGAAGTCGTTGCCACTCGATCGGCACGGTGGTTCCAGCGTCGTCCCGGGTGTGCACGATACGAATCTCATCGGCGACGTTGTGTTGCGCGGCATGACCGTTGGCGTGGTGAATCTGCATGGTGCCGCCCGTGCCGTCGACCAAGGTGTATCCGCTGGTTCCCACGCCCCACATCAGGGTGAGGGTGGCGGTGCGTCCATCGGTGCCCTCGATGTGGACGAACACGGTGTCCTCGACGTCGGCGTCCTCGCGGATACGCCGCTTGTCGGCGCGGGCGGTGACGGTCTTGGGCACAAAATCGTCGCCCAGTAGATGCAGCGAGAGATACAGCAGATGGATCCCGTAATCCATCAGTATGCCGCCGCCGGCGAACCTTGCCGTCGCCCGCCATCCGATGTCGCCGGGCATCACGCCGGGGGCGTAGATGGAGTTCGCGCCCATCGATACCGACTCGACTCGACCGATCGCGCCCGCGCGCGCCTGCCGGATGAGTTCGGCATGGGAAGGGAAGTGCATGTAGTTGTGGTGCACTCCCGCGCGGATGCCGGAACGTTCGACCAGGCCGATCATTTCGTCCACTTCTGCAATCGACATGGCGATCGGTTTGTCGCAGACCACAGATACCTTCGACGCCGCAGCGAGCTGGAAGATCGGAAGGTGGGTTGCGTGCGGGGTGGACACGTCGACATAGTCGACCTCTGCGGTGGTGATGAGTTCTTCGTAAGAAGCAAACTGCTGGCTGTCACTGAGGCCGAGCCGTTCGGCCACGGCCGCGCGCGCTGCGGGGTCAGGATCGGCGATCGCGACCACCTCGACGTTGTCCTCGGCCAGATAGCCGGGGAGTTTCAGTTCCTGGGTGGCGAAGCCCAGGCCGACGAGTGCTGCGCGGACAGTCATTGTGATGCTCCTTTGAGGGTGGATGCGGCTGTGCGCAGTGATTCGAGTGCCGGGCGGTGGAAGGTTTCGATTTCGATGCTGAGCCAAGGGGCCTGATCCGAACTGAGGAGGGCAGCAACGACAGCGTCGAAGTCGAGGACCCCGTCACCTGGTGTTCGGAAGGTGGCCTGGGCGGCGCGGGCGCCGGCGGTGCGTGGATCGATGCGTGGATCGGGTCGCAGATCCTTCACGTGCGCGTGTGCGATGGCTGGGCTCCACCGAGTGATCGCCGGAGCGATGTCGGTGCCGTGCAGGGCCAGGTGGGCGGTGTCGAGGCAGAGACCGATAGCAGCTTCGTTCTCTGCGGTGAGGAGGAAAGCATCGACCTGCTCGGGTGTGTTGATCATGGTGCCGAGGTGGTGGTGTACGGCCAATCCGATGCCGAGTTCAGCTGCCCGCGCACCGATCTGACCCAGGAGGTCGAAGTACCGTGGCAGGTCGATCATGCCCACCCTGGGCGGCATGATCGGGATCACCCGGCTGCCGAACTCCGCTGAGAGGTCGAGGAGTGCGAGGTGGGCGTCTCGCGATGCGTCATCGACGAGGTAGCCGAGCATCAGTGAGCTCACCGTCAGGTCGCGATCCTGGAGCTGGCGCTGGAATTCTGCGACGCGGGTGGGGGCTGCGCCGAGCCACCGCACGTGGTGTCCTTGCAGCTCGATACCGTCGAGCCCTGCGGCGTGAATGTCATCGAGCGCAGCAACAAGTGTGCCCTCCGGGTAGATCACGGTGGTCGCGGACAGGCGCATCACTTTGTACAATCGATTTCATTGAGCATCCGGCAATTGTTGATTCTCGCAGGATGCTTGTCAAGCATTCCTCTCGTGAAAGCAGCGCCATGCTCGAGACCTAGGTGTTCATAAGGGAAGACGTTCGGGTGGTGACTGACACCGCCGCCCGTTGCGTCACTGTCCAAAATGAAATCGATTGCGTACAGTTTCATTGCAACAGGCATCGAAGGCGCCCTGTGCGCTGGTCATCTGCCCTGAGGGTCGCGGGTTTCTCCAAGGTCCACCCAACGACAAGGACCACCCAACGACTAGGCCCACCCAATGAAAGGAACGAACATGACGGCGGGATCGACGGTGAAAACCATGAGGTCTGAGGCAACAGCGTTCTTGCACGCGTTGTCGCCCGCGCAACATGCAAAGGCCCTCACGTCGGCGTCGGCGCGATGCACGCAGGGCTGGTTCTTCACTCCGGCCGAGCGCGACGGGCTGGCGCTCGCAGACATGGATCCCACTTGTCAGCAACTGGCACTTCGCCTTCTCCGGAGCGGCCTGAGTGAGGCGGGCTATGCACTGGCGACCTACATCATGGGCCTCGAGAACTATCTCGCCTACGAGGAAGGCTGGATGGAACTCTATCCCGGGCGGCCGGGTCATGGCCGCAGCCGTGACCCGCTGCTCTACTACGTCAAGATCTACGGCGATCCGACTGCTTCAGAGTGGGGCTGGCAGTTCGCCGGCCACCATCTTGTGGTGCATGCGTTTGTCGAGCACGATCGCGTGGTCTCTGCCACCCCACATTTCATCGGCGTGAATCCCGCTCTTGCGCCCCGGCTCGGACGGAATCGTTACCAACCGCTGCGCGGTGAGGAAGAGATCGCCATCGAGATCTTGGCTACCCTCACCGAGGAACAACGGGCGCTTGCGGTGTTCGACTCCATCTCGCCGGTCGATATCTTGCAGGGCAATCGCCCGTTGGTGGACGATCACGCGCTGCCCGAGCCGGCTGCGGATCTGTACCCCACCACCGCCGCTCGCGCTGAAGTGCTGGAATTCCTGGAACAGCTCAAGATCTCGGGGACTGCGGCGACCACCCGCACCCACTCCGCGGACCTCGTCGAGTTCAGCCGGCGTGAACGGTCGACGCGGGGTGTCGCTGTGGCTGCGCTCTCGGCCGCCGGCCGCAAGCTGGTCGCTGAGCTGCTGGACCACTACATTCTCAGATTTCCCAAGGACATTCACCGCGACGTCTTCGGCTGGCAGTCGGGCGATCCGCTTCCCGACGATCTGCGGTTTGCCTGGGCCGGATCCACGCAGGACGGCGTCGGGCGCTACTACTGCTTCGACTCGGCGGCCATCTCCATCGAGTTCGACAACACGCAGAATGCCGCCAATCACATCCACAGTGCACTGCGCAGCCGCCGTACCGACTTCGCGACGGATGTCCTTCGCGCCCATTATTTTTCAGAGCACACAGATTCGACGGAGAACCAGTAAGAGATGAGCCCCACACCCTTGCTTCGCCTCGTGAACTTCGGTGGCGTTGTCTCAGATCTCGAAGCAGCACGCAGCTTCTTCTCCGAGACCATCGGTTCTCGCGTGATCGGAAACGGCAGAGTCGATGGAACCTCCTACCTTCAGGTGGAGATCGGTGAGGTTGCGGTGAACCTCTTCGTCCAGCCGATCTTCACCGACGAGGAACTGGCGGGCGGTTGGTCTCATGTGAGTTTGCAGACCGACGATCTGGAACGTTTCCTCGACAACCCCGACTGGCAGCGAGGACTGATCGGCAATCCGCAAGTGATCACCACACTCTCCGACACGAGGCGAATAGCGTTCTTCGAACCTCTGCCGGGGCTTCGTGTCGAGCTGATGGAGATCACGCGACTACTTCCGCCCGCCTCGGAGGTCCCCGGCGCGAGCACGATCTACGAGGCAAGCGGTAGGCGGGGGGAGACGCGTGGACTGCTGCACCGAGCCGGGGCCAACGGCCTGCTGGGTCCGGCGCTCACTGCGCGATGCCAGCCGGGAGACAACCTGGCCGTGCACCGAGCCGTCGCGCAGGCGAGGCCCGGTGACGTCCTGATGGTCGCCGGATCAGATGTCGCTGTCGGCTACGTGGGTGATGTCCTGGTCAATGCGGCTATTCGTCGCGGTATCGCGGGAATCGTCGTCGATGGCGGCGTGCGGGACATCGACGAGCTCATCGAACTCGACTTACCGGTGTGGTCGACGCGAGTCGCTATCACCGCCGCCGCCAAAGTGACCCCCGGCGAGGTGGGGGCGACGGTCACTTTCGCAGGAGCGCAGGTGACCAACGGCGACATCGTCCGTGCCGACAGTGATGGTGCTGTCAGCGTTCCCGCGGCCGCCTGGCCGCAAGTGTTGGAAGCTGCGCGCGAGCGGGATGCCTTCGAGGCCGGGATCATCGACCGGCTCGACCGCGGTGAGACGACCCTGCAGATCCTCGGGCTTGCGGAGTAGCCCAAGGCCGCTACGGGATGCGGGTGGTCGGCATGGGTGCGACGGATGTTTCCGGACGAGCATCGGGCGGCCGACCCGCTTGGTTGCCGCCATGGCTTCGGCGGCAGTCGGTTAGAGTCAGCTCTGCCGGTCAACCGATCGGCTCCGATGGGCAAGAAGGAAGCCGGTGCAAATCCGGCGCGGTCCCGCCACGGTAACTGGAGTCGCCGATTCCAGGAGTCCGACACTGCTCCCGTCGAATGGCCTGCTCTGGGACGAGGACATCCCGGTTGGAGACTCGCATGTCGTTGCGTACCTCTGTTGTTGTGTTCACTGCTGCCGTGTTGCTCGCAGGGTGCGGTTCCGAATCGGTGCAGTCCACCGAGACGTCCACCGCCGCGGCCGGTTTCCCGGTGACAATGGACAACTGCGGTGAGACCGTCACTGTCGATCAGCCGCCGACCCGCGCGATCGGCTACTACCAGCAGTCCACCGAGATGCTGCTGGCCCTCGGACTCGAGGACTCGATGGTCGGTACGGTCTATCCCGACAATGCGCCGCTGCCGCAATATGCCGAGGCCTATCAGGCGATCCCGGAGATCTCCGACAAGGACGCCTCGTTCGAGCAGCTGGTCGCTGTGGATCCGGACTTCGTATACGGCGGTTACAAGAGCACGTTCGACGAAGCTCAGGGACGGTCCCGGAAGGCCTTTGCCGATGCCGGGATCACCACATATCTGAACCCGGAGTATTGCGCGACCTCGCCGATCACCATGGACGACGTTTACGCCGAGGTGGAGCGGATCGCGACGATTTTTGGGGTGCCGGACCGTGCTGATGCTCTGACAGAGCAAATGCGCGACAGTGTCGCCGAGGCCAGCGCCCAGGTCGACGGTGTCACTCCGCTGAAGGCGTTCGTCTATGACAGCGGCGAGGACACCGCTTTCACCGCGGGCGGCCAGGGGATCGGCAATGAGATCTTTGAACTTGCCGGGGCCACAAACGTATTCGCCGACGTCAAAGACACCTTCGTGGATGTCTCCTGGGAGCAGGTGCTGGAGCGCAATCCCGATGTCGTTGTCATCTACGACTACTTCGGTACACCGTCGGTGGAGGAGAAGAAGGCCTTCTTGCGCAGCCGTCCCGAGCTGGCTGATGTTCCCGCGATTCGCAACGACAAGTTTGCGGTCCTGACCCTGCAGGACGCGGTGCTCGGGGTGCGGGCGCCGTATGCGGTCGGTGAGCTTGCCGCCCAGCTGCATCCGGACCGATTCCAGTGAACCGCGACGCCCCGATTCCGGCGTGAGCGCACCGGCCCGCGCACCGTACTCGGTGGTGATCGCCGGGCTGCTGTTGTTGTTGCTGGCCAGCATGACGGCGGGCTTGGCCATCGGTTCGATCACGGTTCCTCCCATTGATGTCGCCAAAACCGTTGGTCATCAGCTCTTTCCCACGTTGATCGAGGCCGCCTCACAGCGGCACTACGAGACCGTGGTGGTGCAGGTGCGTGGCCCCAGGGTGCTGCTCGGGGCCATCGTCGGCGCCGGCTTGGGGGTCGTCGGGATGACTCTGCAGGCACTGGTGCGGAATCCGCTGGCGGATCCGTTCCTGCTCGGAGTGTCCTCCGGCGCCTCGGTAGGTGCGGTGGCGGTGATCCTCACCGGGGTCACCATTTTCGGCTTCGCCTCGACGTCGGTGGCGGCGTTCTTCGGATCGTTGGGCGCACTCGCGTTGGTCTACCTGCTGTCTCGTGCCGGTGGTCAGATCACCACCACCCGGTTGGTTCTGGCCGGGGTTGCGGTGGCCTACGTGTTGTCCGCAGTGACCAGCCTGATGCTCATCATGGCTCGCACCGGCGACCAGGCGCGGCAGGTGCTGACCTGGCTGCTGGGCGGATTGGGCGGTGCGAGTTGGGATTCGTTGTGGCTGCCGCTGTCGATGGTGGGTGTCGGCCTGGTGGTGCTGCTGGCGCAGTCCCGCACCTTGAATGTCCTGCTCGCCGGGGATGAGGCGGCAACCACGATGGGTGTTGACGTCAACAGTTTCCGGGCCCAGATGTTTGTGCTGACCTCGTTGGTCACCGGGGTGTTGGTCGCCGTCAGCGGCCCCATCGGGTTTGTCGGTCTGATTCTGCCGCACGCGGTGCGGCTGCTGGTCGGCAGCGACCACCGGCGCGCGCTGCCGGCGACGGCGTTGGCGGGTGCGTCGTTCCTGATCGTCGCCGACATGGTGGCTCGCACTTTGGCGGCCCCGCAGGAGATTCCGGTTGGGGTGCTGACGGCGTTGTGCGGTGGCCCCTTCTTCCTGTGGCTGATCCGCCGGGACGCGCGACGGGCGACAACATGAATCCGGCACTGCTGCAGGCGGAGACGGTGTCGGTGCGTCTCGGCGGCAGGGTGGTCGTCGACTCGGTGTCGCTGACTGCGCACCCCGGCCAGGTGGTGGGTGTGGTGGGACCCAACGGCAGTGGCAAGTCGACGTTGCTGCGCGCGCTGGTGCGGATCGTGGCCCCGGAGTCGGGGCGGGTGTTGCTCGACGGTGTGGACATCGCGGGGGTGCCGATCCGGGAGCTGGCGCGAAGTGTGGCAACGGTGTTGCAGGACAGCGCGGGCGACTTCGATCTGCGTGCCAATGACGTGGTGTCGATGGGTCGTGCCCCGTTCAAGAGGGTGTTCGCCCGTGACGACGCCGACGACGAGGGGATCGTCGAACGCTGCCTGGAATTGGTGGGTGCGCAGCATCTGCGATGGCAGCCGTTTGCGCTGATGTCCGGGGGAGAGCGGCAGCGGGTGCTGATCGCGCGGGCGCTGGCGCAGCAGCCGCGGCTGCTGGTGCTCGACGAGCCGACCAACCATCTCGACATCCGGCATCAGTTCGACGCACTGGCCTTGCCGCGCCAGTTGGGGGTCACCGCGGTGATTGCGCTGCACGATCTCAATCTGGCCGCGCACTACTGCGATGCGCTCTATGTACTGCACGGCGGTCGGCCGGTGTGTGCGGGTCCGCCGGATCAGGTGTTGACCCCGGAGTTGCTGGCCGAGGTCTATGGCGTGGTCGCCACCGTTGCGACCCACCCGCGCACCGGCCGGCCACAGGTGAGTTTTGATCCGGGCGGCACCGTCTCCAGCTGCGACGATTTCAGTTCACCAGGCAGTTTCCTGTAACCTGGCCCGGTTGCCGACGCAGGCGACCCTCCTGCCACGGACACGCCGTGGCCGCAACGACCATAGGAGGTGATGGGTTTCTAATGCGTCCATACGAAATCATGGTCATCCTTGACCCCACTCTTGACGAGCGCACTGTAGCCCCGTCCCTGGAGACGTTCCTGAACGTCATCCGGAAAGACGGTGGATCTGTCGACAAGGTCGACATCTGGGGCCGGCGCCGGCTCGCCTACGAAATCGCCAAGCATGCCGAGGGCATCTACGCCATCGTCGATGTGAAGGCAGAGCCCGCCACGGTGGCCGAACTGGACCGTCAGCTCAGCCTGAACGAGTCCGTGCTGCGCACCAAGGTGATGCGGACCGACAAGCACTGAGCCAAACGATCGTGCTCGTCGGAGCGCTCTCGTAGGCTCGCCAGCGACCGCGTTTTGCGAACATCGATCCGGCTTGGATCCAAGGGACCTGGAGGACACCAGTGGCTGGTGACACCGTTATCACCGTTATCGGAAACCTGACTGCCGACCCGGAACTGCGGTTCACACCGTCCGGTGCTGCTGTCGCGAACTTCACCGTGGCGTCCACGCCGCGGCAGTTCGACCGTCAGACCAATGAGTGGAAGGACGGCGAAGCGCTGTTCCTCCGCTGCAACATCTGGCGGGAGGCGGCGGAGAACGTCGCCGAGAGCCTGACCCGCGGTTCGCGGGTCATCGTCTCCGGACGGCTCAAGCAGCGGTCGTTCGAGACCCGCGAAGGTGAGAAGCGCACCGTCGTGGAGCTCGAGGTCGATGAGATCGGTCCCTCGCTGCGCTACGCCACGGCCAAGGTCAACAAGGCCAGCCGCAGTGGCGGCGGCGGTGGCGGCGGCTTCGGTGGTGGCGGTGGCGGCGGTAACTCCCGTCCCGCAGCGGCGGCGGCTTCGGCCCCGGCCGACGACCCGTGGGGCAGTGCCCCGGCTTCGGGTTCGTTCGGCGGCGGCGACGACGAGCCACCCTTCTGAGTCTGACCTTTTGATTACGCGGCTTGTCGCCGCGAGGCATGTGAAAGAGAACTGAAATGGCTAAGTCCAGCAACAAGAGGCGGCCGGCGCCTGAGAAGCCGGTCAAAACCCGCAAGTGTGTGTTCTGCTCCAAGAAGGGCGGGGCGAACATCGATTACAAGGACACCAACCTGCTGCGCACCTACATCAGCGAGCGTGGCAAGATCCGCGCCCGCCGGGTGACCGGCAACTGTGTTCAGCACCAGCGCGACGTTGCCGTCGCCGTGAAGAACGCACGCGAAGTCGCGTTGCTGCCCTTCGGATCGTCGACGCGGTAAGGAGAGCTGACCATGAAACTCATTCTCACCGCTGAGGTGGACCACCTGGGTTCTGCCGGCGACACCGTTGAGGTCAAGGACGGCTACGGCCGTAACTTCCTGCTGCCGCGCGGGCTGGCCATCGTGGCCAGCCGGGGCGCCCAGCGTCAGGCCGACGACATCCGTCGTGCACGTGACATCAAGGCGGTTCGCGACCTCGATCACGCCAAGGAGCTCAAGACCGCGCTCGACGGCCTGGGCTCCGTGCCGCTCACGGTCAAGACCGCGGGCGACTCCGGCAAGCTGTTCGGCTCCGTCTCGCAGTCCGATGTTGTGGCTGCCATCAAGAACGCCGGTGGCCCGAGCTTGGAGAAGCGGACCGTGCACCTGCCGAAGGCGCACATCAAGTCGATCGGCGCCCACGCCGTCGAGGTGCAGCTGCACCATGACGTCACGGCGACCGTTTCGCTGGATGTCACTGCCTCGAATTAACTGACGCATCAGCACGCCCCGGTGGCAGCCAGTCAGGCAGCTGCCGGGGCGTTGCTGTTTTTCTGTGGCGAACTGTTCCGCGCGACGCGGCACCAGCGAACCTAACCTGCTGTTAACGCACCGCACAAGCAAAAGCAATACAACACGCCCGAACTCGCAACCCGACCCGACACGCCGAGCAGATTTCCATCCACAGCGAGAATCTGCTTCAGATATGGGTTCATCTGCGGTTACCTCGGTAAATGGGGTATTGATCCACAAGTTCTCCCCAGGCGCCTAACATCGCTGTCCCCAGCTATGCACACCCCATCCACAGGGCTGTCAACAGGTCGCGTTGGACGGCGCTCCAGCAACCGTCTACCGTCGTGCGGGCGCGACGCGGCGCCGGGCGGTCCGGGGTATTTGTCAGAGGCCTTGTTTATCATCCGGGCCTATGGAGTCGAACGTGAGTTCGAGAGTTTTTGGGAGGGGGCGGGGGAGCGGCATGGCCGTTGTAGACGACCTCGGGCATCCGGATAATGATGCGCCGCCACCCAATGAGGACTTCGGCCGGCAGCCACCGCAGGACATGGCCGCGGAGCAGTCGGTGCTCGGCGGCATGCTGCTGAGCAAGGACGCCATCGCCGACGTGTTGGAGCGGCTACGTCCCGGTGATTTCTACCGCCCGGCTCACCAGAACGTCTATGACGCGATCCTGGACCTCTACGGCCGCGGGGAACCTGCTGACGCCGTCACCGTGGCCGCCGAGCTCGACCGTCGCGGTCTGCTCAAGCGCATCGGCGGTGCGCCGTACATGCACACGTTGATTTCCACGGTGCCGACGGCGGCCAACGCCGCCTTCTACGCCGACATCGTGGCTGAGAAGTCCCTGCTGCGCCGTTTGGTCGAGGCCGGCACTCGGGTGGTGCAGTACGGCTATGCCGGTGCTGAGGGCGCCGATGTGGCTGAGATCGTCGACCGGGCCCAGGCTGAGATCTATGACGTCGTGGAGCGGCGGTCCTCCGAGGACTTCGTGGCCCTCGAGCATCTGCTGCAGCCGACCATGGACGAGATCGACGCCATTGCCTCCAACGGCGGCATCGCCCGCGGGGTGCCGACAGGTTTCACCGAGCTCGACGAGGTCACCAACGGTCTGCATGCCGGGCAGATGATCATCGTGGCGGCCCGCCCCGGTGTGGGTAAGGCGCTGGCCCTCGATACGCCCCTGGCCACGCCCACGGGCTGGACCACCATGGGTGAGGTCAAGGTCGGCGATCAGCTGTTGGGTCCCGATGGGGTGCCGACGTGTGTGGTCGCGGCGACCGAGATCATGCTGGGCCGGCCGTGCTATGAGGTCGAGTTCTCCGATGGCACCGTGATAGTGGCCGATGAGCAGCACCAGTGGCCGACGGTGCGCGGCATCCAGACCACCGCGATGCTGCACAGCGACACCATCGTGGCGGCTCCGGAGCCATCTGGTGGCGGAGCCGCTGTGCTGGCACCCGCCCGCACCGCGGTCGCTGTTACGCGGGTCCGACGGATACCCAGTGTGGCGGTGCGTTGTGTGCAGGTCGACAACCAGGAGCACGTGTACCTCGCCGGTACCGGACAGATCCCGACTCACAACTCCACGTTGGGTCTGGACTTCATGCGGTCCTGCTCGATCAAGCACCGGATGGCCAGCGTCATCTTCTCGCTGGAAATGAGCAAGAGCGAGATCGTGATGCGTCTGCTGTCGGCGGAGGCCAAGATCAAGCTCGGCGATATGCGCTCCGGCCGGATGACCGATGACGATTGGACCCGGCTGGCCCGGCGGATGAGTGAGATCTCCGAGGCGCCGCTGTACATCGATGACTCGCCGAACCTCACCATGATGGAGATCCGCGCCAAAGCCCGTCGGCTGCATCAGAAGTCGGATCTTCGGCTGATTGTCGTGGACTATCTGCAGCTGATGAGCTCAGGCAAGAAGGTCGACTCGCGTCAGCAGGAGGTTTCGGAGTTCTCTCGTAACCTGAAGCTGATGGCCAAGGAACTCGAGGTTCCGGTGATCGCGATCAGCCAGCTCAACCGTGGTCCTGAACAGCGAACCGACAAGCGCCCTATGGTGTCTGACCTTCGTGAGTCGGGATGCATGACGGCCGGTACCCGGATTCTGCGTGCCGACACCGGCGCCGAGGTCACTTTCGGCGAGTTGATGGCCACCGGTGAGCGGCCGCTGGTGTGGTCGCTCGACGAGCGTAAACACCTGGTTGCCCGGCCCATGACCAATGTGTTCCCCAGCGGTCGCAAAGAAGTTTTCACGTTGCGGATGGCTTCCGGGCGTGAGGTGGAGGCGACGGCGAACCATCCCTTCATGGCCCTGAACGGCTGGGTACCGTTGGGCGAGTTGACTGTCGGTGATCGGTTGGCGGTCCCGCGCCGAGTTCCCGAGCCGGTGCACACGCAGGCGATGGCAGACGCTGAGGTCATCATGTTGGCGCATATGATCGGCGACGGGGCCGGCGTCAAGCTCCAGCCCACTCGTTACTCCAGCACTGATGAGGCCAACCTGGTTGCTGTCAGCGAGGCCGCCACGCACTTCGGCGTGACGGCCGTCCGCGACGACTACGCCGCTGCCCGGGTGGCCACCGTGCAGATGCCGGCGCCCGACCGGTTGACTCACGGCAAGCGCAACCCGATTGCCGCCTGGCTGGACCAGCTCGGCATGTTGGGTAAGCGCAGCGACGAGAAGTTCGTTCCGGCCGAGGTTTTTGCCCTGCCCAACAATCAGGTGGTGTTGTTCCTGCGGCATCTATGGGCGACGGATGGGTCGGTGCGCTGGGACGCCAAGACGCGCCAGGGGCGCATCTACTATGCGTCCACCAGTCGCCAGTTGATCGATGATGTTGCGCAGTTGCTCTTGCGCTGTGGTGTTTTCGCGACAATCAAGAAGGCCGCGAAGGTCGGCTACCGGGATTGCTGGCAGCTGCATGTTTTTGGCGGTGCCAACCAGAAGCGGTTCATCACGCACATCGGCGTGCACGGTTCTCGCGGAGCCTCGGCGCTAGAGGTGCTGTCCCACATCGAAACCGAAGTACGGAACCCGAACTCCGACACCGTTCCGAGCGAAGTGTGGGACACGGTGGGCGAGGAATTGATTGCCAATCAGGTGGCGCATCGCTCCGTCGCCGCGGCCATGGACACCAAGTTCTGCGGTTCAGCCATGGGGAAGCGCACGCCCAGTCGTTCGCGCCTGCATCGCGCGGCTGCGCCACTGGAAAATCATGTCTTGCATGACCTGGCGGCCAATGATGTCTACTGGGATGAGATCGTCGAGATCACCAGCATCGGTGAGCAAGACGTCTTTGACGGCACCGTTCCGGGTACCAGTAATTTTGTGGCGCAGGGGATTTCGGCTCACAACTCGCTCGAGCAGGACGCCGATATGGTCATCCTGCTGCATCGGCCGGATGCCTTCGAGCGCGACGATCCTCGCGGCGGTGAAGCCGACCTGATCCTCGGCAAGCACCGTAACGGTCCGACCAAGACCATCACTGTTGCGCACCAGCTGCATTTCTCGCGGTTCGCCAATATGGCGCACGGGGGATAGGCGTGCTCACGGATCGTGGCGGAATCTCACGAGTGATGGCGGAGCCGCCAGGTTCGTGAGACAAGGAAACGAGATTGCGGAACCTGGAGCGATGCCGGACCGGTAGGCGGTTCCTGGCAGTGCCACGTTTCTCTAGTAACGAGACAAGCGGCAAACTGCCTGGCCATCGTTGTCGGCGATGGGCGATCAAGATCAGTTGGCCGGTGTTCTGGTAGACACGGATCTTGTGCGGAAATGGGTCATCGGAACGTCGATCGCGCTGGTGGTGCTGCTCGCGGCCACTTTCGCCGGCTACGCGTTGTCCAAGTCTCGGACTTTCCAACTGGCCGGTGAGATCGTCAATCGGGTCGACACCACCGACAAGGTGGTGGCCCTGACTTTTGATGACGGACCCACCGAGTGGACACCGGCCGTTCTCGACACGCTGGCCGCGGCGGACATCCCGGCGACGTTCTACCTCAACGGCACCGATCTGGACCGTCACCCCGATCAAGGTGCCGCGATTGCGCGCGCGGGTCACGAAATCGGCAACCACACCTACACCCACCGCCGGATGATGTTCGTATCCGGTGAGACCGTCGCCGACGAGATAGAGCGAACCGACGAAGCCATCACGCGAACGGGCTATCGCGGTCCGGTGACGTTTCGACCGCCATACGGCAAGAAGCTCTGGGCACTTCCGCACTACCTCTCCGAACACGGACGCACCACAGTCACCTGGGATCTGGAACCAGATTCTGCCGGTAACCCGACTACCAACCAGATCGTGCAAGAAACAGTGGAAACCGTCCGCCCAGGCTCGATCATCTTGCTGCACGTCATGCTGGAAAGCCGCGCCGCGTCGCGCGCCGCTGTCCCGCAGATCATCGACCGGTTGCAGTCCGAGGGCTACCGATTTGTCACCGTCAGCGAACTACTCGCCCTCCGCACAGTCGGTGCGCCCGCTGCCTGACTCCGGCCCATATCGTTCTGAGACAGAATGGGATCGATCCCGGTTCTCCAGAAAAGACAGCACCGATCGAACGTGCGTCCCGCCACTCGGACCGCGTTGTAGGAAATGAAGCGGTCCGTGAGACAAACGGCAATGCGTCGACAGTGAGACAACCTGGATGACCACAGTTCAGAGCGTCAAGCATATGCAGCGAAAAGTGAGAACGGGACTGCCCCCTGTTTGGTTGACTCCTTGATGTGCCTTGGGTTTCATGGAGTCGGTTTGCTTGACTTCTGGTCGCGACATCCGCTGAAGGAGCCGTGTCCATGCCCAAGCGTTTTCCCGAAGAGTTCCGCCGCAAGGTGCTCGACCTTGTCGCCGCGGGGCGTCCGATCGCGCAGATCGCCGCCGATCTGAACATCAGCGATCAGACGATCTACGCCTGGCGCAAACAAGAGCTCATCGACACCGGCCAGCTGCCCGGACTCAACCGCGCCGAACTGGCCCAGCTCGGTGCGGCCAATAGACGCATCCGCGAGCTGGAAACCGAGGTCGCCATCCTCAAAAGGGCCCGTGAGCTGCTGCGGGAGCCCAACGACCCACAAGGCGGTCCGCGGCCATAGCCACTATGGCCGCAGAAGGACTTCCGGTGCAGGTCGCGTGCCGGCTGTTAGAAGTGACCGACTCGGGCTACTACGCATGGCGCAGTCGGGCGCCCTCGGCTCGGGCCGTCCGCCATGCCTGGCTGACCGAGCAGATCCGCGCCGTGCACACTGCCTCTCGTGGCACCTACGGTGCCCGCCGGGTGCACGCCGAACTGACCCTCGGGTTGGGTCTACAGGTCGGCCACAACCAGGTCGAGATGCTGATGGCCCGCGCGACCATCAAGGGCCTGCCCGGTACTCGTCGTCCCCGGCCCCGTCACGAGACGCCCACGGCGACGGATCTGGTTGAGCGGATGTTCACCCGCGATGCCCCAAATCGGTTGTGGGTTACCGATATCACTGAGCATCGTACCGCTTGGATTCTTGGGGTCGTTGCAACGCCTTGATGAGGAAGAGGTCACGGCGTTGTCTGATGAATCGGCGAATAGGCCAGGTGTGGCACGGTATTCAACGGGTCAGCGGGAGTTGTTCTTTCGGTTGCTGGATCGTGGAGGCACGATTCGGGCAGCGGCGGCGGGTGCGGGGGTCAGCCCGGACACTGGGTATCGGTGGCGCCGCGAGGCTGGCGTGGCATCACGACGCCCGCGGCCCAGGACCTATACCGCCAAGGAGAAGGCCGAGTTCTTCCGGTTGCTCGGCATCCGAGGCAACGTCTCTGCGGTGGCCCGAGAACTCGGGTTCGTGCGGGTCACCTGCTACAAGTGGGCTCATCAAGCCGGCATCTTCACCGGGCGCGACGTCAGCGGGGGTAAACCGCCCGCGTTGCGACGACCGTGAGAATCCAAGCCTACGAGGGCAAGGTGTACTGCGCGGTGGTGCTCGACACGTTCTCCAGGCGGGTCGTTGGCTGGTCGATCGATTCGAGTCAGACCGCGGCGTTGGTCACCAACGCGCTCGGTATGGCGATCAGCAACCGCGACCCCCAGTCCGGTGGGATCATCCATTCTGACCACGGCGTGCAAGGCGGATTCAATCGGTTGTCGCAACACCGGCTTGTTGGAGCAAGAGTAGCTGGTCGTTGAAGGCCTCGGCTGGGGTCTTCCAGCCGAGGGTCTTGCGGGGTCTGGTGTTGAGGGCGTGAGCGACCGCTTCGATGTCCTCTGCGGTCCATCGGGATAGGTCGGTGCCCTTCGGAAAGTATTGGCGTAGCAGTCCGTTGGTGTTTTCATTCGTGCCGCGTTGCCACGGTGATTGTGGGTCGGCGAAGAATACGGGGATCCCGGTTTCGACCCCGATCGAATTCGAAGCAATCATGACCACACCGGCCAGTCAGGCCGCGTGACCAAAACTGTCACCTATTCGTGCAGCAGACCCTCCGGTGGGGCGGCTGGCATCGCGAAGATCGGCTCACAGCCGACCGCCAGATAGACATCCAGCAACGTGATGTCGGCGGCGTCGCGGGTCAACGCCCACCCACCGTCGCGGCCGCGGGTGGACTGCACCAAGCCTGCGTCACGCAGTTCGCCAAGGCAGCGCCGGATCACCACCGGGTTGGTGTTGACGCTCGTCGCAATGCGCGCCGAGGTCGCGATCTCCTTGTCGGTCCCTCGCCGATCGAACGCGATCCAGGTCAGCACGTGTACGGAAAGGCTCATCCGGCTGTTCGCGCTCAACGCACCTCCTCGGACTCGACTTGACTGTAACTAACATGATTACATATGGTCTTACGTAACCACGATGGTTACATTATGAGCCGACAGGCGAAAGTCCGCCGTAAGCCGGCGGCATCACCCACATGGGAGCGAAAGATGGCTCAGCCGTTGACAATCGGTGAGAACCACGTCGATGACGCCATGCGCCGAGTGGAATTCACCCGCCTCGGCGGACCGGAGGTGCTGGAGGTGGTCCCGCTGCAACTGCCGGCACTACCGGACGGGCACGTGCGCGTCGCGATCCACGTCATCGGGCTCAACCGATTTGAGGCATTGTTCCGGCGCGACCACTACGTCATCGCCCCCACCCTGCCGGCGACCCTGGGCGTCGAAGCCGTCGGCACCATCGTCGACACCGCACCCGACGTCGACGGGTTTGCCGTGGGGCAGCGGGTCGCGATCCTGCCCATCCAGTCTCCGACGGTCGGCACCGGCACCTACGCCACCCATGCCGACGTCCCCGTCGAGGCCCTGGTCGCCGTGGCCGACGACCGCTCAGACGAGCAGGAAGCCGCGACGTGGATGGCCGGCCTACAGGCTTACACCCTGGCGACCAAGGTGCCGATCCGATCCGGTGACACCGTGATCGTCACCGCCGGAACCTCTTCGGTCGGCACCGCACTGATCCAGATCGCCCGCGACTTCGGCGCAACCGTCATCGCCACCACCCGCACCGCCGCACGCAAGCCGGAACTGCGCGCGCTGGGAGCCGACCACGCCATCGCCACCGACGACGAGGACCTCGTCGCCATCGTCGACTCAATCACCGCCGGCCGTGGCGCCTCAGCGGTCTACGACACCGTGGGTGGCGCTCTGCTGGCTGAATTGATCAACGCCACTGCGCCCTTCGGGCACGTGTTCTGCTACGGCGCGCAAACCTCGCCGGACATCCGCGCGGCTCGCGTCGACGTGCCACTGGTAGCCCTCGACCGCAAGTCCATCGGCTTCGTAGACCTCTTCGAACTCGTCGAATCCCCCGACTGGTTGGCCGCCGCCAAGGCCTACATCACCGACGCCGGCAAGCGCGGCGCACTGAGCGTCGGCGTCGACCGCGTGCTGGCTTTCGACGACGTGCAGGAGGCCCACCGCATCCTCGAAACAGGGCGTCTGGCAGGCAAAGTCCTGCTCAGCGTCACCCGGCCGTGATCCGCGACCTCCGCGCTGTCGACGATCGGAAGGACCAGCTATGAGATTCGGGCTGATAGGCGTGAACAGCTTCCAGGGAGCTCACCCTTCCGCTGCCGCGACCACCGCGCGGCTCGCCGAAGAGGTCGGGTTGGACTCGGTATGGGCGATCGACCACGTAGTCGTCCCGGCCACCTACAAGACCACCTACCCCTACGACAAAACCGGAAAAATGCTGGGCGGCCAGGTCGAAGTCGACCTCGCCGACCCGCTGATCTGGCTCACCTACGCCGCCGCCATCACCGAACGCATTATTCTGGCTACCGGGATTCTCGTTCTGCCCCAACGTAATCCCCTCGTGCTCGCTAAACAGGTCGCCACCCTCGATGTGCTCTCCGGTGGGCGAGTACACCTCGGTGTCGGCGTCGGCTGGCTCGAAGAGGAGTTCGCCGCCGTCGGGGTACCGTTCCCGGATCGCGGACGCCGCCATGACGATTACGTGACCGCGATGCGCGCCCTGTGGCGTGACACCAAGGCCACCGTCGACACCACCTACGCCAGCTTCGACGACGCGATCAGCCTGCCCCACCCGGTCAAGGGCGGCGTCCCCATCGTCATCGGTGGCGGGTCCAGCCGCGCAGCGCGTCGCGCCGGACGCATCGGTGACGGATTCTTTCCCACTGTCGAAAGTCCCGAGGCGCTCCAACCGCTGCTCGACACGATCCGCACCGAAGCAGATGCCGCCGGGCGGGACGCGAACGTCATCGAGGTCACCGTTCCCTACGCCGGCGACCTCGGTGGCCTCGGCGACGGCACGCGCCGCCAGGCGATCATCGACGAGCTGTGCCGCACCGCCGACGCCTACGCACACCTCGGCGTCACTCGGATCCTGGTACCCGCACTGCCCGCAGACGCACTGCGCTCACTGGCCGGCGACCTGACTGACCGCTACGGCACCACCGACGCCACCATCGGAGGCGGCGTACTCCTGGGCGCCGCAACCGATCCTGAGCCATAGCGGGCTCGACCGCGCGCGACCGCAAGTTCAACACATCAGCAAGGGAAGGTTCACCCATGTCCGGAAAGCTTGAAGGCAAAGTCGCGGTCATCACCGGCGGTTCGAGCGGTATCGGTCTCGCGACCGCCAAGGAATTTGTCGCCGAGGGCGCCTACGTCTTCATCACCGGCCGTCGTGCGACCGAACTCGACAAGGCGGCCAACGAGATCGGTCGCAACGTCACCCCGGTTCAGGGTGACGTCGCCGAACTCGACGACCTCGACAGACTGTACGAGGTCGTCGGGTGTGAGAAGGGCCGCGTCGACGTCATCTTCGCCAATGCCGCCGTGGGCGGTCTGGCACCGGAAGGCGCCTCCGCAACACCGGAACACTTCGACAAGGTCTTCGGCGCCAATGCGCGGGGCGTGTTCTTCACCGTGCAGAAGGCAGTCGACCTCCTCAGCGACGGCGCATCGATCGTCCTGACCGCCTCCAACGCACACTATTTGGGCGTTCCGGGCTTCGGGCCCTATTCCGCGTCCAAGGCGGCGGTCCGCTCGTTTGCACGGACCTGGGCCGCCGAGTTCAAGGATCGCGGCATCCGTGTCAACACGTTGAGCCCCGGACTGATCGACACGCCGATCCTCAACACGTCGGGTCGCACCCCGGAGGAGGAGCGAGACTTCATGGAGCAGACCGTGAGCAGAGTGCCGCTCGGGCGGATGGGACGCCCTGAAGAGGTGGCTAAGGCCGCACTGTTCCTGGCTTCGAGCGACTCCAGCTTCATCACCGGCATCGATCTCGTCGCTGATGGCGGCATGACTCAGCTCTGATCGTCGAGTCATCGGTCACGCCCGCTCTGATCGTGACGTGGGCAGCCACGTCCCACGTCACGATCCGTTCGTGTCCGCATCGGTGGGGCACCGCCGCCACACGGGAATCTTTCTGCGCCAACGCGAGCGCATGTGTGTCGGAGGTGGCGAAATCAGGCCGGTGCCGCTTCGTTGGTAATGATCCAGAACTTCTTGACGAACGGGGCTTTCGACGTCCAGGTCGTTCTCAAACCGGAAGGCAGGGCGACGATATCTCCGGCTTTGAAGTTGTACTCGTCACCCGTTTCATTGTCGATCAGGTGCGCGTTACCTTCGAGAATGAGCATTGTTTCGTCGCCGAGGGGGGCGGTGTAGGGCACGGTGGCGGATCCATCGGCGTCACACCCTGCGATACCCACGCCGGTTCGCCAGAGACCACACTTGAGGGATCCGGTGCTACCGGTGCTTCGAAGTGCGAACAGTTCGCCACAGACCTGCGGACCGTCGTCGGGTTCGACCCATTCGTAGGGCGCCCACTCCTCCGGGTCGTCGCTGATGTTACCGACGTAAACTTCGCTTTCAACAGTGGCTGGCTGCGGGCTGTCCCAGATAACCCAGAACTTCTTCAAGAACGGACTGGTCACATGCCATCTCAAGTCAACACCCTTCGGGTGGCTGATGATCGATCCGGCTTCAAGATGCACCACTTTGCCGGTGGCAGTATTGGTTACCTCCGCGGTCCCCTCCAGGATGACCATCGTCTCGTCACCCAATGGTGCGGAGTAGACAACATGACAGGTGCCGTCGGGTTCGCAGCCCGCGATGCCCCTTCCTGTCCGCCAGAGGCCTGCCTGTAGAGTCCCGGAGGTTCCGCCTGTCCGGATGAAGACGACTTCACCCTTCTCCTGCGGGCCGTGCAGTGGATCCTCCCAGGCGAAGGGCACCCACTCTCCGGTGCTGTTGCGATTGCCGGTCTCGATCGTGCGGGTGATTGATGTGGTCATGTCATCTCCATTGGTGATGGGTTGCGTAACAATGTCTTTGGGAACTTTGCTAGAAGGTCAGGCGTTGCTGGGGGTTGATGATGCACTGTGGGCCTGCGACTCCTCCGTGACCGGTGCGGGCAGAGGGACATCCTTGAAGACTGCAAAGCTGGACGGCTTCTCGGTCATGTAAGGAAAGTGGAATCCGCACTCGGGACACACCTCCCGCAGTACGGCTTGCTCCTGCTCGAGGTGATACTCCTTGTCCTGCACGAGATTGCAGCACGGACAAATTCGCAGCAGGCGAGTTCCCGTCAACTCGAAGTTGGTGATGATGTCTTCCATGATTGCGCCGTTGGCGGCCCAGGCTTTGGCGCGCTTGTGATAGTCGTTCATGTGCCAGTCGCGTAGCGATTCTCTGTTCGCCCAGAAGCTGCACTCATTGAACCAGTTCGGGTCTTCTGGGTGTGCCCACCAGGTCAGATGCATGAATCCGGGCAGATCCATCAGGTGGTGGCGGGTGTCGGCGAAAACGACCTTGAACTTCTCGTACGCGTCGGGGCTGGAGAATCGGACGCGCTGCATACTCAGATATACCGCCATTGTGCGGGGACCTTTCGTGTCGCCGAGGCTCGTGCTGGTGACTATCAGGGTTGCCAATATGTGCGCTCAAGCTGGCTGCTCGAGTGTTTGTGATGTGAGGCACACTGTCTAAGTGTTGGCTCCAATGATCTGTCGAAATCTTCCCAGGCAACAGATCCAATCTCGGACAATCGAGGGGTACCACTTGTCATCTATCGGTAACGAGGGCGAAGGCGCTGGTGCAGCACGATCTCTGCCTGCGTATCGAAGGCTCTACGAGCAGATCCGCGACGGTATTCTCGACGGGCAGCTTCCTCCTGGGTCCCGGCTGCCGGCCAGCCGGCGTCTGGCCGCAGAGGCCGGACTCTCGCGCAATACAGTGCTGGCGGCATTCGAACAGCTGGACGCTGAGGGCTATCTTGACAAGCGCCGTGGGTCTGGGACGTATGTCGCAGCCACTGTGGTCCCGCAGAACCTGATGACCGACCACGCGCCCGGGACAAGATCGAATTCCACTTTGGGGCAGTGTTTCTCGGCGCGAGGTCAGTCGATCACCATGGCTGCACGGATGCCGTTGCCGGCCACTACTGGCGTTCCGGCCCGGTCGACTGCGTTTCAGATCGGACTTCCTGGGCTCTCTGACTTCCCAACGGACTTGTGGGTTCGAATGGTGAGTTCGCGTCTGCGACGGTCTAGCCGTGACTTGATGTGCTACGACGATCCGGCCGGATACCGTCCGCTGCGCGAAGCGATTGCTTCACACGTAGCGATATCACGCGGAATTCGCTGCACCGCCGATCAGGTGGTGATCGTTTCCG
Source organism: Mycobacterium sp. (assembly GCF_049647605.1). Lineage (GTDB taxonomy): Bacteria > Actinomycetota > Actinomycetes > Mycobacteriales > Mycobacteriaceae > Mycobacterium. The sequence continues at coordinate 6,371 of NZ_JBARXZ010000113.1, read as the reverse complement.
GCTCCCAGCAGGCCTTGGAGTTCTGTGGTCGCATACTTCTCGACCCCGGCGATCCCGTCTGGCTCGAAGATCCGTGCTACCTGGGCGCTAAGACAGCGCTCATTTCCTCGGGCGCGCGAATCGTACCGGTACCGGTTGATGTCAACGGACTCGACGTCGTGGCTGGTGTCGAAGCCGAGCCGAAAGCGAAGCTGGCGATCGTCACACCTTCGCATCAATTTCCCCTGGGGGTCACTATGGCGCTCGACCGGCGTCTAGCACTCCTGGAGTGGGCGGCCAGTAGCGGAGCGTGGGTCGTGGAGGACGACTATGATAATGAATTCCACTACCGGGGAAAGCCTCTGGCGGCATTGCGGGCGATCGACCCGCACCGTCGGGTGATCTATGTCGGCACATTCAGCAAAACGATGTTTCCTGGGCTGCGCATAGGTTACGTGATCGCGCCCCCAGATCTGGTGGACGGTTTTGTCGCCGCACACCTGAGTTCGGACATGCACTCACCCTTGGTCGACCAAGCTGTTCTCACCGACTTCATGCAAGAAGGACACTTCGCTCGTCATCTTCGGCACATGCGGGCGCTCTACTCAGAGCGCCAAACATTCCTCATCGACCAAGTCCGAAGGCATATCGCTGATTCGATACGAGTGGAACCGTCAGGCAATGGATTGCATCTGGTTGGTTGGCTCGTCGGAGAACTGGACGAGCACAACGTGTCTCAGCGTGCGGCTGAGGCGGGCATTCATCTTTGGCCCCTGTCGATACACTGCATCGACAGGCAACTACCTCCCGCAGTGCTGCTTGGCTATGCGGGAACAAGTACTTCAGACACGGCGACGGCCGTCGATGTGTTGCGACGCATCTTCGATCAGTAGTCGCGCACTTCAGCTATGAAAGCGTCGCAGGCCCTTCGGTGGCCGCATCCTTCAAGGTCGCAGATATCACCGCCACGGTGCAGGCAGTGCGTCAGGCGTGCGGCCCAGTGCACCTCGAACCGACGGCCGGACCACACGAGATCTGAGCAGTCGCGGAAGACCCCTGGGTAACAAGTTCGTCCTTTGTTCTCCGCTCCCAGGCTGACACCTGCACCGGCGGCGGAGAGAACTCACCGCCGCCCCTGTTACCCGAAGCGGCTGTGCCAAACGGTGTCGGCACAGCCGCTCGCCGGCCCGCGAGCACTTCACCTGCCAGGGCGTGACCGCGTCATCCTCACGCGGGTATGCGAATTCCGGGCACGATGATGATCGATTGGATCCGCCACCCTTCCGGGGTGCGTGTGTAGGTGATGTCTGCGCCGAGGTATGCCGCGCGGGGGTCCTCGTTGCCGTCGGCCGCGACCCACATCAGCCATTGACCGGTGGCACGGTCGCCGTCGATGTCCAGGATGGGGTTCAAGAAGGCGTGCATGGCGAACGGTACGGCTGCGGTGGCTTGCTCCAAACCTGCTGCAATTGCGGCGGCTCCGACCGTCGGGGGTGTGCCCGGGTGCGTGAAGGTGCCATCGGGGGCAAAGATGTGCGCGATGTCCTCGGGGTGGATGGTCTTGCCGCCCCACCCGCGGTTGATCGCGTTGGCGTAGCGGGAGGTCAGGTCGACGAGGGCAGCGTGGTCGTCCCAGTGCGACGGTCTCGGGCTGAGTACGGCTGCGGTGCTGAGTGCCGTCGTCAACGCCGCCTCGCGACTGGTTGGAGCAGTCACGGAGCGCCACGCGATGTACCCGTCAGGTCGGACCAAGGAGGCTCCGCTGGGTCCCAGTCCAAATGCTGTCAGGATGTGGGCGCGAGCCTCGGATTCGCTTGTCACACCGAGGATGTCGATTGGAAGACCGAGTTTGACAGCGACGGATTCGGCGGCGGTGCGCCATGCTTCTGAGCCGGTGACGAGGGTCCAATGCCGCCCAAAATGGTCCAGAGTAGATCGACCGGGTGCGACCCACACATGCGGCGCGCGCGTACCGGGTTGCCCGACCCATTCATCAGGTCTGCGGGCCTCCGGCAGGTCGGGACTCATGTTGGCCGGCGCGACGGCGCGGTAGAGCTGGCCGAGTTCCATGGCGACGTCATCGATGATCTTGGTCTCGGAGGTGGGGGTATCGATGTAGGCCTTGTAATCGGCGCGGGCGAAGATCTGCTCGTGCCGTAGCCAGGCGACTGGGCGTCGTTCGGCGTCGTAGGTGTCGAGAAGCGCCGGCTCGCTGCGGCCGGTGTGGACCGCGGCGATCTTCCACGCGAGGTTGTGGACATCGCCGATTCCGGTGTTGGCGCCGTAACCGCCGCGATTCGGCGGGAGTTGGTGCGCGGCGTCCCCGGCGAGAAAGACTCTCCCGCAACTGAAGTGGTCGGCGATGAGCGCCGACAGTTCCCAACGTCCGGTGGTGATCAGGTCGATCCCCAGGTCGTCGATTCCCGTGGCGCGCCGAATCGCCGCGCGCTGTTCGTCTTCGGTGCGGTCGAGGTCGTCTTTGAGCATCAATACCCAACGTCCGTCGGAGTAGGTCGTCAGGAAGGCCTCGAACCCGTGTTGTTCAATCTCGAACTGCACGATGCCCTGGCGCAGATAGTGCTCCAGCTCGGGCGCCCTGAAGAGGATGCTGCGCTGAACTGACAGCAGGCCTCGCCCGGTCCGGGCAATGCCCAGGCGGCCCCGGATCTCGCTGCCGGCCCCGTCGGCCGCGACCAAAAAGTCGGTGTCGAGGCGGTATTCGCTTCCATCGGCCCGTCGGCGCACCGTAGCGGTGACACCATCACCGTGGTCGTCGAAGGAGACGAGCTCGGTGCCCAAGCGCAAGTCAGCGCCGAGTTCGATGGCTCGTTTGCGCAAGATGGGCTCCAATGCGTCTTGGGCTATCGCGCTGGCCCGCACCGGGGAATGGTCTGCCGCCATGGAGGCGGCCGTCGCCGGGGGTGACCACGGATACTCCTCAAACCACTGTCCGGCAAGACTTTCGACACGAGCGCGGCGCGGTGGGCCGTGCTGCGTGCTCGGTGGCAACTCGATCCCGACGCCGCGGAACAGCTCCATCGTGCGCGTCGTGTAGCCGATGGCGCGGGGGTGCAACGCGCTGCCGGAATGGCGCTCGATGAGTGTCGTCGGTACGCCGTGCGATGCGAGGAAGACCGCCGCCGATAGACCCACGAGGCTGCCTCCGACGATCAAGGTGGAGGTGGCATCTGTACGTGCTGTCTTCACTTCAACTCCTGACGCAATGGTTTATTGACTAAAGTTATATAGGGACTTAATTAGTTCAGCAAGTCTAGTTTGGCGTGTAGGGTGATTGGGTGACGACTGACGTGCCGGGCCGTCGCGCCCGTAAGAACGCGCAGACGCGTAGTGCGTTGGCTGAGGCGGCCGAACGTCTGTTCCTGGCCCGGGGATACGACGCCGTGCCGGTGAAGGACATCGCGGACGAGGTCGATGTCTCGGTGCCCACGTTGTTCAAGCACGTCCCCGATGGCAAGCCGGCGGTGATGTTCGACGACGGCGTGGAACGTCGGGAGAGCCTGCTTTCGGCCGTTCACAATCGGGCGGCGCACACTTCAGTGCTCGCAGCGCTGCGGGATTTCATGGCCGGCAGGGGACCGTTCGAGCCCAGTCTCTCGCAAGCCTTCGTCCGGCGTACCGAACTGATCATGACCACCCCTGCGCTCCGGGAATACTCGCGAAAGCTGTGGATCCGTTGCGAGAAGCCACTAGCCGAGGCGGTCGCAGCCGAATTGGGTCGATCGCCCGACGATGTGACAGCACGTGCGGTGGCGCGGTACGTGTTGGAGATTCCGCAGTTCGTGGCTGACGAGCCACAGCCCCGCGAAGCCCTCGATGCGATCTTCGACCTCTTGGAGCATGGATTGGACCACACATCCGCGGTCAATATGCGATGAGACAGCGCTCAACCTGGTGATCGGCGAGCTCGCCGAAACCGTGGCCCGCTTACGACTCACCGCCGACCACGGACGTGAAGATTCTGATCTGCTTATCCGCCAGGCGAGGACACTCTCATCGACTCGCGCGAAGAATTCGGTTAGCACGCAGTGCGCGAACACCTTCTGCGTCCTCCCGTCAGTAGTGAGCGGCGACCTAGGCGGGTAGGAAATGCAGCGATTCGGAGACAAATGTAGGCGACATCGCCGCGAGACAGCCTGCACGACCACATGTCAGCGGGTCACACAGATGTCGCTGAAGGTGAGGACCTGGCAACGGCATACCGCTTCGGGTGACGCCCAGCTTGCACCGATCCTTCCGCCCCCGCGACGACTTGGTTGGTTCCTTAGGTCGCATACGTCCGATATCGCATTCATCGCTCGCGTGACTTCCGCTGTGCGCCGCGACCGGACCATCGATGATTCACACCGCCCCCAAGCGCACTCCAATATGATTCCGCATCCAATGTCTTTGCGGTGATAACTTTTACTTGCTTATATTTAACGCTGAATAACTAGTTATAAACAAACAAAAATAGCCATAGAAACGTGTCTGAAATGTGTCAGGAATTTCGATGGATGCGAGTTATCGTTTTTCCGATCTACCGCGGCGCGGCATCCCGGCCACACCGTCACTATTACCTTTCGGAGGCAACTATGCGATCGAATACATCCACGCTGTTTCGTGCCGGCGCCATTACTCCGATGGCCCTTGCCGCCGCACTTTGTTTCGCCGGGACGGCACATGCAGCCGTCGTCTCTGTGAACTGGGCTTGCCAGGCCTCGGTTGGGACGTCGACCCAGACGGCGTCGGTCACCGGCACCGCGCCGACTTCGGTGACCGCGGGTTCTCCCGTAGCCATTACCATTGCGCCGGGTTCATCGACGATTCCGTCGTCGGCGAGCGGCGTTACGATCAATAACGTCAACACCATGAAGATGCTCATCCCGATCCCGGCAAATTCGACATATGTCTCCTCCAGCGCATCCGGTGGGACTTACCCCGGCTCGACGGCTCTAGTGAGCGGGAATGTTGTGCTTACCATTCCTGGCCCAATTCCCGGCGGTACGACATACATCCCGCCCGCCGTCACCATCAACGTGACGGCCACCGCTCCCGGTTCGATTACCAGCAAGTATGCCGGCACCAGCTATGCCAACCCCGGCATGACCTTCAACACCAACATTCCAATTCTTGGTAACATCGCAACCTCGTGCTACCCGAATCCTTCTCCGACGCTCACCACCACGACTGTCACCTAACTCTGCAGGCCGGACAGGCCAATCAGATGGCGCGCAAGAACCAGCCAACTGCATATACGGTCGGCGCCGATCGGGTCAGGTCAGGTTGAGCGCATAGCCTGGAGAAGTGCAGCGATGAATGACCCTCGACTGGGCCGAAGGACCATTCCAGTCGAGGGTTATTGCTATTCTCCAGTCGCCATCGAGCATGACGACTAGTCTCCCGAATCAGATTGCGCACACCAGGCACAAACGTGTCCGTCGACCAGGCGGAAGGGTGTTGGTAACACTGCGACTAAATTCTTCTGAGAGTTCAATGACCGGCGCGTGCTGGTGGCCAAAGCCGCGGAAAGTTCCACCGTCCACAGTTCGAGCGAAAGCCTCGATAATCGATGCGTAGGCCACTCCACCGTCGTTATAATCAAACCGCGGCTCAGGAAACCGGCTCGATCAGTCGGCACGGGCCGCTCGGTCCCATGTCCACCAAAGGGGGGCCAGCGCTGGGTGGGAGGATTTTCGTCCGATGCCAACCGAACTCGCTCGGATCGCCGTAATCCTAAAGACAAGACTGGAATCTTTTCATGGATCCGTCGACGACTTGGCGCACGAATTGGTGAGGGTGCTCGGCGTCAATCAGACAGGTCTACGTGCCCTCTTGCTCATTCTCCTTGCGGGCGAGAAGGCCACGACGCCGGGACTTCTGGCTGACCGGCTCGGCCTCACTGCCGCCGGCACCACTACCGTGCTCAACCGACTGGAGAAGCTGGGCTACGTCAGTCGATCGCTGCATCCCACCGATCGCCGGCGAGTTATCGTGTTGGCGACCACTCTTGCTGGCCGCCGAATCTCGGAACTCACCTCCCCGCTGCTGGATCAGGGTGGCAAGGTGTTGTTGAGCCAGTACAGCGCGGCGGAGATCGCCCTGATCGTCAGATTCCTCACCCGTGCGGACGAACTCCAACAAGCTCATCTCAGTTGGCTGCGTGGTTTGGATCCCTACACTCATTAGCTAGATCAGCATCGCTGAACTCGTTGGCGCAGAGGGTGTCTGGTTGAGGTTGCGCGTCACACTGGCCGCTAGGTGCATATGCCTGGCGGGGTGCCGATGCGGCACGAGGTGTAAATGCGTGTGTTCGCGAACTCCTCTCAGCAACACCATGTCTGGCCACATTTGACACGACAGTGGGCCCCGCTCAAGAGCGGGGCCCACTGATC
>NZ_JBARXZ010000112.1:0-5257 GCF_049647605.1 Mycobacterium sp. | reverse complement strand
CTCCGGCCCACCCGCCCATGCCGCCGATCCGGACGGTTCCGGCCCCCGCCAAACCGCGTCCCGCAGCCGGCTGGCGCAACCTCGTCCACCGCGCCACGTTCGGGCTGGTCAACCCCGGGCCATCCCGGTCGCAACGCCGCTACGACGAACTGGTGGCGATTTTGCGCGCCCCGCTGCCCGGGCATTTGAAGATCGGTGTACTCGGCAAGGGCGGTGTCGGGAAAACGTCGGTGGCCGCCAGCGTGGGTTCGATCCTCGCCGAGCAGCGCCCCGGCGATCGGGTGATCGCCATCGACGCCGACACCGCCTTCGGGCGCCTTGCCAGCCGAATCGACCCGAGCGCGCGCGGGTCCTACTGGGAAGTGGCCACCGACAAGAATCTTCAGTCGTTCGCCGACCTTCGCGGGCGGGTCGGTAACAACGCCAGCGGTCTCTACGTCCTGGCCGGCGAATCGGCCCAAGCCGGGCGGCACGTACTGGATCCGGCCATCTACCGCGAGGCCGCCACCCGCCTGGACCGGCACTTCACCATCTCGATCATCGATTGCGGCTCGACGATGGACGCCCCGGTCACCCAGGAGGCCCTGCGCGACGTCGACGCCCTGATCGTGGTGTCCTCACCGTGGGCCGACGGCGCGGCGGCTGCCGCCCAGACCATGGACTGGCTCGCCCACAACGGCCGGACCGAGCTGATGCGCCGAACCATCGTGGTGCTCAACGACTCCGACGGCCACTCCGAGAAACGCACCCGTACTGCGCTGGCTCAACAGTTCACCAGCCGGGGGCAGATCGTGGTCGGGGTGCCCTTCGATCCGCACCTGCGTCCCGGCGGTGTCATCGACGTGACCAAGGAGATGAGCTCCGAGACCAAGCTCCGCTTCCTCGAGATCGCCGCCGCCATCACGCACGGCTACGCCCAATCCAAAGCCCGAACCCGGCCACCGTTCGCGTAGACCCCGGCGCTGACTCAGACCTCGATCGGGACGTGCTTCTCGGCACACGCGTCGCGGATCGCCGAGGCGATGTCCTGGGTGCGAATGGTTTCGAGATCCGCGACGGTGACCGAGCCCCGCTCCGTGCGATGTTGGGCCGCAACCCGCGAATCACGCAGCCGTTCAGCGCGTTCGACGACATTTCGGGCGAACCGGCCGTTCTGCATGACGTCGATGCCGTGCGTCCCGTCGGCAGCCCGATAGGCACGCAGGATCCGGCACCCCGCATTGAGCGCCTCTTGCGCCGCGGGTTCGATCACCGTCGCACGCGGCTTCCCATAGCGCAGCGCGATCTCCACGAGCTCGTCCGGGCTGTAGGACTCGAAACGCAACTTCCTGTTGAACCGGCCGGCCAAGCCCGGGTTCACCGTCAGGAACTCGTCGACTTCCTTCTCGTATCCCGCACCGATGAAACAGAAGTCGAAGCGATGCACCTCCAGTGCAACCAGAAGCTGGTTCACGGCCTCCATGCCGATCATGTCCGGGCGGCCGTCGTGGTGTCGCTCCACCAATGAATAGAACTCGTCCATGAACAGGATGCGACCCAGCGAACGCTTGATCAGTTCATTGGTTTTCGGGCCCGACGAGCCGATGTGTTCCCCGCAGAAGTCTGCCCGCTTGACCTCGATGATCTCGGGATGCCGCACGATGCCCAGCCCCGCGTAGATCTTTCCCAGCGCCTCGGCTGTTGTCGTCTTGCCGGTACCCGGCGGCCCCACCAGCAGCATGTGGTTGGTCTGATTGGTCACCGGCAGACCGTGCGCAAGCCGCAATGCGCGCACCTCGATCTGGTCTTCCAGTTCTGCCACAGCCTTTTTCACCTCTGCCAGGCCCACCTGGTGGTCGAGCAACGCCCGGCCCTCGGCCAGCAGTTCGGTGCGGCGCCCCTCGTTTTCCTGCTCTTCACGGTCGGCTCGGGTCTGCGCCGTGCTGACATCCCACTTGTTGGTGCGGCTGTTGATGGTCTCCTCGTCGGTGACCAGCAACTGCAGCGACGAATCCGCCAACGCCTGCTGCGCCGCCGGGATCAGGGCACCGTTGATGGTCGCCTTGGACAGCACCACCTGCGCCTTGTCCTCCTCGCCGAGCTGACGGTGCGCCATCCCCCGGACGTAGGCGAGATCGGCTGCGATCAACGGGAAATCCGTCGGGTCGATGGCCGCCACCATCCCGGGGCTCAGGTCGCGGCGCCGGCCTTCACTCGGAGATGCGTGTGCGGCCCGCAGTTCCACCCGGTTCGCCCAGTCCAGAGCGACGCGGCCCTGGCCGAGATGGGCCGCGGCGTGGGCAGCCAGGGTGTTGGTCGCGGCGGTGACCGCCGACATGATGATCGCCTGAGGTGGCAGGACGGTGGCGGCCACCGAGACCACGTCCGGCCAGCGCTGGGTGGTCAGCATCAGATACGCCCGCAGATACTGCTGCCACTGGTGATTCTCCCAGGTGTCCAGCAGAGCCGAATCATTCAGTACCGCTTCGGCTTTCTCGTACTGGCCGTCATCAGTGAGCGCCGAACCCAGGGCCAGCCCCGCGTGTGAGGCCTCGGTCACGGTGATCGCCAAGTACGGCCCGGCCTTGATGTGCGCCGACAGCGACGCCCCCAGCCGGTTGGTTTCCCGGTGCAACCGAGCGCCGTACGCATACAACTGCTGCAGGCTCGACATCGAATCATCCCCGGCAGCGATGCGCCCCAGCCACGCATCCGCCATGGTCTCGTCCACCTCGGTGGCCGCGCCGAAACGGTTCAGCGCCTCCGCCGGATCTCTCGCCAGCAGCTCCATACCCTGGTCGAAGTGTCGTCGCGCTGTTGAGATGCTGCTTGTCATCGGCTCTCGTCCACCAGTTCCCGATCGGAAGCCACGGTAACCGGTTCGGTTGACACATAGCGGTTTTCGGCCCGAAACAGCTCCATCTCCACATGGTAGAGCCGGCCCGCGGCGGTGACGTCCACAGTGGCAGGCCCGGTCTGGGTGATCACGACGTCGGCGCTGCCGCGGAGTTCACCGGGTCGTCCGACCGAGATGACGGTGTTGGGCCGGGGCGCCGGAGCCACTGTTCCGTCGACCACGCTGACGGTGGTTCCGGCCACCGGCCGGGCGCGAGCGGTGACCGCAACATCGGGCATCCGCACGCTCGCCCACCGGGCCAGGTCACGGGTGTGCACCGTGACGCGGTCCCCGGATCCGACCGCACGAATGATCAGGCGTTTGGCCAGCGTATCGTCCGCGGCCAGGTGAATACGGGTGAACTCCCCCGGATCGCCGAGCGGGACCAGCATCCGGTCGCCGGCACCGAACTTGCCGATCAGCACCCCCGAAGGTCCGACAGGAATCGTCAGTGTCGCCGGCAACACACCGCGCCGCACCCCACGCAGTCGCACGGTCGGCCCGCACAGACCGGCTACCACGGCCGCAGCCTGCTCACCAGGCAGGTTCCGCAGCAACACCGCTGGAGTCGCGGTGGGTGGTTGCGCCGTCGCCAAGGTGACGGTGGCGGTCGCGGAGCCATCTGGGAACAGCGTCACATTCTGCATGACACCGTCGGCGCGCATCGCCCACGCCTGCTGCAGTACATCGGTGGTGATGTGCTGCCTGCGGTACCAGTACGTCGTCAGCCAGCCATTGTCGGAACGGACCGACCGCCAGCGCTGTCTACCCGCAGCCAGCGCGGAGGCCCCGAACCGGCGCTCCATCTCCACCATGTCGGTAGCCGTGGCGACACGGGCGCGAATACCCTGGCAGCGCAGCGTCGCGCTGATCCGTTGCGCCGCAGCCAATGCCGCTGTTCCCACCGAGATCCGCCACTGTACGGCGTCGGCGTTGTCCGCCGCGCTGATCCGCGCCACCAGCCAGGTCTCGCGTTGGCCGGCGTACGGCGGTGTGCCGATGAGGGTGTCGTACACCCGGGGATAGTCACCGGTGGTGCGCCGCCGGGCGCCGGCGCTGACCACGCTCAATGATTCCAGGGTGAGGCCCAGACTCTGATGCATCAGCGAGTGCAGCTCGGCGATGTCAAGAGTGTTGGCAGTCTGGGTGGCCGTGGATCCGGTGAAAAACGTGGGAGTGTGGGCCTTTCCGAGAACATGCACCGCGACGATCGCCGTGCCGCCCTGGTACCGCACGCCGCCGCCGGAGCGGTCGTTGGCGACGGTGACCGGTTCGCTGAGATGGATGGCGCGGCGACGAATCCAGAACAGCCGCGCCCAAGACCACAGCGGTTGCCGCCACCAGCGAACCACAGCGAGCAGTGTTCCCAGGACCAGAGCGGCGGCGGCGCCGGGATATCCGGCCAACGACCAGCCCAGCAGGCCGGCCAGCAATACGCCGATGATGACCGCGAGCCGTACCGGTGCGGTCATCGGGCGCGCCTGGCGCGTGCGATCAGCAGCGCGATCACCACCACACTTGCCGTCACGCCGGCGAACGCCAACGCCGCAGTGCGCGCACGGTGATCTGGCGGTGGCGGTGGCGGCGGCGGAGCTATCACCCTGCTCTGCGCATCAGGAGCCTGCCGAGGCCCGGCCGGCACGTCGAATGTCAAGGCGGCAACCGGATCCACCACTCCGTAGCCAACCTGATTGTCCACCCCGCGCGGCGGATTGTGCGCGGTCTGCAGCATCCGGTTGATCACCTGATGCGCGGTGAGCTCCGGGAACTTCGCCCGCACCAATGCGGCCACGCCGCTGACATAGGCCGCCGAGAAGCTGGTTCCCCAGAACGGGGTGTTCGGGTCGCCGGGCCGCGCCGGCGGATAGGCATTGACCGGACTGCCGGATTGCGGTGAGAGGCCCATGATCCCGACGCCGGGGGCGGCGGCCCGGACCCACGGACCCGCCAGGCTGGCCGGCAGCGGTGCGCCCGCGTTGTCGACGGCGCCGACGGACAGGACGTAATCGGAGAACCACGACGGCGACGAGACGGTCTTGACCTGGCTCCAATCGCGGGGGTCGGCCGTGTTGAGCGGATTGAACAGCGGGTTCTGCGCGCAGCCTTCCTCGCCTTCGTTACCGGCGGCCGCCACCAGTACTGCGTCCTTGATGGTGGCCGCGTACCACACCGCCGCCCCCAGAGCCCGCTGGTCCATGGGGTCGGCCGCCGACACACACGAAGTGACGCTGAGGTTGATCACCTTCGCACCCATGTCGGCGGCGTGCACGATCGCCTGCGCCAGGGAGGCGATGGTCCCGGCCTTGCGGCGGGCCTCGTTGTCGCCGGGTTCCGGATCGACAAATTCGTAGGCCCGTGACGACTGCCGGATCGAGATGACGG
>NZ_JBARXZ010000111.1:0-37260 GCF_049647605.1 Mycobacterium sp. | reverse complement strand
CGCCAGCGCTGCCCCGGCCTGGCCATCTCGAGCAGCACCGCGAACCACGCCACCCCGGGCACCACCACCAGGTAGATCTCGACCCGGCTGAGCAGCTCGGAATGCTGGGCGCTGGTCAAGCGGATGGCATCCAATGCCACCACCACTGCGAAACTGCACAATCCTGCGGCGGCCAATGCCAGCACCGGCTTACGCGGATTGCGGGCCAGCAGATACAGACCCAGCCACCAACTCAGCGCGAACACCACGGCGGAAAGAGCGGCCACCGGTCAGCCCCCGAAACGCCGATGCCGTCTGGTGTAGTCGCGCAGCGCCCGCAGGAAGTCGACCCGGCGGAACGCCGGCCAGTGGGCCTCGGTGAACCACATCTCCGAATACGCGCTCTGCCACAACAGAAAACCCGACAACCGCTGCTCACCCGAGGTGCGGATCACCAGGTCGGGGTCGGGTTGGCCGGAGGTGTACAGGTTCTCCGAGACGGCGTCGATGGTCACGGCATCGATCAGCTTGCCCGGCGCGGTCCCGTTGGCCAGCTCCTTGGACAGCAGCGAGCGGACGGCGTCGACGATCTCCTGACGGCCGCCGTAGCCGACCGCGACGTTGACGTGGAAAGCTCCGGCGCTCACGGTGCTGTTGACGGCTTCCCGGACCCGACGGGCGGGCTCCTCCCCCAACAACTCCAGATCGCCGACGGTGCGCACACTCCACTTGTTGGCGGGCGCGCAGATCTGTTCCACCACATCGGTGATGATCTCGATCAGCGCCGCAAGCTCGTCGTGGTCGCGTTGCAGGTTTTCGGTGGACAGCAGATACACCGTCGCCATCTCGATGCCGGCTTCCTGGCACCAGCGCAGCATCTCGGCGATCTTGGCGGCCCCCATCAGATAGCCGTAGCTCACGTCGTCGTAACCGGCGTCACGCGCCCAGCGTCGATTGCCGTCACACAGCACGGCGATATGCCGCGGAAGCTGTGCTCTGGACCGCATCAGCTCGTGACGGAGCCGCATCTCATAAACCCGATAGGCCGGCTCTTTGAGTTGCGGGGGAATGATGTCCACGACGTTCCAGACTACTGTGACCAACAGTGATGTCCGAGGTGATCTCTGGCGTCTACACAAGCCGTTCACGGCAATGCCCGAGAGAGGCGAGCTGACATGTCGGCACCCATCAACGCCGAAGACGCGCAATGGTCCTCAGATAGCGACGACGACGGACCCGAAGACTTCCCCGAAGCCATTGCCGACGGGGTCGCCGACTTCCTCGGCAAGCCCCGCGCCCGTGGCTGGATCCATCTGTACTCAGCGGTGGTTGCCGTCTTCTGCGGCGCGGCGTTGGTGTCGGTGTCGTGGGCGATGGAATCCACGATGGCGGGGGTGGCGACCCTGATCTACACCCTCACGATCGTGGCGATGTTCGCAGTCAGCGCCACCTACCACCGGGTGCACTGGACGTCGCCCACCGCCCGCAAGTGGATGAAACGTGCCGATCACTCGATGATCTTCATCTTCATCGCCGGCAGTTACACGCCGTTCGCGCTGCTGGCACTGCCTTCGGAAAAGGGCATGGTGCTGTTCTGGATCGTCTGGGGCGGCGCCTTGGCGGGCGTCCTGCTCAAGATGTTCTGGCCGTCGGCACCGGCCTGGGTCGGGGTGCCGCTGTATCTGCTGCTGGGCTGGGTGGCAGCGTGGTTCATCGGACCGATCATGGACGGCGCCGGTGTGGCCGCGGTGGTGCTGCTGATCGTCGGCGGCGCGCTCTACAGCGTCGGCGGCGTGCTGTACGCGCTGAAATGGCCCAATCCGTGGCCGACGACATTCGGCCACCACGAGTTCTTCCACGCCTGCACCGCGGTGGCAGCGATCTGCCACTACATCGCGATGTGGTTCGCGGTCTTCTGGTGACGGCCGCCTACAGCTGAGTCATGTTCGACGGGCCCCAGTAGGCCTTCATCGAGGTGATCTCGCCGGAGTTGTTGAACGTCATGACCTCGATGGGTTCGACGCGAATCTTCGTCTCTCCGATGGTCACCGTGATGGAGAACACAAAGGCCGCCTCGTGGCCGCCGACGCGGATCTGCTGCAATTCGGTCGCAACTTCGGCGCCCGCGGTGGCACCGTAGAAACCGGCGATCGCCTTGCGTCCGATGTGCACCTCACCGCCACCGACAGGATCCTCCAGAGTGGCATCCTCGGAGTACAACGCGGCAACATCCTCAGGGGAGCCGGTCACCACCGTTTCGAGATAGCGCTTGACGAGGGCTTCAGGATCGACGTCGGTCACCTGCCGCAGATTACACGGAGACACCCAGTGCGGCAGCCAGTTCGGCGGCACCGGTGACCGGCAGATCACACACTCGGCCTCGGCACACATAAGCCGCGTCCAGACTTCCCACGCGGTCGCGCCCGACCAGCAGTTCCGAGGAGTCCGCGGCGCCGCCCACCACCACTGCCCCGCCCGGCGCCAAGCGTCGGGCCGTCTCCAGCAGCGGCGAATCAGGCTCACCGGCGACGGCGATCTGCAGCGGCCCCCGGACCGCGGCTTCGGCCACCGCCAACCAGTGACCAGCCGAGCGGGGTGCGGCGGCCAGCAGTTGGGAGTGCGCCCGCAGGGTCGCAGCGGCGGTGTCGGCGTAGAGGTCCGAGCCGGCCAGATGGGCGGCGGTCAGCAATGCCTCGGCGAGCAGTGCCGCACCGGAGGGGGTGGCTCCGTCGACAGGATCAGCAGGCCGCACCATCAGCTCTTCGGCGTCGTCGGCGGTGTCGAACCATCGGCCGGGCCGCTCCGGGTCCACAAAATGTGCCAGCGCAATGTCGATGAGCTCGCGGGCCTCGCGGAGGAATTCACCGGTCAGCTGGTACACGCCCAGCAGACCCGTCGCGAGCGCCGCGTAATCCTCCAGGATCGCCGCACTGTCTCCCACCCGCCCGCCGAGGCTGGTCCGCCGCAGCCGGCCGTCGATCAGGTGTTCCCGCAGCACGGTCGAGGCACATCGGTGCGCGGCCGCAGCCAACTCGGGGCGCCGCAGCGCCACCGCCGCCTCGCACAGCGCGGTGATGGCCAGGCCGTTCCAGCAGGTGACGATCTTGTCGTCACGGCCAGGCTGGTTGCGCTGTGCCCGGGCCGCCAGCAACGCGGTCCGGACCCGGTCCAATCGGTTGTCGTCGTCGGCGTCGGCAGGCAACTGCAGGACCGAGGCGCCGTGCTCGAAGGTTCCGGCCGGCGTCACCGCAAAAAGGTCTGCCGCCCATGAACCGTCGTCGTCTCCGAGCACGTCGCGCAGTTGGGCTCGGGTCCAGACGTACGTCGCTCCTTCGACACCCGCGGTGTCGGCGTCCAACGACGAGATGAAGACGTCGCCGGCGGCGAGATCGCGGAGCAGGAAGTCGGCCGTCTGCGCACATACCCGCAGCGCCAACGGGTCACCGGTGCATCGCGCCCAATGCGCGTAGAACCGCAGCAACAGGGCGTTGTCGTAGAGCATTTTCTCGAAATGCGGTACCACCCAAGCATTGTCGACGCTGTATCGCGAGAATCCGCCGGCCAGTTGGTCGTAGATACCGCCCCTTGCCATGGCCGCGCCGGCCCGTTCGACGACCGCAAGAACAGCGGTGTCGTGGGTGCGTTCGTAGTTGCGTAGCAACGCTTCCAGCAGTGCCGACGGCGGGAATTTCGGTGCCGCACCGAAGCCGCCATGGGTGGCGTCCTCATCGGCCAGCACCACGGCCACTGCGTGGGCACACAGCTCCGGCGTGATCTCCGGGCCGCCCCCGGATGGCCCGGCCGCCGCTTTGCGGAGTTCACCGGCGATCTGCGCCGACGCGGTCTCCACCTCGCCGCGCCGGGTTCGCCAGGTATCGTTCACTGCGGAAAGTAATTGCAGGAATTGGCTTTTGGGATAGTAGGTGCCGCAGAAGAACGGCCTGCCGTCGGGCGTCAGGAAACACGTCATCGGCCAGCCGCCCTGGCCGGTCAGCGCAACGGTGGCGTTCATGTACACCGCATCGAGGTCCGGTCGCTCTTCACGGTCGACTTTGATGCAGACGAAGTGTTCGTTGGCAGCGGCGGCGACCTCGTCATCGGAGAACGACTCGTGGGCCATCACGTGGCACCAATGGCACGCCGCATATCCGATGGACAGCAGAATCGGCACATCACGACGTGCCGATTCGGCCAACGCGGCGGGCGTCCACTCCACCCAGTGCACCGGGTTGTCGGCGTGCTGGCGCAGGTAGGGGCTGGCCGCGGTTCCCAGCTGGTTGGCGCTGGGCCGATCAGCCACCGGACTCCCGTGGCGGCGGCGCGCCAGTGTCCGGTCCCGCGTCGGTGACAGTCGGCTCGACCGTGCCATCGTCGAGCGCTTGGTCCGGCTCGGGATGCTCCGGGTCGAACGACTCCGGCAGCCGCTTGAGGTGCCGATTCATCGACCACACCAGCGCAAACGTGCCGACCAGCAGGAGGACCACCACCAGCAGGCCGAAGGGGCTGGCTTTTCCGAAGTCCGGACCGACCGGATTGCGGGGCAGCGGATCAACGGCGAGCAGCGTCACGGTGAGGGCAAATTCGTTCATGGCTCGATCCCGGTGAACAAGTCGTCTTCGGGCAGTGAGATGGGCACCCGGGATCTCGCGAGTTCGAACTCCTCGGTGGGCCACAGCCGCTGTTGCCATTCGATCGGCGCGGCGAAGAAATCACCGTCGGGATCGATCTGGGTGGCATGTGCGCGCAACGCATCGTCACGCTGGCTGAAGTACTCCGAGCATTCGATCCTGGTGGTCACCCGGTCGGCGAACACGTCATGGTCGGGGTCCCAGTGTTCGAGCCACTTGTCGAACGGTCCCTTGCGGCCGTGTTTGGCGAACTCGTCCTGCAGCAGCTGCATCCGCTGCCGCACGAAGCCATGGTTGTAGTACAGCTTGGCCGCGGCCCACACCTCACCGGCGTCCGGGTAGGCGAGATGATCGGCGGCGGCCTCGTACGCGGCGATGGACACCTGGTGGCAGCGGATGTGATCGGGGTGCGGGTATCCGCCGTTTTCGTCGTAGGTGGTGATGACGTGGGGCTTGAACTCGCGAATGAGCCGAACCAGTCTTCCGACCGGCTCGGCGAGCGGCACCAGCGCAAATGCATCCTCGGGCAGCGGTGGCAGCGGGTCACCCTCGGGAAGTCCGGAGTCCATGTATCCCAGCCAGGCATGTTCGACGCCGAGGATCTCGGCGGCCTTGGCCATCTCGTCACGACGGACCTCGTGGATCCGGCCGTGCACCTCCGGTAGGTCCATCGCCGGGTTGAGGATGTCGCCGCGTTCCCCGCCGGTCAGGGTCACGACCATGACCCGGTGCCCCTCGGCCGCGTGGCGTGCCGTTGTCGCGGCACCCTTGCTGGACTCGTCGTCCGGATGGGCGTGGACCGCCATCAACCGCAGTTCGCTCACCATCTGCCTTCGTGCTGCCTTCGTTGTAGTGCCTTCGGGTGCTTGCCTTCGGGTCTGCCGTTACTCGGGGTGCCTATAGTTGCCAGGGTCGATCTCCACTGACACCCATACCGGTAATACTTCCATCCCGATCGTTCCATTCCGCCGGTCGGGATCCGAAATCACAATGCCGAGCACCGACGGACCGAGAAACTCCCTGATGAATCAAACCCACCTGACCCGCCCCGAGTCGCGCTACGGTCGGCAGCGGATGTCACGGCGCACGCGGCGCTGGGGTGCGATCGCCCTCGCGGTCCTGGTTGCCACGCTTGCCGGAGTCGCCGCGATGATCGGCTATCAGCGCATCAACAACACCGACGTGGAAGGCGAAATGGTCGCCTACCGCCTCATTGATGCGCAGACCGTCGAGGTGACGTTCAACGTGTCCCGGTCCGATCCCTCGCAAGCGGCCGTCTGCATCATCCGGGGGCGCTCGAGGGACGGCAGCGAGACGGGTCGGCGGGAAGTGCTGGTGCCACCGTCCGAGGCCGCTACGGTGCAGGTCAGCGCACTGGTGACGACCAGCGCCCCGCCGGCGGTGGGCGATGTTTACGGCTGCGGGTCGAACGTGCCCGGCTACCTGGTGGCCCCCTGAACAACCAACGGAATGCGGCCAAAACATGAAAACCGGCCGGCATGCCGGTGGTATGCTGGGTCGATACACGGTTCCCTGCTGGGGCCGTGTATTGCGTCTTTAGCGCGTGTGACCTGCGGCACTGAGATGGCAATACACGCGGCTGACGCATGCTCCCGGCAGTGATGACCGTCACCGGCTGCACGACGCGTACATCGCGGACCCAAATACACGACAGGAGCGCGAGATGACTGATACCCAAGTGACCTGGCTGACGGAAGAGTCCTACGACCGGCTGAAGGCCGAGTTGGACCAGCTCATCGCCAACCGACCGGTCATAGCCGCTGAGATCAACGACCGTCGCGAAGAAGGCGACCTGCGGGAGAACGGTGGCTACCACGCCGCGCGCGAACAGCAGGGCCAGGAAGAGGCACGGATCCGTCAGCTCCAGGAGCTGCTGAACAACGCCAAGGTCGGCGAGGCTCCGAAGCAGTCCGGTGTGGCCTTGCCGGGCTCGGTCGTCAAGGTGTTCTACGACGGCGACGAGTCCGATACCGAGACGTTCCTGATCGGCACCCGGGAGCAGGCCGTCAACGACGGCAAGCTCGAGGTGTACTCCCCCAACTCACCGCTCGGCGGCGCGCTGATCGACGCCAAGGTCGGCGAGACCCGCACCTACACGGTGCCCAATGGCAACTCCGTGAAGGTGACGCTGGCCAGCGCCGAGCCGTACCACGCCTGATCTGGTTGTATGCAACGGCGCGGACCCCCGAGGGGATCCGCGCCGTTGTGCTATCCGAGGGTTGTGCTATCCG
Organism: Mycobacterium sp.; assembly: GCF_049647605.1. Classification (GTDB taxonomy): domain Bacteria; phylum Actinomycetota; class Actinomycetes; order Mycobacteriales; family Mycobacteriaceae; genus Mycobacterium. The sequence goes on along the minus strand of NZ_JBARXZ010000111.1, from coordinate 30,401 downwards.
AGGGCCTGTTCCAGATCGCCCAGGAGATCGCTGATGTCCTCGATCCCCACCGAGAGTCGCACCAGGTCGGCGGGCACCTCGAGCTGCGATCCCGCCGTCGACGCGTGAGTCATCGCGCCGGGATGCTCGATCAGTGATTCCACCCCACCCAGCGATTCCGCGAGGATGAAGATCTCGGTGCGGGCGCACAGTTCCCGGGCCGCGTCGGCGCCGCCACGCATCCGCACCGACACCATGCCTCCGAAGCCGCTCATCTGCCGGGCAGCGACGTCGTGGTTCGGATGGTCGGGCAGTCCCGGGTAGAGCACCGTGCTGATCTTTGCGTGACCCGCCAGGAATTCGGCCACCGCGGCGGCATTCTCGCTGTGCCGCTGCATCCGCAGCGCCAGCGTCTTGAGACCACGCATGGTCAGGTAGGCGTCGAACGGGCCGGGTACCGCACCCGCGCCGTTCTGCAGGAACGCAAATGCCGTGTCGAGTTCCTCGTCGTTGGTCACCAGCGCGCCACCGACGACATCGGAGTGTCCACCGATGTACTTGGTGGTGGAGTGCAGCACGATATCGGCGCCCAGCGTCAGCGGTTGTTGCAGGGCCGGGGAGGCAAATGTGTTGTCCACCAACACCTTCGCCCCGACAGATGCGCCCACCTCTGCAATGGCGGCGATGTCTGCAATGGACAGCAGCGGGTTGGTGGGCGTCTCGACCCAGATGAGTTTGGTCCGGTCGGTGCAGGCCGCCCGGACTGCGGCCGGGTCACCGAGAGCCACCGGGGTGTGCGTGACACCCCATTGGGTGAACACCTTGTCGATGAGCCGGAAGGTGCCGCCGTACGCATCGTCGGGGATGACGATGTGATCACCGGGACGTAGCAGCGCACGCAGCGCACAGTCGGTGGCGGCCATACCCGAACTGAAGGCACGGCCGAACGTGCCGTCCTCCACGGCGGCCAGCGATGCTTCCAGCGCAGCGCGCGTTGGGTTGCCGGTCCGCGCGTACTCGAAGCCACCACGCAGCCCACCCACGCCGTCCTGGGCGAAAGTGGAGCTGGCGTAGATGGGAGCGTTGACCGCGCCGGTGGCGGGATCCGGGCGGTATCCGGCATGGATGGCTTTGGTGGCCAGTCCCTGCCAGCGATGGACATCGGCCTTGCTGCGGTGCTCACTCATTTCTGCAGAGCGTAATCAACGCAGCAAGGCCTGCGTCCGTCAGGGCTTGGGCTGCGTGGGCACGCAGACGGTGGTCATGATCTTGTCGGCGATGGTCTGGCGCTTCCCGTCCCACAGCGGGAACAGGTAGCCGATATAGCAGATTATCGCGTCGACCACGTGGGCGATCTGACGGACGATCGAGAGACCGAATCCGATGGGCTGCCAGGTCTTTTCGCTGACAACCTTGAACTTCATCACGGATTTGCCGACGCTGGATCCGGTGGTGCCCTGGCGGTAGCCGTAGTTCCAGATCACGAACGCCAACGCGGCGATACTCACGACGGTGGTGAGGATCAGACCGAAGGTCGACGGAGTGGAGGTGCAGGACGCGCTGTAACCATCGGTGGTGTCGGTCAGGCACTCGTTATCACCGGTCGCGATGGCGATACCCTGCGCGATACCGACCGGGACGGCGACGATCACCCAGTCGATCAGCCAGGCCAGCACCCGGGTGAACCACGACGTGTAGGCCTCCTTCGGCAGCACCGGCGGGACGCCCGGCTGCGGCGGGTAACCCCCGGGGATCGGCGGCGGATAGTTCCCGTGCGGGGGCGGCGGGTAGTTCCCCGGCGGAGGTGGCGGGTAGTTCCCAGGCGGAGGTGGCGGGTAATCGGTCACTATCGCTCCTGCTTCGGAGTTGGTTGAACGCCCCGTGCGGATTACGCGGGACGGTATGCGGGTGTTCTCAGATGGGCAGACAGACCGTGGTCATGATTTTGTCGGCCAGCGTTTGACGTTTGTTGTCCCACAACGGGAACAAGAAGCCGAGACCGAAAATCAGCGAGTCGACGACGTGCGCCAGCTGACGCACGAGGGACAGACCGAATCCCAATGGCTGACCGGTTTTCTCGCTGACGACCTTGAACTTCATCACGGATTTGCCGATGCTCGATCCGGTGGTGCCCTGGCGGTATCCGTAATTCCACAAGACATAGGCCAGGCCCACGAGGCCGGCCAGCGTCACCGAGGTCTGCCCCAGTGTGGACGCACCGCAGACCTGACCGTTGTAGGACTGGCCGAGGATCTCGCCCAGCCCGGTGCTGGAGAAGTCAACGCACTCTTGGGTTCCCATCAGAATTCCCCAGCCGATACCGATGATGAGGAGGTACGGGATGTAGTCGATGAGGAAGGCGACCACCCGGGCGATCCAGGGGGTGTACGCCGACGTCGGCAGGGTGCCGACACCGGGCGGCAAACCGTACCCGGGAGGCGGGAACGCCCCAGGGGGCGGGAACCGTCCGGGCGGGGGGTAGTAGCCCGGATTGTGCGGGTAGCCGGGTGGAGGCGGCGGGAAGCCACCGAGCGGTGGGCCCGGGGGTTGTTCGGTCATGGCGCCTTCCACAGACGGGTACCGCTGAGAGCATTCGAGCGGCCCTACAGTACCCGAGAACTGCCCCGAAAAGCGCGGCAAGATAGAAACTTCACCCTGCTGACATTGTGAGTGTTCATATTGGATTCACGGTGGCGTTAATGGGCCACCGTGAATTCTCACCGGACGTGTATGCGATTACCGTCCCAACGTTCCATCGGAAAGGTATCCGAGCAGGTCACTGCGTGTGATGACGCCCACCGGCTTTCCATCGTCGACCACCATGACGGCATCCCATTCACGAAGATCATGGGCAGCCGAACTGACCAGTTCGCCGGCGCCGACCAATGGCAAAGCCGGGCTCATGTGCTGCGAAACCGCGTCGGCGAGTTTGGCACGTCCTTCGAATACCGCGGAAAGCAGCTCGCGTTCGGAAACACTGCCTGCGACCTCTCCCGCCATCACCGGCGGTTCGGCGCCGACCACCGGCATCTGCGACACCCCGTACTCGCGGAGAATGCCGATGGCGTCGCGCACCGTCTCGGACGGATGGGTGTGCACCAGGTCCGGTAGCGCACCCGACTTGCCGCGCAGCACGTCGCCGACCGTCACCTCCTCGGTGGAACCGTCGAGACGGCTGCGCAGGAAACCGTAGGACGACATCCACGCATCGTTGAAGATCTTCGACAGGTAACCGCGGCCGCCGTCCGGCAACAGCACCACCACCAGCGAATCCGGACCTGCCTGTTTGGCGACCTCGACGGCCGCCACCACGGCCATACCGCAGGAACCGCCGACCAGCAGCGCCTCCTCGCGGGCCAGGCGGCGGGTCATCTCGAAGGAATCCGCGTCGGATACCGCGATGATCTGATCCGGCACCTCCGGGTCGTAGGCGGTGGGCCAGAAGTCCTCACCAACACCTTCGACGAGGTAGGGACGGCCCGTTCCGCCGGAGTACACCGAACCTTCGGGATCGGCGCCGACCACCTGCACAGCGCCGTTGGACACCTCTTTGAGGTACCGGCCGGCGCCAGTGATGGTGCCGCCGGTCCCGACACCGGCGACGAAGTGCGTCACCTCACCGTCGGTGTCAGACCAGATCTCGGGACCCGTTGTCTCGTAGTGGCTTTCCGGCCCATTCGGGTTGGAGTACTGATCGGGTTTCCAGGCGCCGTCGATCTCCTGCACCAACCGGTTGGAGACGCTGTAGTAGGAGTCCGGATGTTCCGGCGCCACGGCGGTGGGGCAGACGACCACCTCGGCGCCGTAGGCCCTCAAGACGTTCTGCTTGTCCTCGCTCACCTTGTCGGGGCAGACGAAGACACACTTGTAACCGCGCTGCTGCGCCACCAGCGCGAGGCCGACACCGGTGTTACCCGAGGTGGGTTCGACGATGGTGCCACCCGGCTTGAGCGCTCCACTGGCCTCGGCGGCGTCGATCATCTTGATCGCGATCCGGTCCTTGGAACTACCACCGGGGTTGAGGTACTCGATCTTGGCCACAACCCGGCCCGCTCCCGGTGGGACCACCGAGTTCAGCTGAACCAGCGGGGTATTGCCGATGAGGTCACTGATGTGCCGCGCGATCCGCATGCCTACATCCTTGCCTATCGGTTCACACCCCTCCTACCCGGTGGCCTCCCGGATGTACTCGCCGATCTGGCGCAGCGAGCGCTTGGCTTCCGGGACGAGCGGGGCAAACAACTGGAAGTCGTGAACTTGGCCCCGCCACACCCGAACTTCGGTGGGTACCCCGGCCGCGGCGAGCCGGCGCGCGGCCAGCCTGGCGTCGTGGAGCAACACCTCGGAGCCGGAGACATGAATCAGCGTGCGCGGCAGCCCGGGCTCGATGTGGTCCAGCGGTTCGTAGATCTGCTCGGGCTCGCCGTTCACGACGCGTTTGGCGGCTGCCACGGCGATGAGGCTCACCAGCGCGTCGAAAGCCTTCGGCGGGAACATGGCGTCGGTCTTGATGTTCGGATGTGCCTGCTTGGGCTCCTTGGCCAGCTGCAGCAGCGGCGAGATGGCCACCAGCGCCGCCGGTTTCTCCCCGTCGGCCTGCAACCGCTGCGCCAGCGTCAACGCCAAGTACCCGCCGGCGGAATCGCCGGCCAGCACGATCTGGTCGGGTTGGTACCCGCGCAGCCGCAGCCAGTCGTAGGCGTCACGACAGTCGTCGACCGCCTGTCCCACCGTGTGTTTCGGGATCATGCGGTAGTTGACCACCAGCACCGGTGCGTCAGCGGCCGTCGACAACGTGGTGACGATCCGGTTGTGCGAGTTGACGCCGCACGTCAGGAACGCCCCACCGTGCATGTAGAGCACGATGCGCCGCTTCCCGTCGGCGGGCAGCACCCCGGGGGCGCGCACCAGTTGTGCATTGGCGTGCGGCAACCCGATCGTGGCGCGCACCGTACCTGCTTGCGGCAACAGCGCGCGGGAGGCGAAATCGACCATTCCCCACGGCCACGGCAGTTGCGGGACAAAACTGGCTACCGCGAGGGTCGGCCTGATGGTCATCCGGCAGGTCAGCGACAGCAACCGGGCGCGCACGCTGGGCCCGGTCTCGACGATCTCGACGGGCGCGCCGTCACTGACCGGGAACTTCCGGGGCCGTCGGACCGCGCCGGTGGGCGTCCGAGTATCACCGACAATTTTGCTGGGTGCGGTCATCTCAAACACTCCCCTACATCGTTGTAGTGGCTTGCCACAGCGTGCCTACCCGGATCTGATGCATTGCTTCGTAGCCGGGTTACTTAGCTTGGCACTTCTTCTTGTTACAACGTTGATAACGGCTGTTTTGTTACCTCTTCCGGTACCGGAACGTGACTCACCGGCCTCGCGACAGACACCTCGGAGTTGCTTTGCAACCTAAACTGGCGTCGTGGGTACACGCGTTTCGCGTCGGTCAGCCCTCGCGGTCGCGATACTGCTGGGTTCGACCGGCGCTGCCGGTGTCGTCGGGGCGCGCAATCTGCTCAGCGGACAAGCCGTCAAAGCTCGTGAGCTGATCCCGAAATCGTGGGAGATGCCGCCGCGGGCCGACGGGGTGTATGTCCGTGGCGGCGGCGAGGTCGAGCGCTGGCAGCGCGGCGTCCCGTTCGACATCCACCTGATGATCTTCGGCGATTCCACCGCCACCGGTTACGGCTGCAAGGTCGCCGATGAGGTGCCGGGAGTGCTGATCGCCCGTGGCGTCGCCGAACAGACCGGCAAGCGAATCAGACTGAGCACCAAAGCAATTGTGGGCGCCACCTCGAAAGGCCTGTCGGGCCAGGTGGACGCGATGTTTGTGGCCGGCCCACCGCCGGACGCCGCCGTGATCATGATCGGCGCCAATGACATCACCGCCGTCAACGGGATCGCCGCATCATCGCGGCGCCTAGGTGACGCCGTCAAGCGGTTACGGGCCAGCGGGGCGGTTGTGGTGGTGGGCACCTGCCCGGATTTCGGCGTCGTCACTGCGATCCCCCAGCCGTTGCGCTGGGTCACCCGCACTCTGGGTTTACGGCTGGCCCGCAGTCAGGCTTCGGCGGTGCGGTCCGCCGGCGGCTTGCCGGTGCCGTTCTCCGATTTGCTGGCACCGGAGTTCCTGGAGGCACCCGACGTGCTGTTCTCGGAGGACCGTTTCCACCCCTCTGCTGCCGGCTACGACCTCGCGGCCGAACAGCTACTGCCGGCGTTGTGCTATGCCCTGGGCGAATCCACCGGCGAGCTGCCCTGGGAATCGCGGGGAGCGGAGAACAGATCCCTGACAACACGGTTGCGGATGCTGGCCCGGTGGTGGCCGCGTCGAACCGTCGGGGTGCCCGCGCCAGTGGTTGTCACAGCAGGTTAGCGTGGAGGCAACCAAGCACTTGTTCAAGTGAGCGAAGGAGCCCTCATGCCTGAAGCAGTCATCGTCGCCACCGCACGGTCGCCCATCGGCAGGGCCGTGAAGGGATCGCTGGCCTCGTTACGCACCGACGACCTCGCCGCACAGATGGTGCGGGCCGTCTTGGACAAGGTGCCCGCTCTGGATCCCAAAGACATCGACGACCTGATGATGGGATGCGCACAGCCCGCCGGTGAGGCCGGCTACAACATCGGCCGCGCCGTGGCCGTCGAACTCGGTTACGACTTCCTGCCCGGCACCACGGTCAACCGCTACTGCTCGTCGTCGCTGCAGACCACCCGGATGGCTTTCCACGCCATCAAGGCCGGCGAAGGCGACGTCTTCATCTCCGCCGGCGTGGAGGCCGTGTCCCGCTTCGGGATCGGCGCTGCAGACGGGGCCCCGAACAGCAAGAACCCGATGTTCGCCGAGGCGCAGGAGCGCACCGTCGCGCAGGCCGAGGGCGACATCAAATGGCATGACCCGCGCGCGGACGGCGTGATCCCCGACGTCTACATCGCCATGGGGCAGACCGCCGAGAACGTCGCCACCTACACCGGTATCAGCCGCGAGGATCAGGACCACTGGGGCGTGCGGTCGCAGAACCGTGCGGAAGAGGCGATCAAGAGCGGCTTCTTCGAACGCGAGATCGTTCCGGTGACGCTGCCCGACGGCACCGTCGTCTCGACCGACGACGGGCCGCGCGCCGGCACCACCTACGAGAAGATCAGTCAGCTCAAGCCGGTGTTCCGCCCGAACGGCACCATCACCGCCGGCAATGCCTGTCCGCTGAATGATGGCGCGGCGGCGCTGGTGATCATGAGTGACACGCGCGCCAAGGAACTCGGCCTGACGCCGCTGGCCCGGGTCGTGTCCACCGGAGTGTCCGGCCTGTCACCAGAAATCATGGGGCTGGGCCCCATCGAGGCCGTCAAGAAGGCACTGGGCAACGCGAAGATGGCGTTGAGCGATATCGACCTCTACGAGATCAACGAAGCCTTTGCCGTGCAGGTGCTGGGCTCGGCGCGCGCGCTCGGGATGGACGAGGACCGGCTGAACGTCTCCGGCGGGGCGATCGCGTTGGGCCACCCGTTCGGCATGACCGGCGCTCGCATCACCGCCACGCTCTTGAACAACCTGAAGACCTACGACAAGACGTTCGGCATCGAGACCATGTGTGTCGGTGGCGGGCAGGGCATGGCGATGGTGCTGGAGCGCCTGTCCTGATCCTGTCGAGTCAGAACTCAGTGCGCCTCTGAACGCGTTTCAGCGCGCTGAGTTCTGACTCGATGCCCAGGCGCGCCGGGTGCGCTCGATGATCTCCGGCCGCCGGTTCCCGACGACCACCCGGATCACCCGCCACCCGAGCGCGCCGAGATATTCGGACCTCCTGATGTCGTTGGTATAGGTGAAGCGGTCCACGCGGTGGTGCTCGCCGTCGTACTCCGCGGCGACCATCACCTCCTCCCACCCCATGTCGAGGAAGTACTTCGGCCTGTTGTCGGGCCCCTGCACCGGTATCTGGGTGCGTGGCCGGGGGAACCCCGCATCGAGGTAGAGCAGACGCAGCCAGGTTTCCTTCGGCGATTGCGCGCCCGCATCGACGAGGTCCAGAACCTGCCGCACCCGCCGGACACCCCGCAGGTTGTGGTGGCGCGCAGCCAGTTCCAGCACGTCGTCCACCGGAAAACCGGTTGCGTTGGCCAGCGCGTCGAGCCGGGCCACCGCCTGGCCGACTGTGCCGTGCCGCGCCAGATCGAAGGCAGTCCGAGGCACCGTGGTCACCGGTAGCGTGCGCCGAGTCTGTATCTCATCGGCGTGCAAGGTGTTGTTGTGGCTGACGATTCCCGGCGGCGTCTTGTTGTTCGGGTAATTGACCTCGATCGGTAACCGATCATCGACCCAGGCAGCGCCGTGCAGCGCCGATGCCGTGACCCCACTGAGTACCGCGCGGCGACGCGACCACAGCCACGCCCCACAGGCGAGGTCGCTGACGCTCAGTTGCGCCCCGTCCGGTCCGTACACGTCGGGGAACACTCGCCGAAAGCGAGCCCGCAGCTGATACGGGGTGACCTCGCCGCGAGACAGTGCCTCGCTGCCGATGAACATCGAATGCACCGCACCAGAGTCGTCGACCCGGCGCGGCGAGGTATTCCTCGATCCACAGCCCGGCCCATCTCGCCGGCCCATCTCGCCGCTCATCGAGGCCGCTCATCGAGGCCGCTCATCGAGGCAGAACTGACTGCGAGAACCAGGCGCAATCTGCTCACTGAGTTCTGTCTCGATGCGAAACAGGGCAAGTAGGCAACAAAAAAGACCCGGCGCGTTTGCGCCGGGCCTTTTGGGCAGGTCTACCCGCTAGTCGTTCTGGAAATAGCTGAGCAGACGCAGGATCTCCAGGTACAGCCACACAAGGGTGACGGTCAGGCCGAGGGCGACGCCCCAGGCAGCCTTCTCCGGTGCGCCGGCACGGACCATCTGATCAGCGGCATCGAAGTCGATGAGGAAGCTGAACGCGGCCAGCCCGATGCACAGCAGCGAGAAGCCGATGGCGATCATGCCGCCGTCACGCAGGCCCAGGCCGGCGCCACCACCGACACCGAACAGCGACAGCACCAGGTTGAGCAGCATCAGCGCGACCACACCGAACAGGCCGGCGATGATCATCCGGGTGAACTTCGGGGTGACGCGGATGGCGCCGGTCTTGTAGACGACCAGCATGCCGAAGAACACGCCGAGGGTGCCGACGATGGCCTGGGCGATCATGCCCGGGCCGCCCACCGACGCCACGTTGGCGATGATGAAGGACACCGCACCGAGGAACAGGCCCTCGAGTGCCGCGTAGCTAAGGACGATGGCCGGGTTGTCCTGCTTGCGACCGAAGGTCGCGATCAGGACGAGCGCCAGGCCGCCGAGCCCACCGACGAGGGTGAAGGGCATCGCCAGGCCGGGGTCGCCGGAGACCAGGAAGTAGGAAACGACTGCAACGGCGGACAGCACCAGCAGAGTGATGCCGGTTTTGGTCACCACGTCGTCGATGGTCATGGGCCGCGAGACACCGGTCTGCGGCGGGGTCGCGAACTGCTGCTCGTAACCCTGGTGTACTTGCGCGGTCGCGGCGCCTGCGGCACCGGAGCCGAATGTCGCGTACCCGCCCTGCTGCTTGGGCAGCGAGCGGAATACCGGGTTGCTGGATTCGCGCACCGTCGATTCCTTCCTGTGAGGTCCCTGAAAGTCTTACACGAACACTGGCTCAACGAACAGCGACCTGGTGTCGGTTCCCGAACTCAGGGGAATTTCTCAGCGTTTTACTGGGCGTTACGTTACCCGTGAAGAGCCCCTCGCTGTATGCGCCAGCGCATTTACTAGGATGTCCTAGCATTGCCTGCGTCTCCACAGCAGACCACCCCGACGAAGGGATGCCTGACAACGTGACCAACTCCCCCACCGAGATCCTCAGTCGCGTCGAGGCAGGCGTCGGTTACGTGACGCTCAACCGGCCGAAGGCTCTCAATTCGCTCAACCAGAACATGATCGACGGCCTGGCCGACGTGCTGAGCGCCTGGGCCACCGACGACTCCATCAAGGCGGTGGTGCTCGACGGCGCGGGTGAACGGGGTCTGTGCGCCGGGGGTGACGTGGTGGCGATCTACCACAGCGCCCGAGGCGACGGCGGCCAGGCACGCAAGTTCTGGTTCGACGAGTACCAGATGAACGCGCTGATCGGTCGGTATCCGAAGCCTTATGTGGCGTTGATGGACGGCATCGTCATGGGCGGCGGGGTGGGTGTCAGCGCCCACGGCAGCGTCCGCGTCGTCACCGACACCACCAAGCTGGCGATGCCGGAGGTGGGCATCGGCTTCATGCCCGACGTCGGCGGCACCTATCTGTTGGCGCGCAGTCCCGGCGCCCTGGGGCTGTATGCGGCCCTGACCGGTTCGACATTCACCGGCGCCGACGCGATCGCACTCGGCTTCGCCGACCATTTTGTCCCCCACGACAAGCTGGCCGACTTCACCGCCGACATCGCAACGGCCGACATCGCCACGGCGCTGAGCCGTCACGCCGTTGAGCCACCCGCCAGCAATCTTGCCGCACAACAACACTGGATCGACCAGTGTTTCGGAAGCGCCGGCGATCCCAAACCGCTGCTCGACATCATGGCCGGCCTGCGTGGCCACGACGCCGGACCTGCCAACGACGCCGCCGACGTCATCGCCGGCCGGTCCCCCATCTCGGTGGCGGTCACCCGCGAGGCGATCCGGCGGGCCGCCCAGCACGAGACCCTCGAGCAGACGCTGATCCAGGAGTACCGGGTCTCCTGCGCGTCACTGCGCTCCCACGACCTGGTGGAGGGCATCCGCGCCCAACTCGTCGACAAAGACCGCAACCCCAAGTGGTCTCCCGCCTCAATCGCCGCGATCAGCGACGCCGACGTCGACGCCTTCTTCGCACCTGCCGACCCCGATCTGAGCTTCTAGGAGAATCATGGCCAACTTCGAGACCATCCTCGTCGACCGTGACGAGCGCGTCGCCACCATCACCCTGAACCGACCCAAGGCCCTCAACGCCCTCAACAGCCAGGTGATGGCCGAAGTCACCACGGCGGCAACCGAACTCGACAACGATCCCGGCGTCGGCGCCATCATCCTGACCGGTAGCGAGAAGGCATTCGCCGCGGGCGCCGACATCAAGGAGATGTCGGACAAGTCTTTCGGCGAGATGTTCGGCTCCGACTTCTTCGCCGGCTGGGCGCAGTTCGCGGCGGTGCGCACCCCGACGATCGCCGCTGTGGCCGGTTATGCGTTGGGCGGCGGCTGCGAGCTCGCCATGATGTGTGACCTGCTGATCGCCGCCGACACCGCCAAGTTCGGCCAGCCGGAGATCAAGCTCGGCGTGCTGCCGGGGATGGGTGGCAGCCAGCGGCTGACCCGGGCGATCGGTAAGGCCAAGGCGATGGATCTGATCCTGACCGGCCGCACCATCGGCGCCGAGGAAGCCGACCGGGCCGGTCTGGTGTCCCGGGTGGTCCCTGCCGCGGATCTGCTCTCCGAGGCCAAGGCCGCGGCGACCACCATCTCGCAGATGTCGCTGCCCGCCGCCCGGATGTGCAAGGAAGCCGTCAACCGCTCGTTCGAGGTCACGCTCGCGGAGGGGATTCTCTACGAACGCCGACTGTTCCACTCCGCGTTCGCCACCGACGACCAGACGGAAGGAATGGCGGCGTTCACCGAGAAACGCCCTCCTCACTTCACTCACCGCTAAAGTGCATCCGTGACAGACACGGTTGCAACCGAGGAAACGCCGACCCCAGCGCCGGCTCCCGTCCGGCCGCCATGGTGGATTCGGCACTACACGTTTGTCGGTACCGCATTCGGTCTGATCATGATCTGGCTGTCGCTGACGCCGTCGCTGCTCCCCCGCGGCCCGTTGTTCCAGGGACTGGTCAGCGGCGCCTGCGGCGCGATCGGCTACGGCCTCGGGGTGTTTGTGGTCTGGTTGGTGCGTTTCATGCGCTCCAAGGAGACGACCCCGCGCGCCCCTCGCTGGGCATGGATCACCCTGATCGTGGTGGGTGTCATCGGCCAGGTGCTGATGATCATGTGGTTTCACCGCTGGCAGGACGAGGTGCGCGACCTGATGGGTGTGCCGCGCCTGGACCGGCTCGACCATCCGTTGACGGCAGTGATCGCCATCCTGGCGTTGTTTGCGTTTGTCGAGATCGGCCAACTTGTCGGCAAACTGGTGCGATTCCTGGTCCGCCAGCTCAATCGGGTGGCGCCACCGCGGGTTTCCGCCACCGTGGTGGTGCTCGCCCTGGTGGCGCTGACCATCGCGCTGCTCAACGGCATCGTGGTCCGGGGCCTGATGACCACCCTGAACAACACCTTTGAAGCCGTCAACAACGAAGAGAGCCCGGACAACCCGGCGCCGACGACCACACTGCGCTCCGGCGGGCCGGACTCGTTGGTCACCTGGTCATCACTGGGCCATCAGGGGCGCATGTTCGTCGGCGGCGGCCCCTCGGTCGAACAGCTCACCGAATTCAACGGCAGCCCGGCCGTCGAGCCCATCCGCGCCTATGCCGGCCTGAACTCCGCCGAGGGAATCTCGGCGATCGCCGACCTGGCTGCCCGCGAACTACAGCGCACCGGCGGCCTGGATCGCGCCGTGGTGGCGGTGGCGACCACCACCGGTACCGGCTGGATCAACGAGGCCGAGGCCAGCGCGCTGGAGTACATGTACAACGGCGACACCGCGATCGTGTCGATGCAGTACTCGTTCCTGCCGAGCTGGCTGTCGTTCCTGGTGGACAAGGAGAACGCGCGCCAGGCCGGGCAGGCACTGTTCGAGGCAGTCGACGAGCTGGTCCGCGAGATGCCGGAGGCGCAGCGGCCCAAACTGGTGGTGTTCGGCGAGAGCCTGGGGTCCTTCGGTGGCGAGGCGCCCTTCTTGAGCCTGAACAACATCATCGCCCGCACCGACGGCGCCCTGTTCAGTGGTCCGACGTTCAACAACACCATGTGGACGGAGCTGACCCGCACCCGCGACCCCGGATCACCGGAGTGGCTACCGATCTTCGACGACGGCGCCAATGTCCGGTTCGTTTCCCGCCCAGAAGATCTCGAGCGGCCGGACGCTCCCTGGGCCACCCCTCGTGTCGTCTATCTGCAGCACGCATCCGATCCGATCGCCTGGTGGAATCCGGATCTGTTGTTCGCGGAACCGGATTGGCTCAAGGAACCCCGCGGTTACGACGTGTTGCCGAGTGTCAACTGGATCCCGGTGGTCACTTTCCTTCAGGTGTCGGCCGATATGGCCGTTGCTGTCGACGTCCCGGACGGGCACGGACACCGCTACGTGCGGGACGTGGTGAACGGATGGGCGGCCGTGCTGCAGCCTCCCGGCTGGACCGCGGAGAAGACCGAGAAGCTGCGCCCGCTCATGCACTCGGACGAGTGAGGCTAGTGCAGCTGCTCCAACACCCCGGCCGCGGCCAGCGCCTGGTAACCGCCGACGACATCGGTGGCCCGGTGTAGGCCGAGGTCGTGCAGCGCGGCGGCGGCCAGGCTGGAGGTGTAGCCCTCCGAGCACAGGATCAGCCATTCCACGTCATCTGCGGTGGCCTCGGGGATCTTCGCATCGCTGGTGGGATCGCAGCGCCATTCCAGATAGTTGCGTTCGATGACCCGCGCCGCGGGAACCTCACCCTCGCTGGCTCGCAATGCAGCGGGCCGGATATCGACCAGCAGGGCACCCCGCTTCAGAGCCGCCGGAACGTCGACGGCCTCGATGCGGTGCAGTCGCGCACGGGCACTGGCCAGTAGAGCGTCGACGCGGCTGGTCATTCTTTCTCCGGATGGTCGGTCAGCTCGGTCCGTTGGCGGCGCAGTGTGCCGCCGGTGGTGACCTCGTAGTAGGACATCGCCGTCAGCGGAGGCGAGTATGCGTGCACCGAGAGTGTCGGTGCGGCAGTGGAGATCTCGGACTCCCCGGATGCCGACGGCGCCCAAACCACGTCGTGCACCCAACCGAGGGGGAATGCCGCCTGGTCACCCGCCTGGAGCCGGCGACGCCGCAACCGGTCACCGTCCCAACGGAATTCGTCGAGTGCACCGGACAGCAGCGTGAGGGCGCCCAGGGAACTGCTGTGGTCGTGCAGCTCAGTGGCATGCCCGCGCACCCAGCTGATCAACCAGACATCGAGTTCGTCGTCACCGTGCACACGGGTGAACCACCGCCGGTCTGTTGGCAGTCCCCCCGAGGGCAGCAGGTGGTCGTAGCGCCCGTCCAGAACGTCGTTGGCGGTGCGATCGGTGGTGTGTAGCAGATCGGGCAGCCGCAACCGGGTGGGTCCGGACACCGAGGGGATGCCGGAGTGCGACGGCGCAGGAGCGGGGGAAACAGGTTTGGTGAGCACAGGCGTGCGAACAGACATGTGGGTGACTCCAGGAGACGATGATGGGCGGTGAGGTCTGACGGCTCAATTGGCCGGACAACACTCCGCACAACACCAAAGCTGCATCACGCAGGACAGTGTTACATACATTGGTGGGCATGCGCAGGTACGCGGCGTTCGTCGCAGCAGCAACGATGGCAGTCCTGACCGGCTGCTCCACGACCGATCAGCCCACCGAAACCCAGCCCCCGGAAACGTCGCCGGCCACCTCCAACGGCACCACCTCGGACCTTCCCCCGCTGCCCGCGGAGCCGACGTCACCGGACTCGGTGAGCGTCTCCCCCGGCGGGGTGACCACCAAGGTCGACGTGCCCGCCGACGCCACCGAATCGCAGTATGGGCAGGCCTGCCGGGCCGCGAAGCTGTGGATGGAAGAGCAGCAGGGTGAACCGGCAGCACTGGCCGAGGCATACCTGAAGCTGCTGCAGGAACCGGATGCGACGGGGCCTGGCACCTTCGACACCACCTGGGTGGCCCTGACACCGGCGCAGCAGGCCGCCGTGGTGCTGGCGGTCAACGGCGCCGCCAACGAAGAATGCGGCTGAGACGAGTTCGGATCTCGCTGAGCGAAAGGCCGCCGCGGAGTCGGATCGCGGCCCGTCCGGTCGGCTGAGAGGCAGTTGCCGGTTACGGCACGGCGAAACCGCGTCAGAATGTAGTGATGCGGATGGCGCTGTGCCTTGGAAGCGGTGGGGCGCGCGGCTACGCGCACATCGGGGTCATCAACGAGCTGCGCGAACGGGGCCATGAGATCGTCGGCATCTCGGGGTCCTCGATGGGCGCCCTGGTTGGCGGCCTTTACGCCGCCGGCAAGTTGGACGAGTACACCGAGTGGGCGCTGTCGCTCACCCAGCGGGCGATGCTGCGCCTACTCGACCCGTCGATCAGTGCCGCCGGGGTGCTGCGGGCGGGGAAGATCCTCGATGCGGTGCGCGACATCCTCGGTGAGGTCACCATCGAAGAGCTGCCCATCCCGTACACGGCGGTCGCCACCGATCTGATCGCCGGGAAATCGGTGTGGCTGCAGCGGGGGCCGGTGGATGCGGCGATCCGCGGATCGATCGCCATTCCCGGTGTCATCTCCCCCCATGTGCTCGACGGCAGACTCCTCGCCGATGGGGGCATCCTCGATCCGTTGCCCATGGCCCCGATCTCCGCGGTCAACGCCGACCTCACCATCGCGATCAGCCTGTCCGGTCCCGATCCCAAAACCCCGGTCGCCGCAGCCCATCCGGTGGCCAGTGCCGAATGGCTGAACCGGGTGTGGCGCAGCACTTCTGCACTCCTGGACACCAAAGCGGCACGCAGCGTGCTCGACACTCCGTCGGCGCGTTCGGTGCTCAGCCGCTTCACCTCCTCCAGCGACGACGAACTCGTCGACGCCGAGAAGGAATCCTCAGCGCCCAAGCTCGGGAGCTTCGAGGTGATGAACCGGACCATCGACATCGCTCAGGCCGCGCTGGCCCGGCACACACTGGCCGCGTATCCGCCGGACCTGCTGATCGAGGTGCCCCGGACAGCTTGTCGCAGTTTGGAATTCCACCGGGCCGCCGAGGTGATCGAGATCGGGCAGGAGCTCGCCGCGATCGCGTTCGATTCACTGCGGCTGCCCGATCCGGAGACGGACAAGACAGACAAGACGGACGACTAGCCCTGCAGAAAATTCACCACCGCGTCGGCGCACCGACGCCCCTGGGCACGTCCGGCGAGCGCGGAAGGCTTGCGACACTGCGGATCCAACGGATCGGGCCCGAATGCCGCCAGCGCAGCGTCGTCGGCGAACACGGCCAGCGTCGTCGCCGGGAAGGCGGCGATCTCCTCGGCGGCGCCGCCTCCGAACGGTGACGGCGAGTTCTGACCCGAGGGCACCAACACCAGCACCGCATCGCAGTCGGCGGCCACCGTCATGTTGACCGTGCTGCCGACGCCACCATCCATGTAGCGCCGGCCGTTGACACTCACCGGCGGCCAGGCCCCCGGTACCGCGCAACTGGCTGCCACCGCGTCGACCAGGGACACTCCGGTGGTGCGGTCGAAAACCGCCAGTTCGCCGGTCTCGATGTCGATGGCGGTCAGACGCAGGTCGCGCTCCGGCCAGTGGTGCGACGGCAGCCGGTCGGCGATCACCTGCCTGCGCGCGGCTGCGGGCACCGTGTCGGCTCGGGCGGCAGCGGCCCCGATGCGCTGGAGTTTCTGTTCCCTGGTGAACCCCGGCGTCAGGAGGGCGCTGACAAACAGCTCGGTGATCTCCTCGATGGCGATACCGGGCGCGATTTCGTGGACTGCGCCGCTCACCTGTCGATCGAACAGCTCCGGCAGCGCGACGCCGCTGCTGATCGCCGCGGCGACAGCCGACCCCGCCGAGGTACCGACCAGCACATCGGCGGTCAGCAGTGCCTCAGCCGCCTCGGGGGCCTGCTCGGCGATCCCGAGGAGTGCCCCGGTTTCCCAGGCGATACCGGCGAGTCCCCCGCCGGCCAACACGAGTCCGCGCTTGATGCTCACGAGCTTCGAGTGTGCCAGCCCCACGGTGATCGGGCCGACGCGCAGCCCGAACAGCTGACGCAGGATCAGCGCATCAGCGCCCGGTACTGCGCACGGTAGATACGCCGGCGAGACGCCGCCCGCTGGGCATCCGTCGCGCCGCCGCGGTGTGAGGTGAAGCGAAGTACCAACGCCCCCACAACCAGCAGTGTCAGCGCGGCCGCGCCCAGTGCGACGGCCCCACTCACCACACCCAGACCCGCCAGGGTCAGGAAAATACCGACCGCCGCAACGCCGGCGAACACCATCTCGAAACCCCCGAGCACCGCGAGGTGCCGAAGCCAACCCCATCGCTTGGAAGACATGGTTGTCGAGTACCCGCTGTGGCCCGGTTCATGCCGATCAGGTCAGATGTGGTGCGGCCTTGGCTGAGAACAGCGGAAGGTCGAAGTAGGTGGCGATACCGGGCGGGGCCGCACACACCGCGGGCACCGAGTTCACACAGTGCGCGGCGGTGGCGACCACCCCGGCTTCGACTCCGTCCTCGGCGGCGCCGTACTCGGACTGGAACCCTTTGACCACCACGGTGAAGTCCGGGTTTCCGTTGACTTCCATCTCGTAGCGTTGGCCCTCGGCACCAAAATCCCATGCCGGGTCGAGGTTTTCCTCACCCATCAGCCAGTTGACCGTGACTCGCGCCACCGGCCGGTTGTTGACCAGCGCCTCCCAGTGGAACTTGCGGCCGGCAACCTGGCCCGGTTCGATGACTCCGATCGGGGAATCGATCGGGGCCGTGGCGACCGCGATCTCCTGCGTGGCACGCACCTTGGGGTCTGAGCCGAATCCCATTGCATCCACGATCATTCGGACGGACTGGATGAATCCACCGTCGAGCAGTTTCTGCATCGGACCGGACAGGGCCTTCTCGGGGGTGTCGCCGAATCCCATCACGTGCCGCACCACGTCGGGGGCCAGATAGGTACGCAGATCGGAGAACTCCTCGGCGCGCACGTAGGTCACGCCGGTCGACATCACCGACAGCAGCAGCGGGAACTTCTCGCTGATTCCACCCGGGGCAATACCGGTGCCGTGCAGGGTGGCGCCGCCGTCGACGCCGGCCTGAGCCAGCGCAGCACCTTGGCGCTCACTCGGGTACACCCAGCCGACGGGGGTGACGACGTTCTTGCCCGACCGCAGCAGCGCCGCCACCTCGTCGGGGTTGGGCAGCAGCGGCGCGTAGATCACCGCATCGGCTTCCATGGCCAGGATCTCATCGACGCTGTTGGTCGCCGTCACCCCCAACGCAGCGGTACCGATCAGCTCGCCGACATCCTTGCCGTTCTTGGCTTCCGAGTGCACCCAGCAACCCACCAGCTCGAGATCCGGATGTTCGAGGACGCCGTTGATCGCGGCGATGCCGACGCCTCCGGTTGCCCACTGCACGACTTTGAGGGCCACAGTCTCGTTTCCTTCCACGCCCGACATCCACTAGAACACGTTCTATTTAGGTCTACACCAAACCGCCTGCGATCTGTATGTTTCTGCCCATGGCCAACAAAGTGTTTGTCGTCGGTGTCGGTATGACGAAGTTCGAGAAGCCCGGTAGCCGGCAGGGCTGGGACTACCCACAGATGGCAAAGGAGTCCGGCACCAAGGCCCTCGAGGACGCCGGGATCACCTACAGCGAGGTCCAACAGGGCTATGTCGGCTACGTCGCCGGTGACTCCACCTGCGGTCAGCGGGCCCTCTACGAGCTGGGCATGACGGGCATCCCGATCGTCAACGTGAACAACAACTGCTCCACCGGGTCGACGGCGCTGTTCCTGGCCGCGCAGGCGATCCGCGGCGGGCTGGCCGACTGCACCCTGGCCCTGGGTTTCGAGAAGATGCAACCGGGGTCGCTCGGCGGTGGCGCCGATGACCGCGAGTCGCCGATGATGCGGCACATCGTCGCACTCAACGAGCTGGACGAAATGGCATTCCCCGTGGCGCCGTGGATGTTCGGGGCCGCGGCCCGAGAGCACATGCGCAAGTACGGCACCACCGCCGAGCATTTTGCGAAGATCGGCTACAAGAACCACAAGCATTCGGTGAACAATCCGTACGCCCAGTTCCAGGATGAGTACAGCCTCGACGACATCCTCGGCGCCCGAATGATCTCCGATCCACTGACCAAGCTGCAGTGCTCTCCCACCTCCGACGGCTCGGGCGCGGCGGTCCTGGCCAGCGAGGATTTTGTCGCCCGCCACGATCTGGCCGGGCAAGCGGTGGAGATCGTCGGCCAGGCCATGACCACCGACTTCGCCAGCACCTTCGACGGCAGTGCCCGCAGCATCATCGGCCACGATATGAACATTCAAGCTGCGCAACAGGTTTACGACCAGTCCGGGTTGGGGCCGCAGGACTTTCAGGTGATCGAACTGCACGACTGCTTCTCCGCCAACGAGCTGCTGCTCTACGAGGCGCTCGGTCTGTGCGGCGAGGGCGAGGCACCTGCCCTGGTGGACAGCGGTGACACCACCTACGGCGGACGGTGGGTGGTCAACCCCTCGGGTGGACTGATCTCCAAAGGTCACCCGCTCGGTGCGACCGGTTTGGCGCAGTGCGCCGAGTTGACATGGCAGCTGCGTGGGACTGCCGACAAGCGGCAGGTGCACGATGTCCGGGCGGCGCTGCAGCACAACATCGGGCTGGGCGGCGCTGCCGTCGTCACGGCCTATCGGCGCGCCGAATCCTGACGGCGCCGCGCCGGGGTCACCACGGCAGCGGCCGGGGGCGCACCGAGGTCACCTAGATTGCAGCCCATGGTGGTTGCGAAATCGGTGCTGTTGTTCCTCGTCGCGGCTGTGTTCGAGATCGGCGGCGCCTGGCTGGTGTGGCAGGGCGTGCGTGACCATCGCGGCTGGGTATGGATCGGCCTGGGTGTCGCAGCGCTGGGCATCTACGGATTTGTCGCGACCCTGCAGCCGGACGCCAACTTCGGCCGCATCCTGGCCGCGTACGGCGGGGTGTTCGTTGCCGGGTCACTGGCCTGGGGCATGGTGCTGGACGGGTTCCGGCCCGACCGCTGGGACGTCACCGGCGCACTGATCTGCCTGCTCGGAGTCGGAGTCATCATGTACGCCCCGCGCGGTGCGTGACGAGCCGGCCGGGAACGTTTTCCCGGGCCGCGGCGATGTACCGTCAAAGGGCATCAGTGCCGGGGTGAACGACGAGGAGACGGTATGCGCACCGCAATGACCTTGGCCACACTGGCGATGGCGGCCGCTGCCACGATCGCCGCGCCGGCGGGGTCGGCCGCCGCCGACGAGACGGCCGCGACGACCATCGCCAACCTCGAAGCGCAGGGTTACACCGTCAACATCGACAGGGTGGGCGCAGGCCCGCTCTCGACCTGCATTGTCACCAACGTCCGCAATCCGCAGACCAACAGCGAGTACGTCGGCGTCGTTGGGGACAACGAACCGGGCGCGTTGCGTGTCATCACCAGCCAGACCATTTCGGTCTCGCTGAACTGCACCCGTTAGGGCCTCAGACGCCGGCCCTTTCGAGTTCGCGAACCGCCGGACCCGCCAGGGCCTCCGGTGTCGACATGCGCTCCAGCAGGGACGGCGTTGTGGACGCCACCGAGTAGAGCGCCACCCGGCCGTCGAAGTCAGCGATGTAGAGGCGGCTGCCGTCGGCACTTTCGGTGATGCACGACGGGGCTGCTCCGGTATTGATCGTGTCGACCACCTCGTAGGTGTCGGTGCACACCACCACGACGGCTTCGTCGGTGACGGCGTAGACCCGGTCACCGACGGCCGAGAGCATCAGCTGCCGAACCGCGCCGTCGATGGACACCGAACCCAACACCCGTCGCGTACGCAGGTCCACCGCGTCCACCACGCCGGCTGACTCCCCATCATCGATGGCCACCCAGGCGGTGGCGCCATCATGGCTGGCAGCCATGTCCCGGATGGGTTCGGCAACTCGGAGGGTGTCGATCACTCGCAGGTTCATGGTGTCGATGATCACCAGGCGGCCACCGCGCTGATCGGTGGTGGCCAGGTACAGGGTCCGGCCGTCGCCGCTGATGCTCAGGGTGTTGGCGACAACACCCGCCCGGCTCATCACGTCGACGGTGCGGACCGTGCCGGTGGCCGTGTCGATCACCGCGACGTCGGCGCCGTCCCGGCCCGTCCTGGCCACGTAGACCTGGCGGCCGTCCCGGTCGACGACGATGTCGGCGATGCTGTCGGCCAGCGAGTGCGTGTCCACGACAGACTCCGCGTCGGCCACCGTCACCGCGTCGTGCGATCCGACGACGGTGCTGATGTAGGCCCGCCCCTGCGCCACAGCCAGGGCGTACGGCTCAGGTGCGTCGCCGAGGGTCGCCACCGTCGCGAGGGTGAAGCCGTCCAGGACGGTCACGCTGTCCTGGGTGTAGTCCGCCACAAAAAGATTGCCGTCGAACGCGTTGGCGGCCATTGCTGTGATGGCGCCGGCGCCCACCGAAACGCGCCCTACCGCGGCGAACGTGGGGGCCACATCGGCGTCCCCGACGACGGTGACCTCGGCGGCCAGTGGGGCCACCTCCGGCAGGCGGTGCAGGTGCGAGCGGACCAGGCTGTTGGGCATGGACGGCACGACAGGAAGCCACTGCGCCTCACGGGAAGCACGCTCGACCACGGCGACACTGGCGATCGCATCTGTCACATCATCCACATTCGCCACTTTGTTTGCCATGTTGCTTGGCCTTCCTTCGGTGACGGTCGCGGTACCGCCGCGTTCACGTCCGTTAGAGCGCCGCATGGACGCTGATCTCGATCGAGTGTAGCGGCGCAGAACCCCCTCAAACCGATTCCCACCAAACCCAGCGTCCAGCCCCAGCAAATACCTTCAGACACCCCTCAGGGACGACCGTTATACAATCGTGTTGTTTGCTGACAGCAATTCTCTAAATTCCGCCCCAACTGTGACAATTCACTAGACAGCTAACCGTGTAGGTTAAATTCTTCGACTATTCTTAATTATCTTGTTCTTAGCTTGCCGAAGAAAATGAGGGGTAAATCACACCGCAGGTTTTCCGCGTGTCCACCGAACATCGCCGGAGCCCTACCCAACACGGGTGCAATAACACGATTCCCCGCCTACCGCGGTCGACGAGTTGACTCAGCGCATTCGCTGGCCGTGCACAACCAAGGACAAGTCCGGGTCGGATCCGCCGCAGTCACACCATGCCCGCCACCCGCTGCGGTGGGCGCGGACGCCACGATCCGCCGCCGACACCCAACCAAAAGCCACCCTCAGGTGAACGAGAACCCCCAAGTCGGCGAACGGCAAATCCGTCGGGGAACGGCACCGGAAACCTGTGTCGAAAAGAACCGCCGACGGAACCGGTGTCATTCCACCGTGCCGGTCAGCCCCATCTCCGTCACCGCGCGCTGCAGCGCCGTTCGCAGGAGCTCCTTGGTGTTCGGCCCGCCCGGGACCCAAGCTCCGATGCTCACGAAGATCTGGCCGTGCACCCGGCCGGAGCCCAGGTAGAGATAGCCCCTGGTCCGGTCCAGGATCCCGGTCGTGATCTCGGGTTCGAGCAGGCGGAACGCGATCCGGTCGGCATCGCTGCCATCGGGGCGGTTCACCGCCGGGTCCAGGTCGCCCAGGTTGGAGCAACCCACCGGGTCGCCGATCTTTCCGACCATCATCTCCAACCGGCGGGCCAGCGCCTTCGGCGTGAACGTCACCAGCGGCAGCGGCGCCAGAAGCTCCTCGGAGGTCTCCGGCAACGCGATCAGCGCCGCCTTCATGTCACCGCGGACCTCGGTGAGTGTGGTGGTGACTTTCGCCGGGTCGGCCGAGAACATCACCGAAGTCAGGGCGTTGGCGCGGGTGTCGCCCTCCACCCGGTCACTGACCGGCCAGGACAGCATCACCCTGCCGTCGGGGCCGACCCGCCCCAGCGCTGCACCAAGTCGCGACGCCAACCCGGCGAACAACGAGTTACTGGTTCCACCAAGGCTTTCCGCGCGGGAATCCCATTGTTGTAGATCGATCCACACAGTTGCCGTCGGGGCGGTCACCTGGTTGTCACCGCCGGGGGTGACCCGCGGTGCGGCGGCCTTCACCGAGGAGGCCACGTCATCGCGGGCAGAACGAGCCAAGCGCACGGTGGCCGCGAAGGCCCGGCCCGCGTCGGGCAGCGAGCGCAGTGTGGTGCGCAGGTCCTGCGCCACCGCCGCCCGCGTCGCCCGCGCACCGGGAGTCGGGTATCCGAAGTCCCGCCGATGCCCGTTGCCGGCATCGGCGATGGCGATGCACAGACCCATCGCATCGGCCACCGAGTGCGACACCACCAGGGACACCGCGGCACCACCGTCGGTCAGAGGTTGCACACCAAGACGCCAGGCGGGCCCGAATTCCGGGTCGAGCGGGAGACGCACCCGTTCATCGGCCCAGTCCCACACCTGGTCGCGCGGGCGTTCGGCAGTGGCCATCTCCAGATCGGCGGGGCCGGGCTCGGCCACCCAGCGGTGCCGCCCGAACGGCAACGGCGACGTCTCGATATGGCGGCCCAGCAATCCGTGGCCCAGGTTGCGCTGGAATCGGCGCAGTCCGTCGATGTCGACACCACGATCGTAGATCCACACAAACTGCATCAAGGGTTGACGACCGAGCGCTCGAAGTGCCAAGAACGAGCCCTGATCCATATAGGTGATCGTGTTATCCACGGCCTCATGGTAATTGGATCGGACTGTCGCCGGTATCGCGTGCTGGTCAACTCTCTGCAGCACAAGCCCATTCGGTGCGCGACATCTCGCCCTAGACTCGGTTCCATGATCGACCGACGGCTGGCCCTCGCCGGGCTGGCGTTCGGGGTGCTGGCGCTGGTCGCGGGCGGACTGCAGTTGTGGGCCTATCTGGAGGGCACTCACCCGCGCAACGCCGTGCTTGCGGTCTTCGCGCTGAGCGTGGGTGTGGCGGTGACGGGTGCCGCTGCGCGGGCACTGTCACGCCGGTAAGCGCCGGGAGGCGTCGCGCATCGACGTCCCGGTGCGCCACCGGAGTCAGAACAGGCTCCCGTACAAGGGGTTTCACCGAGAGGACATATGCTTCGCGGTGCGGAGCACCGCGCGGGCGCCCGGGTGTGGGAGCATCTGCGCATGGAGTCGCAGGACGACCCGGAAGCCCGAATCCGGGATCTGGAACGCCCCCTCAGCGATCGCGCCCGCATGTCGGAGCTCGGGATGCAGCCACCAGGACCCGATCTGGACCCGACTCCGACCCGGCCGTACGCGGCGGATCCGTACCCCCCGCCCCCGCCGATGACCGGGCCGCTGCCGCCGATGCCGCCCCCGGCGGGCTACGGACCGCCCTATCCGGGCTGGGTCCCGGGCAACCAGAAGGGCCCGCCGAAAAAGGGCATGTGGATCGCGGTGGCCGCCACCGTCGCAGTCGGCGCCGCTGCGTCGATCGCCATTGCGGTGTGGTTCGCCGGCACCATGACCGACTCCGGGTCCACCGTCGAATCAATTGATCGCAACCCGTCGGTCAGCATCGACATCCCGCCTGCCGGACCCGGGGTCACAGTGCCCGATGCCCCGCCAAGCCAACAGCTGCCCGTCGGGCCCGGGGATGTGCTCAGCGTCGCCGGTGTCGGCAACACTCGGACCATCGTGTGCGATGGAGGCACCATCACGGTCAGCGGTGTCGACAACGTGATCAACCTGTCCGGTCAGTGTGGCGGCGTCGCGGTGTCGGGTGTCCGCAACGAAGTGCACCTCGAGTCGGCCGGCACCATCGGCGTCTCGGGTTTCGACAACACCATCACCTACCGCGTCGGTACCCCGGAGATCAGTCAGTCCGGCGACGGCAACTCAATCCGCCGGGACTGACAGGCGCAACCGCAATGCAGCGGCGGTGGCCGGGCCGACAACGCCGTCCACGGCCAATCCGGGGCTACGTCGCTGGAACTCCCGGACAGCGGCCTCGGTCAGCGGTCCGAACACACCGTCGATCTCCAGGTCGCCGGCGTACCGCGCGTAGGCGTACTTGAGACGCCGTTGCAGTTCGGCGACCTGCGGGCCGGTCGAGCCCAGATACAGCAGAACGTCGGCGTACTCGCCCACCGGGACCGGCGGCCGGGGCGTCGGCGCCGTCGCGCTGCTCGCACCGATACGAACAGCGATATCGGCGCGCAGCAGGTCCATGTCGATGGCCCCGGGGTCCCATTTCCCTTGGGCACGGCCGGCGTACTCCTTGTGTCCGATGGTGCGGGCGCTGGTCTGGCCGAGGCGGCGATTGATCGCCGCGCAGCACTGCACCAGGGCGAAATACTGTGCATCCGGCCAGTTCTGGCGATGAGGAGCGGTGGGACTGGTGCCGGTGTTGGCGCACTCGATACCGATGGTGTACCAGTTGCCCATGTTCGTGGGAAGCCAGGGGTACATGCCGACCCCGGCATGCCAGGCCACCCCCACCGCCACGATGGTGACCACGCCGCTGCGGGCAATGTGTAACTGTGACAACGGTCCGGCCAGGTCAGGTCTGCCGTCGGCGATGTCGGCAGCGGTGGTCGTGTTGGACCCGGTGTGGTGGACCATCACCCCGCGGATGTCCTTGAAATCTCCGTGTCCGCGGAGCCGCCAGCCCGGGTATTCGACGAGTTCGACCCCTTCGGCGCGCAACACCTCAGGCAGCCAGACCGGGTTACCGGTCCACCGTATCGAGGCCATGTAGCCAGAGGCTACCGGGGCCGGCGTCTCGCGGATCCAACTCGGGGAACCGGGCTAGACGGCGCCGAAGTCGATCTGCGCAGCCGGGTTGCTCACCGCCGTGACCAGTCCGGTCCCTAACGCCCCGGCCCGGTCGAACAAGGTGGCGGCGCCGACGGATACCCCGCCGGCCGCCCAATGCGAATCCGCCTCCAGACCTATCCAGCCGTCCTCGGGCAGCCGGGACAGCGCCACCGTCAGATCGCCGTTGATGTAGCCGACCCCGGCGGTGCCGAGGTTGGTCACCAGGCTGGTGCTCTCGGCCGCCACCACCGCACTGACAAACGGCGTGTTGGCCTGACCCTCCACCACGTCGATGGTGCGGATGATGCAGCGCTTACGTGCGGTGTTCTGGTGCTCGGCGATCGTCGTCGTCCATCCCACCCCGTCGCTGCCGAGGTTGATACCGCCGGATTCATCGAGTTCGGCGGGCGGGCTGAAGTCCGGCACACGGGCCCACTCCTGCCCCCGCGGAGCCTCGGCGTGGCGGTACTGCACCAGGATCGCCCGCGCCACGGTGACCCCGTTCTGGATGAGTTCACACTCGGAGTTACGGACGCGGCGCCCCTCACGGATCAGGGCCACCTTGCCGGTCGTCGGCACCCCGCGAGCGGCCCTGAACAGATCAACCGTGAGTCGCGAGGGCAGGAATTCGGGCAGCCCGTAGGCGGCCTCCAGAATGTGGGCCGCCAGGCCCACCACTGCCGGACCGCCGAGGTGATCCTCACCCCAGTGGCTCTGGGCGAACGCCGAGGGCTGGAAGTTGTCGTCGTCGATCTGGGCAAAGTGTGCAGGACGCGAGGTCATCGAGGCATCGTCGCACGCCGCCGCCGTCGTGCCGTAAGGTGCCCGCAAGATCGCATGTATTCGCAAAGGACAGGTGTGGAACCCATCCCCGTCATTGCCGTCACTGGCTATCTGGGTGCCGGCAAAACCAGCTTGCTCAATCACGTTCTGCGAACTCCACACGCCCGAATCGGAGTGGTGGTCAACGATTTCGGCGATGTCAACGTCGATGCAAGTCTGATCAGCGGGCAGGTCGACGAACTCGCGTCGATTGCCGGTGGGTGCATCTGCTGTCTGCCCGAGGACGGTGAACTCGATATCGCCCTGGCCCGACTCGCCGATCCGCGCCTGCGCTTGGACGCGATCATCGTCGAAGCCAGCGGGCTCGCCGACCCGGTGACGATCGCCCGGATGGTCGGGTTCAGTGGCGTCAGCGGTGTGCGCGACGGCGGCGTGATCGACGTCGTCGACGCGGCGACACACTTCGAGCGGGTCGACGACGGCGGCGTGCCTCCGGCTCGGTACGGCGCCGCGACGTTGGTGGTGGTGAACAAGCTCGACCAGATTCCCGAATCCGATCGGGATGCCACCGTGAAGCGAGTCGAAGAGCGGGTGCGCCAGCGCAATCCACATGCCCAGGTGGTCGGGGCGATCGGCGGGCGCATCGATCCAGCCCTGCTGTACGACGTCGCGGCGGCCCAGGACGGGTACGGGCAACTCTCGTTTCGCGACGCACTCTTCGACGACGCGGCAGCCGCTGACGACCACGAACACGACCATGTGCACGCCGACGCCGTCACCGTCACCGCGGCGGGTCCCGTCGATCCGGAGGCGCTCCTGGATCTGTTGGAGCTGCCCCCGGCGGGCGTCTACCGGCTCAAGGGCACTGTCGCAGTCCGGCAACGGTCGTCGACTCGCCGGCTTGCCGTCAACGTCGTCGGCACGTCGGTGCACATCGCGCGAGCCCCCCAGCGCGACGCACAGCCGTGTCTGGTCGCCATCGGCCTGCATCTGGACACAACCGAGGTCCGGAGCCGGTTGACCACCGCGCTGCGCCCCGCCACATCGGGTCCGTCACCGGCCGCGCTCCGTCGCCTGCAACGCCACCTCGGACGGGGCTAGATTTATTTGCTGAAGCGATAATTCAATGAGGAAGTATCACTAATCGTTCTGAACTGGACAGTGTTCCAATATTGCCCGCGCTACTGTGTAATGCGTGACGGGGCACACCACTTATCTTTTGACGTCGTGGTTGAACAACTACGGGCAATGTCAGTGCGGCTGGACCGGGAAGCGTCGCTTGTTCCGTGGAGCCGCCGTCGTGGACGTACTCACCCATTGCACCGAGACCGGTCACAAACCCATCGGGATACCACCGGTACGCCGCGTCGCCAGCGTGTTCTGAGAATCAGCGTCCCGTAGAGAACTCTCCAAGAATCCGACAAGGCGTCCGCCGGAGCCTGTTGTCTACACGCCCGGATTCACCTGGCCACACCAGAGAGCACACCTCATGACGAACCTCTTCCGTCGCACCGCCGCGGTCCTTCTGATCGGCGCCACCATCGGCCTCGGCGGCGCTGCGACCGCCAACGCAGAAGAGGCCGGCATGCACGGCCACCCCGACACCGCCGCCCAGTACTGGAGCGAGCAGAACTACGACGACTGCGCCATCATGGCCGCCGCGCATGTGATCGGGATTCGCACCGGCCACATGCCCGCCGAGGACGACATCGTCGGTGTCGCCGGCAGCATCCCCAGCAGCCAGCATGACGGCCCCATCTATGTCATCACCGATTCCGATGATCCCGACGTGGGTGGCACCGACCCCGAGGATCTGCCGGCGTTGCTGTCGCACTACGGAGTCCACGCCACCTACACCGATACCGATGTCGCTTCCAGCGGCGGTCCGGCTACCGGGATCCCAGCCCTGGAGCAGTACCTCGACAGCGGGCAGGTGGTGATCGCCAGTGTGAATGCCAACACCATCTGGGGCCTTCCCGAGGACGGCCACGGCGCTCATGCCGTTGTTGTCACCGGCATCGACGCCGCGGGAAGCTTTGTCCACCTCAACGACAGCGGTGTCAACGCCGGCGCGGACGAACCGGTCAGCTTCGCAACGTTCCAGTCCGCGTGGGACGACAACGACCAGCGGATGGTGATCACGGATTGACGTCCGTGTGGTGGAGCGCTTGTCGAGTCGGTCCAGGGGACACCTGCGACAATTGGAACCGATTGATGCACAACTGTGACATCAGGCGTACGGTAACCCCGTCCAGCAAACCTCGACAGGGAGAAGCCGGCGATGTGCGGCAAGATTCTCTTTTCGGCGCTCGCGGCCGCAGCCGTCGTGGCAACGGTGACCGCTGCGCCGGCATCAGCAGACACCGATGACAACACGTTCCTCACGGTCCTGGACGGTGCCGCGATTCCGTACTCCTCATCCGAGAACGCCATCGTCCTCGCCCACGCCGTGTGTGACTACGTGGCGGCCGGCCAGGCACCCGAGCAGGTGACGGTCGAGATCAGCGGCCCCGCCAACTGGAGCGCCGAGCAAAGCAGCCTCTTTGTCAGCGCCGCCACCCAAACCTATTGCCCCGCATAGGGTTCACAGCGCGAAACCCGCGAACCAAACAACTGTGGGCCTGGCGACCACCGGTCACCAGGCCCACAGTTGTCGATTGTCAGGCCGCGGTGGTCTGCCCGCTTGACTGATCAGCCAGCAAAGCCACCGTCGTGAGCTCGAAATCGCTGGTGTGCCACGCGTTCATGAACGCACCCAGCGGCACCGTCATGCCCTTGTAACCCGAGCTGTCGTTCAGGTAGACCTTGAGCTTGTCCATGTCGATCGCCACCACCACGAGCTCGTGATCGAGATCGATGTAGTTCGGGAAGGCCTCCGCACTGTAATCCGGAACCGCCGTCCAGATCACCGCGGAGGCGACGGTGACCATCGCCGCATCCCCCCGCGCCAGAGCGGCCTGCAGATCGGTCAACGCCACCAACCCATCCTCGGTGGTCGCTTTGATCGCGTTGCCGTCCGCGTCAACGCTGTCGTACTTCTTGTACGTCGCCTTGACGTTGTAATGCGTCTCCATCAAGACGATGGCATCTTGCACGTCAACGGCATTGGTCAAGTCGGTCTCGTCGAGATACATCATCGCCCCGGGTTGGGCGACACTCGGCGTCGTCCGGGCCCAGGCGACCCAACGCGCCTCGATATCCGGGTCCGGCACCACTCCGACCAGCTGCGATATCGCCATGGCCGATGCCATCAGCACACAGTTTCCATAGTGCTGCTGGGTCCAGTAGTCCTGGTTTCCGCGGTCTCCGTACTGGCCCCTGAAGTCGTCGACGCCCATGGTTTCGACATTGACCCGGTACTCAACCGTGTCGGGCTTGGCCAGACCCAGATTGATGGCGAACTGGTGCAGGAGCTGCTGGACCACCCCGGCGAATCCCGGCAGTTTTGCGGTGGTCCCGTTGTTCACCGTGATGGTGAAGAAGTCTTTGATCCCGGGTCGGAGCAGTTTCTCGTCGACCGTGTAGACGTACCGCTGGGCGTCCGCGTCCCAGTCGACGGTGCCGTATCGCGGCGGGGTCGTGACCTCGTGAGTCACCTCGAAGCCGTTGTTGCTCTCCGCATTCGGAGCGACGTAGATCTCGCCGGCGGTACCGCCCTTGGTGACCACGGGTTCGACGCTCGGTGCCCGGTTGAAGAAGATGTAGGACAGCTGGCGCGACAGATCCACCCACAGCGACTGCAGTGTCACCGGCTGCGCGGCACTACCCTGCCCGACGCTCGCAAGAGCAAGTTCCGACGCCGCTCGCGCAGCTTGGGCGGCAGTGCCCGGGGCTCCGTCATCGCCGTCGGCGCCGTTGTCTCCCCAGTAGCCGTCCGGATCTCCGGCGCCCCAGGAACCACGTTCGCCACCGGTGCCGCCGATGCCACCGGCACCGCCACCGGCGCCGTTGTCGGCGCCACCGGCACCGCCATCGCCACCATTGCCGCCGTTGCCACCGTCGC
>NZ_JBARXZ010000110.1:0-3361 GCF_049647605.1 Mycobacterium sp. | reverse complement strand
CCTCCCCGCCCGGCCGCAGCCCCACCGCCGGAAACCAGCCGCCCCCGCCGGCGACGCCGGATTCCGGTCATCCGGCTGCTGATGACGTTGCTGCTGCTGTGCGTCCTCGGCGTTGTCGGCGTCGGCGTCTGGGTGGACACCTCGCTGCACCGCATCCCGGCACTCGCCGACTATCCCGATCGGCCCAGCGCCGCGAGCGGCACCAACTGGCTCCTGGTCGGCTCCGACAGCCGAGCGAACCTGTCCCCCGAGCAACAGGCGACGCTGGCCACCGGCGGCGATGTCGGCAACGGCCGTACCGACACCATCTTGCTGGTCCACCTACCGGGGCTGGGGTCGAGCGCGCCGACCACCATGGTCTCGCTGCCACGCGATTCCTATGTGCCCATCCCGGGGTACGGCAGCGACAAGATCAACGCCGCGTTTGCCCTGGGCGGGCCGGCACTGTTGACCCAGACGGTGGAGCAGGCGACCGGCCTGCGTATCGACCATTACGCCGAGATCGGTTTCGACGGTTTCGCCGGGATGGTGGACGCCCTCGGCGAGGTCACGGTGTGTCCAGCCGAACCCATCAGCGATCCGCTCGCCGGGATCGATCTGCCGGCCGGCTGCCAGCCGCTCGACGGGCCCACCGCGCTGGGATACGTCCGCAGCCGCGCCACCGCCCGCGCCGACCTGGACCGCATGGCCAATCAGCGGCTGTTCATGTCGGCACTGCTGGAGCGCGCCTCCGAACCGGCGGTATGGCTGAACCCGTGGCGCTGGTACTCCGTCCCGCGCGCCGCCGTAGCCGCCCTGAGCGTCGACGACAACGACCACATCTGGGATCTGGCCCGCCTCGGCTGGTCGCTTCGGAGCGCTACGACGCTGACGGTTCCGATCGGCGAGTACACCTCGAATGGCTCGGGGTCCGTGGTGATCTGGGATGAGCCGGTTGCCGGGGCGCTGTTCAACTCGCTGGCCACCGATGGCCCGATCCCGCAGTCGGCGTTGGACGGCCAGCCGTGAACCGCTCTCTGGCAAACTCCACAAATAGTGTGAACCAAGTCACTGCCTTAGGCTGACTTCACTGAGGGAAACCTGGCCTGACTAAGGGTCACCTTTGATGAAATCGCCCCTGACCTGCGATATTGTGGCGTCCATGCTGAACAACGATGCACTCGATACCAAGTTCAACGCCCTCGTCACGGACCAGGTCCGCAATGAGTTCACCGCGTCGCAGCAATACCTTGCCATCGCGGTTTACTGCGATGACGCCGACCTGCCCCAGCTCGCCGGCTTCTTCTACCGGCAAGCGGTCGAGGAGCGCAATCACGCCATGATGCTGGTGCGCTACCTGCTGGACCGCGGCGTGCGCGCCGACATCACAGGAA
The DNA here is from genome assembly GCF_049647605.1 of Mycobacterium sp. Lineage (GTDB taxonomy): Bacteria > Actinomycetota > Actinomycetes > Mycobacteriales > Mycobacteriaceae > Mycobacterium. Next base: position 1,988 of record NZ_JBARXZ010000110.1, on the reverse strand, counting down.
TCGATGCCGTCCGCAACCAATTCTCCTCACCCAGAGAAGTCATCGCTTTGGCGCTGGACCAGGAGCGCGCGGTGACCGACCAGATCAGCACGCTGGCCGCCGCGGCCCGTGACGAGCACGACTACCTGGGCGAACAGTTCATGCAGTGGTTCCTCAAGGAGCAGGTCGAAGAGGTCGCAACCATGACGACGCTGCTGCGCATCGCCGACCGTGCCGGCGACAATCTGTTCCACCTCGAAGATTTTGTGGCTCGGGAGATGCCGGCGAGCGGCCCCGACGCGACCGCGCCCGCCGCGGCCGGCGGCGCGCTCTAACCGTCCTGGTCGGCTCCGTTGAGCCCGTCTTCCAGCCAGGCCTTTGTCCGACCGGGGTGGTTGGTGGCGATCCACGCCACCCCGGCATCGCGACAGAATCCGACGTCCTCGTAGTGGTCGACGGTCCAGCAGTACAACGCGCGCCCCTGCGCGGCAGCCCGGTCCACCAGCTCGGGATATTCGCGCAGGGTCGCGATCGACGGGCCGACGGCGGTGGCGCCGACCGTCGTCGCTGCGCTGCCGCCGAGGAAGCGTGAGGTCTCGCCCAGGAGCACCGTCGGCAACAGTGGCGCGGCCCGGCGGATCCGCCATACCGCGGCCGCCGAGAAGGACATCACCACCGCGCGCGACCGGTCCGCCGAGGCCGGCGCCGCGATGCCGTAGCGATGCAGCAGCGCCAGGACCTTGCTCTCGACCAGTGCGCCGTAACGCACCGGGTGCTTGGTCTCGATGAACAGCTTCACCGGGCGATGCCAGTCCAGCACCAGCGAGACCAGTTCGTCGAGTGTCAGCAGCCCGGTATCTCCGGCACTGCCGTCTGCTCGCCAACTACCGTGCCAGCGGCCGTAGTCGAAACTGCGCAACTGCGCCAACGTCAACTCACTCACCAGCCCCGTTCCGGTGGCGGTGCGATCAACCCGGCGGTCGTGCACACACACCAGGTGGCCATCCTGGGTCAGCCGGACATCGCACTCGACCCCGTCGGCGCCCTCTTGCAGGGCAAGTTCGTACGCCGCCAGGGTGTGCTCCGGCCGATCCGCCGACGCGCCCCGATGAGCCACTACAAACGGATGCCGCCGTCCTGGCAGTTCCGGGTACGCCTCCCCACCCGACTTCATAGGGCTATGCTGCAGGCTCCCGGCGGTCCGGCTCAACCGCAACATCGGATTCTTTCTCGCGTCGCTGGTCAGCGCCCTGCTCACCGCCACCCGGTATCGAGGCACCCTCCGGCACCACCACCCAGCGATGCGCCGGACGCTCCACCGGTTTGCGCTCGAATCCGAAGTACAGCCGCGCCAGCGCAACGGTCGTGGCGGCGGCCAGGAGATAGGCCAGTGTGGCCGTCACCGTGTTGTCGGCGATGCCCTGGGCATCGGTGGTGAAGCTGGTGGCAATCGCAAAAACCGACACACCTGTACACAGCACCCACAACACCGACCAGACCAGGATCGGCTTACGCATTCGCGTGTAGTTGCCCTCGACGGTGGCTGTTTCGACCACGAACACCGGCGCCCACACCAGGTTGACCACCGGGGTCAGGCAGCCCGCCCACAGCGCCCGCACCGACCGCGGATCGTCCTGGCCACGGTGGGCGAAGACCGCAGCCCGCCGCCCGATCAGCCACCCCGTCATGACCACTGCCGCACCGATGACGGCGAACAGCACCGCAACGCTGAGCAGGACACCCAGCCACACCGCCACCAGAGCCACCCCGGAGGGCAACAGCGTGGTGCGGTTGATGACCAGCAGCAGGTAGCGGAGGGCGTGGATCAGGGCGGCGGCGAGCATCACCCCGGCGGCGGTGTACAGCGTCGCGCGGATCACGGCGGCAGACGGGCCCGAACGGACCGGCGCCTCCGCGGCAGCCTGAGGTGCGACCTGATCGAAGAGCCCCCACCGCGGGATGAAGCCGTACCGCGGGGTAGGGCCGAGTGGCCGGCGGAGTCGATGGGG
>NZ_JBARXZ010000109.1:0-56462 GCF_049647605.1 Mycobacterium sp. | reverse complement strand
ATCCTGGGGTGCCGGTTTGGTTTCCGCGCTCCTGCGGACGAACTGGCGCCCGGCTGGGGCAGCGGGCTGGCCAGCGTGCGCCTCCCCTGCGGGAATCGACATGTCCAGCCGCGTCTCGATGCGCTCGACCCGCTGGAGCAACGCCGCTTCGGTATCACTGGCCGACGGCAACAGCAGCCGGGCACAGACGACCTCCAGCAGCAGCCGCGGGGCAGTGGCGCCCCGCATCTCCCCCAGCCCGGCATGCACGACCTCGGCATAGCGGGTCAAGCTGGCGGCCCCGATGCGATCGGCCTGCGAACGCATCTTCTCCAGCTCGTCCTCCGGAGCGTCCACCACCCCGCGGGCCGCGGCATCCGGAACTGCCTGCAGCACAATCAGATCCCGGAATCGCTCCAGGAGATCCACGGCAAAACGGCGTGGATCGTGACCGGCGTCGATCACCGACTCCACGGCACCGAACAGGGCAGCGGAGTCGGCGGCGGCCAACGCCTCGACGGCGTCGTCGATCAGCGCGACATCGGTGGCCCCCAGGAGTGAGAGCGCCCGCTGGTAGATCACCCGGTTGCCGTCGGCGCCGGCCAGCAGCTGATCCAACACCGACAGCGTGTCGCGGGGTGAGCCGCCGCCGGCACGGATCACCAGCGGGTACACCGCGTCGTCGACTTCGACGTTCTCACTGCTGCAGATGGATTCGATGAGGGTGCGCATGGTGCGCGGCGCGAGCAGCCGGAACGGATAGTGGTGGGTGCGAGACCGGATGGTGGGCAACACCTTTTCCGGTTCCGTGGTGGCAAACACAAAGATCAGGTGGTCCGGTGGCTCCTCGACGATTTTCAGCAGCGCGTTGAAGCCCGCGGTGGTGACCATGTGCGCTTCGTCGATGATGAAGATCCGGTACCGCGATTGGGCCGGTGCGTAGAACGCCCGGTCGCGCAGTTCGCGGGTGTCATCCACGCCGCCGTGGCTGGCTGCGTCGAGCTCGACCACGTCGACGTTGCCCGAGCCGTTGGGCGCCAAAGCAACGCAGGAGTCGCACACCCCACAGGGCGTGGGCGTCGGCCCCTCTACACAGTTCAGTGAGCGGGCCAGGATGCGCGCGGAGGACGTCTTGCCGCAGCCACGCGGCCCCGAGAACAGGTATGCGTGGTTGATCCGACCCGCCTGCAGAGCGATCGACAGCGGCTCGGTGACATGCTCCTGCCCCACGACCTCAGCGAAGGTCGCCGGCCGGTACTTGCGATAGAGAGCCACGTCAGCAGGTTACCCAGTCGGTCCGACGACGCTAGTCGCGTGCCAGTAGCGACTCGGTGGCCGCCAACAACGTGCAGGTGGCCAGACCGTGGATCGCGTCCCGAAGTTCGGGCTCCGACGGGAAGGTCGGCGCAATCCGAATATTCTTGTCTTCAGGGTCTTTTCGATACGGGAAGGCCGCACCGGCTTCCGTCAGCGCAATTCCGGCGTCCTTCGCGAGCGCGATGATGCGCTTCGCGGTCCCCGGCAACGCGTCCAGGCTGACAAAGTAGCCGCCGCGAGGATCGGTCCACGAGGCGACCTTGGAGTCGCCGAGCCGCTCCTCCAGGATCTCGGCCACCAGTGCAAACTTGGGCGCAAGCAGTTGCTGGTGACGCTGCATGTGCAGCCGCACCCCGTCGGCGTCGCCGAAGAATCGGGCGTGCCGCAGCTGATTCAGCTTGTCGGGACCGATGGTCTTCTTCGCCGCGTGCTGCAGATACCAGGCGATGTTGCCCAAGGAGCCACCGAAGAAGCTGACCCCGGCGCCGGCAAAGGTGATCTTCGATGTCGACGCGAAGACAAATGGCCGGTTCGGATTGCCCGCCGCAGCGGCCAGCCCGAGCACGTCGACCTGGCGCAAGAACTCGTGCGTGAGGGTATGGACCGCGTAAGCGTTGTCCCAGAACAGACGGAAATCGGTTGCGGCGGTACGCATTTGGACCAGCCGCCGGACGACCTCCCACGAGTACACCGCCCCGGTCGGGTTGGAGAACACCGGGACGCACCACATGCCCTTGATCGTGGGGTCAACGGCCACCAGCTCTTCGATCAGGTCGACATCGGGGCCGTCCTCGCGCATCGGGATCCGCACCAACTCGATGCCCATGCTCTCGGTGATCGCAAAATGGCGGTCGTAACCCGGCGATGGGCACAGGAACTTCACGCCACCGTCATGCAGGTCCTGGATCCAGGGCCGCGGCGAGTCGACGCCACCGTGCAGCAGCGAGAAGACGATCGAGTCGTGCATCGTCTCCAGGCTCGCGTTGTTGCCGGCGATCAGGTTCGGCACGGGAATGCCGAGAATCTCACCGAAGATCTCACGCAGCTCCGGCAGGCCGTGGAGGCCGCCATAGTTGCGGGTGTCGGTGCCCTGGGCGTCACGATAGGCATCGGGGCCATTGCCGGGCAGTGCCAGCAGCTCGTTGGACAGGTCGAGCTGTCCGGGCGACGGCTTTCCGCGGGTCAGGTCCAGCGTCAGCCTCTTGGCCTGCAGCTCGGCGTAATTGTCCTGCTGCAGCTTGTGCTCGGCCAGCAGTTCCTCGCGGCCGAGGGAATGGAAGGACACCTGGGGCCTTTCACGGCGGGAGCGACATAAGGGGACCCCGCGCACCCGCCAGAGCCCATTGACCCTTGCTGCCTTCCGGCCCTGGGGGAGTTCACAGGATGGACGCCGCGCGGGGTCCATCCGAGAGTGTAGTACCCGGACGGAGTGGTTCCGACCGCGCCGCCTCTAGCTGGGAATCCGCCGCAAGCTGGGCAGCGATTCTGGGCTTCGGGGGTGCCTCGGTTACCATTGCCGACGGAGGATTCGCCTAGTGGCCTATGGCGCTCGCCTGGAACGCGGGTTGGGTTAATAGCCCTCAGGGGTTCAAATCCCCTATCCTCCGCACTTGGTTGCGGGGTGTCCGCCCTTTATCGGGCGGACACCCCGGAACTCAACCCAAGGAGGGGTATGCGGCGCGGAATCACAGTGTCATGTCATGCCCTGTCTTTCCTGCTCTCCGCGGTTCTCTTCTTCCTGTTTGTGCTGCCACGCTGGTGGGAGTTCTCGGGCGGCGTCTCGCCGGGTATCGGGACCACGCTGCGCATCGTCACAGGCGTCCTGATCGGCCTCACCGCACTGCCGGTGGCAATCAACCTGATCAAGGTGCGCAAACCCGAATTCGGCACGCCGCAGCTGGCGCTGACATTGCGCGTGTGGTCGATCGTGGGACATGTCCTGGCGGGTGTGCTGATCGTCGGGGCCGCCATCGCCGAGATCTGGCTGTCACTCGACACCGCGGGCCAATGGCTTTTTGGTGTCTACGGTGCCGCCGCGGCCATCGCGGTTCTCGGCGCTGCCGCCTTCTACCTGGCGTTTGTCGCCGAGATGCCGCCACCACCGCCGAAACCGCTGAAGCCCAGAAAGTCCGCGGCCCCGGTTGCCGCTGCTCCGGTAGCCGATGAGCCGGCCCTCGAAGAATCGGAAGCCGACGAATCGGTGCCGGACGAGGTCACCACCGGTGACTCCGACGAGTCCTCCAGCAGCCCGGACACCGACACCACCGATCAGTCGGAAACCACCGACAAGGACGCAGCAGCCGACGACAGCCCGGAAACGGGTGGCCGGTTGCGCAACCGGCGGCCGGCCGGCAAGTCCGGCGCCGCGAAGGTCAACCGGCGACGCGGCGGCGGCGTCGCCGTCTCCGACGACTGACTGGACGATCCCGGTCGGGCCTGCCAGGCAGTATGGACAGGTAACGAATCGACCCCCCGCCCCGAGAGGCAAGTCATGGCCGCATTTCGACCACGTCTTCGTGCCCGCTTCCCGCTGTGGATGCTCGGCACCCTGCTATTGGCGTTCCTCCCCCTGTTCGGAGCGGGAATCGCGCAGGCCGAGCCGGTTCCCCCGGTGGAGCACAACCTGGTGGAGAACAACCTGGTGCAGATCTCGACGCGAGTCGATTTCCAGGGTGTTGTCGGCAACGGCACCGGCATCGTGCTGACCCCGGAGGGTGCCGTGCTGACCAATCACCACGTCATCCAGGGAGCCGACGAGATCAGGGCGTTGACGCTGAGCAACGGCCAGACCTACAACGCCGACGTGCTCGGCTACGACCGCTCCAACGACGTCGCGCTGATCCAACTGCGCGGCGCCTCCGGCTTGATCCCCGCGCCGCTGGGCAACTCGGCGGCCCTGACCGTCGGCGAACCCGTCGTCACCCTCGGAAATGCCAACGGCACCGGCAACCCGCTGACCCGGGAGCAGGGCAGGGTCACCGCTTTGGGCCAGACCATCAGCGCCGAGGACGAGCTGACCGGTAGCTCGCACAGCCTCGGCAATCTGATCGAATCTTCGACCAATCTGCGGTCCGGCGACTCCGGCGGCGCCCTGGTCAACTCCGCCGGCCAGGTCGTCGGACTCAATGCCGCCGCCACCTACAACTTCAAACTCAACGGTGAGTCGACGCCGGGCGGGCAGGGCTACGCCATTCCGATCAACGAGGCGCTGGGCATCGTCGACCAGATCCGTTCCGGCACCGGCACCGCCGAGGTGCACATCGGGCCGTCGGCCATCCTGGGCGTCGGCGTCTCCGGTGTGGATCGCGGTCAGGCGGGCTTGCCCATCCAATCGATCATGCGTGGCGGGCCGGCTGATCAAGCGGGTCTGCGGCCCGGCGATGTGCTGCTGCGCATCGACGGCACCCCGATCTCGTCGGCCAACACCCTGACCGCCGTGCTGGACCAGCGCTACCCGGGTAACAACATCGAGCTGGTGTGGCGCGACGCCACCGGTTTCGAGCGCACCGGCCACGCGATACTGGCCAGCGGCGCCACCAGCTGACCTGCGTGCGGTGCCACCGGCTCAGCCGGCGGTGCCGACAGGATTACCGTCCACGTCCCAGTGGGCGGCAACCTTCTTCGACGGCTGCACCCGCGGCGGTTCGCCCGGCATCTTCGGGTAGTTCGGCGGATAGGGCATATCGCCGAGACCGCGCTCCTCGTCGGCGGCCACCAAATCCAGCAGCGGCTTCAGCGACTGCACGGTGTCTTCCATACCGGACCACGGATCATCGCGGCGGGCCACAAGGTCCGGAACCGTCGCCATGGTGTAGTCGTCAGGGTCGGCGTCGGCGAGCTCTGACCAGTGCAGCGGCGTCGACACCGTCGCGATGGCGGTCCGTCGTACCGAATACGGTGAGGCCATCGTCCGGTCGCGGGCATTCTGGTTGAAATCGATGAAGATCCGTTCACCGCGCTCCTCTTTCCACCACGAGGTGGTCACCAGATCGGGCGCCCGCCGTTCCACTTCCCGGGCCAACGCGATCCCGGCCCGCCGGACGGCGATGAAATCCCACTCGGTGGCGATCCGCAGGTACACGTGCACCCCCCGCCCGCCCGAGGTCTTGGCGTAGCCCACCAGACCCAGCTCGTCGAGAAGCGGCTTGAGAACCTGGACCGCAACGTTGGCGGCCTCCCGAAAACCGGTACCGGGCTGGGGATCCAGATCGATACGCAGCTCATCGGGATGCTCCACATCGGGACAGCGCACCTGCCACGGATGGAAGGTGACGGTACCCATTTGCGCGGCCCACACCACCGCCGACGGATGGGTGATCTTGAGAGCGTCCGCGGTACGTCCCGACGGAAAGGTGACCACACACGTCTGCAGGTAGTCGGGATGTTTCTGGGGCACCCGTTTCTGGTAGATCTCCTCGCCGTCGATACCGTCGGGGAACCGCTGCAGATGGGTGGGGCGGTCCCGCAGCGCGGTCATCATCGGACCCGCGCAGGCGATCGTGCGGTAGTACTCGACCAGCGAGGCCTTGGTACCGGCGACACCCAGTGCGGGAAAGTACGGTTTGTCCGGGCTGGTGAGCCGGACCTTCGTGCCGAGAACATCGACTTCTTGTGCGGGCGTGGCCATATCAGCGCTCCATGACGTGGGTCGACGTGGTAGAGGTCATGCGTCATGCCGAATACGCGGCTGCGACGCCATAATCATCCGATGTCGTATTCATACGAGTCGGCGGCATCAGATTGCAGTCCGCTCACACTTCGAAGTTACGCGTTCATCCTGCTGCGGCGGCTCCGTTTCCTGTATGGCAGCGACTTTCACACGGCAGCAACCCGTTCACCGATCAGAGACCACCGCGCCGATCAAAGACCACCGCGCCGATCAAAGACCACAATGAGGTGATGAAGCTCCCGATCATGCCGCCGATCCCGCCGATGCTGGCCAAGTCGGTGCCGACGATCCCTCCCGATGCCTCCTATGAACCGAAATGGGACGGGTTCCGCTCGATCTGCTTCCGCGATGGCGACGAAGTGGAACTGGGTAGCCGCAACGAGCGACCGCTGACGCGGTATTTTCCCGAACTGCTGGAAGCGGCCAAGGCTGAGCTACCCGAGCGTTGTGTGGTCGACGGTGAGATCGTCATCGCCGCGAGCCATGGCCTGGATTTCGAGGCGCTGCAACAACGGATTCATCCGGCTGACAGTCGGGTCCGGATGCTGGCCGCGAAAACACCTGCGTCCTTTGTGGCCTTTGATCTGCTGGCGCTGGGCGAGACGGACTTCACCGCGCAGCCGTTCCACGTGCGCCGGGCCGCGCTGATCGACGCTTTGGCCGACGCCGGCTCGTCATTTCACGTCACACCGGCAACCACGGACGAAGGCACTGCGCAGCGCTGGTTCGACGAGTTCGAGGGTGCGGGTCTCGACGGGGTGATCGCCAAGCCGTTGACGATCACCTACCAGCCAGACAAACGAATCATGTTCAAGATCAAGCACGAACGTACCGCCGACTGCGTAGTTGCCGGCTACCGCGTCCACAAGTCGGGCGCTGATGCCATCGGCTCACTCTTGCTGGGCCTCTACAAAGACGACGGCACGCTCGCCTCCGTCGGCGTCATCGGAGCATTCCCCATGGCCAAGAGGCGGGAGCTCTTCGCCGAACTACAGCCTCTTGTCGCGAGCTTCGAAAACCATCCGTGGAACTGGGCAGCTCATGAAGCCGGTGACCGCACGCCTCGCAAGAACGAAGGCTCCCGGTGGAACGCTGGCAAAGACCTCTCGTTCGTGCCGCTGCGACCGGAGCGAGTAGTCGAGGTCCGCTACGACCACATGGAAGGCGAACGCTTTCGACACACCGCGCAATTCAATCGCTGGCGGCCCGACCGAGATCCCGGATCGTGCACCTACGCCCAGCTCGACCAAACGCCGGACTTCCGCCTCGGCGACATCATTTCCGGCCTCGGCACACCCACCGATTCGACTACGGCACAGCAAGATCGACCGTGAGGTTCACACGTCACTGCGCTGCGCGTGCTCAGCCGTCCGCCACCGGCTCCGGCAGCGTCGCGATGACGTCGAAGTCGTAGTGGTCGGCGCGGGCGATATGCACCTGCTGACGTGACCGGCCCACGCCGAGGTGCACCGTCCCACGGGGTCCGTTGTAGGTCACTCCGCGGTGCTCGATCGCTGCGAGTATTCGATGCGAGTCGACGCTGTGGACGGTGTTCACACTCGCAGCCAGCGCCAGGATCCCCTCGTAACACGATTCCGCGGCGTTGTTCAAAGCCGGTGCGTGCGGACCGAACCGATCCAGGTAGGCGCCGGTGAAATCCAGCGCCGACGAAGTCACCAGGCTGTTGAAGTACGCCGCGGCGACGTACAGATTGTCGGTGGCCGAATCCCCCGATGCCAGAAGCATGTTCTCTTCCATCAGGGGCGAGAACCGCACCATCCGCTCTTGCCTGCCGTTGGCCGCGAACTGCCGATTGAACTGCACCGCGTCCCGCCCGACCAGCAGCATGATCACCGCATCAGCGTCGCTGGCGTCGAGGTCGTGCAGGACGCCGCTGAAGTCACTGCAGCCGTAGCGCACGTAGAACTCACCGACAACCTTCGAGTGGGAGGTCTCGGCGTGGGCGCGCACCGTCCGAGCGGTGCGCCGCGGCCAGACGTAGTCCGAGCCCACGATGGCCCAACGACGCAATCCCAGGTGATCCCTGAGCCAGTTCAGACCCGGGACCACCTGAACCGCCGGGGTCTCCCCGGAGCAGAGCACGGCCTCACCGGCGGCACCCTCGTGCAGCGACGTGTAGACGTAGGGAATGTTCATCTGCGCCAGCACCGGGGACATGTGCTGGCGAACCGAGGAAATGTGCCAACCGACCACCGCATGCACTTCGCCCGACCGAGCCTGCAGCATCGTGCGGTCGCAGAACTCCTCCACCGGTGCCCCGGCGTCGAGCACCTCGATCTCCACCGGCCTGCCCAGAATGCCGTCGGTGGCGTTGAGCTTGGCGACAGCCAACTCGGCAACCGCTTCACACGATGGGCCGAATATGCCCCCGGGACCTTGAAGCGGGATGGCGAGGCCGATGCGGAACGCATCCGTGTTCCCACCCACACTTCACCTTCTCTGGTCGACTTACCCCGAGGACTTGTGTTCAAATGGAACTTATTGTTGGAACATATTTCCCTGACTCCGATGGCGCGTCAAGCATCGCAGACCGGGCGCGGATCGGAGTATGGATCGTTCGATGTCGACAGAATTCGAGGAACTGGCCGCACTGATCCTGGCCCGCGCAGCACGCCTCGAGCGGACCATCGGTGCCGGCTTGTCGGGGACCGGGCTTGCGGTACCGCACTGGCTGGTACTCGGGGCGCTCAACCGCGCCAGTGACGGGTTGACGATGACAGGCCTGGCCGATGTTGTCGGCCTGCCGGGCGCGACCCTTACCCGCAGCGTAGACCGCCTGGTCGATCAGGCGTTGCTGCACCGAACCGTCGACCCGCTGGATCGTCGGCGAGTGCTGGTGCACCTGACCGATCGCGGTCGGTCGAATTATCGGTCCATCGCCCCCCGGGTCAGCGAGACCGTCGAAGCGGAGCTGGCCGATCTGGCCGCATGGGAGCACCAGGCACTCGCCGGCCTCCTGGCAAAACGCAGCTGACACCACACCTTTCCCAGACCGGCGCCGCCACGCGCCTGGCCGTTCCTTTCCCATGCCCCGTGCCGGGCGAGCCGTCCTGACCGCAAGAATCTTCGACCTTGATTTATTTCCAAATGGAGATAATGTGTGCGTCGTCACATCCCGCGAACAGAGGAATGCACCATGGCCGACCCCACGGACTTCACACGCTCGGGCGTATCCCGATTCCCCGATCGCGACCTCGGTGTCCAACGCTTTTCCTGTGAGGTCGGCGTCCCGTTGGCCGATCAGAAGCATCTCGGCCACAACCGTTGGCATCCCGACATCCCACCCCTGATCGAGGTGGGTCTCGGCGACGAACTGATCCTGGAAAGCGGCGGATACGACGACTACCAGCTCAAGGACGTCGACGACGACGGCGACATCCACTCGTTCGACCTGACCCGCACTCACCCGCTCACCGGCCCGGTCAAGGTGGACGGTGTCAAGGCCGGCGACCTGTTGGTGGTCGACATTCTCGACGTGCAGCCACTTTCGGGTATCGGCTACTCCAACATCCTGCCCGGCATGGGTGGACCGCTGGCGTCATCATTCCCGAACGGATTCAAGACGATTTGGGATCTGCACGGCCTGTTCGCCACCAGCCGTCAGATCCCCGGTGTGGAGATCCCGGCGATCAGCCATCCGGGCATCATCGGGGTCGCCCCGTCACATGAACTGCTGCAGATCTGGAATGAACGTGAAGACCCGTTGATCGCAGACGGGTTGGCCGCACCTCGCGCGGACGCCACGGATACCGCCGTCCTTCGTGACCTCGAGGGCGACGAGTGGGCACGCGTCGCCGCGACCGCGGCACGGACCATCCCGCCGCGCGAGAACGGCGGAAACATGGACATCAAGAACTTGTCGCGTGGTTCGCGCGTGTACTTCCCGGTGTTTGTCGACGGCGCATTGTTTTCCAGCGGCGACTTCCACTTCGCCGAGGGCGACGGCGAAGTCACCTGGAACGCGATCGAGATGGACGGTGTCGGCTGGTACCGGTTCAACGTGATCAAGGACGGGATGGCTCGCTACGGCGTCCGAACTCCCATGTTCAGGCCGTCTCCGGTCGACCCGCAGTTCGGCACCCGGTACATCTCGTTCACCGGGCTGTCGGCAGGTGGTCGTGAGCAGAAGTACCTCGACACCACGATGGCGGTGACGCAAGTCGTCGAGCAGGCGATCGAGTACCTCGGAAAGTTCGGCTACACCCCCGAGCAGGCGTACACCATCATCTCGGTGGCACCGTGTGAGATGCACGTCGGTGGCGTCGTCGACATCCCGAACGCGGCAGTAGTCCTGAAGGTCCCCCTGGACATCTTCGACAAAGACATCCTTCCTCACTGACCGCGGTTCACCGACAGCGCGAGGCCGCCCGGCCGGGTCCTCCGGCCGGGCGGCGTCCCGAGAGAAAACGAGGTTCCCGATGAGCAACATCGGACTGTTCTATGTGGGCGCCGTGCTGATGGTGAACGGAGTCATGCTGTTGGGGTGGGTGAGCCCGCGCGGAGCCGCCCCGCTCAATCTCTTTGTGGGCCTGATGCAGGTATTCACTCCGACCTATCTTGTGCTCACCGCCGGAGGCGACCCCGCCGTCATCCACGCCGCGGCCGGCCTGTACCTGTTCGGTTTCACCTATCTCTGGGTCGGCATCAACGCACTGTTCGACCTGCCCGGCCAAGGCCTGGGTTGGTTCTCGCTGTTTGTCGCTGTGGCCGCAATCGCCTATGCCGCACAGAATTTTGCTGCCGATGCGCCGGTCTTCGGGATCATCTGGCTCTCCTGGGCAGCGTTGTGGCTGCTCTTCTTCCTGGTCCTGGGCTTGGAGCGGACCGAGTTGACCACGATCACCGGCACGGTGGCGTTGGTCGAGGGCGTGCTCACAGCCGCACTGCCCGCCTGGCTCGCCATGGATGGATCCCTTCGCGAGTCCTGGGCCGTCGCACTTGTCGGTGCGGGCGTGGGAGTGACGCTGATCGTTGCCATCAGCTGGGCAGTGGGGCGCCTCAGTCCAGTTGCCACCCCTGTTTCCTGATCCGCGGCCTGCGCGTGAAAATGATCTGATCCGAATCCATGGCGATAGCCTCTGCTGCCCGCCAGACTCGTATCGGTGGGACGCTGAACAGACCCCAAAACGCGGCACGTGGTGTCCCCGAGACCGATCGGAGACACCATGAGCAGCCAGCTGAGCGGCCAGACTGTCGTCCTCATCGGCGGAAGCGCAGGCATCGGGCTCGAGACCGCCCGCCTTGCCCGGCTCGAGGGAGCGGAGGTCATCTTGACCGGACGCAATCCCGACCGGCTCGCAACAGCTGCAACCGCCGTCGGGGCACAGCGCACCGCAGCATTCGACGCGAACAGTCCTGATGCCCTTCGCCAGTTCTTCGACACCATCACCACACCTATCGACCACATCCTCGTCACCGCCGGCGGACCGAAATATGGTCCGTTGCTCGACATGGACATCGCCGATGTCCGCGAGGCACTCAGCGGACACGTCACCCTCGGCCTACAAGTCGCGCACCACGCCAGGCCCAAGATGAGGCCGGGCGGGACGTTGTTGTTGATGGGTGGAACTGGAGGTCGACGTATCGATCATCGACTCGGAATCGTCTCCGCCGCCACCGCAGTACTGCCGCCGTTCACCGCGGCGCTTGCCCTCGAGCTCGCCCCCATACGCGTCAATCTGATCGCTGCGGGTTTTGTCGACACACCCCTGTCCGCGACGCTACTCGGCGATCAAATAGACACTCGGCGAAGTCAATTGGCATCGACCCTACCCATCGGGCGGGTCGTCAAACCAGAAGACGTTGCGGCTCTGGCATTACACCTGATGGCCAACACCGCACTCACCGGCGGCACCTATGACATCGACGGTGGGCAGCAATACATCTGAAACGCAACAAGCCCCCTCCGTCTCGATGAAGGAGGGGGCCTGCTGTTCAGCTGGTGTGGTTACTCGCTGCTTCCACTGGAGCTGCGGCTCGACTTGGCGCTGGAGCTGCCGCGGTCACCGCCGGGGGCCTTCCGGGTCGCGCCGCCGGAGTTGCTGCTCGAGTCGCTGCTGGAGCTACTGCGTTCACCGCCACCGGAGTTCTTGGCCGCAGCCGCGGCCTTCTCGCCGCGAGCCTTGAGCGCCTGCGTCCGGTCACCGGCCTTGCTGCCGGAGCCGGCCTTGGTGGCGGGCTCCGCGTCGTCAGCGTCGGTGGCGCCGGTCTCGGTGGTGTCGGTGGCCTCGGTCTCGGTCTCGGTCTCGGTGGTGTCGGTCACCACCGGTGCCGCCGAATCCACCTCGGACGGAACAGTTTCGGTGGCAGTTGCAGGTTCCGGCGCAACCTCGGGGGCAGTCACCTCGACCACCTCGACCACCGGAGCCGTCGCCGACGGGTTCACAGTGGGCTCGACCGTCGGCGTCGCGGATCCCAGCTCCACCTCGGCCTCGGGCGCCTCGATGGTCGGAGCCGACGAGGTCTCCAAAGAAACCAGCATCGCGTTCGACTCGGGCACCGCCGCAACATCGGCCATCGACGGCCGCGCCCCCTCCGCCGGAGGAGCGATCGCCGCCGCAATTGCCCGAGGAAGATAGACAAACAGCGTGGTGAGCAGGCCGGGGATCTGGTCAGGTGCGTTTGAGATAAGCCCCGGCATCAAGGTCCACTCATTGATCTGATACCCGTTGATCAGGGCATCGAGGCCTTTGGCAGGCATGCCGATGGCCTCACCCACGGCCCCCACGAGGTCACCGACCCGGACCGCGTCGAGGATCGCCTGGGCGCTGGCTCCCATCGCGGTGGTCACACCGAGGACGTTCTGCATGAAGCCCAGGCCGAGCCACATCACCTGCGAGTTGACGGCCTCGAGTGCTGCGGTGACGTTCTTCGAGATGTCGATGGGGATCTGCAACAAGCCCATCAACTCGATGGGGCCACCCAGGAACATCATGACGAAAGACGTGTTGAGCGTTTGTACCGCGGCTTCGATATCGCCCGTCTTGAGCGCGTCGAAGGCCTCCCTCAGCGCCACCGGCAGAGCGCCGTACCCGTCCCCGGTGGCCCACTCCACCATCCCCTCGACAAATCCCACCATGGAGGTCGCGTACAGCTCGGCATACCCGAGTCCGTTGCTGATTGATTGCCTCAGCACCGGAACCGGGTCGGACAGCCATGCGGCGCCGAGCCCCGCCAAGTTGCCGATCGTGTTCTCCGCGAGGTTCGCCCAGGGCGTGATGGGGTTTGCCATCGCCGAGAGCTGCACCGAAGCATGGGAGACCTCGGTGCGGGCCGCCTGAGTATCTGGCAATGGAGCGATGGGGGCGGCGGCGATGACACCGGCACCGACCATTGCGATACCTGCCGTGGCGTAGGGGCGAACCGTGATTTTCACGCAATCTCCTGAATTTGACGACGTCGACAGTGACGGCCGAGACGCTATCTGAGAATCAGTTGAATATTCACAGATCGATAGAACTTGTTTCATCTTTCGTAGCAACCTTCAGTGAACCCATCTTAGCCGCTCTAGCTTTCGAGTTGGAACTTGACTCAGATGCTCAGCTATCCATTAGGGCCCTTCGCCTGGAACACGTTCACCACAAAACACTGACAACGCACGTTGGCAGAGATCTCGATCGGACCCGATTCGCGGTGGCACTGGCCCGGGTCCAGCGGGTCCTAATGACACGCTTGTCATTCATCCCCAATGTGGATAACCCCTGTGGATAACCTCACCGGCGGTCGGCGAACAGGTGCACCAAACCAGAGGCCACCGCACATCGCGGGCCATGGACGGCCTCCACATTGGCCCGCCCCACCACCACCGAGACCGGCCGCAGCGCCTCGGCCACCGTGCGCAGCAACTCGTCATCGAGCGCTCCGCCACCGGCGAGCACCATCGCCGCCGGTGCGCGCTCGAATGCGGTGAGCGCCCGGGCGACATTTGCTGCGACGGTCTCCTGTTTCACCGCCAGCCGCAGACTGCGCCACTCCTCGGCGGCCAGCCGGCTCGAGAAGGGCACCAAGCCGGCGCCGCCGCGGGTGCAGAGCCGGCCGATCGCCTCGGCCGGTGCCGGCGCGTCCAGGAACACCCGGCGACCGTCCTCCTCATGAGCGACGTGCGGGCCTTCGACGCGGATCGCCGGAGTGCGTTTGACGGTCTCGGCCAACGCCCGCGGAATACCGAGCACCCGCGCCACCGCCACGGTGATGGTCTCCCCCGCACCCGCGGCGATCACGGTGGTGTCCACACCGATGAGATCGATGGTGCCGCCACCGATATCGCACACCACCGAATCCGGCGGCAGGCCCGGCGTGGTGCGGGCCCCACGCGCCGCCGCCTCCGGTTCCGTGGACAACGTGTCGGCGGGTCGTCCCGTCAGCTCCTCGAGGATGCCCGCCGCATCGGTGACTTCGTCGGCCGCCAGCAGCGCGACCACGGCGCCCTGGGCGTCGGCGACTCCGCGCCGCAACCACACCCCGTTGTCGATCGCCGACAGATCGGTGAAAAAGGCGTCATGCACGGCCAAGCCGTCGGCGGCAGTGGCCACCGCGGCCAACCGCACCCGTTGCACCGCGCCGGGGGCGGAGTGCCGCAGCACCGAATGCGCCTGCGCCGGTGAGTACCGCACCGAATTCACTTCGACGTAGTCATCGTGTGCGTCCGGAGCCGGCGCCGCGGTGAGGCGGCGGGTCACCGCGATCGCCGACGCGTCCGAGAGCTCACGGCAGAACTCGGCGACGTCACCGATCCGTTCCGGCGGCAACTCCAGGGCGGCGGTCAACCCGATCGGATCTGCCAGCGCCCGATAGGCCCGGCCCGGTTCGACCACCTCAACGGCCACCAGTGCCCCGGGTTCGATGTCGACAGCGGCCTCGTCGACCACCGGGACATCCAGCGGGATCCGGTTGGCGATCAGCACCGCATCATCCTGGGCGGCAAGCACTCCGGCGATCTTCCAGCCACCGGCGACGGCCGAGGTGAGCTGGGCGGCGGCGACCTCGAAATCGCAGTCCTGGTCCACGGAGACAATGACCGGATGCTCGGCCGCGGCCGCCGCCAGATCCGCGAGCCGCACATGGCGGCCCACCCCGTGGCCGCGGCCCGCCGCAGTACTCGCATCAGGGCTGCGCAGGCTGCGCACCGGCGAATTCGGGGCCACCGCACGCGGTATCGGCGCGGTGGCGGTATCCACGGGCCGCAGTGCCGCCAACAGCAACCGGTCGGCGACCACCCCGGCGTCGACCTCGATGCGGTGCAACAGCGCGGCCGCGCCCTGCAGCGATTCCCGGGATCCCTTGCGGCCGCGGGTCGGTGCCTGACCGTGGGCCACCGAGGTGACCGTCGATCCGTTCACCCGGGCCAATACCACCTCGGTGGTGTGGTTGCCGACATCGATACCCGCGACCGTGCAGCACCCGGAGTTCAACGCAGCAGACCTCGGCGGGCATACACCTGAGCGGCCTGCGACACCAGCGCGGCACACCGCGCCGCACCCCGGGTCTCCAGACTGACCCGCAGCTCCTCGAGTTCCTCGACCGTCGATCGATACGGACGCAGCGCCTCATATAGGCCCATCACATCCTCATCGTCCATGCTGGCCAATTCGGCTGCGCGCAAGAAGTTCTCAGCCAGCTGCGGGTTGCCACCGGCCTCGGCGACAACAGCCTGGTGGGCCAGGACGATGGGATCCATCCGCAGGTCCGCCAAACCGAGTTTGCCGTCGACGGCATTGGCAGTTGTGAAACGCTCGTCCGTCATCGCCTCACCTCCACACCGACCGGCGGTTGACCCGGCTCGCATGCTTGCCGTTCCAGCGCCACCAGGGCGACCGCCCGGGCGTGATACCGCGCCGAGATCGACTCATCGGTACCGCCGGTGAAGATCGGCACCGGCGCCATGCCCTTGGCGTGCCGGGCGGCGTTCTTCCCCAGTTCGCGGTACATCGAGGCCGTCAACAGCGGGGCGACACTGAACAATTCGAGGTTGGCCAGCGGTGCCAGATCGCGACGGTGGATCAACGAGGTGCCCTTGCCCTGCAAGCCGATTCCGATCCCGGAGCCGGACAGCCGGGCCGCCGTCAGCCCGATCAGTCCCACATCGATGGTGGAGCGCACCCGCACCAGCCTCGGCACACAGCCCTCTTCCTCCAGTCCGGCCGAGATCTGCCGCAGCACCTCACCGATCGACAGGCCACACAACGTCAGCCACACACTGCGCCCCCACGCCGGGGAGAGCCCGATGCAGACCTCACGCGGGTCGCTGCCCTGGCGGGCGGTCTCACCGTCGGTGACGGTCAAATGCCCGCGATACCCCTCCTGGTCGGCCGTCAGCTCCGACGAACTGCGGGCCTGCCGAATCGCGTCGATCTCAGCCGCCCGCTGCGGGGTGGGGGTGTATCCCGTTCCCGGACCGGCATAGTCGTTGGGATCGGTGAGCTTCGACAGCACCACGAAGTTCTCGTCGAAGATTGCCGATGTCTGCAGCTGGTCTCCTTTGAGCCGTTCCCGGGTGAGTCGGGTGATGGCGGCTGCCTCCTCGGCGAAGCCGGTTCGCTGCAGGGCGGCAATCACATCGAACACCGTCAACTGTTTGGCCTCGATGGCGGCCGCCGCTTCGGCGACCATTTTCGGGTGCCCGGCGGGGAGATCGCGGGACCCGTTGGCGAAGACAACTTCCTCGACACGGGCATCGTCGTAATCGGCCAATCCCAGGTCTCGGTAGACGGCCTGGACTGCTTTCGCCGCACGTCGCCGCACTACCTCCAGATGCTCGGGCGACACCGTCCGCAACCCGCCGTCGGCGCCCCAGTCCCGTTGCAGGACCAGGAAGTCGTCCATATCGTCGGAGTTGAAGTTGGACAGCGCAAACGCATTGTCGTACCGCGGGATCGAGCCGAATCCGGAGAACACAAAATCGGCACCCGCCAACAGCACCGGCAGGGTGTGTGCGCTGCGCCGGATATCGGATTCGGAGATCAGGTTGTCATTGCCGGCGCACGACTCGAGATCTCGCATCATCACCATCAGGTTCTCGGCCAGTAGCTCTTTCATGCCCTCGGGCACCGAGGCCACCACGCCCACACCGTCGATGCCCCCGTTCTGGACCCCCTGGGAGCCCAGCGCCCGGGCCAGCGACACACACCGCGACTCCAGGTAGAGGATGGAGCACCTCTCGGCCGCACCCATCAGCACTTCGGCGCCGCCGCCGCTCGTCACCCGCATCTTGAGACCGCGGGAAGCGTAGGCGGAGGTCAGAATCGCCTTGCTGAACGGCGTGTCGTCACCGTCGACAAACACCTGTTCGGTGCCGTAGATCGAAATGGTCTCGGCGTAGCTGGTCAGCCCGCGCAACCCGAGCCGCAGTTCCAGCGCTTCTTCGATGGAGCACTGCGCCATGGCCCCCGGAGTGCCGACCTGGCTGCCGATCAACAAGGCCACCGCGTTGGAGGGGGCATCGCTGAGTACCGGCACCGTCGTCTCCACCTCGCGGAACCCGTAAGCGACCGCGCTGGCCGCATCAGCCGCGATCAGTAGTGGATCGTCAAGCTGATTGGTGACGTGGGCCTGATTGCTCGGGGTGCGCCGGGCCCGCATCTTGGCCATCGCCATCTGCATCTCGACCGGGGACATCAGGGCGATCACCCGGGCGAGTTTGGCCGGGGTGGTACCGCCGATGAGGCGGACCACCTCTGCCCGCGGAACATTGACGTCGACCGCCATCCGGGCCAGCGCCGCGTCCTCCAGCGCCATGGCTTCTTCTGCGGTCTCCAGGTCGATCCCGTAGCGGGCGATGAACTCGTCGATGACGTCGAACTCGGCGGCGCCTTTGCCGTCGAGTTCGACGATTCGACCTTCCATCAGAACCAGTGAGGGAGCTGGGTCGTGCGGGCTGTGCATCGCGATCAGACCGAGGTCGGCGTCGGCGACGCTGAACCCGTCGAGGTTGACCGGTTTCGAGTCCAGGACCCGAAACCGGCCCAGCTCCTGCGTCAAGACGACCTCCTAGTCGCGAGTCTCACTGTCTTCGAACACAATCCGACCGATCAACTCGTACCGCCGACTGTCCCGGAACTTGAAGTACAGCGCCATCGACGCACCGAAGATGAACAGCCCGACCACGATCCACGGGGTCATCTTGAACAGCAGGGTGCCCGATGCCGTACCCGCAGCCGCGTCTTTGTGCTCCCACAGCAGATACACCACGTAGAGCATGCCGAGCCCGCCGAGCAGCGGCGCCAGGAACGTCTTGAACCAGTGTGCACTCGACGGGTGGTTCTTGTGGAAGTGGAAGTAGGCGATGACGGAGAAGGCGCACAGCGACTGCACGATCAGGATCGCCATGGTGCCCAGGATCGCCAGCAGCGTGTACATGTGCACATACGGGTCCATGCCCGCGGCCAGGAATGACAGGACCAGCACCAGGGCGATACCGCTCTGGACAAACGACGCGATGTAGGGCGAGCCGTGCGTCTTGTGCGTGGCCCCAAGGGTTTTCTGCAGCCTGCTGGACAGCCCTTCACGCCCGAGCGCGTAGAGATAGCGCGATGCGCAGTTGTGGAAGGCCATACCGCAGGCGAACGATCCCGTCACCAGCAGGATGTTGAACATGGTGATGGCCCAGTCGCCGTAGGTGTCCCGGACCGGAGCGAAGAAGATCTCCGAGGAGGTGTCGGCGTTCTGCGCCAGCTCGATGGCCTGCTGGGGTCCGGTGCCCGCGATCGCCATCCAGGAGACGAAGACGTAGAAGATGCCGACGCCGAGCACGGCGAACATCGTGGCACGCGGGATGATTCGCTTCGGATCTTTGGATTCCTCGCCGTACATCGCGGTTGATTCGAAGCCGACCCAGGACCAGAACGCGAAGAACAACCCCAGCCCGGCACTGGCGCCGGCGATGGCGGCCGGGGTGAAGGCCCCGATCGGGTTGAGGATCTCGCCGACGGCAAATCCGTCCGGACCGCCGCCCTTGAACAGCACTGCGAGCGCGCCCAGGGAGAGCATGAAGATCTCGGTCACCAGGAAGACACCGAGCACTTTGGCGGTCAGGTTGACGTCGAAGTACGTCAGGATCGCGTTGAGCGCCAACATCAGCAGTGCCGGGATCACCCAGTGGATGTCGATACCGAACTGCGAGGACAGGAAGTTCTGGAAAAAGAAGGAGAAGATACCGATCAGCGACGCCTCGAAGACCACATAGGCCATCGTGATCAGCAGACCGCTGGCCATGCCGACGACGCGGCCCAGTCCGTGTGAGATGTAGCCGTAGAAAGCGCCGGTGGTGGTGATGTGCTTGGCCATGGTCGCGTATCCGATGGCAAACAGTCCGAGGACCACGGTGGCCACGATGTAGCCTGCGGGGGCGTGTGAACCATTTCCGAAGCCGACGGCAATCGGCACGTTGCCGACCATCGCGGTGATGGGGGCGGCCGTGGCCACCGCCATGAAGATGACTCCGAGGGTCCCGACGGCGTTGCGCTTGAGCCGCTGAACCGAGTCACCTGTGTGTTTGTCGCGTGAGACGACTTTATCGGTCATCGATGGGGCTACCTTCCCGGTAAACCAGTGGGGCAAGCGGTGCGCTCCGGCACAACAGCCGGTGTGGTCCAGCCCACAGTGAACTTGGCTATATTGGCACTACCAAATAGCTTGCGCAAGCACTTTCGAGAGCTTTTTCCACCTTTGGCTCGATCTTTTCAACCATTGACATAAATGGTCCACCCTTTTATGGTTGTCGCCGACACGGCTCGACGAACACGCAGGGAGACTCGTGTACGACTACGGCACCTTCTCGTTCGACTCCAAGGCTCAGGTGTTGGAGCGGGCCAAGAAGTATTGGAACCCCGACAAGACCCAGTTCTGGACCGACACCGGTGTGGATCTGGTCATCGACCGCCGCGAAGGCTACTTCCTCTGGGATATGAGTGGCCGGCGGCTCATCGATCTACACCTCAATGGCGGCACCTACAGCCTCGGCCACCGCAACCCCGAGATCATCGCGGCGCTGACCGAAGGCATGGAGTACTTCGACGTAGGCAACCACCACTTCCCCTCGGTGGCCCGCACCGCCCTGGCCCAGAAGCTGGTCGAGTCCGCTCCGGCATCAATCACCAAGGTGGCCTTTGGTTCCGGTGGCGGCGAGGCCATCGACATCGCGCTCAAGAGCGCACGTCACGCCATGCAGCGCCGCAAGATCGTCTCCATCGTCAAGGCCTACCACGGCCACACCGGCCTGGCGGTCGCCACCGGTGACGACCGTTTCGCCAAACTGTTCCTCGCCGACCGCCCAGACGAGTTCGTCCAGGTGCCGTTCGGCGATCTCGATGCCATCGAGCAGTCGCTGCGCGACCGCGATGTCGCCGCGGTGATCATGGAGACCATTCCCGCCACCTACGGATTCCCTCTTCCCCCAATCGGTTACCTGGAGGCGGTGAAGGACCTGTGCGTCCGGTACGACGCCCTCTACATCGCCGATGAGGTACAGACCGGGTTGATGCGTACCGGCGAGATGTGGGCGATCACCAAACACGATATCGAACCGGACATCCTGGTCACCGGTAAAGGACTCTCCGGCGGGATGTACCCGATCACCGCCGCATTGCTCAGCGACCGGGCCGCACAGTGGCTCGATCAGGACGGTTTCGGTCACATCTCCACCTTCGGTGGCGCCGAACTCGGTTGTGTCGCAGCGCTGAAGACCCTCGAGATCAGCGGTAGGCCCGAAGTCCGGTCGTCGGTGCACTACATCGCCGACCTGTTCGCCGGAGGGCTGGCCCGCATCCAGGCCGACTATCCCGACTGGTTCATCGGCATCCGGCAGAACGGGGTCGTCATAGGGATGGAGTTCGATCACCCCGAAGGGGCAAAATTCGTGATGCGCGAACTCTACGAACGCGGAGTATGGGCGATCTTCTCGACACTGGATCCCCGGGTGCTGCAATTCAAACCGGGCCTGCTGATGAGCCGAGAGCTGTGTGAGGACGTACTCGACCGCGTCGAAGTCGCCGTGGGCCAGGCCCGCCGGGCCGTGATGGGACGGAGGACGGCATGACCGGCATCCACGAAGTGGGCCAGATCCTCGAGCGGGCCCGATGGGCCGCCGCAGCGTACGCCGAGTACGACCGGGCCGCGGTCAACGCGGTGGTCACCGCCGTCGCCGACGCCGCCTACAGCGAGGCCGAACGCTTCGCCGCAGCGGCAGTCGCCGAGACCGGCATGGGTGTGGTTGCCGACAAGGTGATCAAGAACCGTGCCTGCTCCCGCGGGATCGTGGAGTTCTACCGCGACGAGGACTACGTCTCACCGCGGATCGACGATGCCCGCAAGATCGTCGAAATCCCCCGTCCCGCAGGCGTGGTGCTGGCGCTGACCCCCACCACCAACCCGGTGGCCACCGTGTACTTCAAGGTGCTGCTGGCGCTCATGACCCGCAACGCCGTCGTTGTCGCGCCCCACCCCCGGGCCCGGCAGTGTTCCGCCGATGCCGCTCGGGTACTCGCCGAAGCCGCAGTGGCAGCGGGTGCCCCGGACGGTCTGATCCAGGTGATCGACGAGCCGTCCATCCCCCTGGTCGAAGCGTTCATGGCCGACGAACGCACCGACGTCATCGTCGCCACCGGCGGCAGCGCCGTGGTGCGGGCAGCGTATTCGTCGGGCAATCCGGCACTCGGCGTCGGCCCGGGCAATGTTCCGGTGTTTGTCGACGCCAGCGCCGACATCGACGCCGCTGCCCGCCGCATCGTCGACAGCAAGGCGTTCGACAACTCGGTGCTGTGCACCAACGAGTCAGTGCTCATCGCCGAGGAATCCATTGCCGGCAAGCTGCGTTCGGCGCTGACACGCAACGGCGCCCACATCCTCGATGATGAGGCCGCCGACCGGTTGCGCCAGTTCATGTTCCCCGGCGGCGCACTCAACACCGATGTGGTGGGCCGGGACGCTGCGTGGATCGCCGAACAGGCCGGGGTGCGGGTGACGCCCAAGACCCGGCTGCTGATCGCACCGTTCACCGATGTGCTCACCGAAGAGGTGCTCACCCACGAGAAACTCTCACCGGTGCTCGGGATGACCACGGTGGCCGACGCCGAACGTGGCATCCGCGCCGCCCGTGCGGTGATCCGGATCGCCGGCGCCGGACATTCCGCCGCCATCCACAGCGAAAACCCTCGAGTGATCGCCGATTTCGCGGCGAAGGTACCGGTCCTGCGGGTATCGGTCAACGTCGGGAACAGCACCGGCAGCTCGGGACTGGAGACCAACCTGGCTCCGTCGATGACCATCGGAACCGGCTTTGTCGGCCGCAGTTCGATCGGCGAGAACCTGCAGCCCAAACACCTGGTGGACTGGACCAGGATCGCCTACAACGCCGACGCCGGGGTGACGATGCCGAACTTCGCCGGTGCCACACCGTGGCGGTCTCCCGCCGGACCGGTGCCTGCCTATCCGCGAGCCTCCAACGACGTCGGCGCTGCGCCGACAGCACCACGCACCACCCGGCCGGCACCAAGGTCGGCCGATCCCGGAATCGAGGCGCTGCGTGCCGAGCTGCGCACGTTGGTCGCCGAAGAACTCGCTCAACTGATCAAGAGGTGACTCGTGGCTGAACTACGTTCGTTCATCTTCATCGATCGGCTACAGCCGCAGACGATGTCGTATCTGGGCACCTGGATCAAGGGCAGCCTGCCCCGATCCGGGGTTGCCGCCCAGATCATCGAAGTGGCCCCCGGTCTCGACATCGAGGGCGTCACCGATGTCGCTCTCAAGCACGCCGAAGTCAAAGCCGGGATCCTGGTGGTCGAGCGACAATTCGGCTACCTGGAGTTCCACGGTGAGACCTCGGCGGTCCAGGCCGCCGCCGATGCCGCCCTCGATGAACTGGGCTGTGGCGCCGGCTCGGCCGTCAGCCCGAACATCCTGGCCTCCCGCATCATCTCCAGCATCGACCAACAGCACGCATTTCTGGTCAACCGCAACAAGATCGGGTCCATGGTGTTGGCGGGTGAGTCACTGTACGTACTCGAGGTGTCACCGGCCTCCTATGCGATCCTGGCCACCAACGAAGCGGAGAAAGCGGCCGATATCAAGGTCGTCGACTTCCGGATGATCGGTGCCACCGGACGGGTCTACCTCTCCGGTAGCGAGGCCGACATCCGCCAGGCCGCCGCCGCCGCCGAAGACGCATTGCGCCGGAGCCTCGGGTGAGCGGTATCGATCGTGAACAGCTGCGGCTCCTGGTACGGGAGGTGGTGCGCGACGCGGTCCGCGACCTGACGCCCCGGACACCGCGGCCACCATCGGCGCCCACCGCACCGCCGGTGCCGGCCGCACCGGTGGCACCGGTCAGCTCCGTCGCACCGACCGGGCCACTGGCCGCCGACGAGAAATCGCGTACCGACAGCGTACGGATCGCCTCGGACTCAGATCTCGACGGATTTGTCCGAAAGCTGTTGAATCTCTTCGAGAATCCCAAGACCCGCGCTGACCTGCGGCACGGTCGGCTGTCCTTTCGCCTGGCCAATGCCGGCCGCGGAACCGGAAGCAACACCCACCGCATCGACCGGGGCGCGGTCACCGAACGCCAGGTCGCCGATCTCGCAGGCACCGGCGCCACGCTGGTCCTCGGCCCCCGGGCCATCCTCACCCCGCTGGCCCGGGAGCGGGCCCGCGCGCTCGGCATCACCGTCCAGAAGGAGCGCAAATGATCACCGGCACCGTCTCAGGACATGTCTGGTCCACCCGATGCGTGGACGGGATGCCCCCGGGCGCCCTTCTCGAGGTCGAGGTGGACGGCTCCGGATCCCGACTCATCGCCTTCGATGTCCTCGGGAGCGGCCTCGGTGAACGGGTGCTGGTCACCCAGGGTTCGGTGGCCGCCAGCTGGTTCACCGGCACCCCACCGCCCATCGACGCACTCATCATCGGCTCCATCGACCCCACCGACCGCTAACACCACCCACTAGAAGGAGAAACACCATGGCCAGCAATGCAATCGGAATGATCGAAACCAAGGGTTACGTCGCAGCACTCGCGGCCGCCGACGCGATGGTCAAGGCAGCAAACGTCACCATCACCGATCGCCAGCAGGTGGGCGACGGCCTGGTGGCCGTCATCGTCACCGGTGAGGTCGGCGCAGTGAAGGCCGCCACCGAAGCCGGCGCCGAATCCGCCTCGCAGGTAGGTGAACTGGTGAGCGTCCACGTGATCCCGCGCCCGCACAGCGAACTCGGCGCGCACTTCTCGGTCGCCAGCCAGTAGGTCCGCCGATGGCCTCGACGGACGCCCACCCCGGCACCGGGACCCGCACCGATATTCGGGTGTATCTCCTGGTGGAAGACCTCCAACCGCAGTTCGCCGCTTACCTCGGCACCCCGACCCGCGCCCGCGGATACCCGCCGTATGCCGGTGAACACGCCCTGATCGTCGAAGTGTCACCAGCTTTGGCCATCGAACGCGTCATCGACCTGGCATTGCGGGAGGTTCCCGGGATTCAACCCGGAATCCTCTATGTGGAACGCCAATTCGGGGTGCTGGAGATCCACTCGGCCGACCTCGGAGACCTTCAGCGGGCCGGCGAAGCCATCCTGACCGGTACCGGGAACTCCGCGTCCGACCAGCTGCGGCCGCGGGTCCTGTACCACGACATCATCGAGAACATCACCGATCAGCATGCGGTGATCCTGAACCGCAACCGGCAAGCATCGATGGTCCTGCCGGGCCAGTCGCTGCTGGTCTACGAGATGACCCCGGCGCTGTTCGCGGCGGTGGCGGCCAACGAAGCCGAACGGGCCGCACCGGGTCTCGATCTCGTCGATGTGCAGATGATCGGCGCCGCGGGCCGGCTGTACATCGGGGGCAGCACCGCCGATGTGACGGTGGCACGCGATCGCATCACTTCGGTGCTGGCTGGTATCGAAGGTCGCGACCACTGATGGCGGGCGCCGACTTCATCGGTGACGACCTCGCCGTCGCCGAACGGGCACTCGAGCACTATGACCTGTCCAGCAGCTCGACGCTGCGGCTGCTGAACCTGTCGGAGAACGCCACCTACGCAGTCGAGGACACCAGCACCGGGGAACGGTCGGTCCTGCGGGTGCACCGGAAGAACTACCACCGCAGGCATGAGATCGAATCGGAACTCGATTGGCTCGACGCTCTGCGCCGCGACAGCGAAGTTGTCGTGCCGGAGGTCCTGCAGGCACGTGACGGGCAGCGGGTGATCTCCCTCGATCACGACGGCACCGAACGCCACATCGTGCACTTTGCGAATGTGGCCGGGGCCGAACCCGATCCGGAGACACTGACTGTCACCGACTTCCACACACTGGGCCGCATCACCGCCGCCCTGCACGATCACGCCCGGACCTGGGTGCGGCCGACCGGCTTCAACCGATTCGCCTGGGACTGGGAGCACTGCCTGGGTGCAACACCGCGCTGGGGCAGTTGGCGGGACGCGGATGGGGTGGGCGCGCCCGAAGCGCAGATCCTCGACCGGGCCCAACAGCTGTTGCAGCAGCGGTTGGCCGAATACGGCTCGGGACCGGAAACCTACGGGCTGGTCCATGCCGATCTACGCCTGGCCAACCTGCTCGTCGACGGTGACGCAACGGCTCCTAACAACGCCGGATCTCCTTCGCCTGCTCGTACCTCGCAGCCTCGGCCTCCGACGGGTCAGATCACCGTGATCGACTTCGATGACTGCGGATTCGGCTGGTACTTCTACGACTTCGGCACCGCCGTCTCCTTCCTCGAGGACGACCCAGCGCTGCCGGAATGGCAGGAGGCCTGGACTTCGGGATACCGGACCCGCAGGCCGCTGGCCACCGCGGACGAGGACATGCTGGCGTCATTTGTGCTGTTGCGGCGGCTGCTCCTGCTGGCCTGGATGGGCTCGCACCGTCATTCCCGCGAATCGCAGGCGATGTCAGTAACCTACGCAGCAGGCAGTTGCGTTCTCGCCGAACGCTATCTCACCCACAACGGCCTCCGGCTGGCCTGAAAACTAGGAAGGCACCCAGATGTTCGCTTCGCTTCACGGCCGCTCGGCCGTTGTCACCGGTGGCAGCAAGGGGATCGGCCGCGGCATCGCCGAGACCTTCGCCCGCGCCGGGGTGAACGTTGTGATCACCGGACGGAACCAGTCCGACATCGACGCCGCGGTGACCGCTCTGGCCGACGCGCCCGGCTCGGTCACCGGAATCGCCGCCGACGTCACCAGCCCCGATGACTGCCGGCAGGTAGTGGCCACGGCCGTGGAGCGAAACGGTGGTCTGGACATCGTGTGCGCCAATGCCGGGATCTTCCCGTCGGGCCGGTTGGAGGATCTGACCCCCGAGGACATCGAGCAGGTGATGGCGGTGAACTTCAAGGGCACTGTCTTCATGGTGCAGGCGGCGCTGCCGTCGTTGGCCGCCAGCGGCCACGGCCGGGTCATCATCACCTCCTCGATCACCGGACCCATCACCGGCTATCCGGGGTGGTCGCATTACGGCGCCAGCAAGGCCGCCCAGCTCGGCTTCCTGCGGACCGCCGCCATGGAGCTCGCGCCGAAGAAGATCACGGTGAACGCGGTGCTGCCCGGCAACATCATCACCGAAGGTCTGGTCGATATGGGCCAGGATTACCTCGACCAAATGGCAGCCACCGTGCCCGCGGGCCGGCTGGGCAGCGTTGCCGACATCGGGAACGCCGCGCTGTTCTTTGCCACCGAAGAAGCCGCGTATGTTACTGGTCAGTCGCTGGTGGTGGACGGTGGACAGATCCTGCCCGAGTCGGCTGCGGCGATCGCCGACATGTAGCTGAGGTGCATACTATTTGGTACAACCAATTTTGGTACCACCAGTTTTGACAGGCGGGAGACGTCGGTGCCGACTCGAGTCGAGGAGCTGCGGCGCCAGATCGTGGCCGACGTGAACGCAGGCGTGCCCGGCACCAAGCTGGGCAGCGAACGCGAGCTCGCCGACCGGTACTCCACCAGTAGGTCCACCCTGCGCCAGGTACTGGCGGCGCTGGAGGAGTCCGGCCTGGTCGAACGCGTCATCGGGCGCGCCGGGGGCATCTTCATCAGCCATGTGCAGGTCCAGCGCAGCCTGACCGACGTCGTCGGCGTCCCGGCTTTTCTCGCCAACCAGGGGTACGTCGCGGGCACCCGGGTGCTGTCCACCAAGATCGCGGTGCCCGACCGCGCCACCCGGCAGTCGTTGCATCTCGAGCCCGGAGAGTTCGTGGTCGAGATCCAGCGGGTCCGACTTGCCGACGGATCGCCGATCTCGTTGGAACGCGCGCAGTTTCCCGCGGACAAGTTCCCCGGGCTCCTCGAACAACAACTCGGCGGCTCCATCTACGAGGTCCTGGAAGCCCGGTACGGGTTGGTGACCTCACGCGCCGACGAGCGGATCGAAGCCGTCAACGCCACCCCGGAGGAAGCCACCCTGCTGGGCGTCAAGCAGCGGTCGGCACTGCTGCTGATCACTCGCACCGCCTACGACCAAGACGGCACCCCGTGCGAGTTCTCTCACGACCTGTTCCGGGGTGACCGCACCCGATTGGCGGTCACCGTCAACGGCCGCGGGATCGGGGTCCCCTCCGCCGACATCGCGTCGGTGAGCCTGCAGAGCCGAAGCAAGGCCAGCTGACCCGACCTTGACCTGAACAAAGGTTGATGTTGCAGCCTGGGTCACATGCGCAAGATCGGCACTGACCTCTGGGAAACCCGTCCCGACAGCCCGTTCCCTGGCCTGACCACCCACGCATATCTGTGGACCGGCGGGCGCGACGGCAACATCCTGTTCTACTCGCCGGCCACCGAAGCCGACTTCGACCGGATCGACGAGCTCGGCGGTATCGGCCACCAGTACCTGTCGCACCAGGACGAGGCCGGACCGATGCTCGCGGCCATCCACCGACGATTCGACACCCGCCTGCACGCCCCCCAGCCCGAACTCGCCGCCATCGGCGCACATCGCCATGTCGACGTCCCGCTGGCGGACCGGCACGTCGACACGAACGGGATCGAGGTGATCCCCAGCCCCGGGCACACCGCCGGCAGCACCTGCTACCTGCTCACCGCCGACGACGGCACCCGCCTGCTGTTCACCGGGGACACCATGTTCGTCGGCGCCGACGGGACCTGGGCGCCCGGCTACCTCCCGCCGATGAGCGACGCAACAACGCTGGCGCAGACGCTACACCTGCTGCGCACGCTGACTCCGGATGTGGTGATCTCCAGCGCATTTCCCAGCGACAGCGCGGTCCACGTACTCGACGGCCGCCCCTGGGCGGCGTGTGTCGACGAAGCGCTCGACGCGCTGGCCGCCGCAGCGCCTCACAGCCGCTTTTCATCGTGACCGAGGCCATAGGCAGATGCCCGACCGGTCCGACAGACGTGATGCTGCCAACAGCCGATCAGATCCCGCCACCGGGATGAAAGCCCGGCTCCGGCGGGTTTACACAGTAGTCACCGGGACGAATAGCGGGAGAAACCCAGATTCGGCACCGGGTTGAGGACACGAAAGAAGACGAGAATGAAGAAGTTCGGATTTGCCGCCCTGACCGCAGCCGCGCTGGCAGGCGGGGCACTGGGGATGGCCGCCCCCACACTGGCCGCCCCGAGTGGAGTGGGCAGCGCGCAGGACACCATCAAAGCACTGGAAGCCGAAGGCTACGACGTTGTGGTCAACCGCCTGAGCTCCACACCGCTGGCCGAGGCCAGTGTCATCTCCGTGGGTCGCAACCAGAGCGCGA
Source organism: Mycobacterium sp. (assembly GCF_049647605.1). Classification (GTDB taxonomy): domain Bacteria; phylum Actinomycetota; class Actinomycetes; order Mycobacteriales; family Mycobacteriaceae; genus Mycobacterium. Next base: position 27,757 of record NZ_JBARXZ010000109.1, on the reverse strand, counting down.
CGGCGGCCATGTCCGGCGCCGACTACACCCCCAAGGTGTACGGACCCGTCACCCCCACCACCGTCTACGTCACCGTCAACTGACCCAGCACGCCAGAAAAGGGGCCCCATCCCGGGGCCCCTTTTCTGCGTTTCGGCACCGACTAGATTGCGCTGCATGACCCGAACGCCCGCCGCGGGCCGGTTCGCCCCCAGCCCGTCGGCCGATCTGCACATCGGCAATCTGCGGACCGCCATGCTGGCGTGGCTGTTCGCCCGCGCGACGGACCGCCGCTTCCTGGTCCGGGTCGAGGATCTCGACGACCGGACCGATACGTCGATCGCCGCGCGCCAGCTGGCGGACCTGGCAGCGATCGGGGTGAGCTCCGACGAGCCGCCGGTGTGTCAAACCGCACGAACCGACCGCTACGACGCAGTGATCGACGATCTCACCGCACGCCATCTCGTCTACGAATGCTATTGCAGCCGAAAAGAAATACTGCAGGCACCGCGAGCCCCACACGCCCCCGAAGGCGCATATCCCGGCACCTGCCGGGACCTGACCGAGACCGAACGCGCCCAGCGCCGCACCGGATCCCGACCACCGGCGCTGCGCCTGCGCTCCGACACCCACCACTACACCGTCACCGATGTTCTCCACGGCAGCTACACCGGGGTGGTCGACGACCTGGTGCTGCGTCGCGGTGACGGCGTGCCCGCCTACAACCTGGCCGTCGTCGTCGACGACGCCGCCCAGGGTGTCGACCAGGTGGTGCGTGGTGACGACCTGCTGCCCTCGTCACCACGCCAGGCCTACCTCGGCGCCCTCCTCGGGTACCCACCGCTGGTGTACGCCCATGTGCCGCTGGTCCTCAACACCGAGGGGAAGCGGCTGGCCAAACGAGACGGCGCCGTCACGTTGGCACAGATCGGCATCGAGGCGACACTCGAGAAGATCGCGGCCTCGTTGGGCTACCACGCCAGCACCCTGTCCGGGATGCTCGACGAGTTCGACCCGGCGCGGCTGCCCCGCCGGCCGTGGATCTACACCGGGTGAGCAGAACCCTTCTCCTGGCCCTCATCGAGTTGTTAGGTTCCGGCGGTGAGCCACTATCTGCGAAGGGCACTGCTGGCATTTTTTGTGCTGGCGGCGCTGATCACCGCGGCCTGCGGCGGGTCGTCGAACGGTGACAAGAACCCGGTCGAAGCGTCGGGGGTGCTACGGGTCGGCACCGAAGGCACCTATGCCCCGTTCAGCTACCACGATCCGAGTACCGGCCAGCTGACCGGCTACGACGTCGATGTCGCCCGTGCCGTCGCGGACAGGCTCGGCGTCAATGTCGAGTTCGTGGAAACCCCGTGGGATTCCATCTTCGCCGCACTGGAGGCCGGTCGCTTCGACGTCGTCGCCAACGAGGTGACCATCAACGACGAGCGCAAGGCCAAATACGACCTGTCGGAACCATATTCTGTGGGCGAGGGCGTGATCGTCACCCGCGCCGACGACAACTCCATCACCTCGCTGGCCGACCTGCCGGGCAAGACCACCGCACAGAGCACCACCAGCAACTGGGCCCAGGTGGCCCGCGACGCCGGCGCCCGCGTGGAAGCCGTCGAGGGTTTCAGCCAAGCGATCACACTGCTCAACCAGGGCCGTGTCGATGCCACCGTCAACGACAGTATCGCCGTCTACGCCTACCTCGCCGAAACCGACGACACCTCGGTCAAGATCGCCGGCAACACCGGAGAAAAGAGCGAACAGGGCTTCGCCGCCGTCAAGGACAGCGGCCTGCTGCCCGATCTGAACAAGGCGGTCGAGGAACTCCGGAACGACGGCACCCTGGCCGAGATCTCGCAGAAATACCTGAAAGCCAACGCAACCGGCAGCGGCGATACCGGTGCCGGCGCGACACAGCCGCGGTCAGCCTGGCACCTGATCCTCGACAACCTGTGGCCGCTGGCGAAAGCCGCCATCACCGCGACCATCCCGCTGACGATCATCAGCTTCGTGGTGGGTCTGGTGATCGCACTGGCGGTGGCACTGGCCCGGATGTCGTCGAACCTGGCGCTGTCCAACCTCGCCCGGCTCTACATCTCGATCATCCGCGGCACCCCGCTGCTGGTCCAGCTGTTCATCGTGTTCTTTGCCCTACCGGAATTCGGCATCCGCATCGAACCCTTCCCGGCGGCGGTCGTCGCGTTCTCCCTCAACGTCGGCGGGTACGCGGCCGAGATCATCCGTTCGGCGATCCAGAGCATCCCGAAAGGACAATGGGAAGCCGCGGAGACCATCGGCTTCCACTACGTCGGCGCACTGCGGCGAATCATCCTGCCGCAGGCCGCCCGAGTGGCGGTACCCCCGCTGTCCAACACCCTGATCTCACTGGTCAAAGACACCTCGTTGGCCTCGACCATCCTGGTCACCGAACTGCTCCGGCAGGCGCAGATCATCGCCGCGCCCACCTTCGAATTCTTCGCCCTGTACGGCACCGCCGCGGTCTACTACTGGGTGATCTGCCTGGTGTTGTCGTTCGGCCAGAGCCGGCTGGAACACCGATTGGAAAGGTATGTGGTCCGATGACCTCCGACAACATCGACTATCGCGTCACCGCACGGGGTGTCGAGAAAGCCTTCGGCGACAACAAAGTGCTCAAGGGCGTCTCGTTTTCCGTCGAGCGGGGAACGGCAACCGCCATCATCGGGCCGTCGGGCTCAGGCAAGACCACACTGCTGCGCACCCTCAACGCCCTCGACCGGGCCGATGCCGGGGTGATCCGGGTCGACGACATCGAAATCGACTTCTCCACGCCGACACCCAAACCCGAGGTGCGCAGATTCCAGTCACGCAGTGGGTTCGTGTTCCAGAGCCACAATCTCTTCCCGCACAAGACGGTGCTGCAGAACATCATCGAGGGGCCGGTGATCGTCCAGAAGCGCCCCAAGGACGAGGCCATCGCCGAGGCCCGCGTGTTGCTCGACCAGGTCGGCCTGACCGACAAGCTGGACCAATACCCGTATCAGCTCTCCGGCGGCCAGCAACAACGTGTCGGTATCGCCCGGGCCCTGGCACTCAAACCCAAGTTGGTGCTCTTCGACGAGCCCACCTCGGCTCTGGATCCCGAACTCGTCGGTGAGGTGCTCTCGGTCATCAAAGACCTGGCCGTCGAGGGGTGGACGATGGTGGTCGTCACCCACGAAATCCAGTTCGCCAAGCAGGTATCCAATCAGGTGCTGTTCACCGATCGTGGCGTGATCCTGGAGCAGGGACCACCGGAAAAGGTGATCGGCGACCCCAAGGAAGAACGCACCAGGCAATTCCTGCAGCGAATCCTCAACCCGCTGTAGCGGCGGCAGTCAGAGGACTTTACTCAGAAATGCCCGGGTGCGGTCCTGCCGGGGCGCCTCGAGCACAGCTGCGGGCGCGCCGGATTCGATGATCCTGCCGTCGTCCATGAAGACCACGGTGTCGGCCACCTCCCGGGCGAAGCCGATCTCGTGGGTCACGACGATCATGGTCATTCCTTCGGCGGCAAGCCTTTTCATGACGTCGAGAACCTCACCGACAAGCTCGGGATCCAGAGCCGAGGTGGGCTCGTCGAAGAGCATCAACGTGGGTTCCATCGCCAACGCCCGAGCAATCGCGACGCGTTGCTGCTGCCCGCCGGAGAGCTGCGACGGGTACGACGTCGCTTTCGACTCCAAGCCGACTTGCTCGAGTAGATCCATTGCCCGTGAGGTGGCAGTGGACTTCGTGAGGCGCCGAACGCCGCGGGGTGCCTCGATGATGTTCTCCAGCACCGTCATGTGCGGAAACAAGTTGAAGCGCTGGAAAACCATGCCGATGTCTGTCCGGCGCCGAGCGGTTTCCTTCTCGCGCAGTTCGTAGAGCTTGTTGCCGCGTTGGCGGTACCCGACAAGTTGTCCATGAACCGACAGTCGGCCCGAATCGACTTTCTCGAGGTGGTTGATACAGCGCAGGAACGTCGATTTCCCCGAACCCGACGGGCCGATGATGCATACCACTTCTTGCGGGTGCACCTGTAGATCAACACCTTTCAACACCGGTGTGGCACCGAAAGCCTTCCGCACATCGACGGCCTGGACCACTGCCCCCTCAGCCACCAGTGGTCTCCTTTTCCGCCGGACGAGCCGGTCTACGCGTGGACCACAGTCGCGACAAGCCGCCGGGCACCGCTGATCCGGTCAGCCCCCGCGCATAGTGCCGCTCCACGTAGTGCTGGCCGAGCGACAACACCGACGTGATCACCAGGTACCAGATGCTGGCGGTGATGAGCAGCGGAATGGTCTTGTAGTTGACGGCATAGATGAGCTGAGCCGAGTACAACAGTTCGGCGACCGCGATGACGCTGACCAGCGAGCTCATCTTGAGCATGGTGATCATCTCGTTGCCGGTCGGAGGGATGATCACCCGCATCGCCTGCGGAAGAATGATCCTCCCCGTGATGCGCAACGGGGACATGCCCAGCGCCTGCGCAGCTTCGGTCTGCCCGTGGTCAACCGACTGGATGCCACCTCGCACGATTTCGGCCATGTAGGCCGCCTCGTGCAAGCTCAGCGCCAGCACCGCGGCAACCAGAGGTGAGATGACGTCGTTGGCATCAAAAACCACAAACTCCGGCCCGAACGGTATGCCCAGAGACAACCTCGGATACAGCGCCGAAATGTACGCCCAGAAAATGATCTGAACCAGCAGCGGCGTTCCGCGGAACAGCCAGACATACCCGAAGGCCACCGCTCGGAGGATCGGATTCTTCGACAGCCGCATGACCGCAATCACGGTGCCGAGGACGATTCCGACGGCCATCGACACTGCCGTCAGCACCAATGTCAGCCGTAGGCCACTCATGATTCGTTCCGAGAACAGGTACTGACCGACCACATCCCACTCGAATCGGGGATTGGTCGTCACCGAGTGAACCAGCATGGCACCCAGCACTGCCAGGATCAGTAAGGCCACCCACCGGCCCGGATGGCGGACCGGGATGGCTTTCACGGCAGCGCTGTCGTTCACGGCAGCGTCGGGTGCGGGACGTTCGGCCGTCTCACTTGATGGCGACAACATGCGATCTCATCGTGCTACGTGGAGCGAAACACGCTCCATCCCTGATGCTTTCACGGCCGGTCGCCGGGCTCATTGTTGAGCCTGGTCATCGTTGATGGTGACCTCTTGGCGTGAGCAACAGTCGTTGAGCGAGTACTTGTCGAGAATCTGCTGATAGGTGCCGTCGGACATCAGCTTCTCCATGGCGGCCTTGAGCGCGTCCCGGAGTTGGTCCTGCCCTTTGGGGACCGCGATGCCGATGTTCTTGGCGTCATAGTTCGGGCCCACCGTTTTGAAGCTGCCGTCGGTCTGATTGGAGATGTTGGCGTTGACCGGGGCGAAGCCCACCACCGCGGTCACCCGATTCGCCGACAGCGCCAGTGTCGCTTCATTTCCGGTGTTGAACTGATTCACAGTGATCGGCGCGGCCCCACCGGCTTGACACTTCGTCGACTCGTTCTCGACAAACTCGGCGAAGGTGGTGCCCTTCAGAACACCGACCTGCTGGCCGCACAGATCCGCGACTTCACTGATCGAGTCGTTGGACTCGTTGACCAGGATGTTGGTACCGGCGGACAGGTAGTCGACAAAGTCGACAACCTGCTGCCGCTCGGCCGTATCGTTCATTCCGGCCATCACGATGTCATGCTTGCCGCCGGCCAAACCCGGTAGCAGCCCGTCGAATCCGCTGTTGACAAAGACCAGCGGAACACCGAGGACATCACCCAACGCCGCACCCAGATCTGGATCGACGCCGACGATCGTCTTCCCGTCGTCGGCGATCGACTCCAGCGGTGGGCTGTCGGCAGCTGTTCCGACCTTGATCTCTCCGGCGTCGCGGATCTCCGCGGGAAGCATCGCCGCGATCTGCGGATCCCCACCTGCGGTGGTGGAGGATGCCGGCTCAGCGGCGTCGTCGGCAGTCCCGCCGCAGGCAGCGACGGAGAAGGCGACCAGACCGCACACCGTCAGCGTGACCGCCCGGCGAGCCTTGGAAACCATTACCTCATTGCGTGACATCTACGTCCTTCCATTCTGAACCGATTTCAGTTTTTCGATGACCAGCCCGTAGCTCTGCGTTGCGCTGGCGAGGTCGGCGAGTGAGACTTTTTCTTCCGAGGTGTGAGCAAGAGCCGGGTCTCCCGGCCCCCAGATGATCGTCGGCACCCCGGCCTCGCTGAGGAACGAGGCGTCGTTGCAGGCCTGGTCGAATCCGAATGATGCAGCACCCAACACTGATTCGGAGACTTCGTGGGCGGCTCTGGCCAGCGCGCTGCCCTCACCGATCAGACAGGGCGGCCAGGACTTGATGACCTCGGTCGAGACCGGGAACCTCGGATGCTTGGCGGCGATCTCCGCGATGTCCTCGGTGATGCTCTTCAGTGCACCGGCAGCCGATTCTCCGGGGACCAGCCGCCGGTCGATCGTGAACACCGCCTTGTCGGCAATCGAATTCACCACGGTGCCGGCCTGGAACGTGGTCACCGTCAGCGGCGACGAGTCGGTGTCACGGGAAGGCGTTTTGCGGTCCGGATCGCTGAGGTACCCGACGATTTCGGCGGCGACGGGGACCGGGTTGAGACCGGCCGACGGGATTCCGGCGTGCGAGGCGACACCGTCGACGGTGACGCGCACCCACAGCAGTCCGCGGTTACCCAGATACGGGTGCAGGCTGGTCGGCTCACCACAGATGGCCCAGTCGTACCTGGCGAGTCCGTGCTCGGCAATGTACGGGATCAGACCGTCGTCGCTGCCCGTCTCCTCGTCGACATCCACCAGGAGCGTGACACTGCCTTGGTCGAGTCCCCCGGACATCTTCAGTGCCTTCAAGGCTCCGGCGAAGCCGGCGAGGCCGGCTTTCATGTCGCAGGCACCCCGGCCGTACAGATACCCGTCGTCGATCACGGCGCCAAAAGGATCCCGTTGCCATCCGACGTCGACCGGCACCACGTCGATGTGCCCCTGGAACAGGATGTTGGCACCGGGTCGATCGCCGTCGATGCGGGCAAGCAACGTCGGCACCCCGGCCGCGGATTCCGAGACGGTGACAGCAACACCGGCCTCCACCAGATAGTCGGCGAGCGTCGTCAGGGCCACCCGGGTGACGGCGGTGTCCGAGGTGATCGACGGGCAGCGCACCAGCTGCACCAGGAGTTCCACGACAGACGGCTGCACGGACGTCAGCGCAGATGCGAATGCGGTTCTCAAGTTCCCTCTTCCAGTGTTGCCCGGCGAGCCGTCATGGCGGTCGAGCTCCGGGCCGTTGCAGCCTGTCGCTTGACAGTTTGCAGCGTTGAAAGGGGATGTTGGTAACGCCTGAGTTACGGCCTTGAGCTGCGCGTTACTTCTTGGTTGCCGATGTTCCTATCGCATGACAGGTTCGTCTGGTGGATGTTGATACCGATGCCGAGTGGGGAGGATGACCCAATGGCCACAGGTTCGGAATCGAGGACCGCGACGGTGCGGCGACGGTTGGGCGTCAACGGGCGCGACGCGATCCTCGACGCGGCAGCTCACCTGTTCACCACGCTGGGTTTTGCCGGTACGTCCACCCGGGCGATCGCCGACGCCGTGGGAATCCGGCAGGCGTCGCTCTACCACCACTTCAAGACCAAAGACGAGCTCGCGTGTGCCCTGCTGAATCAGACCGTGACGCCCACCCTGGATCTCATCCCCTACCTGCTGCGGGTGACACCGGCACTGACTCCCGCCGGACACCTGCATGCCTTGGCCACTTTCGACGGCGACCGGTTGCTGAACCGGCGCTGGAACCTCGGAACGCTGTATCTGCAGCCCGAATTGCGCAGCCCAGGCCTGGCCCCGTTCTGGTCGGGGCACGACAGGCTTCGCTGGCACTATCTGACGATCAGCCAGAGCATCGCCGCCGAGACCGAAATCCATCAGGCGGCAACCGAATTGCCGTTCCGCATCGTCGAGTCTCTGGTCAGCATGTGGGCGACAGAGCCCGGCGAGTACCGCAACGCGCTGCCTGCCGAGTTCGCCGATGCGTGTCTGCGGGTGCTCAGGGTCCCCGAGGAGAGCATCCGTGGCTGCCGCGACACCACCCACGCGCTACTGCAGAGCTACTCGGGCGCCGGGAGATCAGGCTGAACGCACGCGTTTGTACGCCTGATCCCGGCGTGTCGCGAGCAAACACGCGCGGTCGCGGGATAGAAGATGGCCTGCATGCCAGCTGAGACCAGAGACGCGGACGTCATCATCGTCGGTGCCGGCCTGTCCGGAATGATCGCCGCCCGCACCCTGCTGGCGGCCGGGCTTCGTCCCCTGGTCCTGGAGGCCGACGACCGGGTGGGCGGGCGCATCCTCACCGAAGAGGTGCTGCCGGGAGTTCCCGTGGAGATCGGCGCCCAGTGGATCGGCGACACCCACGAGCGGATGTTTGCGCTCGCCGAAGAATTGGGCGTCCAGACCTACCCGCAATACGACGAGGGCCAGACGTCCTACGAGCTGGGAGGCACCGGGGTGCTGCGGGAGGCGGACTTCCAGTCCCGCTTCGCCGACGAGCTGACCGAGCTGGAACGGGTGCTGCGCCACCTCGACGAACTCGCCACCGAGGTCCCCGTCGAAGCGCCGTGGAAGGCGCCGCGGGCCCTGGAATGGGACGCCATCACCGCCGGGTATTGGTATGACAGCCAGAACCTCTCGCCGGTGGCCCGCACCCTGCTCGAGATCTGCACGGTCGGGATCCTGGCGGTGCCCACCGCCGAGGTGTCGTTCCTGCATCTGCTGTTCACCGTCCAGACCTGCGGGGTGACCTCGGAACTGTTCGCCGAATCCGAGGGCGGCGCCCAAACCACCCGTTTCCTCGGGGGCACCGGTGAGATCCCGCGCAAGCTGGCGGCATTGATCGAAGAGCACCTGGTGCTGAGTTCGCCGGTACAACTGATCGAGCACACCGAATCGCAGGTGACGGTGCACTGCCGGGGCGGGCTGGTAGCCCATGGTCGGCGGGTCATCGTCGCCATCTCTCCCACACTGGCCGGCCGGATCATGTACGACCCGCCGCTGCCCGGGGTTCGCGACCAGCTGACCCAGCGCCTGCCCAACGGTTCGTCGATGAAAGCCTTCTTCATCTACGACGAACCTTTTTGGCGTGCAGACGGTTTCAACGGCCAGCTGATCTCCGATATCGGCCCTGCCCGGATGTCCAACGACACCTGCATCCCCGGTGACGACCACGGGGTGATCCTGATGTTCCTCGAAGGCGATCAGGCCCGCACCTACGGGCGGCTACCCCAGGATCAGCGACAGGACCTGCTCACGGCAGAATTGGTGCGCCACTACGGAGCTGCCGCCGCGCACCCGGTGGCCTACGTCGACGGTGAGTGGTCGAACCGGCAATGGACCCGCGGGTGCTACAACGCCAACCACGGCCCACATGTGTGGACCACCTACGGCGCGGCGCTGAGTGCGCCGCTGGGCGTGATCCACTGGGCCTCCACCGACACGGCGACCTTCTGGAGTGCCTACATGGAGGGCGCGGTCGATGCCGGGGAGCGGGCGGCGGCCGAGGTCATCGATGCGCTGAACCCTTAAGAGACAGCAACTTTCAGCGTCGAAAGACCACGCAACGTCAAGTTGGGCTTGTACTCGGGTGTGCTGGCCATGCGTGCGTTCGGGAACCGCGACGTCACCATCGTCAGTGCCAGCTGGGCTTCCATGCGGGCCAGCGGCGCCCCCAGACAGAAGTGCGCACCGTGGCCGAACGCCAGATGTTTGATCGACGCGCGGTCGGGGTCGAACACCTCCGGGTCGACAAACGACTCCGGATCACGCTGTGCCGCAGCCAGAAGCAGCATTGCGATATGCCCCTTCGGGACGGTTGTGCCGTTGATCTCCAAATCCTCTGCGGCGATCCGGCTGACCAGCTGCACCGGCGGGTCGTGACGCAGCGTCTCTTCGATGACGGCCGACGCGTGGGTGGGGTCCGCGGCCAATGTGGACCAGTGTCGCGGCTCGCGCAGCATCGCCAGGATGGCGTTGGCGATGAGGTTGACCGTGGTCTCGTGACCGGCGATGAGCAGCAGGTTGCAGGTGGCGACGATCTCGTCCTCCGTGAGCTGGTCCCCATCCTCTTCAGCTGCGATCAGCCGCGACATCAGGTCCTCACCGGGGTCGGCGCGGCGTCGGGCGATCAAGTCCCGCAGGTACTGGCGCAGCCACCGTCCGGCCTGGAGCCGTTCATCCATATCGTCGGGTAGTTCACCGGTGAAGGTGATGAACGGGTCCAGCGAGCGCGCCAGCAATGCCGACGCGCGGGAGAACTCCGGTTCGTCCTCCAGCGGTACACCGAGCAGCCGACAGATCACCGCGACCGGCAACGGGTAGGCCAGGTCGGCGATCACATCGAACTCACCGGCGGCTTCGGCCTTGTCGAGCAATGCGTCGACCAACGAGGCGATCTCGGATTCCATCGCTTTGACGACCTTGGGCGCAAACGCCTTCTGCGCCAGTTTGCGCAGCCGGGTGTGGTCCGGTGGATCGAGGAACAGGAACCCGGGAACGCCGAACGGACGCTCCGGTTCGCCGTCGGCGATGGCCTGCTGCGCCACGGTGGACTTCAGCCGGTCATTGGCGGAGTCGGGGTGGCGCAGCACATCGAAGCAATCCTGGTATCCGGAGAACACCGCAAGGTTCATTGCCGGCAACAGCATCGGTCCGCGGGCGCGGATCTCGCCGTAGAGGGGGTAGGGGTCGGCACGATTGCCGGGGGCGAGCAATCGCACCAGAAGTTCCTGGGAGTCAGCGAAGGGGGCAGCCATCGCCTTATTTTACACGCGTTGAAGAAGCCGCTGGTCAGCTGCAGCTTTGCCGCGGCGGCCGGCCGGGCGGCATCGAAGGCACGGAAGAAAGCTGGTTTTCAGGTCGACCTCAGACCCGGACAGCACCGTAGTAACGGCCCAGGACGTGCTCGCGCAGCTCGTCGAAGGTGCCGTCACCGATCGAGGCCCGGATCTGATCGACGAGCCGGATGATGAAGCGCTCGTTGTGGATGGTGGCCAACATCGACGCCAGCATCTCTTTGGCCTTGAACAAGTGGTGCAGATAGGCACGGGTGTAATTGCCGCAGGTATAGCAGTCGCAGGCCGGGTCCAAGGGAGTGAAGTCCCGCTTGTAGCGGGCCCCGGTGATGTTGTAGCGGCCGGTCTCGGAGTAGATCGCGGCGTTGCGAGCCACCCGCGACGGCGATACACAGTCGAACGTGTCGGCACCGGCCTCGACCGCGGCAAACAGGTCATCGGGTTCGCTGATACCCAGCAGGTGCCGCGGCTTGTCCTCGGGCAGCTCGTCGGTGACCCACCCGACGATGGTGGCCAGGTTCTGCTTCTCCAGCGCGCCGCCGATGCCGTAGCCGTCAAAGCCGCGACCGTCGGCGTCGACCAGGCCCACCAGGCCCCGGGTGGCCTGCCGCCGCAGATCTTCGTACTGCGCGCCCTGCACCACACCGAACAACGCCTGGTACGGCTTGGTGTGACGTTCCTCGGTGAGACGACGGTGCTCATCCAGGCAGCGAATCGCCCACCGATGGGTGCGCTCGACCGACGATTCCTGGTACTTGCGGGTGTTGACCAGGGTGGTCAGCTCGTCGAAAGCGAAGATGATGTCAGCGCCCAGCTGATGCTGGATCTGCATCGACACCTCGGGGGTGAACCGGTGCGTGGAACCGTCCAGGTGCGAGGTGAAGGTCACACCCTCCTCATCGACCTTGGCCAGACGCTCCTTGCCCTCGGCGATCACGTCATCGGCCTGGACCCTGTTGGCGTCCATCGAGAGCACCTTGCGAAAACCCGCTCCCAGCGACAGCACCTGGAAGCCGCCGCTGTCGGTGAACGTCGGGCCGCCCCAGTTCATGAAGGCACCCAGACCGCCCGCCTCGTCCACCACATCAGGGCCCGGCTGCAGATAGAGGTGGTAGGCGTTTGCCAAAACCGCCTGTGCACCAAGTGATTTCATGGTCTCGGGCAGGACGGCCTTGACCGTTGCCTTGGTACCCACCGCGATGAACGCCGGGGTCTGGATGTCACCGTGCGGCGTATGGATCACACCGGTGCGTCCCCGCCGGCCGGGCAGGACATCGTGTACTGAGAAGAAGCCGTCCGTCACAGCAGACATTCAACACCGACCGCAGCAGATGCCACGAATACGAGACTTCGGCGAGAGCACCTCGATACATTCGTCGGGTGAACAACGCAGGGTGCGCGCTGGTGGCAACGGCGCTGGTGGCAAGTATGACCGGCTGTTCGTCCGGCCCCGACCAAGAGCCGCTGCCGCCGGGCGCGCTGGCACCGGGCACCGCGGCCCTCACCGTCAACGATCGCCAGCTCGGCGAGGTCACCTCGGTGCAGTGCACGTCGGCCGGGCCGCTGATGACCATCACCACCGGCGACGAGAACTCCGGCAGCACGTCGGTGGTGTCCAACGCCGACGGGCTCGCGGCGCAGTCGGTCTATCTGCGCAACGTGGGCGGCTTCACCGGCAGCTACAACCTCGACCTCGGCGGCAACGCCGAGGTGTCGATGACCGGCGGCACGTACGCGATCACCGGCAGCGCCGCCGGCTTCGACACCGAGCAGCCCAGTTTCCGCACCGAGGCCACCTTCGAGATCAAGGCGGCCTGCTAGCGCGGTCCCCGCCCACTCAGTTCCCGGCCGCGGCCATCCGTTCCTGGACGAGGGCGTGTGCCGCCTGGCCGGCCAACAGGTCACCGGAGCGTTGCCGATCCAGGATCCGGCTGACGGTCGCCCCGATCCCCCGGACCCGTGCCTCGGTCTGGCTGCGGCCGGCCTGCTCCAGTTCACCGGCGATCTGGATCAGGCCGCCGCCATTGGCCACGTAGTCCGGCACCCAGGTGATCCCACGCCCCCGCAGCAGCTCCTCGACGGCTGGCTGGGCCAGCTGGTTGTTGGCGCCGCCGCACACGATCTGCGCCGACAGCGCCGCAACGCTCGCGGCGGTCAGGGTGGCGCCCAGCGCACACGGGGCGTACACGTCGACGTCGGCGTCCACCACCCTGTCACGCACCTGCACCGAGCTGAAACTGTCCCGGACCCGTGCACACGCCGCGGCGTCGACATCGCTGACCGTCACCTGCGCGCCGGCTTCCACCAGGAGCCGCACCAAGTTGTGGCCGACCTTGCCGACACCTTCGACACCGACCTTGCGGCCGTCCAGATCATCGCTGCCCCAGACTGATTCGGCGGCCGCCCGGATTCCGCTGAACACACCGAGGGCGGTACTGCCGGAAGTGTCCCCCGACCCGCCGTGGGCCGCGGTCTTGGCAGTGACGTGTTTGGTGGTGCGGCCGATGACGTCCATGTCCTCCGACGTCGTGCCGACATCACCGGCGGTGATGTACCGACCACCCAGGGAGTCCACGAACCGGCCGTGGGCCTCCAGCAGCTCGGAGGTCTTCAGGCGGGTGGGATCTCCGATGATCACGGCCTTGCCGCCGCCGAGTGCCAACCCCGCGATCGCCGCCTTGTAGGTCATGCCCCGAGACAGGCGCAGCGCATCGGTCAGCGCATCGCTCTCGTTGCGATAGGGGTAGAAGCGGGTACCGCCGAGCGCCGGCCCCAGTGCGGTCGAGTGCACGGCGATGATGGCCTTCAGCCCGCTGCGCTCATCACACCCGAATGCCACGTGCTCGTGCGGGGTGTCGTCGGCGAAGTCGGGCCGGTCGAAGACACCGGTACCGATCACCGACTCCAATTCCAGCGAAGCCGTCACCTCGAGAAGTCCTTTCCATCGAAATGTGCTGTGTAACAAGTAGTTGTCATATCGGCAGGCCCGGCCGCTCGACACCGACGATGCGGGCGCCGCGGAAGAACTGCAGTAGTTCGGCGTCGCCGTGGGCGCCGACACCACTGGCACCCCAGAATCCCTGCGTCGATCCCGACACCAGGTCCAACACGCTTGTGCCGTTGACTTTCACTTCACCGCAATCCATCTCGGCGCCGAGTGTCATCGCAGTATCGATATCGGCACTGAACACGTAGCCGGCCAGGCCGGTGTTGCGCGAGTTCGCCAGTGCCAGAGCCTCGTTGTCGTCGGCGACTCGATGCAGTGTCAGCACCGGGCCGAAGAGCTCGTCCCGGGTCAGCTGCTCTGGTGCACCGTCCACCACTACCGGGGCGCGGAACCAGCCGGGAAGATCGGGCAGCCGGGTGACCTCATAGGCGGTGCCGCCGCCGGCCGTCAGCCGGTCCACCGCGTCACCGACGTGCTGGTACTGCGAAACGTGCGCCTGCGGCCCCACCACGGAATCGGCATCGAGGCAGTGCCCGACGCGCAGCGCCCGCAGTCGATCCAGCAGTGCGTCCAGCAGCGCACCGTGGCGCTCGCCCACCACTGCGACGCTGCCCGGGCTCTCACACCACTGCCCGTTGAGCTTGGTGAATCCGGCAACCAGCGCGTCAGCGGTCGCATCGATGTCGGCATCGGCGCGCACGATCGCGGGGTTGTTGCTGCCCAGTTCCAATTGCAATGCCTTGCAATCCGCGGCAGCGGTTCGGGCCACGTCGACCCCGCCCACCCGGCCTCCGGTGAACGACAACGCGCGTACCCGAGGGTCGCCGGCCAGTTGGCGTCCCACATCGGCACCACCGTGAACCAGTTGGAAGACCGATGGCGGCAGACCAGCTTCGGAAAGCGCTTCGTGCAGTGCCGCTGCCACCAGGACCGCACTCGACGGCGCCCAGTTCGACGGCTTGGCGATCACCGGTGCACCGGCCGCCAATGCATACGCCGTCTTCTTCGCCAGCACAAAACTCGGGGCGTTCCACGGTGCGATCACCGCCGCGGGACCCCACGGCAGGTAGCGCAGCGCCACCCGTTGCCCGGGTTCACCGACCGGCCGCCCGCCGTCGTCGGCACCGAGATGCTCGGCCGCAGACTGCAGGGCATCCGAAAGACCCTGGGCGAACAGCGATGTCACCGATTCGACGACTCCGGAGTTGATCGCGTCCAAACGTGCGATCTGCGCGGATTTCTCGGCAACCAGATCGGCGGCCCGGCGCAGCACCGCGGCCCGTTCCGAGACCGGTGTGCGCCGCCAGTCACCAAGTTCGTGCAGCGCAGCCGCGGCCACCACGGCGCGATCGACCGCGGACTCCGTGCTCTGGCGCTGCCGCTGCACCGCGATGCCCGTATTGGGATCGGTGAGATCGACTCCGAGATCGCCTCCGGGAATCGACCACACACCGTCGATCAGCTCTTCCGGCGGAGCGAGTTCCACCGTGGACATCGTCAAGACTCTCACCTTTCGTGTGACCGGGCGCCGGGTGCTGCGCGGTATCCCGCGCAGCGCCCAGCGTCATCCGGTCGGCGTCAGATAGTTTCGAAGTACCGGTTGCGGTCCCAGTCGCTGACCGCGTGCAGGAACTGCATCCACTCATGGCGGGCAACCGTGGAATAGTGGCCGACCACATCCTCACCGAATGCTCCGGTGGCAAACAGGCTGCGCTCGAGCCGGTCCGCCGCATCTCCGAGGGTGACCGGAAGTCCGGTGTGCCGGTTGGCGTAGCCGTCGCCCTCACACGGCGCACCCGGATCCAGTTGGCGGGTCATCCCGTCACGCATGCTGGCCAGCACCGCGGCGGTGGCCAGATACGGGTTGACATCGGCACCGGGCAACCGCATTTCGAGGCGATTGTCACCTGGGCCACCGGTGATGATCCGGCAGGTGGTGGTGCGGTTGTCCAGACCCCAGGTCAATCCGTTGCCGGCGAAGTCATTGCTGATGATGCGCCGCATCGAGTTGATGGTGGGGGCATAGAACGTCATCAGGTCGGCAACCCGATCCAGCAGACCGGCCACCGAATGCCCCAGGGACGCACCGATGGTCCGGTCGGCGGCGCCGTCGTAGAACGGTGTGCTGCCGTCGGTCCCGCGCACCGAAGCGTGGATGTGGCAGGACGAGCCCATCCCCTCGGTCAGAGGCCGCGGCATGAAGGTGGCCGTCATCCCGTTGTTGCGCGCCAGGCTGATGACAGCGCTCTTGAACAGCACGTGCCGGTCCGCGGTCTCGAGTGCGGTGCTGTACTCGAGGTTGATCTCCCACTGCCCCAGACCGTATTCGGCCTGCGCCACTTCGACCGGAATCCCGCTGTCCTCCAGCTTGTTGCGCAGCTGCCGGAAGAACGGCTCCATGGCGTTGCCGGCGTCGATCGCATAGTCCGAGCGCGCCAGAGTGGTGGGCTCCAGGTCGCGGTAGCCGCGGCGCCGCAGCTCCTCTGGCGTCCCGTGATACAGGTGGAACTCGAGTTCGGTTGCGGTGTAAGCGGTCAGGCCGTCACCGGCCAGGGCGTCAACCTGACGACGCAGGATGGTGCGTGGCGCCACCGGCAGCGGTTCACCGGTCTTCTCGTCGATGGAGTCGGCCAGACAGATGGCGCTGCCCTCGAGCCAGGTCGCCACCCGCAGGGTGTTCAGGTCGGGCACCAGCCGGAAGTCGTGCCAACCGGTATGTCCGCCCGCATAGTCCACCTTGAGGGTGTCCATGTCCTGGTCCACATCCCAGGCGTACACGCAGCTGCAGACGTGCAACCCGGAGTCCAGGATGCGCTCGAATGCCCGCACCGGCATCCGCTTGCCGAAAAGCCGTCCGTACATGTCGATTCCGGCGACGACAACGGTATCGATACCGGCGGCCCTCAGGTCGCCGACTGCAAGTGTCGAAGTCATCGGGTCAGCCACCCGCCGTCGACAGGCAGCTGCACTCCGCTGATGTAGGCCGCGTCATCGGACAGCAGGAAGGACACCGCTGCCGCCATGTCCTCGGGTCTGCCGAGCCGCTTGACCAGCAGTCTGGACTGCATGAACTCCATCACCGCCGGATCGTTGAGGTCGACGTCGGGCAGGAAGTTGGTGGGCACCGGCCCCGGCGCGATGCAGTTCACGCGGACGTTGTAGCGGGACAGCTCGACGGCCAGCGCCTTGGTCAGCATCTTGACCCCGCCCTTGGATGCGTTGTAGTGCACCTGCGCAAATCCCTGTGAGGACACCACAACTTCGGCCTCGACAGTGGAGAGGTTCACCACGGCGCCCTGTCCGGCCTTCCGGAAGTACGGGGCGGCCAGCTGGGTGGTGATGTAGACGCCCTTGAGGTTGACGTCGACCACCAGGTCCCACTCTTCGTCGGTGAGATCCTCCAACGACGACATGGTGACCAGACCGGCGTTGTTGACCAGGTAGTCGAACCGCTGCCATTCGCGGACGGTGGCGTCCAGCGCGGCCGAAACGGCCGCACGGTCACGAACGTCGGCCTCCAGCGCCAGCGCGGTGCCTCCGGCTTCCTCGATGGCACCGGCTGCTTCTTTGGCGCGACCGAGATCGACGTCCACGATCGCCACCTTGGTGCCGTGCCCGGCCAGGCGCTCGGCGATCGCCTTGCCTATTCCGGACCCGGCCCCGGTGATGAAGGCGACCCGGTTCTCATGCGATGACGACATCTTTTTCCTGCTTTCTGTCGATCTGACGATTTTTCGAGGCTGCGGCTTCAACGAGCCAAGCGAACAGCGGATCGGTCCCGTCGAGCATCTCGGGGTGCCACTGGACTCCGACGATGGGGGCGTCAACCGCTTCGATGGACTCGACGACACCGTCGGGAGCACGGCCGGTGACCACCAGGTCGTCACCGACCTGGTCGACCGCCTGGTGGTGGAGGCTGTTGACAAACACCCGGTCACCGTAGAGGCGGTGCGGCACCGAACCGGCTGCCAAGTCGACGGGGTGCACTCGCCGCTGTCTCGGATAACCGAGGAAGCTGTGCGCCTCACCGGAGTCCGCGGGTAGGTGTGGCACCAGGGTGCCACCACGGCCGACGTTGATCAGCTGTGCGCCGCGGCAAATTCCCAGGACGGGGATACCGCGGACCCAGGCCGCGTTGAGCACCGCAAGCTCGTAGTCGTCGCGAACTGGTTCGAATCCGGTGGCGAAGGGGCCAGGGGTGGCGCCGTAGCGGCGGGGGTCGACGTCGGCTCCGCCGGAGAGCACCACAGCGTCCAGTCGGGCGACCGTGGCTTCCGGGTCCCCGGCCATGCTCAGGTGCACCGGAAGCCCACCGGCGCGGGCGATGCCGGCGGCGTAGTCGACGAAGTACATCTCGACGAGGGCATCCTGAACCACCGGCACGACGGACGGTCCCGCCGGTTGCCTGCGGCCAGTGACACCGATGAGCGGGCCGCTCGCGAGGTGATCCGGGTCATAGTGGTTCATTGGACTCACGATAGAACCATTGCACAGTTCCGTCAATCTTCGCTCCCTAACGTTCTAACTTGATACCTATGGACCTCGACCCCACGACGCCTACCGTCAGCGGCGACATCGCCAGGCGACTGCGCACGCAGATCCATGCGGGCGATCTCGGCCCCGGCGACCGCCTACCTTCGGAGCGTGACCTGGCCAAACAGTTGGGAGTCGGCCGGGTCAGCATCCGGGAGGCGCTCCGGCTGCTGCAGGCAGGCGGGTATGTGGAAGTCCGCCGCGGCGCAACGGGTGGCACGTTCATCACCGGCCTGGACCGTCCCTACCGCGACTGGCTCAGCAACATGCGCAGCGGATCCGGAGAGATCACCGAGATTCTCGATCTGCGCATCGGCCTGGAAAACCAGGCGGCCCGGCTGGCCGCGGAACGGCGCACCGACGCCGACCTGGTCGCGCTGGAGACCGCCATCGACGAGATGACCACCTCGGCGTCGCGGGTGTCGTTTCGCAACGCCGATGCCCGATTCCACAACACCCTGGCCCGGGCCACCCGCAACCGCCGGCTCGAGTCGGCGATCACCAACGCCCGCGGTGAGATGTTCGCCCCGCTGGACGCCCTGGTGTACACCGAGCTCATCGAAACCAGCCGGGCCGGCCATCTGGAGATCTTCACCGCGGTGCGTGACCGCGACCCCGAGGCCGCTCGGGCGGCGATGGACAGCCACCTCGAGCAGACCCGAGTAGAGGTCAATCTGCTCATTCACGGCTCGATGGAGCCGAACAGCTTTGACTGACCGGATGTTCAGACCGCGGGGGTCAGCTTGTCGGGGTCGTCTCCGGAGCCACCTTGCCGGTGCCGAAGATGTCCAGGTCGGTACTCAGGGGCCGTAGCGATCCGATGACAAAGCCGATGACCGCAACGATCACCAACAACCACGGCATCGCGTTGACGATCGCCGACTCGCTGCCGGTCAGCAACGGGTAGTTGACGATGATGAGGTAGCAACCGGTGAACAGACCGCAGGCCGAGAGCCCGGGTGCGACGATGTGGGTCCACCAGTTCCGATCCGGGCGGCGCAAGAAGAAGCCGATCACCGACAGCGAGGTGACTCCCATCAGCGCGATCACGCCCAACGCGCCCAGACCCGCTGTCTGGTTGCCCAGGTCCAGGTACGGGTCGGCGCCGGCCAGCGAGTAGCCGATCACCGCCAGGGCGACCGCACCCGCCTGTACACACGCGGCGATGTGCGGCGTCTTGAAGCGTGGGTGGGTCTGGCCGAGCTTCCGCGGCAGCACACCTTCCCGGCCGAAGGCCATCAGGTAGCGGGTGGCCATGCCGTGCAGCGCAAACAGAACCGCAATGATGCTGGTCAGCACCAGCCAGCTCAGCACATGCACCGACCAGCCGCCCAGCACTCCGGCGGAGGCGTTGAACACCAGGTTGCCCGGGTCGGCAAGCGCTGCCTCCTGGGCGTCCACCCCACCGGAGGCTGCCACCAACGACCACGACGACACCAGATAGGTGATCCCGATGAACGCGATGGCCACCTTGGTGGCACGCGGGACGGTCCGGCGCGGATCCTTGGCCTCTTCACCGAAGATGGCCGTGGCCTCGAACCCGATGAAGGACAGGAACACGAACATGAACCCGATACCGACTGCACCGCTGAAGATCTGGGTGGGGCTCAGTGAGCTGATGGGGTAGGCCCCCGGCCCTTTGACAAAAAATGTTGCGATCGAGATCAGGATGAGCATGCCTGTCTCGAGGATCAAGAGAATGCCGAGCAACCGGGCGTTGACTTCAACACCGATGATGCCGACGACCAGTGCCGCGGCGAGCACCACAAACGAGAACACCTGCCAGGGGATGTCGACCCCGAGCTCCGACAGGAAGACGCCGTTGGCGAAGAAGCCGATGAGCCCCACGACGTAGAGCACCAGCACGTTGTAGGCCAACATGGCCACCAGACCGGCCGCCATACCCAGGCGGCGACCCAACCCCACCGACACATAGGCAAAAAAGGCACCCGCATTGGTCAGGTGCCGGCTCATGGCGGCATAACCGACGGCAAAGAGTGCCAGCACCACGGCCACCACCACGTAGGTACCTGGTGCGCCGATACCGTTCCCATAGGCCACGGCCAACGGGAACGCGCTGGCCATCGCCGTCAACGGGGCGGCCGTGGCCACCACCATGAATACGATGGACCGGACACCCATGGCGCCCGTTTTCAGCTGACTCCCCGATTGGGCGGCTGTATCGCCGGCCGGTTCTGGCATCGTTGACTCCATTCGTCGCAGGTCAAGGCCGCGATAGTGCTGATAATCGGTGGTTCTATGGCAGGACCATTAGCACTATAGGGCCGGTTGGCCCAACGAGCACGGGATTGAAAGATTTTTGTGTATTGCCGGCCCACATCGGGAAACCCTCCAGCGTTCTGCGCAAACCCCCGCACTTTGCCGGATTGCTCTCATACTGCTGAGAGGACCGTCAGAGTCGACGGGCCCCTAACGAAGGAGATCTCGTGAAGAGTGCCTTGTTCGTCGCCATCGGCGGCGTCGCGATCATAGTCGGGGGACTGACCGGATGTTCGGGCGACAAGTCGGCCGAGGAATCCATCAGCTCCGCCACCGAAACCATCGAGAGTGGGGCGAGCTCGGCAACGAGCGCCATCACCTCGGCGACCGAAGCCGCCAAGGGCAACCCGCCCCCCGGCGCCGCGACCGTCACCATCGACGGCCAAGAGCAGAACATCGAAGGCCAAGCCGTGTGCACGAACATGGCCGGCAACATCCAGATCGCGATCGGCAACGCCACGCAGGGCATCGGCGCGCAGGTGACCGAGGCGGACCCACCCGTCGTCAAGCAGGTCGGCCTGGGCAATGTCAACGGCGTTGCCCTCGGCTACACCGAAGGCGTGCCCGGCGGTGAAGCCTCCGCGGAAAAGGACGGCAACACCTACAAGATCAGCGGCAACGCCACCGGAGTCGACATGGCCAACCCGATGCAACCGATGACCAAATCCTTCGAGCTGGCGGTGACCTGCCCGTAGGTCACCGCGCCGGAGGCCGCTAGAGCGCTCCTCGGGCGCGCAGACTCCGGAACAGCGCCGCGGTGCCGAACTCCCACCGCTCACACTCGTCGCTGGTTCGAACCCTGTTGACGAGGCTGCCCAGCAGCGGAGTGGTGATGGAGACCAGATCACCGCGATGGTGGGTGAATCCCTTACCCGGTTCGTCCCGATCGGCAACCGGCGCGAACATCGTGCCGAGATACAGCACAGCGCCATCGGGGTATTGGTGGTGGTCCCCGATCATCTGCGCCACCAGATCGGTCGGGTCCCGGCTGATCTCGTTCATCGACGAAACACCGTCGAGTGAGAATCCGTCGGTTCCCTCGACCCGGAGTGAGACCTCCATCCGCCGAACGTGATCCAGATCGAAAGTGTCGTCGAACAACCGGATGAACGGACCCAGCGCGGCAGAAGCGTTGTTGTCCTTCGCCTTCGAGAGGAGTAGCGCCGACCTGCCCTCGAAATCACGAAGATTGACATCGTTGCCCAGGCAGGCCCCGACGATCCTGGCGGCCGACGAGATCACCAGGACCACCTCGGGTTCGGGGTTGTTCCAGGTCGACTTGGGGTGCAGTCCGACGTCCGAACCCGCGCCCACCGAGGCCATCGGCGAAGTCTTGGTGAAGATCTCGGCGTCCGGCCCGAGACCCACCTCCAGATACTGGCTCCAGGCTCCACGGGCGGTGAGAATCTCCTTGAGACGGTCGGTGTCCTCGGAGCCCGGAACCAGACCGGACAGATCGCCGCCGATCTCTGCGGCGAGTTCTTGCCGGTACCTGGCTGCGTCGGCGGCGTTTCCACCGCACCGCTCCTCGATGACGCGCTCGATCATCGACACCGCAAAGGTGACCCCGGCGGCCTTGACCGCCTGCAGATCGATGGGGCTGCACAGCCGCGGCGCACCCGGCCGCCGATGCCCAACCGGGGTACTTGCCGCGATGTCCTCGACCGCGCCGAGATCCACTCCGGCGCAGCCTTTCACGAACCGAACCGGATCGTCGAGCTCCATCAGGTCCCGTACCGTCGGGACGTCGGCGGTGATATCGAGAACCCTGCGATCCCGGACGGTGGCGACGCACGGACCGTCGGGCGTCCACACCCGACCGACGAGCGTGGCACAGTCCTGGTCGACGGGAAGCAGGTCAGCAGCCGTTGGCGGCCAGGCGATTGTCATCGGATCCCCGAAAGATAGTCGGCGTGCAACCGGTCGAGCTCGCGGGCCAACCGGTCGGTGTCTTGGTGGTCGAACAGGCAACGGCGCACTTCGTCTGCGGCGTGCTGCTGAAAAGCGATGGCCCCGTTACCCCGCGGCCTGATCCACGACTCGTCCAGCGTTACCCGTGTGCCACTGAAGAAACCGTTCGAGGCATTGTCCACGGCAGCGTCGCGCCACGCGGTCGCCGAACCGGGTTGGCCGGCATGATCGACGAGAAAACCGCGTTGCACATCCGGGTTCATCAGCCAGCGCACATGATCGAGCAACGCGCTATCGGGCTCCTCGCGCAACGCGCTGAAGGCGATACCGGTACCACCGAGCACCGCTCCCCGACGCCCTGAGCTCCCGAGCGGGGCGTCACCGAACGTCAACGCCGGGGCGCTGCGCGCATAGTTGACGTAGCCATAGACGTGCGGGCAGTACACCGGACCGGTCCCCGCCGCCATCGCATCCAGCAGCGTGATCGGATTGTCCACCACATCTCGGGGGCAATCGGCCGGGATGAAGTGTCGCAGCGTTTCCACCGCGGCCCCGACCGCGGCCGCCGACAGGAACGTCGGCCCCTGCCCTGGCTGAGCCCCGTCGGCGATCGCAATGGAACACAGCGTCAGGAACGGATGCGGCCCGGACGTCGGCACCCTGGACTCCACGTGGTGTGCCAACTCCACAGCGGCCGACCAGGTTTGCGGTATCGCCACCGAGGTGTCGGCGACGACGGCCACTTGAGTGGCCGCGTCCAGTGGTAGCGCCCACAAGCGACCGTCCATCCGGTAGGAACGCATTGAAGGCCCCGCCGAATCCAGGTCCCAGGACGCGATCTCATCGGGACCGAAGAGATCGTCGACCGGCCGTAACGCATTCTGTGCCAGCGCTTCTCCCACATGGGGGTGGTCCAGCACGATGAGGTCATAGCGCTGGGCGGTGACACCGATGGGTGCTGCTTCGAAACCTTCCAGAGGCTGGATGTCCCAGGTCAGATCGCAGTCCGGCGCGGCTGTGGCCAGCACAGCGGCACGCAGCGCTTCGTAGCCGCGCGGATGATCCCAGGTCAGGCCGGTCCAACGGCTCACGCCCGCAGTTCCTCGGGCAGCCCTGCAGTCGGCATGTTCTGATAGGCGACCGGCCGGACGAATCGCTGCGCGGCGGCGGTGCCGACCGATGTTGTGGTGGATGCGGTGGTCGACGGCCACGGCCCGCCGTGTTGCTGAGCATCGCTGACGGTGACACCGGTGGGCCACTGATTCCAGATGACGCGCCCGGCCCGGTCACTGAGCACGTCGAGCGCGTCCGCCGCCTGGGTGTCCACGTCGTCGCCGCCCTGGATCGTGGCGGTGAGCGATCCCGGGATGCTCGACAGCACAGCAAGCGCTTCGCCGGCATCCCGGTAGTGCACCACCATCGTTGCCGGACCGAACATTTCCGTGTTGACCAGCGACGGGTCCGCAATGGCCGCCTCGGCGGTCGCGGTGAGGATGGTGGCGCGCGGGGCACCCTCGGCGGCCGGCCCCTGCAGCGCGATTTCGACGGCCGCCTTGGCTCCGAGTTCGCGCAACGATTCGGCAAAACCGGTATCGATGCGGTCGTTGAGCATCGGACCGACAGCGGGAATCTCGAGCCGATCGAGGAATGCGGCGAGGTCCGGGACCAGGACAACGCCGGGTTGGGTGCAGAACTGGCCGGAGCTCGCGGTGAAGGAAGTGGTGAACCCGGAGACGATGTCGTCGGCGCGTGCTTCCCATCCCGCATATGTCACCAGTACGGGGTTGGTGCTACCGAGCTCGCCGTAGAACGGAATCGGATCCGGCCGGCTCACCGCGAGGTCGAACAACGCCCGGCCACCCGAGACCGAACCGGTGAACCCGACTGCACGGATTCGCCGATCCTGCACTGCGGCAGCACCTTCACTCTGCCCTGAGATGAGACCGAAGACACCGGCGGGTGCACCGGCGCGCGCCAGTTCGGCGATGACGATCTCAGCGGTCTTCTCCGAGAGTTCCAGGTGACCGCTGTGCGCCTTCACCACCACCGGGCAGCCGGCCGCCAGCGCGCTGACGCTGTCACCGCCCGCCACCGAGAACGCCAACGGGAAGTTGCTTGCCGAGAACACCAGCACCGGACCGATTGGCACGTGGCTGCGGCGGATATCGGGGCGGGGCCCCATCGGCCAGTCTGGATCAGCAGCATCGGACCTGACGTCGAACAGCTTGCCCTCCTCGAGGCGCTGCGCGAACAGCTGAGCCTGGAACACGGTGCGGCGCAGCTCCCCCCGAAGTCGGGTCTCATCCAGGCGGGTTTCGCGCCGGGCGATCTCGACAAGGGTGTCCGCGTTGGCCTGCAGGCCGTCAGCCACGGCCCGCAGCCAGGCTGCCCGCTCCGCCGCTGACGCCTTTCGGGTCGCCGCCCGCGCGCTGTCGGCACCCGCGAGTGCGGCTTCGACGGTCTTGGTGAGATTCGATGTCACGAAAGAACTCCTATTTCAGGATCGTCGGTCGACGGCGAGGATGTGCTCACAAGCCAGGACCGTTTTGCCGTGCTGGTTGGTTCCGGTGTATCGCTTGCGTACCAATCCGATTCGTGGATTTCGGGCGTGCTCGCTCACCTCGATCACTTCGGCGACTGCGGTGACCACATCACCGTCGAGGACCGGGGCGGGGAACCGAATGCGGTCATAGCCGTAGGCGACGGCCTTGCGGTTGTACTCGACCGTGAGTCCGACCACGACGGCAAATGTCAGAACCCCGTGGGCGATGACCCCGCCGAACCGAGGTGCGGCGAACTCTTCGTCGGTGTGTGCCGGGTGCCGGTCGCCCGACATCTGGGCGAAGTCGCCGATGGTGGCTTTGGTGATGACGATGGAGCCTGCCTGTTCGGTCTCACCGACGGTGTACTCCTCGAAGTACCGGTCGAACAGTTCCGGCCGAACTGCGTGGTCGTCCGGCATCACAGCGCCGTCGCCGAGGTGGACGCGGTGCGGTGGACGTGATCGAAGTGCTCGACGCTCTCTTGATCTTCGTCCCGGCGGAAGTGCTTGGACAGATACACCGAGACCAGCGCGACGGAGGCCATGATCATCATCCACATGGCGACCGGCCACCAGTGATCGGTCGCGGCGTACAACGCCGTGGCGATCAGCGGAGCGGTGCCGCCGAGGAGCGCGCCGCTGACCTCGCGGGCGAACGCCACCCCGGAGTAGCGCAACTCAGGCGCGAACAATTCGGTCAGGAACGCCGCCTGCGCCGCGTAGCACGTGGCAACCGCGCCGACAAAGCAGACCACCAGCGCCAGCACCATCAGCACCGGAATGCCGGTGTCGATGAGCATGAACATCGGAATCGCCCAGAGGAGCCCGAACGAGGCGCCGAACAGGAACAACTTGCGCCGCCCGACGCGGTCGCCCAGCCTTCCGAAGAACGGCATGAAGGCGGCACCCATCACCAGCACCATGGCGTTGATGCCAAGGGCGAGCAGCGACGCCAGGCCCAGGTTGTTGGTGAGGTAACTCAGCGCCCACACCTGGGGGATGTAGGAGAAGCCGGACAGCATGAAGTTCGATCCCAGGGCGACTGCCAGCCGGCCCTTTTCGGTTTTGAACAGCTGAACCAACGGAATGCTCTTGTCGTCCTTCTTGGCCTTCTCGAAGCTCTCGGTCTCCTGGACCCGCCGCCGGATGTACATGCTGATGGCCAGCATCACCAGGCTCAACAGGAACGGGATGCGCCAGCCCCAGGTGTGGAAGTTGTCACCGGTCAGCCAGAGCGAGAGCTGGAAAGATCCCAGCCCCAGCGCCGAACCGATCCACACCCCGGCGCCCGACCAGGAAGCGTAGAAGCCCCGGCGTCCGCTCGGCGAGGACTCCGACGACAAGATGATTGCGCCCGCATACTCTGCCCCCGCCCCGAGTCCCTGCAGAATCCGCAACAGCACCAGCAAAATCGGTGCGGCGACGCCGATGGTGGCGTAGCTCGGGAGCAAGCCGATCAGCGCGGTGGAGACACCCATCAGCACCAGGCAGGCGATCATCACCGGCTTGCGGCCGATCTTGTCTCCCAGATGGCCGAAGATCACGCCGCCCACCGGTCGGGCGAAGTAGCCGACGGCGAAGGTGGCGAAGGAGGCCAGCAGACCCGTGGTGGGATTGTCGCTGACGAAGAAGTAGGTGTTGAACACCAGCGCTGCGGCCGCACCGTACAGCGCGAAGTCGTACCATTCGACGAGGCTGCCTACCGCGGCCGCCGCCGAAGCTCGGCGCGCCTTCTTTTCCGGTGTCTCCGTTGGCATGTCCACTCCCGTGTGAGTTGTTCTGGGTGACGTCAGTTGTGGTTCAGGTGCTCGGTGAGCAGGGCGTCGCGGTGGACGGCGCCGTCGTTTTCCAAAGATTCGATCTCGCTCGCGGCCAATCCCAGTTCGCTCAAGATCTCAGCGGTGTGCTGACCGTTCAACGGTGCGGGTCGCACCACCTCTTGTGACGACTCGCTCAGCTTGAACGCAAACCCGGGAGTCTTCACCCGCCCCTCGGTGGGATGGTCGTACTCGACGAAGGAACCATTGTGACGGACCTGCGGGTCGTCGAGCAGGGTGGTGTAGTCATGGACCGGACCGACCCAGACGCCGTCCGCACCCAGAGTGTCGATCCAGTGCGCGGCGGTGCCCTTGGCCAGGTTTTCGGTGACCAGCGAGGCGATCGCGTCCCGGTGGGTGAAACCGTCCCGCTCCGCGTCGAACTCCAGGAACCTGGGGTCGTCGAAAACCTTTGCCAAAACGTCCATTTCGGCGAAGGACAGCGCAACATAACCGTCGGATGTCGGGAAGATGCCGTACGGCGCCCGGATGTAGGAGTGCGCGTGGATCTCGGTGGCGGGGGTCTGCTTCACCTTGCCGACAGTGGCAACGCTCAACTCTTGCATCTGTGCCGCGATGATCGAGTCCAGCATGTTGACCTCGACCAATTGCCCCACGCCGGTTCGCTCGCGATGGAACAGTGCGGCCAGGGTCCCCTCGAAGGCCGAGTAGGCGGTGAACGCGTCCGCCATGAAGAACGGCGCCGCGCGGGGCGGTTCACCCTGCCGCTGTGCACTGGCCAGCCCACCGCTCATCGCCTGCACCAGCACGTCTTGGCCGGGGCGGTTCATGTAGGGCCCGCTGGCGCCATAACCGGACATCGAGACATACACCAGATCGGGTTTGATCTCTCGCACGGTCTCGT
>NZ_JBARXZ010000108.1:0-38576 GCF_049647605.1 Mycobacterium sp. | reverse complement strand
CTCCGGCCTGATCCGGACGCAACGCCAGGTTGAGTATCGGGAACAGACGCCCTTCGGGGTCGGTCTCCTGCCGGCCCACGGTGACAAACCCGTGGCGGCGATAGAACCCCACCGCCTGGGTGTTCTGCTCGTTGACGTCGACCAGTAGTCCGGGATGGGTGACGATGGCGTCGCGCAACAGCACCGACCCCACGCCGGAACCCCGGTACTGCTGGTCGACGAACAACATCTCCAATTTGCCCTCGGCCAGACCGGAGAACGCGACGGCCACTCCACCGACCGTCGCCACCGTCAACCGGACTGCACCGAGATACTCAGCGAGCAACCGGCTTTCGAAGAAATCGATATCCGCCGAAGTCAGGAAATCATGCGTGGCGGTGACAGCACTGCGCCAGATCTGCGCCAACGCAGGCCATTCCGCCGGTCCGGCACAGGACCTCAGCAGCACGTCATAAGCCACGGTCCCAGCCTAGTCGGCACGCACCTCGATTCCCTCACGACAACAGCTGTTCACCGAAGAACTGCCCCTCTTCGATTCCGGGCAGGATCGCGAACACCGCCGATCCGACCGGGGTCACCCACGGGTTGAGCGCATCGAAGTCCGCGATCCGCTGTTGCACCGGGACAAATTGGGTGATCGGATTCCGTTGGTAGGCAAGGAACAACAAGCCGCTGTCGCTGATCTGCCCGCGCTCGGGCAGGTCGTCGTAGTTGTACGGCCGTCGGAGGAACTGTTCCAGTTCGGTGCGATGGTGTGAAACCGCGATATGTGAGTTCTCCGGGATCACCGGAATGCCGTTGACCGCCGCCGCGAAGTCCGGCTCATCGGACTCTTCGACCCCGGTCAACGGCGCACCGGTATCGAGGGTGCGCCCGACCACCAGTTCCTTCGAGTTGCGGTCGAGCACATCCCAGGTATCCAGCTCCGCCCGAACCCGCCTGAACACCAACGTTGTTCCACCTGCGAACCAGGGCTGGTCGCTGCCGTCATCCCACACCAGGCGATCCAGCTGCTCGGCAGAGTTCAGGTTGACCGTCCCGTCCACCTGCCCCATCAGATTGCGCATCGACGCTCCAGGCTCCGACGAACGCGGCGGATTCCGGAAGCCCCGCTGGATCCACCGCACGTCGGCCATGGACCGCACATTCTTGGTCAGCACCCGGGCGGCGTGACTGACCGCCATCAAGCTGTCGGCACAGATCTGTAGCAGCAGCTGTCCCCCACTGAACCGTGGCTCCAGGCGGTCGACGCTGAATCGGGGCAACTCCTGCACCGCCCGCGGCCGCTTGTCGTCGAGCCCGAGCTGGGTGAACAGCTCAGGCCCATATCCCACCGTGATCGTCAGCCGGGCCGCCGGCTGCGCCAGTTCGGGTTCGGTGTCGGCCAACGCGGGCACGCCCTGGGTGAGCCGTGCCGCATCTTCGCTCCACAACCGCATCACCGACGTCAAGGTTGTGCGGTCGGTGTGTTGGGGCCGCAGATCGAAGGCGATCAAGGTCGCGTATGCCTGCGGCGCGGTGGCGACACCGCTCTGGTGGACGCCATGGAAAGGTTCGATATCGGGCGCAGCTGTACCGGCTTGGTGAGTACAACCGCTGACCGCCAACCCGGCCCCGGCCACGCCCACTGCGGCCGCACTCGCTCCCAGCAGTCGACGCCGGCTGAGAACCGGCCGCACGTCAGCCATGTGCGCTGGGGTCGTACTGCTCGTCGGCGCCCGGGAAGTCCCGAACCTGCGCGGTGATCGGCAATGTCGAGCCGTCGTCGAAGGTCGCGACGATGGTGATGTTGTCACCGGGCAACAGCGGCTCGGTGATGTCCATCAGCATGAAGTGGTCACCGCCGGGCCCCAGTTCGACCTCGGACGCGGCGGGAAGGACAAAACCACCGTCTTTCTGCCGCATGACCATCGCACCGCCGTCGGATGCAACCTCGTGCAGCTCGACGCTGCCGGCGGCCGGACTGGTGGCAGAGACCATGCGCACCTCAGTGCTGCCGGTATTGACCAGTCGACCGAACGCCGAGGTCATGCCGGTGTCTGCACCTTTTACCCAGGCGTCGCCGACATCGACGGTCTCGGCGGCCGGAGCCGGTTCCTGGGGTTCGGACGAGCAGCCGGCGAGCGCCAGGGCGCCCATCAACAACGCTGCAACACAAGCGTTTTTCAACATGGGGAAGTCCTTCGGGTCCAAGCCCACCGAAACGGCAGGCCTACGGGAGTGATCAGGGGACCGATCGCGGCCATCGAGGGACACGATCGGTAGATCCGAACCGCCGCAGCCAGAGCGGCGGTTCGGTGATTGGTCACGGCTAGACGCCAGAAACCACTGCGCGCGGCGGAGCGCGCATCCCCAGACCCGGGCAGAGCCGTACCGGACGGACCACCACAGATGCGAAGGCCCCACCCGCCGGCAGCCGGGGCCGGCCACGGTGCACGATGACCAGCCGCAGCCAGCACAGCACCGACCCGCAGACCAGATAGAGGAATTCGACGAGCGTGAGCAGAACCGCCACAGCGACGGTGGCGACGAGGTGAGCACCCACCATCAGGGTCGACGGCGTCGCACCGTGGTGTGCGGCGGCCGACATCGCCGTGTGGCCCACCACCTGCACAAGACCGAGCGCACCGGCTGATGCGGCAACGGAGACCCAGTGGCGCTCAACGGAAATGGCGCTGACGACGGCACCGATGGCGGCACCGATGAGCAGCAGTAATGCCAACGCTGTGCCGTGCGCACTCCCGCCGCCGGCGGTGTGGGCCGCGGCGGTCATCAGCACCGAGCAGGCGCCCACCAGCGTTCCGCGCAGTACAGCGGCGCGGGAGGTCGGCGTGCTCACGAACCGTGACTCTACCGGCCTTCTACTACACGACCTAGTAGACGACCTGATCCCGGTCGGCGGACACCGGTGCGGCCACCGGCCGGCGCAGCGCGCCCCAGAGCCCAACACCGATACCCACCACCGCGCCGCCCAGACCGATGATCTGCTGGCCTCGTTTGAGATCACGGTGGACGCTCATCCCGCCGAGCAGATCGGCGGCATCGGCTCCACCCGAGGCCAGGAACCAGCCGCGAGTGTCGCGCCGCCGCAGCGCCGCCGACAGCAGCAGCGCGCCGATCAGCGCGTCGCGATAGCCCATCGACCGCAACAACAGCCGGGCCGACGGGCCGGGATCCTCGGGTTCACCCCACCAGCGGTTGGCCCGCAGCGGATCGACAAGAAACGAAACACCCGATACCAGACGGATACTGCCGGCAGCCACTGCCGCACGATTGATCGACATGGCTGGCAGCGTAAAACGCCGAGCCTGCCCAGACCCCCGTAATCGGTGGCGGGTTTCGACTACCAGGGGCTCGGCGAGTAGTCCTTGACGAAGCAGCCGTGCAGATCCTCGCCTGCCTCGCCCCGGACTATCGGGTCGTAGACCCGCGCGGCGCCGTCGACCAGGTCCAGCGGGGCATGGAAGCCTTCGTCTGCCAGCCGCAGCTTGGTCGGGTGCGGCCGTTCGTCGGTGATCCACCCGGTGTCGACGGCGGTCATCAGGATGCCGTCACTTTCCAGCATCTCCCCCGAGCTGGTGCGGGTCAGCATGTTCAGCGCGGCCTTGGCCATGTTGGTGTGAGGGTGCCCGGGACCCTTGTAGCGACGGCTGAACTGGCCCTCCATCGCCGAGACGTTCACCACGTATTTGCGGCGGGCAGCTGCTGCGGCCATCGCCGGCCGCAGCCGGCTGACCAAGATGAACGGCGCCGTCTGGTTGCACAGCTGCACTTCGAGCAGTTCCATGGCGTCGACCTCGTCGACCCGCTGGGTCCAGCTGTTCACCGCGGCGGTGTCGGGCAGCAGGCCGCCGGCGTCGATGGCGGTGCCCGCCGCGATCCGTTCCGGCGAGGCACTGCGGGCCACCAACGCCAGTTCGGTCACTGCGTGCGCGGTCTGGAGCTCGGCCAAGCTACCGACCAGCGCAGCCGGATGGGCATCACTGACGTGGTCGAAGGTGATGACACCTCCCATTTTCGCGACCAGTTCCGGCAACGGGGTGCGCTCGGCTTCGACGAGGGCGGCATAGGAACCGGGTGAGCGCCGCACCGTCTGGGCGGCGTTGTTGATCAGGATGTCGAGTGGCCCCTGTTCGGCCACCGTGTCCGCCAGCGCCACCACTTGAGCTGGGTCGCGCAGATCGATGCCGACCACCCGCAGCCGGTGCAGCCAGTCGTCGCTGTCGGGCATCGCCGCAAACCGGCGGACGGCGTCGTTGGGAAAGCGGGTGGTGATGGTGGTGTGGGCGCCGTCACGCAGTAACCGCAACGCGATGTACATGCCGATCTTCGCGCGGCCACCCGTGAGCAGCGCGGTCCGGCCGCTCAGATCGGTGCGGGCATCGCGTTTGGCCCGGTTGAGCGCGGCACATTCGGGGCAGAGCTGGTGATAGAACGCATCCACCACGGTGTAATGCTGTTTGCAGATGTAGCAGGGCCGCGAACGCAACAACGTGCCCGCACTGGCCCCCGCCGCGGTCGAGACCAAGGGCAGGCCCTGCGTCT
The DNA here is from genome assembly GCF_049647605.1 of Mycobacterium sp. Lineage (GTDB taxonomy): Bacteria > Actinomycetota > Actinomycetes > Mycobacteriales > Mycobacteriaceae > Mycobacterium. The sequence continues at coordinate 34,031 of NZ_JBARXZ010000108.1, read as the reverse complement.
CGTCGTCGATACGCCCGGGCGCTCCGGTGGCGGTGGCCGCGACGACAGCACGGTCAGCCGCGGCCACTTCGTCCCGCTTGGCGTGCCGGCGAGCCTTCCGCACCGACTTCCAGATACCGGCTGTCGCGCGGCGAACGGCTACCGCGTCTGGATGCTCGGGCGGCAGCGATTCGACGTCGGAGAGCACCTGCAAGCAGGCACGGAGCTGGTCCGGATCGATCGAAGTCACGCTGGAAGCGTACGAAAGATGAACCCGATTCCCCACATCGTGACCGCCGGGCGCCTCCCGACGGCCGTCATGGTCACTTCCCGAAACCGGCTTTGCGCAGCGCGTCTGCCATCGATCCTGCCGGTGCATTCGATTCTCGGCGACCGGAGTCCCTGCCACGGCTGGGGTTCCGCTTCTCCGCCTTGTTGGGGTTGCCCCGATTCGGGTTGTCGCGGTCGCCGCGCGGCCCGGCGGACCGCTCGGGACGCTTGCCCTTGTCGGGCTGGGGGGTGTCGTTGAGCCGCAGTGTCAGCCCGATGCGCTGACGTTCGACATCGACCTCGAGAACCTTGACCCGGACCACCTGACCGGATTTCACCACTTCGTGCGGGTCGGAGACAAAGCGGTCCGCCATCGCCGAGACATGGACCAGGCCGTCCTGGTGCACGCCGACGTCGACAAACGCACCGAAGGCCGCGACGTTGGTCACCACCCCTTCGAGCACCATGCCGGCCTTGAGGTCGGCCACCTTCTCCACCCCGGCCGCAAAAGTGGCAGTGGTGAACGCCGGCCGCGGGTCCCGGCCCGGCTTCTCCAGCTCAGACAGGATGTCGGTCACCGTGGGCACACCGAATCGGTCATCGGCGAAGTCGGCCGGACGCAAGGAGCGCAACGACCGTTCGTTGCCGATCAACTCGGCGAGGGTGACACCGGAGCGGTCCAGGATGCGGCGGACCACAGGATAGGCCTCGGGGTGCACTCCGGACGCATCGAGGGGGTCGTCGCCACCGCGGATCCGCAGGAATCCGGCACACTGCTCGAAGGCCTTGGGTCCCAGCCGGGGAACGTCCAGCAGCGCCTTGCGATCACGGAACGCCCCGGCCTTGTCCCGGTAGGCGACGATGGCCTCGGCCAATGACTCCGACACCCCGGAGACCCGTGACAGCAGCGGCACCGAGGCGGTGTTCAAGTCGACGCCGACGGCGTTCACCGCGTCTTCGACCACCGCGTTCAGGCTGCGCGCCAGCGTGCCGGGGGTGACATCGTGCTGGTACTGGCCCACGCCGATGGATTTCGGTTCGATCTTGACCAGCTCGGCCAGCGGGTCCTGGAGCCGCCGGGCGATGGACACCGCGCCGCGCAGCGTGACATCCAGGGTCGGCAGTTCCCGCGCGGCGTATGCCGACGCCGAGTACACCGACGCGCCTGCCTCACTCACCATCGCCTTGGCCGGCGGCTGCGCTCCGCTGGCCCGGATGTCGGCGATGAGTTCGGTTGCCAGGGCATCGGTTTCACGAGAGGCGGTGCCGTTGCCGATGGCGATCAGGTCGATCCCGTGACGGGCGATGAGTGCGCCGAGGGTGGCCTTGGCCTGATCCCACTGCTTCTGCGGCTGGTGCGGGAAGATGGCACAGGTGTCGACGACCTTGCCGGTGCTGTCGACAACGGCCACCTTGACGCCGGTGCGGAAGCCCGGATCCAGGCCCAGGGTGGTCCGGTTGCCTGCCGGTGCGGCCAGCAGTAGATCCTTGAGGTTGGTGGCGAACACCGTCACCGCGTCCTGCTCGGCGCGCTGCCGCAGCTTGATGCGGGCATCCACCGATGCCGTCACCACCAGTTTGGTGCGCCACGCCCAGCCGACGGTGGCCGCCAGCCACGGTGTGGCCGCCGTCTTGGCGGTCATGTCGACACCCAGGGTCTGGGCGATCATGTATTGGTATGCCTCGTCCTCGCCACCGTCGAAGCGCAGCGACAGCGCCTCCTCCTTCTCGCCGCGGAATACTGCGAGCACCCGGTGGGATGGCATCGATTCCAGCGGCTCGGTGAAGTCGAAGTAGTCGCGGAACTTCTGTGCGGCAGCACTTTTGGAGGCGTCTTCGGATGACGGCACAGTCCGCAGCGATCCCTGGGACCAGAATTTCTCGCGAATGGAGCCGACCAGTTCGGCGTCCTCGGCCGCACGCTCCACCAGGATCGCCCGGGCGCCTTCCAAGGCTTTCCCCGCGTCCTCGACGTCGGTGGTCAGGAACTCGCCCGCAACATCCTCCGGGATCAGCGTGGGGTCGGCCAGCAGCCGATCGGCCAGCGGCTCGAGGCCGGCCTCCCGCGCGATCTGGGCCTTGGTACGCCGCTTGGTCTTGTAGGGAAGGTAGATGTCCTCCACCCGCGCTTTGGTGTCAGCCGCCAGCAGCGCGGCCTTGAGCGCGTCGGTGAGCTTGCCCTGTTCCTCGATGGAAGCCAGGACCGCTGCGCGGCGTTCGTCGAGTTCACGCAGGTAGCGCAGCCGCTCCTCGAGGGTGCGCAGCTGGCCGTCGTCGAGGCTGCCGGTGACTTCCTTGCGATACCGGGCGATGAACGGGACCGTGGCGCCCTCGTCGAGGAGTCGCACAGCAGCCGCTACCTGGCTTTCGGCGACAGCCAGTTCCTCAGCCAGCCGGGCGTTTACCGTCTTGACGGTTGCACTTGTTGTCACGCCGAGACCCTACCGAACGCCACGGACAACCCCGACCGGCCAACCGCGTGTTGCCCGGGATGCCCGAGAATCTGATTTCGACGCCGGGGAACACTGCGGCGTGCCGCGGCGTTGTGCAGTCGCCAACCCCGATCTGAAAAGGATGTCGATGGCTACTGACTACGACGCACCTCGTAAAACCGATCCCGATGACACCGAGGTCGAATCGCTGGAAGCACTGGCGGGACGACGCAACGACGCCGCCACCGCGGTACTCGATGTAGCCGACGGCGATGATCTCGATGCGTTCGACCTACCCGATGCCGACCTGTCCGGCGAGGAACTCAGCGTTCGAGTGCTACCGAAACAGGCCGACGAGTTCACCTGTTCGAGCTGTTTCATGGTTCAGCACCGGCACCGGCTCGCTCGCCAGATCGGCGACCGGCAGATCTGCGACGACTGCGCCTGAGCGCTGAGCCGTCGGCCGGATCCCGTTCGCCGGACGCATCACCACCGGTCCAACAGGCGACGGGCGTCGGCGGTCAGGTCGGCGATCACCGCGGCCGCACCACGAACCGAACGCAGCGACCCCACCCCCTGGCCGGCGTTCACCGCCGCCAGGGTGTGGTCACCGGCAGCCGCCGCCGCGGCCTGCGCAGCACAGGCATCGTCGTCGGCCGCCAACTGGTCTTCCAGCCCGCACCACCTGTCGACAAAGCCGTTCCGCACCACCCGCTCCGGAAGTTCCGCCGGCCAGGGATAGCGCTGCACTACGTCGAAGACCCGCGTGGTGACGGTGTCGGTGTCGGCGGCGTCCAGTAGCACCGTCCGGGCCCATTCCGGAGTCAGGGCCTCGGTACAGGCGGCAAACGCCGTACCGATCCACGCCCCGGCGGCCCCCGCGGCCAGCACCGCCGCCAACGCCCGACCGGAACCGATACCGCCGGCTGCCAGCACCGGGATCGCCAGTTCCTCCAGGACCTCCGCCAGCAACGGCAGCGTGCCGATCCGCGGCGCGCCGTGCCCGCCGGCTTCTGCGCCACGGGCGATCACCACATCCACCCCGGCGTCGACGGCCCGGCGGGCTTCGTCGAGGTCAGCGATCTGCGCAGCCGCCAGAATTCCCTCATCATGCGCCCGCCGGACCCACCCCGAGTTGTCCCCGAAACTGACCGCCAGCAAGGTGGGCCGGGAGTCCAGGGCGGCGGTCAGCAGAGCCGGCTGTCGAGCGACAACCCAATCCACCAAGCCAATGCCGAACGGCCGGCCGAGGCCACTCAGATGACGCAGTTCGGTCTCCAAGCCCGGCACCGATCCGGTGCTGCCCAAGCCGATCATGCCCAAGCCACCGGCCCTCGACACCGCTGCCGCCAGAGCTCCCCCCGCGGCGCCGCCCATCGGCGCGTTGACGATCGGCACCGTCAGCCCGATCGACGTGGACCACCGGGTCGACAACGCCGTCACGAGCTGCACACCCGCGCAGCCACCGCCGCGGCCAGGAAACAACCCAGAGTGGACCAGCCCGTCACACCGGCCAGGCCGTTTTTTGCCATCAGTACCAGCACCACACCTGCCACGCAGATCAGCGCCCCGGCGACTGCCGACCGGGTGCCGGTGGCGCGGGCGGGTGCATCCCACCACGGCAGCCGGCGATGCTCGAGCGGCGACAGCACCAGGAACAGCACGGTCATCACCACGGCGAACACCAGCGCGCGCAACGCCAGCAATCCCCAGAATCCGGCGGCATCGACGTCGTAGGCGTCCAGACCGACGGCATGCAGAGAGAAGGCGGCGATCGCGATGGCCGGGATGTGCCACAGATACAGGGTCATCGCGCCGGCATTGCCTGTCGCGACTGCCCGCCACACCCGGGGCCGCTGCGCCCACCGGTTGAGTGCTGCGGCGGCGGTGACAAACAGGAATGACATCCACGTGCATTGCAGGGCCAGCAACACCGTCGGCGGCGTGACGTTCGATGTCTGTTCGGCGCCGGTCACGACCAGCGCCACCTCATACGGTCCGACCAGCGCGAGCATCACCTGCGTGGCGAAGGCGGCGACGGCCACTGCCAGCGCCGGCCGCGGGCCGAACAACCGCCGGGCGTATGCGACGCCCACAACCACCGGGATCAACCACACGAACAGGAAGTTCGGCGCGCCGGCCATCGGAACGCCCGTCACAAAACGGATTCCGTCCGTCAGCACCGATGCGGCCAACAGAACCGCCACCAACCCGGCCGCCGAGCGCCAGGTGCGCATGAGCGTCAGTGCCGGAACGAAAGCCAGAACCACCAGGTACACCCCGAGGAACCACAACAGGGCCACCGCTTCGCGGCCCAGCGCATCAGCGGACTCCGCGCCGAACACCAGTCGTGCGACGGCCAGTCCGACCACCCAGAACGCCAGGTACCACCACACCGGTCGGCAGAGCCTCTGGGCTCGGCTGAACAACCAGGTGCCCCACGAGGCGCCGGTGTGCCAGCCGTATGCGCCCGCGGCCCCGCCGGCAAGGAAGAACAACGGCATGATCTGCACCACCCAGGTGACCGGTGCGAGCGCCGGCACCGCACCCAGCAGATTGCCGATATGCACTCCGCTGTCGTCGATGGTGGCCAGTAACAGCGCGCAGTGCCCGAACATCACCACGATCAGGGCGGCGATCCGGGCGACGTCGACGGCGCGGTCCCGGGCGGGTTTGCCTGGCGCAGCGGCGGGGTGCGGGGAGGTTTCGGCAAGCGGCATGGATCCAGCATGGCCGGTGTCGCGGCCCGGCGATTGAGTAGGACTACGCGAGTTGTCTCGAGATCGTGCGTAGTCCCTGCCCTCGACCACCACCGGTCAACCCACCGCCAGCAGCTCGGCCAGCCGGTGAGGTGCCTGCGGCCTGCCGAAGTAGAAGCCCTGTGCCAGACCGAAGCCCGCCCGACCCAGCGCAGTCGCCTGGTGCGCGGTCTCCACTCCTTCGACGACAACCGGGAGATCCAGCGCCCGGGCCAACACGACAATCGCCTGGAGAAGCGGTGGCGGGGCGCTGTCCGGGTCGAAAGTGGCTCGGGCGGTGAACGACGCATCCAGTTTCAGCAGATCGATGGGTAGGCTCTGCAGGCGGCTCAAAGTCGAATAGCCGGTACCAAAATCGTCGATGGCGATCCGGATCCCCAGGGCCCGCAGCTCCCGCAACACCGCGACCGCCGCCGGCGTGTCCACGTCGACCACGCTTTCGGTGACTTCCAGCACCAATTGTTCCGGGGGCCAGCCCGTCTCTTCGAGGATGTCGGTAACTGCTGCCACATAACCTTTTTCGATGAGATCGAGGCCGGACACGTTGACCGCCAGCGTGAACAGCTGAGCGGTCCGCTGTTGCTGCAGCGCCTGCACATCCATACAGGCACGGCGCAGGACAAAGCGGTCCAGTGCCGCGATCAGGTTGCTGTTCTCGGCGATCGAGATGACCTCTGATATCGACAGGTCGGGCCTGGTCGGCGAGTCCCACCTGGCGAGCGCCTCCACGCCGACGATCCTGTTCCCGTAGTCGAGGCTGACAATGGGCTGATACAGAACCTCCACCGCGGAACCGGCGATGGCCGTAGCCAACTCCGCAGCCAGGGTCGGCAGTGCGGCAGACTCCAGAATGGTCCGGTTCGGCCCACCGCGTGCCGCACGCCAGAGCGCAATATCGGCGCGGCCGAGCACGGAGGCCCCTCCCTCACCGGGCCGCCACCCGGTCACCCCTACTGCACAGTCCGTCGACGACACCGTCCGCAGGTGGTGGCCCACCAAGATTCCGTCCTCTTCGGTGGACGCCGGTAACAACACCGCAAACTCGTCGTCGCCGAGCCGGGCGACGATATCGTCGGGCCCAAGGGCCTCCAGCCAAGAATCGACGGTGTGACGGATCAGTTGGTCACCGGCGTGCTGACCGAGCCGGTCGTGAATGCCGTCGAAGAGCGCAAGCCGAACGAAGACGACCACCGGTCGCGGGCCACCGGCTTTGGCCCGGTCGACCTCATGGGCGAGAAGACGGTTGAATCCCTGCCGGTTCGGTAGCCCGGTCAGTGCGTCCCGCTCGGCGCTGGACATCAGCTGTCCGAAGTAGACGATGACGCTGGCCAGCACGACCGTGCTGCTCGCGGCGGTCAGCGCCGACCACCACGGCGCCACCGGCGAGACGGTCAGCACTGTCGTGGAAGACACCAGTGCCACCGCCACGCACATCGCCGATTCCAACCACGAGAGGAAAAACGCAGCGAATGCCACAAAGACATACAGCGTTGCCAAAGACACCGCGGTGGCCGCAGTCCCGGACAGGTGAACCGACACGGTGATCATGGCAATCGAGAGGACAACAAGAAACTGGAACTGCCACGTCCGCAGCCGCGGGCCGGTGATGAGAACCGCAACTCCGGCAACAAGTGCGATCACCCCGATGGTGAAAATGACGTCGACCAGCAGGAACTCGTTCGGCGCCAGAGCACCGAGGGACATCACCAGCAGCCCGCCGAACACGAGGCACCCGCCGGACGTCATGGCCATCAGTCGCGGAGTGGCGATCCCGGGCCATCGGCGCGTAGCCCTCCCGTGACGCCACAGCGCCTGCACCCTCCGCACCCAGCGATGGTAGCCCTGCAAACTCTCACCTCCACCGAATGCGCCGATTTCACTCCAATATTGGTCGGTGACGGCGCCCGCCGCCGGGTGAGCCGGCGGCGGACATTGCATCAGCTGGCTGTTGTCAGCCTCCGACTGACTCCAAGGCTGCGTTGAAAGTGTTGCTCGGCCGCATCACCGCACCGATCTTCGCGGGATCCGGGAGGTAGTAGCCGCCGATGTCCACTGATTTGCCCTGTTCGGCGGCGAGTTCTTTGACGATGGCCGCTTCGTTCTTGGCCAGCGTCTCGGCCAGTGGCGCGAAGTAGTCCGCCAGCTGCTTGTCCTCGGTCTGGGCGGCAAGCGCCTCAGCCCAGTACAGCGACAAGTAGAACTGGCTGCCGCGGTTGTCGAGCTCACCGGTCTTGCGCGACGGGCTCTTGTCGTTGTCGAGCAGCTTGCCGACGGCCTCGTCCAAGGTCTTGCCGAGCAGTGTGGCCTTGTCGTTGGAGGTCTTGACACCCAGGTCTTCGAGGCTGGCGCCCAGCGCCAGGTACTCGCCGAGAGAGTCCCAGCGCAGATGGTTCTCTTCCACCAGCTGCTTGACGTGCTTGGGCGCTGAACCGCCCGCGCCGGTCTCGTACATCCCGCCCCCGGCCATCAGCGGCACGATGGACAGCATCTTGGCGCTGGTGCCCAACTCCAGGATCGGGAACAGATCGGTCAGGTAATCCCGCAGAATGTTGCCGGTGGCGGCGATGGTGTCCTGGCCACGAACCATGCGCTCCAGGGTGTGCCGCATCGCCCGCACCTGGGACATGATCTCGATGTCGAGGCCCTCGGTGTCGTGATCGGCCAGGTACTTGCGGACCTTCTTGCGGAGTTCGTTCTCGTGCGGGCGCTCCACGTCCAGCCAGAACACCACCTGCATCCCCGAATTACGGGCCCGGTTGACGGCCAGCTTCACCCAGTCACGGATCGGGGCGTCCTTGGTGACACACATCCGCCAGATATCGCCGGCCTCCACGGCCTGGCTCATCAGCACTTCACCGGTGGCGATGTCGACGATGTTGGCAACCCCATCCTCGGGGACCTCGAAAGTCTTGTCGTGACTGCCGTATTCCTCGGCCTTCTGCGCCATCAGACCGACGTTGGGGACGGTGCCCATGGTGGCCGGGTCGAACTGGCCGTTGGTCTTGCAGAAGTTGATGACTTCCTGGTAGATCCGCGAGAACGTCGATTCCGGATTGACGGCCTTGGTGTCTTTGGTGCGACCGTCGGCGCCGTACATCTTGCCGCCGAGGCGGATCATCGCCGGCATGGACGCATCCACGATCACGTCACTGGGCGAGTGGAAGTTGGTGATACCGCGGGCGGAATCCACCATCGCCAGCTCGGGGCGGTGGTTGTGGACATCGTGGATGTCCTGGATGATCTCCTCGCGCTGCGAGGCCGGCAGTGCCTCGATCTTGTTGTAGAGGTCGACCATTCCGTTGTTGACATTGACGCCCAGCTCATCGAGCACCTTCTGATGCTTGGCGAACGCGTCCTTGTAGAAGATCTTCACCGCATGGCCGAAGACGATGGGGTGACTCACCTTCATCATCGTTGCCTTGACGTGCAGCGAGAACATCACGCCGGTCTTGTAGGCATCCTCGATCTGCTCTTCGTAGAAAGCGCAGAGCGCCTTCTTGCTCATGAACATGCTCTCGATGACATCGCCGTCGCCCAGCTCGGTCTCCGGCTTGAGGACCAAGGTCTCGCCGCCGGCGGTGACCAGCTCCATCCGGACGTTCCGGTCGCGGTCGAGCGTCATCGACATCTCGCCTGCGTAGAAGTCACCGCTTTTCATGGTGGCCACGTGGGTGCGCGAGGCCTGCGACCACTCCCCCATGCTGTGCGGGTGCTTGCGGGCGTACTCCTTGACAGCCTTCGGCGCACGCCGGTCCGAATTGCCCTCGCGCAGAATCGGATTGACCGAGCTACCGAGACACTTGCCGTACCGGGTCTTGAGTTCCTTCTCCTCCTCGGACTTCGGATCGGAGGGGTAGTCGGGCAGTTCGTATCCGTTGTCGCGCAGTTCCTTGATGGTGGCCAACAACTGCGGAACCGAGGCACTGATGTTCGGCAGCTTGATGATGTTGGTGTCCGGCAACTGCGTCAGCTTGCCGAGGGTGCCCAAGTTGTCGGGAACGCGCTGCTCTTCGGACAGATAGTCGGGGAATTCGGCCAGCACCCGGGCGGCCAGTGAGATGTCGCTGGTCTGGATATCGATGCCCGCACCCTTGGCGAAGGTCTGGACCACCGGCAGAAAGGCGTAGGTCGCCAGCAGCGGAGCCTCGTCTGTCAGCGTGTAGATGATGGTCGGCTGCTCGGCGCTCATGTCGTTGCTCTCCCGGCGTCAGTCTTTGATCAGATTTCGGCGTCACTTCCGCTTGTGGCGGTAGTTAACAACGTAGTACAGCGGGTTCAGGCGCGGCGTCCCAGGAGGCCGGCGGACGCCGTGACCGCCGCGAACGGGCCCGGGTCCGTGACGTGTGTCGCTTTGCGGCAGCCGGTCGCGGAGCGCCCTGCCCCGGTAAGGTGTCGCCGGTGAGGACCACCGCGGCCATCATGGCGTTTCTGCTGGTCGGGACCAGCACAGCTACCGCTTCGGCGGCTGGGTTGCGGCTCCCTCCGGTCGGCGGCGAGCCTGACTATCAGCTCGGTGGCCCCTACCAGCCCCCAGCCAGGGTGTCCATCGTTGCCCGCGACCGCACAGCCGCCGCACCCGATGGGCCGTACGCGATCTGCTACCTCAACGCCTTCCAGACTCAACCGGGTGAACTGGACCAGTGGCCGGCGGAGGTGCTGTTGCGCGATCCCGAGGGGGCACCGGTATCCGACCCGGAGTGGCCCGACGAGGTGCTCTTGGATACCCGCACCGCGGCGCAACGTGCGGCGATCCGCGATCATGTCGGCAACTGGATTCAGGGCTGCGCCCAGAGTGGTTATGACGCTGTCGAATTCGACAATCTGGACACCTACACCCGATCCGGCGGGTCGCTGCGCCGCGACGACGCGGTGGCATTGGCGCGTGAGCTAGTGACGGTGGCCCACGGTGCCGGCCTGGCTGCGGCGCAGAAGAACGCCGCCGAGGATGCGACGGCGTTCCGGGCCGCGGGTTTCGACTTCGCGGTCGCCGAGGAATGCGCCGCCTATCAGGAGTGCGCCGGCTACACCGCCGTCTACGGCGGGCGGGTGGTCGATATCGAGTACACCGACAATCTGCCCCGGTCGTTCGAGGAGATGTGCGCCGATCCGAGCACTCCGAAGTCGGTTGTGCTCCGCGACCGCGATCTCGTCACACCGTCGTCTCCGGCTTACCACTTCCAGCTCTGCCCGTGACGGGGCCGACCTACTTGGCCGCGGCCTTCTCGTCGACTGCCCGTTGATGCAGGTAGCTGTAGACGACGCTCGCGATCAGCGACACCGAGATCACGGCCTCCGCGATGAAAAAGGACATGAAGTCGATCACCGAGCCGATCGGCGGATTGCCCGGCACGGCGTTGCGTAGTGGCACCATCGCGAACAACAGCCCTGCCATCACCGAGTAGGCGCTGTATTGCATCCCCTGCCGGAACCGGATCAAGTAGTAGGCCAGGACCGCGGCGGCGACGGCCAAACCGAGCATCAACGTCATGATGAAGATGCCGAACACTATTGTGGGATAGCTCCGTTCGACCGACAGATCGAGGTTGAGCCACCCGACCACGGCGAGATCCCAGCGCGGTGATGCCACGAAGAACGCATCGGAGCTGTAGACGGTGACCGCGATCGGCACTTCCTCACCGTTCGAATCGACCATGCGCAGACCCATCGTGGCGGTGTACCGGTCGAAGGGGAAGTCGGTGACCACACCAGAGAGCGCAAACTCCTGCTCGATGTTGGGAAGCATCTCTTCGGCTCCGATGGCCGTCGAGAAGTTCTTCAGCGAGTTCGCCTCCAGCTCAACGTCGACGGCGAACCGGCCGTCGGGGGTGGCGTACGAACCGGAGGGCTCGATATCGGTGATGGTCACCGCCACCTTCTGGGACACCACGTCGACCCGGGTCACCCAGGCCATCACGTCAACCCGGTCCGGCTCGGCGGCTCCGTCCCCGTAGACCTTGGATGTCGGCTGTGGGTAAGCGCGGCTCACCACGTATCCACCGAGGCCGGCTGCGATGACAACAATGGCCAGCACCACCAGCATGAGCGTCGCCGCCGCGCGCCCGCCGCGCCGATCCGAGGTCTCCCGCGCCGGCTTCATGTCCGGTCCTTTCTCGGGAAATCGCCGGACAGCATCACCGCAACGCTCGGCCGTGGTGGCACCCTACCGGTGTCGGTAACCGAGCGTGTCGTATCCCACGGTTTGTCCCAAGGGTTTGCCAGCTTCGCGCTGATAGCATCACAGCTCGACTCGGCAGAGGAGACTGTGATGATTCAGCGTCGGGTCCTGGGTGGCTTTGCGATTGCAGCCGTGACGGCGCTGGCGGTCAGTGCGTCGGTATTGGCAGACAATGCCCCCACGCCGGCACCGGGTATGGAGATCGACGACAACGGTGGCCGGTGCACCGCCGGCTTTGCCGCTCTCGGCGCCGACGGCAGCTACTACCTGCTGACCAGCGGCCACTGCGACGACCAGGACGGCGCGCTGTGGACCTACAACGACGGATACCCGTTGGGACACGTCGCCGCCAGTGAAAATGATGGCGACGTCAAGGACGCCGCCATCATCCGGCTCAACCCGGACCTTCCCGCCCCGGCAGGGTCCCCGGACGGCCTCTCCCCGGTACGGGACGTTCTCAGCTCCGATCAGCTCCAGGTCGGCATGCCGTTCTGCAAGACCGGATCGGTCACCGGCGAGACCTGTGGCGAGATCGTCAGTATCGACGGCAACGTGGTCGAGGCCAGCGTCTTCAGCCTGGTCGGTGACAGCGGCAGCCCCGGATATGTGAAAAACCCGGATGGCACGGTCAGCGCCGTCGGTCTGCTGATGTCCTCACCCGAAGGTGACGACTACCTGACCTATTTCACCCTGATCGATCCGGTACTCGACCAGTGGGGGCTGACCATCCTGGAGTGAGTCGGGAGGTCGGTTCCGCTACTCGGGATCGCTGACGGCCTCGAGTTGTTGACCCACCCGCGCGAGCGCCTCGTCGAAAACCTCCACCTTTTCGCTGCGCTTCTCATTGGCCGGCTGGGCGGCGCCCCGGGCACCCTCGGCCTCCACGCGGGCCGCACCTTGGCGCCGCAACAGGCTGAAGTTCTTCTCGCGCGCAGTCCGCAGCCGGCTCTGCAGCTCCTTGAGAGCCTTCTCGTCCATGCGGGCAAGAGCGTGCGGGTCGGACTCGTCGATCAACGAATTTTCCTGTGGAGTCAGGTTCACATGGTGGTTGCTCACCGTAGATTCATAGCGTGTCGCGCGTGAACGGGCCAGACGAATCGCCGGACGGCATGCCGAACCGTCACGTACTCGCCACGTCGCGTTCACCAGGTCTCAAGCATCCACCCGGGCGAACCGATTCCCCTGGTATGCCTGGACACACGCCGATCTCCTGACCTTGCCACTGGTGGTGATCGGTATCGAACCCGGCGCCACCAGAACCAGATCCGCGACCGAAAGACCGTGCGAGTTCGAGATCGCCGAGGTGACTTGGTTTTTGACCGCGGTGAGCGCTTCCCTGACGTCCGACTCGGATTCGCCGCGCGCCTTGACCTCCATGATGACAACCAGCTGCTCGGAACCATCATCGGCTACGCCGATCGCCGCGGACCGACCCCGGGTGATATCCGAGATCGTCGATTCGATGTCGTCCGGGGCATGGTTACGCCCGCGGACGATCAACAGATCCTTGATCCGGCCGACGATGAACAACTCTCCGTCGAAGAGAAAACCCAGATCCCCGGTCCGAAGCCACGGCCCGTGGGGTGTGCCGGCCGACGGCTCGACGATGGTGGCGCCAAAAGTGCGCGCAGTTTCCTCGGGCTTGTGCCAGTAGCCCGCACTGACGTTGTCGCCGGCCGCCCAGATCTCACCCGTCTCACCCTCAGGGCACTCGACACCGGTCTCCGGATCGACAACCCGCACCAGCGGCGAGATCGGTGAGAGCGCTTTGCCGTAGCTGATCAACGGCGTACCCCCGTCGCCGGGTTTCGGCCGGCCGGTGGTCAAGCTCTCGGAGTCGAACTCCACGATTCGTGGCGGCTCACTCGGCGTGCGGGCCGCCAGGTACAGGGTCGCCTCCGCGAGCCCGTACGACGGCTGTATCGCCGCCTCACGAAGATTGAAGCGGGCAAACCGGTCGGTGAAACGCTTGATCGTCGTGGGATGTACTCGCTCGCCGCCACTCTGGATCAGCAGGACATCGCCGAGATCGAGTCCGGCCAAGTCGTCATCCGAGGTTTTCCGGGCCGCCACGTCGAAGGCGAAGTTCGGCGCCGAGGTGAACACCCGCGGATGACTTGCCGCCAGCTGCATCCAGCGAGCCGGCCGCTGCAGGAATGACAGCGGGCTGGTGAGCACGGTGGGGAATCCCGCGATGACCGGTGTGCATATTCCGATGATCAAACCCAGGTCGTGATAGAAGGGCAACCACGACAGGATGGTCGGCGGGGTCACCAGACCGCCGTCCTCCAGGAAGTCGGTGGTGATCTGTTGCAGATTGGCCAGAACGTTTTTGTAGGAGATCATCACGCCCGCTGGTGAACGTGTTGAGCCCGAAGTGTATTGAAGATACGCGGTGGCCTGGTAGTCGTCGCTGTCGGAGTTGCTTCCGTAGGCGCCGGGCTTGATCGGCGCATCCAGATCCAGCAGATCGAGCTCGATGATCGACGGCGCGGCCTGTCCGGTCGGCGGGACAACGGACTGGGCGACCGCAGCGGTGACCGGCGACGTTGTCAGAACAGCCGCGGGTACGGCATCGCGCAGCACCGAATCTATCCGCTCGTCGGTGGCGCCTCCGAACGGGACCGCAAGCGGAACCGGGATCAGTCCGGCTTCGAGCGCGCCGAGGAAACCGACGATGTACTCGAGCCCTTGCGGCGCAACGATCATCACCCGATCTCCGGGTGCAGCGCACAGTCTGAGCTCGCGGGCCACGTTGCGCGCCTGCCGGTACAACTGCGGCCAGGTCAAGCTCAGGGGAACGCCGGCCCAATCCTGGTCGTAATCAACAAAAGTAAGTGCCGTGTCATCCGGCTGCAGACTGGCGCGTTCGCGTATGAGAGCCGGTATGGATGTCTCAACCACCTGTGTCACGCGATGCAAGTTACAGCAGCTGCGGCCGCTGTAACGATCGAATATGGAAGTTCGGGTCGCAGGGCGGCGGATCGGCGGGCTCGGGCACCCTGCCGGCCACCGGCTTCGCCGGAGAGTCCCCCGCGGCGGTGAATCCGGGAAAACCGGCCCGCTACGCCGACGTCTGCGTCAATAATTGCCTTGCCCTGGGTCGGGGAGCCAGAGCATGAATCGAGCGGCGCTCGACGCCGTGTGGACGTTGCTGTGCTGAGACGGGATGGTTTCATTTCTTTGCGATCGATGATTGGGCAGAGCGACTTCGAATCGACGGGTCCTTCGACCACCACAAACGCCACAACGACCACTCCGGTAGCTGTCATCGGCATGGCCTGCAGGCTGCCCGGTGGTATCGACTCCCCCGAACTGCTCTGGGAGGCGTTGCTGCGAGGTGACGACCTGGTCACCGAGGTACCCCGCAACCGTTGGGACAACAACGAGTTCTACGACCCCGAGCCGGGTGTCCCGGGTCGGACGAGGTCAAAATGGGGCGCATTCCTCGACGACGTCGCCGGCTTCGATGCGGAGCACTTCGGTCTCAACGAGCGCGAAGCCACCGCGCTGGACCCGCAGCACCGCTTGCTTCTGGAGACCTCGTGGGAGGCCATGGAGCACGCCGGTCTGACACGCGAAGCCATATCCGAATCGCTGACCGGTGTGTTCACCGGGTTGACCCACTACGACTACCAACTGGTGTCGACCGACTCCGACGCGATGGAAGGCCCTTACGGGTTCTCGGGTAACACCTTCGCCATGGCGGCCGGGCGTATCGCCTACACCCTAGGTCTGCACGGACCCGCGCTCGCACTCGACACCGCCTGCTCATCGGGCCTGTTTGCCGTGCACATGGCCTGTCGCAGCCTCGACGACGGCGACAGCGATCTTGCGCTCGCAGGCGGGGCCTACGTGATGTTGGACCCACGGAAGTACATCGCGGGTACCGCGGCGGGCCATCTGTCCCCCACCGGGCGGTGTCATGCCTTCGACGTCGCCGCAGACGGGTACGTCAGCGGCGAGGGGTGCGCGGTCGTCTTGCTGAAACGGCTGCCGGACGCGCTCGCCGACGGTGACCGGATCCTGGCGGTGATCCGCGGAACCGCCGCCAACCAGGACGGCCACACCGTGAACATCTCGACGCCGTCGGCCACCGCACAGGCTGCGGTGTACCGGACGGCGCTGGCGGTTGCAGGCGTGGCGGCCGATAGCGTCGGCATGGTCGAAGCCCACGGCCCGGGCACCCCGGTGGGAGATCCCATCGAATACACAAGCCTGAGCGAGATCTACGGCGTCGACGGCCCGTGCGCGCTCGGGTCGGCGAAGACCAATTTCGGCCACACCCAGTCGGCCTCCGGCGCACTCGGACTGATCAAGGCGGTCCTCGCCCTGCAGCACGGCACGGTTCCGCGGAATCTTCACTTCACCCGCTTACCCGATGAGATGGCGCGTATCGACACCAAACTCTTCGTGCCACAGGAGAACACCAAGTGGCCAGGCGACCCGCGGTATCCGCGCCGAGCGGCGGTGTCGTCGTACGGGGTTTCCGGAACCAACGTGCACGCCGTTCTGGAGCAGGCCCCGGCGGCCGGCGAACCCGCGGCTACCGTCGGCACGGCACCACTGCTCTTCCCGCTGTCGGCCACCTCCGCAGAGGAGCTGCGCCGCACTGCCGGCAGGCTGGCCGACTGGGCGCAGGCACACGAAGACGTGGCCCTGGCGGATCTGGGCTACACCCTGGCCCGCCGGCGTGTTCACCGCCCGGTGCGAACCGCCGTCACCGCGACCAGTCGACCAGAACTCGCCCGGGCCCTGCGCGAGGTCGCCACCGGCGACACCGCGTATCCGGCCGCGATCGGGCAGGACGAGCACGGACCGGTCTGGGTGTTCTCCGGGCAAGGTTCGCAGTGGGCCGGGATGGGAGCAGACCTCCTCGCCGGCGAACCGGTGTTCGCCGCCACCATCGCCCGAATCGAACCGCTCATCGCCGGCGAGTCGGGGTTCTCGGTGACCGAGGCCATGGCGGCGCCCGAGGTGGTGACCGGCATCCACCGCGTGCAGCCCACCCTGTTCGCCATGCAGGTCGCATTGGCGGCGGCCATGAAATCCCACGGTGTCCGCCCGGGCGCGGTGATCGGGCACTCGATGGGTGAGACCGCCGCGGCGGTGGTCGCCGGCGCGCTGTCACTCGAAGACGGGGTACGCGTGATCTGCCGCCGCTCCCGGCTGATGTCACGCATCGCCGGCTCCGGAGCCATGGCAGCAGTGGAACTTCCTGCCAAGCAAGTGCTTTCGGAGTTGACGATAGGTGGCATCAAGGACGTGGTGGTCGCGGTGGTGGCCTCACCGTCGTCCACCGTCATCGGCGGAGCCACTGAGACGGTTGAGCAACTGGTCGCGGCTTGGGAACAGCGTGACGTGATGGCTCGCCGAGTGGCCGTCGACGTCGCCTCCCATTCACCCCAGGTCGACCCGATTCTCGACGAACTCGCGGTGGCTCTCTCCGAGGTCGAACCGCGCACGCCGGAGATCCCCTTCTACTCGGCGACCGGATTCGACCCGCGCGAGCAGCCGGTGTGCAGCAGCAAATACTGGGTGCGCAATCTGCGGAACACGGTGCGTTTCGCCGCGGCGGTGCGGGCCGCACTGGAGGACGGCTATCGGATCTTCGCCGAGCTGGCGCCCCATCCGCTGCTCACCCACGCCGTCGAGCAGACCGCCGACAGCGTCGACATACCACTGGCCACGCTCGCCGGCATGCGCCGCGACCAAGCGTTGCCACACGGCCTGTACAGGTTCGTCGCGGACCTGCACAGCGCGGGCGCCGCGGTGGATTTCGCGGTGCCGTACCCCAGCGGGCGTCTGGTCGACGCGCCGCTGCCGAGTTGGACGCACCGCCGGCTGTGGCTGCACCCGGACGCTCCCGACTCCTCCACACCGGGCGGTCACACCGTTTCGGTGCATCCGCTGCTGGGTCCACACGTGCGGTTGCCGGAGGTACCCGAGCGCCACGTGTGGCAAGCCGAGCTCGGCACCGCCGCCCATCCCTGGCTCGCCGAACACCGGGTCCGCGATGTTGCGGTACTACCGGGGGCGGCCTATTGCGAAATGGCATTGGCGTCGGCGCGCGTCGCGCTGGGCGACTCCGCCGAGGTTCGCGACCTCCGGTTCGAACAAGCACTGCTGCTGGATGCCCAGACCACGGCCGGGGTCTCGACAACGCTGTCCGCGCCCGGAGTCGCGGACCTTCTCATCGAGTCGCACCGAGACGACAACTCGAGTCGCAGCGGCGAGCAAACACGGCAGGCCAGTGCGGTGCTTCATTCCGTGGAGATGCAGGCCCCGCCTGCGTACGACATGTCGGTGCTGCTGGCCTCCCATCCACGCCGAGAAGACGGCGCGGGGGTTCGCGACGGCCTGAAATTGCTTGGCATTCAGTATGGTCCGGCGTTCGCCGGCCTCGGCGCCCTCCACATCAGCGATGACGCCAGCGGCTCCGTATTGGCCGAGGTGTCGCTACCGGGTCATCTCCGGTCACAGCACAGTGCCTACGGTGTGCATCCCGCGCTGCTGGATGCGTGTTTCCAGTCGGTGGGGGCCAGCCCCCGCGTGCAAGCGGTGGGCGAGGGCGTCATGGGTTTGCCGTTGGGCGTGAAACGACTCCGCGCCTACGGATCCGGCCGCAGCGCCGGATACTGCTATCTGCGGGTGACCAACGTCGACTCGTCCGGGATCGAGGCCGATCTCGACGTGCTCGACCAGAGCGGGGTGGTCCTGCTCAGCGTGCAGGGACTGTTGTGCGGCACCGGGGCAGCCGAAAAGACCCGGGTGGACCGGCTGCTGAGCGAACGGCTCTTGACCGTCGACTGGCAGCAGCGGCAGCTACCCGAGAGCACGCCGGCCGACAGCCAGACCTGGCTGCTGGTCAGCACCGCCGACACCGGTGACGTGATGGCGGGCAACGTCGCCGATGCGTTGAAAGCCCATGGCGCACAGTGCACCACCATGGAATGGCCACGGCACGGTGATCACACCGCACCCGCCGAACAGCTCCGCGAGCAGCTGCACACCGGTGGATACACCGGTGTGGTGATCCTCACGGAACCGCCCGCCCTTGTCGCCGAGGACCAGTCCCCGCTGCTGGGCCGCGAGTATGTGCAGCATCTGGTGCGGATCACCCGCGAGTTGACTCGGTTCCAAGGCCACTTGCCGCAGCTCTTCGTGGTGACCCGCACCGCCCAGGCCGTGCTGCCGGGCGACGTGGCCAATCTCGCCCACGGCGGGCTACGCGGGCTGGTGCGGGTGATCGGCGCCGAACATCCGCACCTGCGCACCGCGCACATCGATACCGACGAGTCCACCGATGCCGAGCAGCTGGCCCGTGAATTGCTCAGCGGCACCCCTGAGGACGAGACTGCCTGGCGCGACGGCGCGCGGTACGCGGCGCGGTTACGCCAGACTCCGCTGCGCCCCGAAGAACGCCAAACCACCGTCGTCGATCACGAACACGACGGGATGCGTCTGCAGATCCGCACACCCGGTGACCTGGAGACTCTGGAACCCGTGGCCTGCCCGCGCGTTCGGCCGGGGCCGGGCCAGATCGAAGTGGCCGTCACCGTGTCGAGCCTCAACTTCGCCGATGTGCTGATCGCGATGGGCCTGTTCCCCAGCATCGACGGTGCGCTGCCGGAACTGGGTATGGATTTCGCCGGAGTGGTCACCGCCGTCGGTCCGGATGTCAGCGACCACCAGGTCGGTGACCGTGTTGGCGGCTTCTCCCCGAACGGCTGTTGGGGCACTTTTGTCACCTGCGACGCCCGTCTCGCCGCGGCACTCCCGCCGGGGCTGACCGACCATCAGGCGGCCGCGGTGGCCACGGCGACCGCCACCGCCTGGTACGGCCTGCACGATCAGGCCGGGATCACCTCACAGGACCGGGTGTTGATCCACTCCGCAACCGGAGGTGTCGGCCAGGCGGCAGTGGCCATCGCCCGCGCCGCGGGGGCCGAGATCTTCGCCACCGCGGGCAGTGAAGAACGCCGGCAACTCTTGCGGGACATGGGAATCACCCACGTCTATGACTCGCGTAGCACTGAATTCGCCGACCAGATTCGCCGCGATACCGATGGGTACGGCGTGGACATCGTGCTGAACTCCCTCACCGGAGAAGCACAGCGCGCCGGATTCGAATTGCTGGCCGTCGGTGGGCGGTTTGTCGAGATCGGCAAACGCGACGTCTACGGCAACACCCGGCTCGGGCTCCTCCCGTTCCGGCGCAATCTCACGTTCTACTACCTGGACCTGGCACTGATGACCGTCAGCCACCCGCAGCGGGTCGGGCAGTTGCTGCGGAAAGTGTTCAGCCTGGCGGCGGACGGCGAGCTGCCTCCGGCCGGGCACACCGACTATCCCTTGGCCGACGCCGCCACCGCGATCCGCATCATGGGTGCGGCCCAGCACACCGGCAAGCTCTTGCTCGAGGTGCCGCGCACGGGCCGCACCGCTGTGGTGATCGATCCGGAGCAAGCCCAGGTCTTCCGCCCTGACGGCGCCTATCTCATCACCGGCGGCCTTGGGGGTCTCGGATTGTTCTTCGCCGAAACCTTGGTCGCGTCGGGATGCGGGCGCATTGTGCTCACCTCCCGTTCGCAGCCGACGCTCAAGGCGCTGGAGACGATCGAGATGATCCGTGAGATGGGCGGAGATGTCGTGGTGCACTGCGGTGACATCGCCGACCCGGGCACCGCAACCGACCTGGTGACCACCGCGACGGCCACCGGGTTGCCGATCCGCGGTGTGCTGCACGCCGCGGCGGTGGTCGAGGACGCCATGCTGGACAACATCACCGACGAACTCATCGAGCGCGACTGGGCGCCAAAAGTGGATGGAGCGTGGAACCTTCACGCTGCTACCGCAGATCAACCGCTGGATTGGTTCTGCTCGTTCTCCTCGGCGGCCGCACTGGTGGGTTCACCCGGTCAGGGCGCCTACGCGGCCGCCAACAGCTGGCTGGACGCCTTCACCAGGTGGCGCCGGACGCAGGGTCTGCCCGCCACTTCCATCGCCTGGGGCGCCTGGGGCCAGATCGGACGCGCAACCGAGTTCGCTGCGGGTGCCGGCGCCGCCGTGCGCCCCGACGACGGCGCCTACGCTTTCGAAACGCTGCTGCGGCATGACCGCGCCTACACCGGATACGCACCGATCATCGGCACGAGCTGGCTGACCGCCTTCGCACAGCGCAGCCCATTCGCCGAGGCGTTCAAGGTCGGACAGAACCACACCGGAACCAGCAAACTGCGGTCGGAACTCGACGAGCTACCTCCGGAGGAGTGGCCTGCCCGGCTGCGGCGTCTGGTCTCGGATCAGATCAGTCTGATCCTGCGTCGCACAGTGGATCCTGACCGACCCCTTTCCGAGTACGGAGTGGATTCATTGGGCGCCCTGGAACTTCGGACCCGTCTCGAGACCGAAACCGGGATACGCCTGGCCTCGAGCGACCTCGCGGTCGGTACGGTTCGCCGGCTGGCCGAGGTGCTGTTCGACAAGCTGATGCCCACCGAATCCACGTGACCAGCGGGCTCGCCGCCGTCGGGTGTCACCACATGCAAGGCACCAGCCGGTAACGAACCGCCTGGGTGTACTGCCGGTATCCGTCCAGCTCTTCCTGGAGGAGTTTCTCCTCGTCGCGGATCCGTGAGGCAAGCACGATCAGCCCGGGAAGGACAAACAGGAGAGCCCAATACGAGCCGAGTGCAAGGGGCGTGCCGACCAACATGAGCACATTGCCGGTGTACATGGGGTGCCGCACCACCCCGTACAGCCCGGTGGAAACGACCGTCTGGCCCGCCTCCACCTGGACAGTGGTGGAGGCATAGCTGTTCTGGACAACCACCAGCACCACCACAGCGAGTCCAGCCGCCACCAGCACGCCACCCACCCAGCACACCGCTGTCGGTACCGACGACCAGCCGAAGCGGTGGTCGAGTGCGCTGACCACACACATCGCCGCCAACGACCCGTACAAGCCGACCATGAGGATCTTCTGCACGGTTCGGGCTTCCGCGGCCGGGCCGCCACGCATCCGACGTTGCAGCGCGGCAGGATTGGTCAGCTGCAGGTAGATACTGGGCAGCCACGCCGAGAAGGCGAACACCGCCAAGAACAGCCATGCTTGCCAGAAGTCGAATGTGCCCGCCGGCAGGAAAAGCAACAGGCCGATGGCTACCAGCTGGACAAGCCCGGATACCACCACTGTCAGAACGGCTTTCACGATCCTCCTGAGCGTTTGTGCCTACCCGGCGCCGTTGTCATGCAGCGATCCACCATCGGACGAACCTCACAACGGCTGCGCACGGGCTGCGGTGTACCAGCGCGTGACGTCATGGCCGGCGTCGTAACGGGCGAACCACTCCGAGGCCAGGGCTGGTAACTGCTGGTGGGCCGGATTGTGACCCGGAATCTGGCTGCGCACCACCCCGTATGCGGCGGCCAGTTTCTCCCGCAGCCGCACCTGCGAGTAGATCTGCTGGTGCGGCCCGTAGTCGGGAACCTCCAGGAAGGGGCACTTCTGCAAGACCGGAAACCTTTGGACCAGCGTCTTTTTCAACCCCGGACCGCCGGACATCGACATCGCGTCGACCCTGCGCTCCTCGAGCGGAATGTACTTGTTGAACCCCTTGGCGGCGGTTGTCATGGCTGCTCCGGCATGTTTGAACACCGAGGGCGCCACTCGCATGCGGTACCACGGATCGGCGACAACAGCGTCGTAGACGATCAGGGCAGAGCTCCGATGTTCGATCTCCTCGACAAAATGCCATAGGAACAGCGACGCCACCCGATCATCTCCCTGTGCAAACAAGGTTTCGGCGTTGTCGAGCATCAGTTTGAACGAAGAGGTGAACGTGGCTTCCACATCGGCGGTGTAAGCCAGCCGGTACCGCAACGGCTTGGTGGCGGTCAGATCGTCGAACGACGCGATCACCTCGTCGAGTGTCTCTTTCAGCGCTGGATAGCCCTTGATCAGAGCTTTTGCGTGCTGACGGTGAGCCATGGTGTGCTGGGCCTCTTGACGCAGAAAGGCGTCGGCCTCCTCGGCGACCTCCGGATCGGTGATCAGCGGCATCGCCTCGGAGATCGCGGCCACGATCATCTTCTCGAACCCGATCGCCAAGAACGACAGCGCATTTGCCGCGCTGGAGAACGCGGGATTGGATTCGTTCCACAAGAAGGGAACGTCATAGTCGGGGAACCCGAATCGCATCTTCCGCACTCGCAGATCCGTCACGGTTTCGACCCTCGATTCCTCCACACTCGCCCGACCGGCAGCGATTCACCCATCGCTTTCCGACCCCGCGGCAGGCGCTTCCTCAGCCGAGCCGCCGTGTCCGACCACCTTCTCCCCCAGGCTGGTGACGGTCGGGGCCTCGCACATGGCCGACACCGGCAGCTCGGTACCGAAGGCCATGTTGATCGCGGCGATCGCCCTCATCGCCGAAAGAGAGTCACCCCCCAGGTCGAAGAACGAATCGTCGGCCCCGATGTGGGTCGTTGACTCGATCCCCAGTACCTGGGCATAGATACCGGCCAAGCTCAGTTCGACCCGACCGACCGGGACCCGGGGGCCGCCCTGCGGATCGGGGCCGGCCGTAGTGGGCCGCAGCGACATCGAGCAGACGCTGCGGACCTGATCCGGCAGTTCAATCGACGCCAACGCCCGGCTGGGGTCGGTGGTCATCGCGACCAGCAGCCGATTGAAGTGCTCGGCCAGTGCCGCGATGTCCGTCGCTTCGAACAGATCCACGCGATACTGAATCCGCAGTTCCAACTCACTACCCGGAATCGCCTGGACCGTCAGTGGATAGTGGTAATGATCGCGAGCCCTGAGGTCGGTGATGGCCAATCCATCGGCGCCGGAGAGCGTGGCAGCGTCAGTCGGGTAGTTCTCGTAGACGAAGACGGTGTCGAACAGGCTTTCCCGTCCACTGAGGCGGTGAATCTCACTGAGCCCCAGATGCTCGTGGCCAACTGTGCGGTTGCGGTGTTGTTTCAGTTGCTCGAGGACCTCGACTGTGGTGGTGGCCGCGGTCATGGTGGCTCGCACCGGGATCGTGTTGATCAGCAGGCCCACCATCGCGTCCGCCCCGGGGACCTCGTCCGGCCTGCCGGAGACCACTGTGCCGAAGGCGACATCGTGGTGGCCGGTGAGCGACTTCAGCAGCTGGGCGAAGGCGGCCTGGAGCACTGTGCTGACGGTGGTGTGGCTGGCGCGTGCCAACTCGCCCACCGCGGCTGTGGTGTCCTCGGATAGCTTCAGCGAGAGGACATCTCTCGGCCCCGCGGCCGACCGGCCTTGCGGGCCCACGAGGGTGGCAGTGCTGAACCCGGCCAGTGCTTGCGCCCAGGCGTTGCGGGCCGACTCCAGGTCACGATCGGCCAGCCAGCTGATGAACCTGCGGTAGGGCACAGCGGCGGGTAGCCGGTGCCCGTAGTAGCCGGCGAACACTTCTCCCAACAGGATCGGCAAGGACCAACCGTCCAACAGAATGTGGTGATTTGTCAGGACCAGCAGGTGCCGATCCGGACCGAGACGCAGCAACGCCACCCGCAACGGCATGTCGCCGGTGACGTCGCACACCGCAATACGTTCGGCAGCACAGAGTTTCGCGATCCTCTGATCTAGGTTGCAGTCATCTCCGCTGAGATCGAGGTACTGCCAGGGTACTTCTGGATCGGCCGGGATGATCTGGACGGGATCGGCGAACTTCGTGCAGAATCTGGCTGCCAGGTTGGGATGACGGCGCACCGCCAGGCCAACGGCGTCACGCATCCGGTGTTGATCCAGTCGCCCGGTCAACGTGATCTCCAGTTGCACCGCATAGACATCGTCTCCGCAGCGGCGGGCGACGTCAGCCTGGAACAGCAGCCCCTGCTGAAGTGGTGTCAGGGGCAGGATGTCGGCGACCTTCTCCGGCAGGCACAGCTCGTCGATCTGAGGTTGAGTCAGGCTGGCGGGTTCGATGTCGGAGGGGGTCAGGCCGCCGCCGCCATCAACAACATGCGCGCAAATACCGGCCAACGCGTCAAACCACAACCCACTCAACCGAGCAACCTGCTCCTCACCGAGCACCGAACGCGCCCACGTCCACCCAGCACGCAACCGCGGCCCACCCTCGGTATCCACAGTCCCAGCATTGAGCTCCACGGTATGCATCAACGGCATCGGAATCGCCGCCGCCACACCAGTAACCGACCACCCATCCTGACGGATCTCCCACATATCACCAGAGACCTCACCACCACCAGAACCCAACCGACCCAAATAATTGAACCCGATCACCGGATCAACCACACCCACATCGGTATCAGTGTTCAAATACCGCAACAACCCATACGTCAACCCATCCGGCACCGCCCGCAACTGCTCCTTGGCCTCCTTGACCACCACACCCAACCCCGGCCCACCAGCCAACACCTGACTCCACTCCACACCCCCAACCCTCAGCGCCACAGGATATTTCGTCGTGAACCACCCCACCGTCCGCGACAAATCCACCAACTGCCCCTCACCCAGGGCCTCCTCCTGCCGACCATGCCCCTCAGCATCAATCACAATCGGCGCACCACCACTACCCAAAAACTCCGCCAACGCCAACCCAAACGCAATCAACAAAATGTCATTGATCCCCGCATGAAACGCCGCCGGCACCTCACCCAACAACAACCGCGTCGTCTCACTATCAAGCTCAACCGACAAACTCCCCGCACCGGCATAGGTATCAACACCAGGCTCCACCGCCGCCAACAACGCCGGCAACCCCGCTATCTCCCGCCACACCCCAGCCTGCTCAACAACCCGCCCCGCATACGCATGCTCAGCCAACACCGACGCCCACCGACCAAACGACGTCCCCGCAGACGGCAACACCACCTGCTGCCCACCACGATGCTGAACCCAAGCAAGATTCAAGTCCTCCAACAGAATCCGCCACGACACCCCATCAACCACCAAATGATGAGCAATCAACACCAACTGACCAGCCGCAGGAACCCACAACGCACTCAACATCACCCCAGCAGCCGGATCCAACCGCCCCCGAGCCGCCACCACCACCTCATCGGACAACACCTCCACCGAACGCACACACGCCCGCGCATCCACCGACCCCGGCTCCGGCACCGTCAACGACCACGAATCACCAACCCGCAACCGCAACATCGCATGCCGGTCCAACACCGCCTGCAACACCACCACCACATCAGCCTCAGTCACCCCAATCGGCGCCTGCACCACCACACTCTGATTGAACTCACCAACAGGACCCGACACCTCCTGCAACCAACGCATGATCGGAGTCGCCACCACCGACCCAACACCATCATCAACCACACCATCATCACCATCAGCAACCACAGCCACCCGCGCCAACCGCGCCACCGACTGCTCCACAAAAACATCACGCGGCCGACACAACACCCCCGCAGCCCGCGCCCGCGCCACCACCTGCATCGACAAAATACTGTCGCCACCCAACTCAAAAAACGACTCGTCGACCCCGACCCGCTCCAACCCCAACACCTGGGCATAAATCCCAGCCAAAATCTCCTCCACCGCATCACCAGGAGCCCGATACCGCCCCACATCCTGATAATCCGGCGCCGGCAACGCCCGAACATCCAACTTGCCGTTCACCGTCAACGGCATCACCTCAACCACCACCACCGCAGCCGGAACCATATACTCCGGCAACCGCTGCACCAACCCCGCCCGCACCACCGAAAGATCAACCACCCCAGTCACATAACCAACCAACCGCTTATCACCAGGACGATCCTCACGAACAATCACCACCGCCTGCTGCACACCATCCAACCCAGCCAACACCGACTGAATCTCACCCAACTCGATCCGATACCCACGAATCTTCACCTGCTCATCAGCACGACCCAAATACCGCAACTGCCCATCAACACCCCAACACATCACATCCCCAGTGCGATACATCCGCATCCCCGGCGCCCCAAACGGACACGCCACAAACCGCGACGCCGACAACCCCGCCCGACCCACATACCCGTCCGCCAAACCCCCACCAGCGACATACAACTCACCAGCAACCCCCACCGGCACCGGCCTCAACCACGCATCCAAAACAAAAAAACCCAAATGCCCCAACGGCACCCCAACAGGACTGACCACACTGTCAACATCACCAACAACAATCTCCCGGAACGACGCATGCACCGTCGTCTCGGTAATCCCATACATATTGATCAACCGCGGCAACCCCGGATGATCAGCAAACCACCCCCGCAACCGCTGCGGCTCCAACGCCTCCCCACCAAACACCACAGCCTCGAGCCCCAACTCACCACGAGACCCAGAACCCAACCCATCCACCGCCAACAACGCATAAAACGCCGACGGCGTCTGACTCAACACAGTCACCCGCTCAGCAACCAACAACGCATGAAAATCCTCAGGCGACCGAACCACCTCATCACCCACCACCACCACCCGACCACCAAACAGCAACGCCCCCCAGATCTCCCACACCGAAAAATCAAACGCCAACGAATGACACTGAGACCACACCTGCCCCGCCAAACCCATCTCAACATCCAACGTATCCAACAACCCGACCACGTTACGATGCGGAACAGCAACACCTTTCGGAGTCCCAGTAGTACCCGAGGTATAAATCACATACGCAACATCATCAACACCAGACCCACACAACCCCACATCAGCCAACCCACCCACATCAGCCAACCCACCCAAATCAGACACATCCACCACAAACACACCGCGACCCTCAAACCGCGACAACAACTCCCCCACACCAACCACCGCAACAGGCCCAGCATCACCAAACACAAAATCCATCCGCGACACCGGCACCGACGGATCAATCGGCACATACGCCGCACCCGTCTTCACCACCGCCACCATCGCCACCACCGCCTCAACCGACCGCGGCAACACCAACGCCACCCGCAAACCCGGCCCCACACCCCCACCAACAAGCACCCGCGCCAACACATCCGAAGCCACATCCAACTCCCGATACGTCAACGACACACCCCCACACGACACCGCAACCACATCAGGCCCACTCACCACCCGAGCAGCAAACACCGACCCAATCGACCCCCGACACACCCCCACCCCAGACAACACCGCACGATTACCCCAACCATCAAGACAACCACGCTCAACCTCATCCAACACATCCACCGACGACACCCGCCGCCCCGGATCAGACACCAACCCCACCAACACCCGCCGCAACCGTTGCGCCAGGTCGGAGACGTCAGAGTTCGAAAAGAGCTGTCCGGCACCAAGAGTGCTGAGGTAGAGCTCGTCACCGATGCCGTAGAAGATCAATCCGAAAGCCCCTACAAAGCCCGAATTGGTCATCGATGCCGAGGCCGACGCGCCGGCGAAGTCCAGTGAGAAGGCCAGCGGAAAGAAGTCGACAACCACCCTGTTGGCCGTCTGTGCCGGGTCGTGGGCTTGAGCTTTGCGCTCGAGTGCGTGCACGGGGAACCGCTGATGTTGCAGCGCTTCCTGGATTCGCGCGTCGACATGCGCACAGAATTCTGCCACCGTCGCCTCGGGCGACGCCGTCAACACCAGCGGCACCACCCCGGCCGTCATGCCGGGCAACGTTTTTGACTTCGGGCCGACGCGCCTGCTCACCGGAAAGTCGAGAACCATCTCCGAACCCTGCGTGCACCACCCACGGGCCAACAGGGCGCACGCCGCGGTGAGGACCGACGAGCGAGACATGTTCCATACGTGCGCCAACTCGTCGACCCGCCTGATCACCGCAGCGTCCAAGCGAACAGGCTCCGACCGCCAATTCGGATCTCGCTGCTCGTCAGCCGGCGGCGGCGTTTGCGGCAGTCCACTTTCCACCGGGAGGTTCCGCGTCCAGTACTCCTCGTCATCGCGGTAGTCGTCGGACGCTTCGTACTCTGATTCGAAGTCCACCAAGTCCTGCAGTGAGCCGAAGAAGGCCGGCGGGATCGGTTCTCCGGTGACAAGTGCCGAGTAGACCGTCGCCACCCTGTTACCGATGAGGCCGATGCCGGCTGCGTCGACCACGATGTGGTGAAAGCACCCGAAGAGATAGCACTCCTGGGGTCCGGTCTGGAACAGTGCAAACCTGAACAGCGGGCCGGTGAACGGCATCGGCGTGCGCTGAATCGCCAACGCCATCTCCTGAGCTTTCTGCTCAGGGTCGGGCAATGAGCTCAGGTCGTGGGTGTCCAACTCGACGTCCGGATAGTCGACGGGTTGTTGGAATACCTCACCGTCCACGTCGAAGATGACGACCCGGACCGGTTCAGCTTCCTGCATCACGCGTTGGATCGCCCACTCGAGGGCATCGCGGTCGAGCGCGCCCTCGATTTTCACCAACAGGCCGATCTGCCAGTCCGTGTCGGAATGACCGGTTTCCTGCGCAAGCCAAATATCCAGCTGTGCACGCGTCAGCGGGCGTGCATCGACACTTTGATCCATGGATCCCCCGACCCGGTCGTCTCAGTTACCAGTAGTCCCGCCCGCCGCCAGCCTGTCGCGAAGAGACCTCGGCCGAATATCGGTCCAATGCTGTTCGATGTAGTCAAGACAAGCGGCGCGGTCAGCTTCGCCCAGCACAACCCGCCAGCCTGCCGGGATTTCAGCAAAGGCCGGCCACAAGCTGTGCTGTTCCTCGTCATTGACCAAGACAAAAAAACTGCCGTTGTCATCATCGAACGGATTGACACTCACGGTATTCACCAGTTTCTCAAGACAGCCTGTTTGGCATGGCTAGAACAAGTTCTAGAACGTGTGCCAGAACGGTACTTCGCGCGCGGGACCGCTGTCCCGAACTTGGGTGTGACGCCGGTCACACCCACGGACGATCGGCATGGTGCCGCATATTCAGCAACGGTGCGGCAACAGCGCTGTCACCTGCGGCGTTGACCGGTTCGGGCACGATCTTCGAGTAGATCGGCGGCCGCTGCCGCGCTGCGCGCGGGTTCGGTGATCCGGTTGGCCAGATCACGGGCTCGGGCGACGTAATCGGCAGCAAGAATCGTCTGCAGGTCGGCTACCAGCGTCTCCTCCGAGGCTGTCGAAAAGCGTCGGGCGGTGCCCACCTTCAGTCGTCTGACCGCGGCCCCGTAGATCGCGTGCACCATGTCCCAATAGAGCACCAGCTGAGGAACACCGGCCCGCATTCCGATGGGAGTGGTGCTGGAGCCACCGTGATGGACAACAGCACGGCACGCCGGGAACACGGTCGCGTAATTCAGCGTGCCCACAACCTTGACGTGCTCTGGGCACGGCAGATTGCTGTAGTCGGTCCCGGCGGCGCCCACCAGCGCCCGCTCGCCCAACCGTTGGCAGGCTGCGGCGATCATGGCGATCGTCTCCGCCGGGGACTCCACCGGTATGCTGCCGAATCCGAAGAAGATCGGCGGTGTTCCCGCGGCAATCCACGACTCGACCTCGGCGTCGGCCTCCGTTGCCAACTCCAGGGTCAGCGTGCCGACAAACGGCCGCTGATCAGCCACGCCCGACCATTCGTCGGCCAGCCCGGGAAAGCACGCCTCGTCGTAGGCCTGGATCTCCAGTGATCCTCGATCGGTGATCCGGCGGGGTGCGGACCCCGACGACTTGGGCAGTCCCAGTTCCCGACGTTGAGCGTCCTCGACCTTTTTGGTCCCGCGCCAGGAAACCCACCAGAAGGCCCTCACCACCGCGCGACCCAGCGGCGCCGGCAAGAACGACAGGACCTGGCGATTCGGCCGCAGCGGGAAGTAGTGCAAGGTGGCCAACGGAATATCGTGGTATTCCGCAACATTGGCGGCGGCGTCCTCGAAGTTGATGCCGGTGAACAGCAGGTCCGCCCCGTCTGCCAGCGACGTCAGCGTTGTGCTCATCTCCTGCCAGCCGCGCAGCAGCGGACCGGCGATTTCGGTCCTCGCCCTGACCAGCTCCCGCAGCCTCCACGGACTACGAAAGAAGCAGGTCCAGAAATCGCGGTGGGCATCGAGAATCGATTGCGAATCCGGACCGAAGGCAACTGCGACCGGTCCAGCGGCTTCAGTGAATCCGACCAGGTCGGGCGGGACGGCCATCTGCACGTCATGCCCACGGCGCACCAGTTCGCGGCCGACGGCCAGAGTGGGCTCGATGTCGCCACGGCTGCCCCACGTTGCGAGCACAAATTTCATCGCGGGTTCCAACCTCGCTTCATCGAGCTACCGGCATGATTCCTGAACAATTTCCACCAATGCCGCGGCCCGGCAGCGAAGCTCGCCGCGAGGCGGACCGCGGCCCGGCTACCTCGGCTTCGGCGGAGTTGCGGTGCCTGCGGCGAGGAACTCGTCCAGATAGCGGGGCGACTTGAGGTTGAGCAGCCGCACCCGATCGGCTTTGAGGTCTGCGTAGGTGAGCGCGTCGACTTGTTCTGCGCTATAGGACAGAGTCGAGTCCGGGGTGCCTTTTCGCACGAATCCGACACCTTGATCGCACTTGAGCACGCCGACCAGCAGGTCCGGACGGGTGCTACGCAGGTGCACGATCGCCTTCCAGACGTCGCCGTTCCATATCCCGATCGCCAGAGGCCCTTTCTGTTGTGCCATGAAGTCGTCCCACGACTCGGCGCGGCGACCGGCCAAGGCGAACGGGGGATTGCAGTCGTGCAGGAAGATGACACCATCCTCGTGTAGGTGACGCACGGTGTTCTCGACGTCGCGTACCACTTGCTCATAGGTGTGCAGCCCGTCGATCAGGGCAACGTCGATCGGGTGCCGTTCGAGAAATTCCGACTCGCTCTCGAAGAACGCGTCACTGGTCGTCTCGAAGTAGTGGGTGGCACGGCCCTTCGAATCTGCGAGTTCGCGGGCGCGTTCGGAAAGCTTGAACGCCGGGTCGACCGCTATCTTCACATCGGCGTCGATCCGCTGGAATGCCTGTCCGCGCGAAACACCGATCTCCAGATAGACGGGCGCCGACCGGCCCTCGAGTGCCCGCTGCACAGCTCTGATCCGGTTGACGCCCGGCATGGCATCCGCCAACATCACCAGTCCGTTGTTGATGCCCACACGCGGATCCTCTCATCGAAATGGGCTTCTGCCCGGGGGTAGCCGGCCGGTACGCCAGGACTCGTTGTGGTGGTCTCGGCAGATGCCTGCTGGTTTCGCGCAGCTAGTTCGCACGGCACCAGATCTGGACCTTAAACCACCAGCGGTGTTCCCTTGCGTCGAATCGACGAACAGGTGTCCGATGGCGGGGAGAGGGAGCGGCGTGAATCCCCCGACCGTGGACACGCAGCCGGGACTTATCGTGTTGCTCGTCAACAAGATCCACGCCACCTCCCCCAGCCCGGTCGGTGTTCTCCGACAACTGCTGCCAAGGACCAAATCCGACAACTATGACCCACGGTGGCCCTGTCCTTGGTAGGAAGTTCTGCTATGTCGCGTTCATTCGACGGCCTCACCGAATCGCCCGCCACTGTCGACCAGATCCATGCTGCGTTCGGTCGCGAGGACTACTGGCTGGCCCGACTGGGTTCCGGAGAGGCCGACACCACATTGGATTCCCTGACCGTGGCCGCCGACGGGACAGTGGGAGTGCGTGTCACCCAGCGGCTGGGCCGGCTGATGCTGCCCGGACTGGTCTCAAAATTCGTCTCCGGTGACGTGCAACTGGTCCATGCTGAGACCTGGACCCCCGACGGCGACGGCCAGGTACGCGGACAGATCACCGCCTCGGTTTCCGGCGGACTCGGATCATGCCGTGCGACAACTCGGCTCGAGCCGACCGCCCACGGTTCGAAACTGAGTTTCGCCGGGCGCGTCGATGTGAAGATCCCCCTGGTCGGCGGCAATCTCGAGAAATCCTTCGGGGCCAACCTGGCCGAGAGCATCCCGACGGTGGTGCGGTTCACCACGACATGGATCGATGAACATGGATAACGCTGGACAACAACGGTTATCGACCGCCCAGCTCACGCTTGCGGGTGCTGTTCCAGCTTTCCCAGCCCGGTGATCTCCAGGCTCACCGACTTTCGCTGCCCAGCGGCACCGAGCATGAAAAGGATGTCGCCGATCGGCGCACCCAACCAGAATCGCCAGAACCGCTTGTTGAAGGCCGCCCACGCGTAGTTGCCACCTCCAACCGACCAATACACCATGATCGCGAACAGGTAGTACACCGCACGTTTCCAACGCGCAGTGACCATCTCGACGTTCATCTCCCAGATTTCGAGACCCCAGGCGCGGTATTGCCATTCGAGGCCGTAGCGGTTCTGGAATTCATAAAATGCCCGCATTTCACCGTTGGTAACCAGGTATTCGTCGAAAACCAGGATCGACCCCTTGGTGAAGTGGTCCTTGCAGGTTTCCAACGCATGCAGGCAACTCTCATAGGTATCCAGATCCATGTGGAAGAGCCTGATGGGGGCGCCCGGGTGGTCGGCCAGGAACGGAGCCAACGTATCGTATGTGCTTCCCTTGATGAACTGCACCGGGCGACCGAGTGGCGCGGGCACACCATCCTCCAGGTGCACCCCGGTATCCGGCATCAGCCGTTGCGCAAGCGGTTCCGTCAAGGAGAAGGTGCCGCGTTTGACGACGGCCTGGTCGTCGATCTGCCAGTCCTCCACCAAGCCTTCAAACGTATCGAAGCCATGAACCGTGCGCCCGGAAGCATCAGCGGTGAGCCGCGTCGACCAGCCGATCCAAACGCCCAGATCGAGCACGAGTTCGTCGGAGTTCCGTCCTTGCGGCAGTTGTGATGCTTCCTGCAGCAGCGGGTGGTCACGAATCTTGCGTTGGCGAAGATCTGAAATTGTCCGGCTGATGAAAGCCCGGTACTTGTCGTCGTAAACCCCGATGTCGCGAGCATACAAATTGGGGATGAAGCGGTCTCGACCCCGATAGCCGAGACGCCCGACCAGGAGCACCACCAGGACCACGCCGATCACGACCAGGAGAATCGGCGCCAAATAGCACGCCACGGCCACTGCGAATGCCGCGCCTAGGAGAATCGCTTTCCATAGCCGGTGCAGATTGGTGCGATCCACTGTCCGCGTGTCGGTTACGACCACCGGCGGTCCTCCAATTCTCGGATAGAGCAATGCATCTCAGACGGGCTCAACGGGCAGCACCCGGGTGAGCTTGCCGGATGCACCGTTTCCGGGTTGACTGATCATGCCCTCCCGCGAGCACCTGTGACGCCGGCGCCTGCCGGCAGCGTGGTTTGGCCGGTAGTACACCACGCGCCCGTCCTGCGCACGCATCAATTGCCGAAACACTCGTCGGGAAATGTTCGATCGCGAAAACACTCATTATTGACGGGCGTGAATGTAACAATGCCTCGACTGATTGTAAACAATCCTCGAGCCCTGGAATGTGTCCTCGTACTAGTAGGTGACTTTGCCCCACGCTGACAGCGTTAGCCCCAATGCACCACTG
>NZ_JBARXZ010000107.1:0-4747 GCF_049647605.1 Mycobacterium sp. | reverse complement strand
GTTCGCGGCGGTGGGCGCCGACACCGCACCGGGGATGTGCCCGGCGCGCGGATCCAGCGGCTCCTCGTCCCCGCGGTACAGGGCGGCGGCCCGGGCGTCGAGCACCACATGGTCATCGGCGGCAGCGTCGGCGGCCACCCCGTCGGCATCGGTGGTCGGCATCGCGTCGAGGTCGGTGATGGTGATGTCACCCGGTGCGGGCGTGACGTCACCGGTCTCCGTCGCCAGCCCGGCACGTTGCCAGGCTGCCCAACCACCGTCGAGCAGCAGCACATCGGTCACACCGCCGGCACGCAACAACCACCAGGCGCGGGAGGCGGCTTGGCCGCCCCAGTCGTCATAGACCACCACGGTGTCACCGGTATTGAGTCCCCACCGGCGTGCTGCTTGCTGCAGGTTGGCCGCCGATGGCAGCGGGTGCCGTCCGCGGCCGGGCACGGAATGATCGGCGAGCTCGACATCCATGTCGACAAACACCGCGGCCGGCAGATGGCCGGCGAGGTAATCGGGGCGGCCGTCGGGGGCCATCACGGTCCAGCGCACATCCAGGATCCGCAGATCGGTGCGGGAAAGCTGTTGTGCCAGAGCGTCTGGAGTTATCAGTATCGACACGGGAATTCCTTCCTAGACAGCGCTGATGCGGGGTGAGAAGGCCTCGGGCGGTTGCGCAAGGGCGACCGCCACGGCAGTGCCGATGGGGCCGTGCACATCGAAGACGGTGGCGGTGCCGGTGGCGATACCGGCGGAGCTGTGCTGGCTCATCGCAGCCAGGCCGATGTACTCGCTGTCGGGCAGCCGGCTGAGCGTCAACGTGTAGTCGGCGTTGATGTGGCGCAGGCCTCCGGTGCCCCAGTGGGTCAGGGGGCTGGTGACCTCGGCACACATCACGGCGCGGGTGAAGGGTGTCGCGACGGCGCCGTTGACGAGGGGCCGTGTCTGCCGAATCCAGGCGAACTTCTGATTGTGGGACTGCTGCCATTCCGTCGCATTGAGGCCCGGCCCGCCGGAGGTGGGGTTGGTGCCGTAGGCCCGCATGAACATCGGCAGCCCGGGCGGCAGTTCGGCGGGTTCCTCGGGCAGTGGCGGCATCTCCAGCGGCGGTGACCACACCTGCGTGTCCGGCTCCTCGGTGCGGCGCAGGAACACCGCGCTGGCGCGGGAGACCACCGTGTCCCGCTGGAACAGGGTCACGTCAGCGACCTTGATGCGCTTGCCTTCTCGTTGCACTGTTGTCTGGATTCGCACCGGTTCCATGAAGGTCGGCCGGAGTAGGTCAACGGTCAGCCGGGCGGGCAGGAAGTCCGGGTCACCGGCGTCGCGCTCCACCGCCCAGCCCAGCAGCCCGCTGACCAGCTGGCCACCGACGGTGCCGCCCCAGGGCCCGCGAGCTTGCTCGGTCGGCACAAACGTGTCACCGCCGGCAGAGCCGTCAGGCGTGGTGAAGAATGCGTCCGCGGGTTCGCTGGTGCTCACCATTGCCACGATAGGACAGCGGTGTGGCCGCGCGATGGCCGGTCAGGCGGCGGCGCGATCGGTCATCGTGCTGCGGATGAGGTCGAAGTCATGGTTGTTGATCCGGAACAACCCGAACCGGAATCGAAAACCCCAGTGCTGCTTGTCCTCGATGAATTCCAGTTGGTCGATCAGGGGGCGAATGGGCACCGGAGTGGTGTCGATGAACTCGACTCGGCGGCGATACGGCCGAAACTCCGGGGACACCTCCACCTGGTAGGGCTCGTCGTCGGCGATCTGGCCGATGGCGGTGAACATCCGAAGCGGATCGCCCTCGGGGTAGTGGGTCTTGGATGAGTAGAAAACCATCCAGTCGCCACGGGCCAGCCGCCGGAGACGGTCGGGTTTACCGTGGTCGACCTGAGTGAAGCCGCCGGCCGCAGCGCGGCGGACGTGGTCTGCGCTGACCGTTGCTATGTATGCCGTCATAGGGCCAAGTTAGGCGCGCGGTCCGACAATTCCGGCGACTGAAACGTGTTCTAATTCACTGTGTGACCGCCAGCGCAACGATTCCCGCCCGGCCGCAGGACGTCACCAACGACTGGCTGACGGCCGTGCTCGGCACCGACGTCACCGCCGCAACCGTCACCGCCGTCGGCACCGGACAGACCGGCGCCACCTACCGTGTTGCCCTCACCTACGCCGATCCCACCGACCTGCCGGCCACCCTGATCGTCAAACTGCCGTCCCAGGACGACGCGGTACGCGAGCGGGTGGCGCTCGGCTACCGGTCCGAGCACGCCTTCTACACCGAGGTCGCGGCTACCTTGCGGCTGCCACTGCCTCGGTGTTACCACTGCGAAATCGACCGCGACGGTGCTGATTTCGTGATGCTGTTGGCTGACCTGGCCCCCGCGGTGCAGGGCGATCAACTGCAGGGGTGCACCGTCGAGGAAGCGCGGCTGGCGGCGACGGCGCTGGCCGGACTGCACGGGCCACGCTGGTGCGACCCGGACTGGTTGACCTTCACCGGCGCCACCATGCCCCGGCCGGACGCCGACTTCGCCCGGGGCCTGGGAGATCTTGCGGTGATGGCCGCCGACACCACCCTGGACAGGCTGGGGGATCGGATGTCGGCAACGGATCGGGACACCCTCACCGAGATCGCCGCCCTGGTGGGGCGCTGGCTGCTGCTGGAGCCGGACCGGTTCAGCCTGCTGCACGGTGACTACCGGCTGGACAATCTGCTGTTCGATCCCGAGCGCACGCGGGTGACCGTGGTCGACTGGCAGACGCTGACCGTGGGGCTGCCGGCCCGGGATCTGTCCTACTTCACCGGCACCAGCCTGCTGCCGGAGCTGCGCGTCACCGCCGAACGCGACCTCGTCGGGGACTACCACCGCGAGCTCCTGGCACACGGTGTCGGTGGCTACGACATCAACACCTGCTGGCGCGACTACCGGCTGGGGATGCCACAGATCCCGCTGATCACCACCTTCGGGTTCGCGTTCTCGGCGGCCACCGAACGCGGCGACGACATGGTGCTGACAATGCTGCAGCGCGGCTGCCGGGCCCTTCGCGAGCTCGGCACCGCTGCCCTCATTCGCGAGCTGGCGGGCTGAGGCCGGCGTCGACAAACGCCCGGATCCGGCCCAGGGCGCCTGCCGGGATGACCCCGTTGTTCCGGATATCCCAGACCTCGGCGGCGGTGATGCCCAGTAGGGCGGCGACGACGTGCTCAGGCAACCCGGATTGGGAGCAGGCCCGGTCGAATCGGGCGCCGAGGCTGTCCGGCAGTCGGGACAGTAGCTCACGCCGAAGGGTTTCCAACGTGGTGATGTGTGCCAGCAGCGGGCCCACGGGATCGGCTCCGGCGTTCACCGCCACCCGCCACGAATTCGCGGCCAGCAGCTCGGCCTTGGTGCACTGCTCGACGATGGATTGGACGATGGATTCGTATACGGCAGAGGTGGAGGCGGGAAGGCGGGCGACGACGGCATTGATGGCCTCGATCTGGGCCTCGGCGAATCCTTCGAACACCGAGGTGTCGGTGTGACGGTCGACGACGATCTGGGGGTCGGGCACATTCTGCGGCAGCGGCTGGGGGCTCAGCAGCTGGGTCAGTTCGGCGTCGGAGTCCGGTGCGAGGACCAGGCCGGCGTAGGTGCCCGGCGGTAGCCCGAGGCCGTTCTCGACTTTTTGAACAGTGGTTTTGTGCGGCTTTCGGGCGCCGCGTTCCAGGTAGCTGAGGCCCATCACGCTGACGCCGGTCATCTCGGCGAGGTCGGCGAGGGACCAATCTCGTGATTCTCGCAACGCACGTATCGCGGCGCCTGCGGATTCCCGGCTCACGCCTGGCCTCCGGACATGAAGGGATCGTACACACGCCGGCCGGTAGCTCATTTCATATATGTTTTTATCTACGTTTTCTTGTTAATCGAAGGTGTTTTCATATACGCTCCCGTCATTCGCCCTCGAGTGAAGGAGAGTCCCTCACATGGATCGACACAGCGCCGATCGACCTTGCGTCACCAATCCCGACTTGTGGTTCGGCTACTCCGATGACGACGGAGCCGACGGAGCGGCCAAAGCGCGCGCCTACGAGACCGCGGCAACCGAGGCCCGTACCCTTTGCCTGCGCCGGTGCCCGCTGGCCCAGCAGCGCAGATGCGCAGGTTCGGCGGCCCACCACGGCGAGGAGTACGGCGTGTGGGCGGGAATGAAGCTGCCGGGCGGTCAATACCGCAAGCGCCACGAACTCGCGGCAGCGCATGAGACATTGCGCCGGATCGCAGCGGGCGAGATCAACGCCCGGGAGCTGCCCGAGAACGCAGCGCTTCTCGAGCGCACGGAATCCCAGGTGCTGCCCGGGACGGCTGCCGTGCTCCATCTGCCGGCACCACGCCTGCTCCCACGCTCGGCAGCCTGAGGGCGGCTCGCATGGGTGAGTTGGAGATCCTGACCCGTGCCCACGATCTGTTCGCCTCGGCCAGCAGGCCCGCGGCGGTCGCTGCCGGCATCGACCATCTCGGGGCGGGCCTGCGCCGTGCTTCGCAGGTGAGCCTCGGCAGCGGCCAGGAGCGATACCGGGCTGTCGCCGATGCCGCGCAGCAGTCGCTGCAGCGGATGACCGCCACCGATCGGGAATTGGCCGCGATCCTCGCCAGTGCGCAACAAGATCACGCCCACGCCCGCGAGCGGACTGCGGCAGTGCTCGAGGCGGCACGTGCCGACACCGCGACGCCGCTGGATTCCCCAGTGGCACAGCGCGAAGCAATGCGGCGCACCGTGGAGC
>NZ_JBARXZ010000106.1:0-15652 GCF_049647605.1 Mycobacterium sp. | reverse complement strand
GACGGGAGTGGCCAGGGTGACGCCTTGGGCCGGCAACGCGACGGCACCGGCCACCAGTTCACCGCGCTCCCACAGCGCCACATGCACCGCCCAGTCCGTGCGACCGAGCTCCGAGAACTCCCGGGTGCCGTCGAGCGGATCGACGATCCAAACCCGATCCGAAGTCAACCGGATCGGGTCGTCGGCCCCCTCTTCGGACAGCACCGCGTCACCCGGCCGCTCAGCCGCCAACGCCTCCATCAAGAAGTCGTGAGACCGTTTGTCTCCCGCATCTTTCCGGTCCTTGGCATCGGCATCGGCAAACTCGACACGCACCCCCAGGAGAAGCTCACCGGCCTGAGCGGCCAGCCGTGCCGCAACCTCGTGGTCGTTCACCGCTCCCCCGTCAGCAAGGCGACCACGCTGGCGGCCAACTCATCCGGTGTGGAGCCCGGGGTCAGACGCAGATCAGGGCTCTTCGGCCGCTGGTACGGGCTGTCGATCCCGGTGAAGTGGGTGATCTCGCCGGCACGGGCCTTGGCGTACAGCCCCTTCGGGTCCCGTCGTTCACAGTCCTCCAGCGGAGTGTCCATGAACACCTCGAAGAACTCGAAACCCTGGTCGCCGTGCACCTTTCGGGCCAACTCGCGGTGCTCTTCCAGCGGGCTGATGGCCGGAACCAGCACGGTGAGTCCCGAATCTGCCATCAGCGTGGCGATGTGCGCCAGGCGGCGCAGGTTCTCGGCACGGTCGGCCATGGAGAATCCCAGGTCGGCATTGAGCCCGTGCCGGAGGTTGTCACCATCGAGAACATAGGCCGGGCAGCCCTTCTCGAGCAGCTGCTGTTCCACCAGGACCGCCACCGACGATTTCCCGGATCCGGACAGCCCGGTGAACCACACGGTCCGGCCCTTGGAGAGCCGATCCTCGGTCGACACCAGCGACTGATGCCGGACGGTGTTGGGCGTGGCGGCCCGGGAGGCCACCGGAGTGGTGTCGCGCACCATGCCCGCACCGACGGTGCTGTTGGTGTCGGGGTCGATCAGGATGAACGAACCGGTGGCCGCGTTGCGGGAATACTCGTCGAGTAGCAGCGGGTGCTGGGTGCGCAATGTGATCCGGCCGAGCTCGTTGAGCTTCAACGCCGTTGCCGACTTGTCGCGGTGCAGGGTGTTGACGTCCAGCCGGTAGTCCAAGGCGGCCACCCGGGCCCTGGTGGTCCGCGAGGTGTGCTTGATCAGGTAGTCGCGGCCCGGCTCGAGTGCGGCATCGTCGGCCATCCAGCACACCGTGGCGTCGAAGTCCTGGGTGGCGTGCGGCTGGTTGTTGACCCGGGCGATCATGTCGCCGCGCGAGATGTCGATATCGTCGGCCAGGCTGACCGATACCGCCATCGGCGGGAAGGCTTCCTCCACGGGCCCGGTGGGGCTGTCGATGACGGTGATCCGGGTGGTCTTCCCGGCCGGGAGCACCACCACCTCGTCACCGGGACGCATGACACCACTGGCGACGGTGCCGGCATAGCTGCGGTGGTCGGCGTGCTCATGGGTCTGCGGCCGGATCACGTACTGCACCGGGAATCTCACGTCCACCAGGTTGCGGTCACCGGCGATGTAGACCTCTTCGAGGTGGCTCAGCAGTGCCGGCCCCTCGTACCACGGCGTGTTGACCGACTTGGTCACCACGTTGTCGCCCTGCAGCGCCGACATCGGAATGGTCGTCACATCGTGGACATCCAAACGTGCTGCAAAAGCGTGGAATTCGTCCCGAATGTCCTCGAACTTCTGCCGATCCCAGTCGATCAGGTCCATCTTGTTGACGGCCAGGACGATGTGCTGGATACCCAGCAGCGATGCCAGGAAGGCATGCCTGCGGGACTGTTCGAGCAGGCCGTGCCGAGCGTCGACGAGCACGATCGCCAGCTGCGCGGTGGACGTACCGGTCACCATGTTGCGGGTGTACTGGATGTGCCCCGGCGTGTCGGCGATGATGAATTTCCGCTTGGGCGTGGCGAAGTAGCGGTAGGCGACATCGATGGTGATGCCCTGCTCACGCTCGGATCGCAAGCCGTCCGTGACGAGTGCCAGGTCGGTGTAGTCGTGCCCGCGCTCCTTGGAGGTGCGCTCGACGGCCGCCAGCTGATCCTCCATGACGGCCTTCGAGTCGAAGAGCAACCGTCCGATCAGAGTGGACTTGCCGTCGTCGACGGATCCGGCCGTCGCAAGCCTCAACAGAGTTGTCATCGATCAATCCCCCATCGGTTCGCCGGCCCCATGTCAATTCCCCGTCGCATCAGAAGTACCCCTCGCGTTTACGGTCTTCCATACCTGCCTCGGAGATCCGGTCATCGGCTCGGGTGGCGCCCCGCTCGGTCAGCCGCGACAGTGC
This sequence comes from Mycobacterium sp., assembly GCF_049647605.1. Classification (GTDB taxonomy): domain Bacteria; phylum Actinomycetota; class Actinomycetes; order Mycobacteriales; family Mycobacteriaceae; genus Mycobacterium. The sequence continues at coordinate 13,285 of NZ_JBARXZ010000106.1, read as the reverse complement.
GGTCTCCGCGATCACCTGCTCGACGGTCGCGGCCGTCGACTCCACGCAGCCGGTGCAGGTGACATCGCCGACGGTGCGGAACCGCACCGAGGTCTCGAAGACTCTTTCCCCGTCGTTCGGTTGCATGAATTCGTGGACCGCCAGCAGCATGCCGTCGCGCTCGAACACCGGGCGACGGTGGGCGTAGTAGATCGGCGGAAGCGTGATCTCCTCGGCGCCGATGTAGGCCCAGATGTCGTATTCGGTCCAGTTGGACAGCGGGAACACCCGGATGTGCTCACCCTTGCGGTGCCGGCCGTTGTAGATGTTCCACAGCTCGGGGCGTTGGCTCTTCGGGTCCCACTGGCCGAACTCGTCGCGGAAGCTGAACACCCGCTCCTTGGCCCGGGCCTTCTCCTCGTCGCGGCGCGCACCGCCGAATGCGGCGTCGAACTTGTTCTCACGGATGCCCCGCAAGAGCGTCACGGTCTGCAGCGGGTTACGGGAGGGCCCGTTGTCGACGACGCGGCCGGCCGCGATGTCGTCTTCGACGCTGGAGACGACCAGGCGGACCCCATGCTGGGCCACCAGGGCATCGCGGGTGCTGATCACTTCCTCGAAGTTGTGCCCGGTGTCGACGTGCATCACCGGGAACGGCAGCCGGCCTGGGGCGAAGGCCTTGACTGCCAGGTGCAACATCACGATCGAGTCCTTGCCGCCGGAGAACAGCAGCACGGGCCGCTCGAACTCGGCGGCCACCTCCCGGATGATGTGGATGGATTCGGCTTCCAGCGACCGCAGCTGACTCAGCTCGTACTGGCCGGCGGCGGGCTCTTGTGTCGCAGTCGGTGACATGCGTTTCCTCGTAATGTTGGTAGAACTGACCAGGATTACAATCTTAGCCAGGAATAAAACCAAACCGGGACAGCCCTGTCAATCGACGGCAGCCGGCCGATATCGCCTACGACTACGCTGATAGCCATGGCTGAGTCGATGTCCGCGAAGAAGAATGCGAATGCTGTCGCGAATTTCCTTGCCGCTCAGCGATACTCGCGAGAGCAAGTGTTTGCCGAGCCGTGCCCGGTGCCGAGTCAGGCGGGCGCTCACGGGTGGTGGTTCCGCGACATCCCAGGTGAGATCGACACCTCCGGCTGCGAACAGCAGGACGGCTGGACACTGCTCTACGTCGGCATCAGCCCCGGTCCGCCGCGTACCGACGGCAAGCCCGCCCACCCGCAAGACCTCCGCAAGCGCGTCCGGTATCACTTCGGTGCCGGCAATGCGAGCGCGGACGGCTCGACGCTGCGCAAGTCGCTGGGCGTACTGCTCGGTGACCGGCTCGGCCTCGAGCTGCGCCGCATCGGCTCCGGAAAACGGCAGACCTTCGCCGGCGGCGAACCCGTCCTCACCAACTGGATGGCCGAGAACGCCGCCGTGTCGTGGGTGCTGCACCCCGAACCGTGGTTCTTGGAAGGCAAACTGCTGGCTGCGCTGGTGCTGCCACTGAACGTCCAGGACAACGAGCACAACAGCTTCGCCCCAGAGCTCAAGAGGCTGCGCCGGGCAGCCGCGGTGAAGGCCGGCAAGATGCGGGTGCTCGCAGAGTGGTCTTAGACGCCGGCTCCCGGCCTCACAAGCTCACCTCCGTGAGCCGGCCGGTGGCGACATCGAAGACGAAGCCACGCAGCGACGTGTGCAGGGTGACAAACGGGCTGAGTTCGATACGGCGCAGCGACTGCCGCACGTCCTCCGCCGGATCGGCAAACGCCTCCGCCGACCACGCCGGCTTCACCCCGGTTTCCTCCTGGATGGCGGCTTTGAAGGCGTCGTCGGTGAAGGTGAGCATGCCGCAGTCGGTGTGATGGATCAGGATGATCTCCCTGGTGCCCAGCAGCCGCTGGCTGATCGCCAGTGAGCGGATCTCGTCGTCGGTCACCACTCCCCCGGCATTGCGGATGACGTGGGCCTCCCCGTCGGCCAGCCCCAGGATGCGGTACACATCGAGCCGCGCGTCCATGCAGGCGACGACGGCGACGTGCTTGGACGGCGGCAGCGGTAGCGGCCCCACAAACGTGCGGGCGTACTCGGCGTTGTTGGCCAGATATTCGTCGGTGACGGTCACGGTCTGCTCCTCGTTCGAAAGGTCAGACTGATCTTGGCACGCCCAGATCGACCCAATGGTGTCCCGCACTCGCACAAGTTCGCCCGATTGTGAGTTTGGGCGGGTGCGCGGAACACGCCGGACGGCGGTGTCATGCGGGTACGCACCGGCATCTCCTACCCTGTGCCCATGCCACCGAGCCGCGCGAGCAGCGAATGACGCGTTTCCTGACGCGCCGGTTCCTCAACTACGTGGTGCTGCTGGTGCTGGCATCCTTCCTGACCTTCACCCTGGCCTCGCTGTCCTTCGAACCGCTCGACAGCCTGCTCGAGCGCAACCCGCGCCCGCCTCAGTCGGTGATCGACGCCAAAGCCGCCGAACTCGGTCTCGACAAGCCGATCCCGCTGCGCTACCTCGACTGGGCAGCGGGCGCCGTCCAGGGCGATTTCGGCACCACGGTCGGCGGGCAGCCGGTCGCCGACGAACTGGGCCGCCGCATCGGGGTCAGTATGCGGCTGCTGATCATCGGTTCCGTGGTGGGCGCGGTCCTCGGTGTGGTCCTCGGTGCGTGGAGTGCCATCCGCCAGTACCGCCTGTCGGACCGCTTCATCACGATCCTGTCGCTGCTGATCATCAGCGCTCCCACATTTGTCATCGCCAACCTGCTGATCCTCGCGGCCCTGAAGGTGAACTCGATCCTCGGGGTGCAGATCTTCGACTACATCGGCGAGACGTCGCCGGACCCCATCTATGGCAGTTGGAACCAGTTCGTCGACCGCATCCAGCACCTCATCCTGCCGTCGATGACTTTGGCCCTCGGCGCGATCGCCGGCTACAGCCGATATCAGCGCAACGCCATGCTCGACGTCCTGGGCCAGGACTTCATCCGCACCGCCCGCGCCAAAGGACTGACCCGCCGGCAAGCCTTGTTCAAACACGGCCTGCGCACCGCCCTGATCCCGATGGCGACGCTGTTCGCCTACGGGGTCGGCGCGCTGGTCACCGGCGCGGTGTTCGTCGAGCAGATCTATGGCTGGCACGGCATCGGCGAGTGGACCATCCAGGGCATCAACACCCAGGACACCAACATCGTTGTGGCCGTTACGGTGTTCGCCGGCGCGGTGATCCTGCTGTCGGGGCTGCTCTCGGACATCCTCTACGCGGTCCTCGACCCGAGGGTGCGGACCCAATGACCGAACCCGCTTCGACCAGCGCCCGCTCCGGGCTGCACGCCGACACGTTCACCTCCCGTCGTCAACTGGTACTGCGCCGGTTCCTGCGCAACCGACCCGCGGTGGTGTCTTTGGTGCTGCTGTCGCTGATGTTTGCGGGCTGCTACGCCCTGCCCCCGCTGCTGCCCTGGTCCTACACCGATCTGGACTACTACGCCCTGCAGGCACCGCCGAGCCCCCAGCACTGGTTCGGCACCAACGCCCTGGGCCAGGACCTGCTGGCACTGACGCTGCGCGGTATGCAGAAGTCGCTGCTGATCGGCCTGTGCGTGGCGCTGATGTCGACGGTCATCGCGGCCACCGTCGGCGCCATCGCCGGCTATTTCGGAGGGTGGCGTGACCGGGCCCTGATGTGGCTGGTCGATCTGCTGCTGGTGGTGCCCAGCTTCCTGCTGATCGCCATTCTGACGCCCCGGATCAAGGGCGGCGGCGGCAGTCTGATCCTGTTGATCGTGCTGCTCGGTGGGTTCAGCTGGATGATCAGCTCCCGGATCGTGCGGGGCCTCACGATGAGCCTGCGCGACCGCGAATACGTCAGGGCCGCACGGTACATGGGCGTGTCCAACTGGCGCATCATCGTCCGTCACGTCCTGCCGAACGTCGCCTCGATCCTGATCATCGACACCGCGCTCACCGTCGGAGTTGCCATCCTGGCCGAAACCGGGCTCAGCTTCCTGGGATTCGGTGTTCAACCGCCGGACGTGTCGCTGGGCACCCTGATCGCCGACGGCACCAAATCGATCCTCACCTTCCCCTGGGTGTTCCTGTTCCCCGCCGGGATCCTGGTGCTGATCGTGCTGTGCGCCAATCTGATCGGCGACGGCCTGCGCGACGCGGTCGATCCCGGCGCCGGCAACCTGCGGCGTCGGGCCAAGAAGCGGAGCGCAGCCTCGTGAACGAACTGCTGGCCGTCGACAACCTGGCGGTGACGTTCCCGACGGACGGTGCCCCGGTCACCGCGGTGCGCGGGGTAAGCCTGCGGGTCGGCCCCGGCGAGGTGGTGGCCGTCGTCGGCGAATCCGGTTCCGGCAAATCCGCCACCGCCATGGCCGTCATCGGCCTGCTCCCCGAGTACGCCGAGGTCAGCGGGTCGGTGCGGTTGCACGGCACCGAACTGCTGGGCCTCGACGACAACTCGATGTCACGGATCCGGGGAAAATCCATCGGCACCGTGTTCCAGGACCCGATGTCCGCGCTGACCCCGGTCTACACCGTCGGCGATCAGATCGCCGAAGCCATCACGGTGCATGCGCGGCGCAACGGCGGCGCGAACAAATCGAGCTCGCGGCGGCGGGCACTGGAACTGCTGGAGTTGGTCGGCATCAACCAGCCGGAGCGCCGCGCCCGGGCCTTCCCCCACGAACTGTCCGGCGGCGAACGCCAACGCGTGGTGATCGCCATCGCGATCGCCAACGATCCCCACCTGCTGATCTGCGACGAACCGACCACCGCGCTCGATGTCACGGTGCAGGCGCAGATCCTCGACGTGCTCAAGACCGCTCGCGACGTCACCGGGGCCGGCGTCCTGATCATCACCCACGACCTCGGGGTGGTCGCCGAATTCGCCGACCGCTCGGTGGTGATGTACGCCGGGCGCGCCGTGGAGACCTCGCCGGTGGACCGGCTCTACCACCAGCGCCGAATGCCGTACACCATCGGCCTGTTGGGGTCGGTGCCCCGCCTGGATGCCCCGCAGGGCACCCGACTGGTGCCGATCCCGGGGACCCCGCCATCGTTGGCCGGCCTGGACCCCGGGTGCCCGTTTGCCCCGCGCTGTCCCCTGGCGATCGATGACTGCCGCACCCGGGAACCGGATCTGGTGCAGATCACCGACCACCACCACGCCGCCTGCATCCGCACCGATCAGACCGCCGGGCGCAGCGCCGCCGACATCTTTCGTGTGGCCACCACACCGCCGGCCGCCGAGGCGCCCGGCTCCGAGGTTGTCGTCGCGGTGTCGAACCTCTCCAAGACCTACCGCCTCACCAAGGGCGCGGTGTTCCGTCGCACCATCGGCGAGGTCCGGGCCGTCGACGACATCAGCTTCGAACTGCGGCGCGGCCAAACCCTGGGCATCGTCGGGGAATCCGGATCCGGCAAATCCACCACCTTGCACCAGATCCTGGAACTGACTGCGCCACAGTCAGGTTCGGTGACCGTTCTGGGCACCGACGTCGCCACCCTGAACAAGGCGCAGCGACGAGAGCTGCGGCGCGATCTGCAGGTGGTGTTCCAGGACCCGGTGGCATCCCTGGACCCGCGGCTACCCATCTTCGAGGTGCTGGCAGAGCCGTTGCAGGCCAACGGTTTCGACAAGACCGCCACCAAGACCCGGGTGGCCGAGCTGTTGGAGCTCGTCGGGATGCAAAACAGCGACGCCGGGCGCTATCCGGCCGAGTTCTCCGGCGGGCAGAAACAGCGGATCGGGATCGCCCGGGCCCTGGCCCTGCAACCCAAGGTGCTCGCCCTCGACGAGCCGGTGTCGGCGCTGGATGTGTCGATCCAGGCCGGCATCCTCAACCTGCTGTTGGATCTACAGCGCAGCTTGGGGCTGTCCTACCTGTTCATCTCCCATGACCTGTCGGTGGTCAAGCACCTGGCCCACCGGGTGGCGGTGATGTACAAGGGCGCCATCGTGGAGCAGGGCGACGCCGACGAAGTGTTCTCCCGCCCGCAACACGAGTACACCCGTAAGCTGCTCGCCGCCGTCCCGCAGGTATCCGGCTAGCCTGATCGGCATGACGCTTCGACGCTGCGCCGCCGTGCTGTTGACCGCCACGCTGCTGCTGGCCGGATGCTCGAGCGAACCCCGACAGCTCCCGTCGGCGGGCGGGAACGCCGAAGTGGGCGCCACCAGCGATATCAATCCCCAAGATGTGGCGAATCTGCAGCAGGGCGGCAACCTGCGGCTGGCGCTGGCGGCGATGCCGAACAACTTCAACTCCCTGCACCTCGACAGTGAAGGCACCGGTGCGGCCATGCTGCGCTGGACCATGCCGCGGGCGTTCCGGGTGGCCCCCGACGGCTCCACCGAGGTCAACACCGACTTCTTCACCGATGTGGAGCTCACCAGCGAGGATCCGCAGGTGGTCACCTACACCATCAATCCCAAGGCGGTGTGGACCGACGGCACACCGATCACCTGGGAGGACATCGCCTCGCAGATCAACGCCACCAATGGCCGCAATCCCGAGTTCATCATCGGCAATTCGGCATTGAGCGAACGGGTGGCCTCGGTGACCCGGGGCGTCGACGACCGGCAGGCGGTGGTGACCTTCGGTTCGCACTTCACCGACTGGCAGAACCTGTTCTCCGGCAACGACATGCTGCTGCCCAAGTCGATGACCGAGAACCCGGAGGTGTTCAACCGCGGCCAGCTCAACCGGCCCGGCCCGTCGGCGGGACCGTTCATGGTGGAATCCGTGGACCGCACCGCGCAGCGAATCACGTTGGTGCGCAACCCGGATTGGTGGGGTACTCCTCCCCTGCTGGACCGGGTCACCTACCTGGTGCTCGACGATGCCGCGCGGATCCCGGCCCTGCAGAACAACACCATCGATGCTACGGGGCTGGCCAGCCTCGATGAGCTGACCACCGCGCGCAACACCCCGGGCATCGTGATCAGGCGGACCCCGGCGCTGCAGTGGTATCACCTGACGTTCAACGGCGCCCCCGGCTCGATCCTGGAGGACAAGGATCTGCGGCTGGCCGTCATGAGAGGTATCGACCGCCAGGCCATCGCCAATGTGAGTCAGCGCGGCCTGGTGGACACGCCGGTGCCGCTGAACAACCACATCTATGTCGCCGGCCAGCAGGGCTATCAGGACAACAGCGAGGTGGTGGCCTACGACCCGGAGAAGGCCAAGCAGGAGCTGGACGAGCTGGGCTGGCGGCTCAACGGCCAGTTCCGGGAGAAGGACGGCCGTCAGCTGGTGATCCGCAACGTGTTCTACGACGCGCAGTCCACCCGCCAGATCGCCCAGGTGGCGCAGAACAGCCTGGCCCAGATCGGGGTCAACATGCAGCTGGTCGCCGCACCGGGCGGCAGCCTGTTCACCGATTACGTCACCGTCGGGAACTTCGATGTCACCCAGTTTTCCTGGATGGCTGATGCTTTTGCGCTGTGCTGCCTCACCCAGATCTACACCACCGGAGCCGAGAGCAACTTCGGCAAGATCAGCAGCCCGGAGATCGACACCAAGGCCGGCGAGGTGCTCGACGAGCTGGATCCGCAGCGGGCCGAACAGTTGGCCAACGAGTTCGACAAACTCATCTGGGCCGAAGGTTTCAGCCTGCCGCTGTTCCAGTCACCCGGCAATGTCGCCGTCCGCGACACCCTGGCCAACTACGGTCCGGCCGGTCTCGGCGACCTCGACTACACCAAGATCGGTTTCATGAAGCCGGGTTCTTAGGGCGGCGCCCCGCCGTCAGGGGCGGGATCGCCGGGATAGCGCTCTCGACGGCGGTGGCCGCCGCGACCGCGCCGACAAGCACCCGCAGTTCGGGATTGGCCGGCAACGTGTCGAGTTCGGCGGCCCGTCCGGGTAGCGACGGGATCTCCCCGTCGACGGCGGCCTTGGCGACTTCCAGCGCGGCGCGTTCGCGGGTGTCCAGCACACTGTGCGCCGTCGTCGGTAGCTGCACCAGCACCGCGCCGGGGATCGACTCGGCAACTCTGTGCGCCAGAACAGGCGGGGTGGTCAGGTCGCGGCTACCGGAGAGCACCGCCGTCGGCCAGGTGAACCCCGGCATGCTCGCCACCAGATCGTAGGGCTCGGCCTCGAACATCGGCGTCGGCCCGGGCATCTCCTGTGCCATCTGAGCCAGGGCGGGAGATGGGTCGAGCGGCAGACCGTCGGGCTCGCCGGAGAAGTCCAGTTCGCGGAAGGCGATCCGGCCCACCAGGTCCACCTCGTTGCGATAGGGCGCCTTGCGCAGGGTGAATCGGCTCAACTCATCGAGTAGCCGCCATAGCAGCGTGCGGCCCTCCAACAGCAGGTCCAGTTGCCGATTCAGCAGGTCGGCACCCCCGTAGCCGTAGATCATGGTGATGATCTCGCTGGCATCGGACGTCAGCGTGCCGTCCTCGACAAGCCGGCGGATCTTGGGGGCCAGCTCCACCGTGTCGGGTTCGCTGCCGTCGAACAGCAGCTCCCGGATCGCTTGGCGGGCGGCGCCGATGTCGTCGGCCGACAGCACCGGGGAGTCCAGCACCATCGCGTGCACCCGATCGCCGTGCGACACCCCGACACCCGCCGCGAGATAGCTGCCGTAAGACGTTCCGTAGATCACCGCGGTGCGGATGTCCTCGGCGTCCAGGACGGCGGCGATATCGTCGACCGCCTGGTGCACGGTGATGGCTTCCGGCGGCAGGTCGGCACCGGCGTCATCGTGGCGTGACATTCCGATCCCACGGTGCTCGACCATGATGACATCGAGGCCGGCATTGACTGCCCGGCGCCGCAAACCCTTGTAGAGCTGCACCGATGCCATTCCCGGCCCGCCGGGGACAAACACCACCGGGTGCGCCGACGGTGTGCCCGAACGAACATAGAACAGGTTGAAGTCGGCGCCGGAGCCCGGCGTCACAGGCCGGCGCACGGACTTCACCCCAGGCAGGGACGCGAGCTTGTCATGCACTCGCCGGCGTTTGTCGTTCAGTGTCATCGCCTGCAATTGTGCCCGGCGAATCTGGGCAGGCGTTCAGCCCGGCGCGCCCTCGTCGTCGACCGGTCTAACCGACGCGCCGCGGCGCACCCGCCAGGTGGTCGTCGTGAGTGCGCTGCAGGAATTCGCCGATGGCCGCAACGGCGGTCCCGGTACGGCGCCCGTCGGTCAAGTCGAAGGCGTGCCCCGCCCCCGGAAGTTCCAGGTATTCGACCCCAGAGCGGGACACCGCCCCCAGACGTTTGACGAAGTCGCGGGCCTGCGCGACCGGGATGACCCGATCTCCGGTGCCGTGCACCACCAGGAACGGTGGCGCATCGGCGCGGACCCGAAGTATGGGCGAGGCCTGCTCGAAGACCTCGGCCCGGGCCTCGATCCGGTCCCGGACCACGATCCGCTCGAGGAACCGGACAAACTCGTCGCGCTCGCTCGTGGACCGGTCCACCCAGTCGTATCGGCCGTAGATACCCACCACGGCGTCCACCGACGTGTCGGTCCCGGCAGGCAGTTCGGTGGCGTACTCCCCCGGGGTCAAACCGGTCAGCGCCGCCAGGTGCCCACCGGCCGAAGCGCCGGCCACGGCAACAAAACCCGGATCGCCCCCGACAGTGTGGACATGCCGTCGCGCCCAAGCGATCGCGGCCTTCACATCCTGGACGTGGCGCGGCCACCGATGCTGCGGAGCCACCCGGTAATCGATCGACAGACACACCCAGCCCTGACTGGCCAGCGCCGACATCAGGGCATAACCCTGCATCACCCGGCTGCCGTGGATCCAGCCCCCGCCGGGGAGGAACACCAGCACCGGCGCCGGTCCGGCGGGCAAGTCTTTGCGGCGCCACACGTCGAGCAGCTGTCCGGGTGCCGATCCATAGGCCACATTGCTGCGGTACAAGAACTGTCGACGCTGGTCCCAGGCACGCAGCATCGGCGGCACCGGGTCCGAGGCCCACACGATCGAGGACTCGTCAGGCGCCTCGAGATCGACGGGCCGCGGCGCCTTCGGCTTCCACATTCCGGCGATCATCCCGGGCAGCACCCGGGAACCGAACGCCCCGGCAGCGGTCAACGTCCCCAGCGGTTCCAGGTGGCGCCCCACCACGGGCAGGCGCGCGGCGGTATCGGTGAACGCCAACGCGGCATCGAGTGGCGGGAGTCCGAACATCGGTGAAGCGTAGCGCCGGCAGTGCCCGGTCCACCGGGAATTGCGCAGACCACCGGCCAGGCCGCCCACCGGGAATTTGGCCTCCGCGGCGGGCGACACCGGTGTCCACAGCGGTTGATGAGGGTGGCCCTTAGGTTCGCGCTGAGCCGAAGCAGTGTCTCGGGGCGGGCGCCTCGGTAGAACCGGTGACATGACTCAAGCAACCCCTGTGGAACTCCAGCTTCCGGGCTCAGCCGCCTTCAACGAGCTGCTCGCCGACATCGGCTCCGGCGCCAAGGACCGAGACCTCAACGACGAGAATCCCTTTGACCAGGTATCGGCGTTGAAACGGGCCGGATTCGGCACCCTGCGGCTACCTCCGGAACTCGGCGGTGCAGGTTTGTCGGTACGCGAGCTGTTTTCCACCGTCATCGATGTGGCCCGCGCAGATCCCATAGTCGCGCATATCTTCCGAGCCCATTTCTGGTTCGTCGAAGAACGGCTGCGCACCGTGGACACCCCCGTTTCGCAGCGATGGCTGAAAAAAGCGGCCGAGGGCAAGATCTTCGGCAACGCATTCAGCGAAAAGGGCAGCCTGGCCGTCGGCAGCCTGGTGTTCAACACCAGGCTGTTACCCGCCGACGGCGGCTACTTCCGGCTGACCGGCGAGAAGTACTACAGCACCGGCACCCTGTTCGCCGACTACCTGACCGTGGCCGCCACCACCGACCACGACTCGGTGGCATCGGTGATCGTGCCCACCGACCGCACCGGTGTCCGGCTCGTCGACGACTGGGACGGTTTCGGGCAACGCCGGACCGGCACCGGCACCACCATTTTCAGCGGGGTCACGGTGTCCCCCGAGGAGATCCTGGTCGACTCACCCTATGACGCCGAACCGGCACCGACGGTGCAGTATGCATCCCTGCAGCTCTACATCCACGCGGTGGTGGCGGGGGTGCTGGCCTCGGTGGTCGACGACGGGGTGGCACTCCTGAGGTCGCGCACCCGTAGCTTCAGCCACGCGCTGGCCGAAAATCCGGTCGACGACCCGCTGCATCAGAAGCTGCTGGGCGAGCTGGCCAGTACTGCCTACATCGCCCGGACCGCCGTGCTGGATGCCGCCGATACCATTGCCGCCGCCAATGATTCGGCCGTCGACGGTGTTCCCGACGCGGAGGCCGCCGCTGCGGCACAGCTGGCGGTGGCGAAGGTCAAGGTGCATCTCGATGCCATCGCACCGGAGGCAGCAACCCGGCTGCTCGAACTCGGCGGGGCCAGCGCGGCGAGCCGGACCCGCAATCTCGACCGGCACTGGCGCAATATCCGCACCATCACACTGCACAATCCCGTCGCGCTGAAGGCGCGCGCCATCGGCGTGAACCTGTTGCACGGCACCCCTCTTCCCGCCAACGCCTACTTCTGAGCGGTGGTTTCGGCGCGCCTTCCATCAACGGCAGGCGCGCCGGAACCCGCCACCTACTGACCCCTACGAGCCGGCGGTGACTTCGACCCGGTGGGCACCGTCAACACCCTCGTAGCGGTCCGGCGAGCAGGTCAGCACGATCACCTGCCCGCGGGCGCCCGCGACGTCGAGCACTTCGTTCATCTTGACCAGCCGGCCGGGGTCGGTGAACCCGAGCGCATCATCGATGACCACGGGCACCGAGTCTTCCGCGTCGACAAGCGAGGCCACCGCCAACCGCGCGACGATGCCCAACTGTTCCTTGGCACCGCCGGACAACGACTCATACGGCACCGTGCGCCCGTCAAGGGTGCGGTGTCGAATCTGCAGGTCACTATCGACTTCGACTTCGAAAGTGGGCCCGAACACCACCCGGCCCAACCGTTCGATCTCGGTGCGGAACGGATCGACATAACGCTGCCTGGTGTCGTCGCGGTGGCGCACCATCACGGTGCGCAGCATCTGGGCCGCCCGGGCCCGGCCGTGCACGCGGCCATACGTGGAGGCCGCATGCTCACGGCAAATCTGGGCCGCATCGAGCTTGCCGCTGCGACCTTCACTGCCGAACAGTGTCAGCGCTACATTCACGTCCCGTAGCTCACCGGTGAGACGGTCGTGGTGACGGCGCACTTCTGCCAGAACTGCACGGGCGGCGGCGAGTTCGGCATCGACGGCCTCGGGTCCGGCCTCCGCGAGCCGGGCCGAGAGCTGCTGCACCTCCGCAGCGACCCGCACCGCGACATCGGCGGCCTCCCGGGCCCGCAACGCGATCTCGTCGTCGCCGACCGCGGCGCGTTGCGCATTGAGCCGTTCCTGGGCGGCGGTGAGCTCTGCCTGTGCCGTGGTGACCTTCGCCTGACACACCTGCGTGCCGGCCGAACGCTGGCCGAGCTGGGCCGCGGCCGCCGCCGCCACCTTCTGCTGGGTGTTGTTGCGGGTGTGTGCCGCGGTGAGATCGGCTTCGGCGGCGCCGAGTTCAGCCTGCGCCTGGCCTAGATCGCCCGCAGCATCCTCCGACCCGGCCGACCCGCCGTCGCGCAGCGCGGCCAGCCGCGCCCGAAGTTCCACCACCTCGTCGTCACCGCAGAGCCCCTCCAGGGTGGCGGTGCACTGGTTACGCCGGTCGGTGAGTTCGCGGCGACGCTGGTCGAGGGCACGCGCCTCCTCCAGGCCGGACACCGCCCCTGCAGTCAGTTGTTCCTGCAGATGTTGTTCTGCCAAAACCAGTTTGGCGCTGGTCTCAGCCGCGGTAGCCCCCGGGTCGATGCGGGCGGCCAGCACCCCGGGAAGCCGGATCACCGACGCCTCTGGCACCGAGAGCACAACCGACTGACCTTCGGCCAGCTCGACGGTGCGCTCGCCGACGGTCACCTCGACCGGCGACTCCGCCGTGAGCTCGACACGTGGCGCAGTCAGGTCCACCTGCGCCCGCACGATGTCCACGGCCGCGGCGGCACGCTCGATGGAACCAAAGATCTTGTCGGTCAAGATGATCGGCTGCAGCGCAGCCGTGATCTCGGCACATTCGAGGGTCAGCGCATCGATCCGGGCCAACCTGGCAGCCAGCCGGTCGGCCTCGTCACGGTCGGCGAGCCGCAGCAGGGCGCGGCGCGCGTCGTCGCGGCGTTGCTGCGCTGCAACAAGTTCAGCGGCCGCAGCCGTTGCGGCTTCATCGGCGGCGGCGACCGTCGCGGTAC
>NZ_JBARXZ010000105.1:0-17760 GCF_049647605.1 Mycobacterium sp. | reverse complement strand
CGTTCAGCTTGTCGTCGGGGATGTTGAGGTCCTTCTGGAACTTCAGCACCACCGAGGCGAAGGCCTCGTTGAGCTCGAACAGGTCGATGTCGTCGACCGTCAGCCCGGCACGGTCGAGCACCTTCTTGGTGGCCGGGGTGGGGCCGGTCAGCATGATGACCGGGTCGGCACCGCTGGTGGCGGTGGCCACGATGCGGGCGCGCGGGGTCAGGCCCTGTGACTTGCCGGCGGCCTCCGAACCGATCAGCACCAGCGCGGCGCCGTCGACGATGCCCGAGCTGTTGCCACCGTGGTGGACGTGGTTGATCGTCTCGACGTAGTGGTACTTCTGCAGCGCCACGTCGTCGAAGCCGCCCACGGCGCCCAGTCCCGCGAATGCGGAGTTTAGCTTGCCGAGGCTCTCCAGGGTGGTGCCGGGACGCATGTGCTCGTCGTGGTCCAGGATGGTCAGGCCGTTCTGGTCCTTGACGGGGATGACCGACTTGGCGAAGTAGCCGCCCGACCACGCTGCGGCGGCCTTCTCCTGCGAGCGCACGGCGTAGGCGTCGACGTCTTCGCGCGAGAAGCCCTCGATGGTGGCGATCAGGTCGGCGCCGATGCCCTGCGGCACAAAAGACACCGCGTAATTGGTCTCGGGGTCGTTCGCCAGCGCGCCACCGTCGCTGCCCATCGGCACCCGGCTCATGGACTCGACACCACCGGCGTACACCAGGTCGTCCCAGCCGGACCGCACCTTCTGTGCGGCGGTATTCACCGCTTCCAGGCCGGAGCCGCAGAACCGATTCAGCTGCACGCCGCCGGTGGTATCGGGCAGACCTGCGGCCAGCACCGCGGTACGGGCGATAACCGCGCCCTGATCACCCACCGGCGACACCACACCGAGTACGACGTCGCTGATCAGGTTCTCGTCCAGATCGGGATTGCGACGACGCATTTCGTCAATCAGGCCGACGATGAGGTTGACCGGCTTGACCTCGTTCAGTGCACCGTTGCGCTGCTTGCCACGGGGCGTGCGAATCGCCTCATAGATGAAGGCTTCTTCGGACATGTGTTTGCTCCAGGTCCTATTGAGATGGGGTTGTGTGGGCCGATGGTGGTGTCGGCGACATGGCGAATCTGGAATTACCTGCTACTGCCGCACCTTTCGGCGTCGTGTCGCGTTCGTGGACGGCCGAAATCTGGTGTAGAACGCGGTCGCCTCTACGATTGTATGTACATGATGTATAGCGACTATACATGCTGTTGACTTAAAGTTGAGAATGGCGCATGCTTGCGATTCATGTCAACCAGTTCCGCAGGGATTTACTACGAAGAACGTGGGGCAGGCCGCGATGTCCTGTTGTGGATCCACGGATTTGGGTCCTCCACGCGTGGCCACAACGGGGTTGTTGAGGCTTTCGGCGACTACCGCTCGATCCTGATTGATCTGCCCGGCTTCGGCCGTTCGGCAGCCGCAGGACAGGGCTGCCGAATTCCAGCACTCGCGGCCGCTGCACATCGCCTCATGGAAGAACTGGGCATTGAACGCTATTCGGTGATCGGCGCTTCTATGGGCGGCGGCGTAGCACTTCGCATGGCCCTGGATCACCCCGAAGCGGTACGAATGGTGATCGGCATCGTCCCGTTCCCCGGCCAGGGGGTGGTAGATGGCAAGACCTCTGCGATGAGCGCGGCAATGGCCCGCCTACACGGCAACCCTGACGCACTGCGCCTCGCCTATACGGCCACGAGCAAAAACCCGCCGCTGGCCGCAATCGAGCGCCTGGTGGAGGACTCTTGCAACGCAAATGCGAATACGTGGTCTGACTGGTTGACCGGTGGGGGTTCGACGTTTTCCCAGTTCGACGAACTGGGGTCCCTGTCGGTGTCGTTCTGCTCGCTCATCGGTGCCGACGACGTCGTGCTGTCAGTCACCGACCAGCTAGCGACCGCCTCTCGAGTGCCTCGCGGCCGCGCTGTTGTGCTCAGCGGTTTGGGCCACCTCATGGGAGCGGAGGATCCCCAACGAGTGATCAATGAAGTTCGGGCAAGCTTGAGTTTGTTGAACTACCCAAACATGTAGCGCTCCGGGCGTTTCCGACGGCTGCGGCGCTGGCCGCGCTCACCGAGGTGACGGTGGCATGGCCGCCGATGGTCACGGGTGTGGAGATCTGCCCGGCTGCTGACTAGGCCGGGCAGATCTTCGGGCCGGCCTACGGGCCGGTGTATCCAGGCGGATTGGGGGTATCGACCCACAGGTCGACGCCGAGTTCGCCGCCCTGCACGCAGTTGTATACCGACAGGTCGGCGACACCGGAGTCGAGCAGCACGTCCTCGCACAACAGGCTCTGCCCGGTGTACTCGCGGGCCGGCTTGTTGAAGATCGCGTAGGCGGCATCAGAGTACACCTCGGGGCGGCGGGCCTTGGTCATCGCCTCGTCACCGCCGAGCAGGTTCTGCACGGCGGCGGTGGCGACCAGGGTGCGCGGCCACAGCGTGTTCGACGCGATGCCGGATTCGCGCATTTCTTCGGCGATGCCCAACGCGCACAACGTCATTCCGTACTTCGCCATCATGTAGGCGGTGGGCTTGAGCCACTCGGACTCCAGCCGCAGCGGCGGCGACAGGGTCAGGATGTGCGGGTTCTCACGGCCCTTCATGTGGGGGATACAGGCCTGAGAAACGGCGTAGGTGCCGCGGATCTGGATGCCGTTCATCAGGTCGAAGCGCTTCATCGGCACTTCCTCGATGGAACCGAGGTTGATGGCCGAGGCGTTGTTGACGCAGATGTCGATGGCGCCGAACTGCTCGACCGCCTGGGCCACCGCGGCGGTGACAGAGTCGGGGTCGCGGACGTCGCCGACGATCGGCAGCGCCTGGCCGCCGACCTCTTCGATCTCCTTGGCTGCGGTGTAGACGGTGCCCTCGAGCTTGGGATGCGGCTCGGCGGTCTTGGCGAGCAGCGCAACGTTGGCGCCGTCGGCCGCGAACTTCTTGGCGATGGACAAGCCGATGCCGCGGCTGGCACCGGAGATGAACATGGTCTTCCCGGACAGTGTCATAGGGACACCCTACAGAAGCGATGCGCTGCTTGTACATCGACGAACATGGTTATCAGGCAACGTATTTCGTTGATTCATTGGTAGAGCTGAAGAGGTCGACGGACACGATCGTCAAATGCGACCAGCTGAAGCCTTTTGCCCAACAGATTCTTTCGGCAGTTCGATGCGCGCAATCGAACCGATATCCGCGATCATATGGTCGGCTCGTCAACTCGGCCGATCTCGAAAGGTCCGGTCTAGAGGCTGATTCGATGGATGCGACGGCAACCAATGTCAGCGGACGGCTTCAGGCACTGTTCTGTCGGTATCCAGGCGTTCATCCAACCGGGCCACTGCGGCCACGACCGCCTTCGCAAATCCGACCGGGTCCGTGATCGGGAAGTCGTGGTCGACGTCAAGCATGGTGGTGTGGGCGCCCAGGAGGTCGGCGAGCTTGCGCTGCAGCTCTGGGTGGCACAGGTGGTCGCGGGTCAGAAGAAGATACTCGCACGGAAGCTCGGATGCCTCGGCTAGCTGTCGTCTGAGATCGACCCTGGGCAGCTGTGCATTGACCGCCAAGATATCGGACAGATTGTTCTTCGCGCACTCGCGGAGCAGCCATTCCTGACGCTGCATGGCCACCTCGGTGCGCCTACGAGCCATAGCGAGCAGTAACGGTCCAGGTGATGGATTTAAGCCTACGGCGACCAGTCGCCGCAACGCATTCAACGCTGCCACGACTATTCTGTCGCGGCGCCGCGTCGAGTAGCACGCTGCGGTTCCCGAGATCACCGAGCCCGCGACTCGCCCCGGATATCGCGAAGCCACATCTGCGGCGATGCCGCCGCCCATGGAGAACCCGCACAAGATTGCGCGCTCGATACCGAGCGTGTCGAGTAAGGCGATCACGTCGTCCGAGGCATCGTTCAGAGTGAATCCCCGGTCGCGCGAACCGTGCCCGTGCATCCGGACGTCCGGCGCGACAACGCGGTGTGACAACGAAAGTGGTTCATACACATCGGCATAGTTGATGTCGGCGGTCATTAACGCCCCATGAAGCAACACGACCGGAATCGAGCCGGATGGGCCTACGATATCGCGTACGAAAGTCTCGCCACGGCCGGCGAGCTCGATCATTCTGCCGGCCGGTAGTCGTGGTGTGAGCTGGGGATTGTGCCGACTCAAATACTGGGCGAGGAGCCGTCGGGATGGTTGTGGAAAGGGCAGTTGATCACCTCGTTGTGGTCGTAAGGAAGGGCCCTCGTTCAGCTCGACGGAGGGAGTTCGCTAGAGCAGCTACTCGGCTTCATTGCCATCCAACAGTCCCAGCAGCTGCAGCTCGGCGATGTACTTGACG
The DNA here is from genome assembly GCF_049647605.1 of Mycobacterium sp. Taxonomy (GTDB): domain Bacteria; phylum Actinomycetota; class Actinomycetes; order Mycobacteriales; family Mycobacteriaceae; genus Mycobacterium. Next base: position 13,383 of record NZ_JBARXZ010000105.1, on the reverse strand, counting down.
ATGATGGGTGCGGAGATATGCGGGATATCGTTGCTGGGGCCGACTTTCGCGTCCTGTACCGCAGCGCGGAAGCGCGTTGCCGGTGCAACAGCATCGCGCATCGGTACTGCCGGCTGCTGGTAGTTGTGCAGAAGCGGGAGCAGCGAAGCCTGTCGTTGACGTTCCGGCAAGGAGCGCAGAGCGGTCTCGAAACGACGCAGCCATTCCGCGTAGTCGTCAATGCGCTGGATCGGGTACTCGGCAGCGATCAGCCAGTCGACGAATTCATCGAGTCCGATCCCGTCATCGTGGGGATTCACCACGTTGTAGGTCTCGAATCCATTTGTCACAGCAGTGCCGAGTGTACTGATCGCCTCGGCGACGAAGTCAACTGGCAGCCCGTCGAAGTGCGCGCGTTGTCGGCTGCCCTTGGCATCGGGCAGATACAACGATTTCGGCGCGAGTCCCGTTGCTACCAGGCTGAGCAGCAACCGCGTGACGACGTCAGAAACGTTGAGCTGGCCCATGTACCGAGCCTCGGCCAAGATCATGTCGCAACGGAAAACCGAGATCGGTAACCCGCATAGATCATGTGCCTCGCGCAGTAGAACCTCTCCGGCCCACTTGCTGTTCGCATAGCCGTTTGCGTAACTACCGTCGACGGTGCGGGTCGGACTGGCTGTACGGATGTCGGCGTCCTCGGTGAGCCCTGGAGAGGCAATCCCGACACCGACGCCGATCGTCGAAACATAGACGAACTGCTTGAGCTTCGTGGTGAGTGCGAGGCGGATCAATTCAGCGGTGCCGACAACGTTGGGGCCGAACAGGTGGTTGTACGGAAGGACGTGATTGACCAGAGCTGCGGGATCGACGATCAGATCCACGTTGCCGGCCAGCCGTTTCCATGTTGTCTGGTCGAGCCCCAGGTCGACTTCGCTCTTATCGCCGGCGATGACTTCAAGATGCGTCGCGGCCAGGGTTTGGTAGTGCTGCAGAAGCACCGTGTCACCACAGTCGAATGTGCTGTCGACCCGCGCACGCGCGGCGGCATCGTCCACGGCGCGGACCAGACAGATCAACTTTCCGCCGACGCGTTGCAGCCGTTCGAGCCATTCCAGCACCAGATAGCGACCGAGGAAGCCTGTGACGCCGGTCAACAGCACGGTCCGCGGCTCATCGCTAGGCCGGGGCAGAGTTGGTGCGGCGGCAAGCGTTTGTGCGTCGAGGAACTTGTCCAAGGTGAGGTCGCGGGCATACAGTTCGGTCGCGTCACGGCCGTGTACCGATGTCGGGCTGGGCCGCGGTGTGGCGCCGGTGCGTGCTGCGCCGATGTAGTCGGCGAGCGTGCCGATGGTGGTCGCAGGCGCAACGATGACGCCGACCGATACATCAATGTCGAACAATTCGCTTAGCAGATTGGAAAATGCCAAGGCCGACAAGGAATCTCCACCGATGTCGGTGAATCGCGCGGTCGGCCGGAACTCATCGACACCGATGCCCAACACCGCGCTGGCCGCTCGGCACACGGTCTCCACAATCGGTCGGTCCGCAGCACCGTCGCGCAGGGTTCGCAGCTCTTCGCTCTGGCGATGAGCCAAGTCCGAGTACAGGCTCTCCAACCGACCGCCATACCGCTCCTTGAGTCGCGGCCTCGCCAACTTGCCGATGCCGGTGAGTAGTCCACCCGCAATCGTGAACGGCGTTGTCTCGACGATGAAATCACGAGGGATTTCATACGATTGAAGGCCGGCCGCCTTCGCGGTGTTCCGGAGTGATTCGCCGATGAGGTCGGCGACCACGTCAACATCGTTGGCGTGGTCGGCGAGTGTCTCTTCGGAGGGCACCACGACCGCCAGCAGGTAGGAGCGCGCGCTGTTGCCGTACACGTAGATCTGATGGACCAGAGGGCTGCTGCCGAACAGCGTTTCCAACTTTGAGATGGTGACAAACTCGCCCTGCGCGAGTTTGAGCACGTTGTGGCGCCGGTCGACATAGGCCAACTGGTCAGGACTGATTTCCGCCATCACGTCGCCGGTTCGGTAGAAACCTTCTGCATCGAACACGTCGGCGGTTGCTTCTGGCTGTTTGTAGTAGCCGTCGAAGAGAATCGCTGACTTGACGAGCAATTCACCCCGTGGGTGCGGCCGGTCGGTGTGGAAGTAGCCGAGTTCAGGCACGTCCTCCAGCTTGTACTCGATCACCGGTGGACGCCGCACGCGTCCATCGAGCATCACGGGCCCGGTCTCGGTCGAGCCGTATCCGTCGACCAGATCCATGTCGAGCAACGCTTCCGCAAACTCTTTGACCTCGGCTGAGATGGGTGCCGAGCCGCTCATTGCAGCGGTGAACCGCCCACCGAGAGTGTTCTGCCGTTGTTCCTTCAGCACAGCTTCTTCGGTCTCCGCGATGTCGGCGCCGTCGCACGCGCGGCGCTCGACGGCGACGCGGAATTGGTGGAAGAGCATGTCCCAGATGCGCGGCACGAAGCTCAACTGGGTAGGTCGCACCAGCGCAAGGTCCTCCAAGAGCGTTGAAAGATCGCGCTTGGCGACGAAATACGCTGTACCGCCGTTGCCGAGAGTGCCGAACAGCAGCCCCCGACCACCGCCATGACTCATCGGCATGAATGCGAGGGTGATCGACGGTGGGGGATTGTCCTGTCCGAGTGTCGCCATGATGGCCCCACGCCAGAAGTTGGCGACGAGTTGCTCGGGATACCTCGCCCCCTTCGGGGTGCCGGTACTGCCCGACGTGTAGATGAGCAGCGCCAAGGGGTTGTTCTCACGGGACGTGGTCATCGGCGCGGGCTCGGAGATTGCGGAGGTGAGCACGTCGCGCAGCGTGTGCATCTCGATCCCGCTGCCCGCTTCCGCCAGGCGCTCGCGGGCGGCCTGTGCTGCCTCACGTTGGTCGTCGACTTCGGGATGATAGTCGAACACGATGAGTTGCTTGGCAGAGCATCCCGCGACCATCAGTTCGACGGCGTCAGACAGGTCATCGACGCTCGTGGCGATGACGGTGGGTTCGGTCTCGGCGACGACTGCCGACAATTGCGCGACCGGTGCGCCGGTCTGTAGTGGTACCGATACCGCGCCCCGCTGGATCAACGCCAGTTCGACGATTGTGTAATCGACGCTGGCGAAGCCCAATAGACACACTCGATCTCCCGGCACCACGGCTGGGTCCAGATCAGCCGCCAGCAGGGTTGCGAGATTACTTGCGCGAGTCCAGAGTTCGCGGTATGAGATGCTCTCGAACCGAGGCTCAAGCTCGAGGGATACCCGGCCGGTCGTGGGTTCGGTCAGGTACCGGACTGCCCGCTGTGCGAGCGCGGGTCGCGACGCATAGCCCTCCATGATGATCTCGGCGAGTTCGGGGAGCCGCAGCGTCGGTTGCGCTACGCGGGCAGCTATCGCGGCGTCGGGCCGCGCTGCAGCGAACTGGGTGTCGCTGGCATACAGCTCAGCGATCAGGTTCGTAAGCCGTTTGTCGCGGTTGTCAGACGAGGTCACTTGTACTCCTGGCAGTTTCGTTTGGAAGCATCGAGTTATCGGGGCGGATCAGATCTGTTTCGCGCTTGAGGAAAAGGGCTGGTGCAAGCCGGCGCGTAATTGGGCGAATCCTTGGCGGATCAAGTCCGCAGGTACGTGAGTGTGATCGGCGGAGTCGCTGAGTAGTTCGAAAACCGTCGCCGTTACGGCGCTGGAGGCTTTGTACAGCAGTCGGGGGTACAGGTCCTGCTGCGGATCCATCCGGGTGCGGTGGCCGATCTCTGCCAGCAGGCGTGCCGAGTTTGTTCGATGAACAGCAGAGTGCGCCACCAGGGACGGATACTCGCGCATCAGTCGCGCCACGCCGACGGTCTGGTCCAAGACACCGGCTGAAGCGACGAGTTCGAGGATGACCGCCTCGATCGAGTCGAGAGCATCCTCGTCGGGATCGCGCATCAGGAAGGCATCCAGCACCAGTTGCTCGAATTCGTTGAGCAGTCCCAGGATCGCATCCTCGCCGCTCGAGAAGTAGTTGCGGAACGTGCGTGCGGATACGTCGGCTCGTGCCGCGATCGCGTCCACGGTGACCGCGTCCAAGCCGTGCTGCATCGCAAGGTCGAACGCGGCGCGGCTCAAAGCCGTTCTGGTTGCTGCCTTTTTGCGTTCGCGAAGCCCGGGCTCTGCCATATCGTCATCCTGCCAAAAGGTTCCATAATTGGCAATATTGCAGAAAATGGAAAAATTTGAAGGTGTTCGTCATCGCCGATTCGGCTCAGATCGCACGCATGATCGGCGAGAGGACCGCCAGAGGTACCCGTTCTACAACGGTCCCACCGTCCATGGACCACTGCAGCCGGTCCTGGGGAAATGGGTTCTCGTGCCGCATCGGCCAGCCCGGCAGATACAGGACGAGATCGGTATCGGTGACGGCAAAGGCGCGGTAGTTGTCGGCGTAGCCGGATCCGTCGGGTTGTGGTTCGAACTTGTCCGGGGTGAAAGGATACGTGCCGGGGTCGTGCGGCGGTTGCGCGCGATCGAGCGCGTCGATGAGGTACGGCCGCGCCAAGGGGGGTATCGCGGTCAGCGGATCAACCCCCGGCTTGAACAGGTTGGCGAGTTGCAGGCGGCTCTTGGTGGCGAGATCGAAGGTGAACGTCTGGTACGAATTGTTCGAGGCGTAGTCGCCTACTGTGTGCTGAACCTCGTGCACCACAATCGATCTCAGTGGTCCATGCGAGGACGATTGGATGTCGATGCTGAAATCGCTGGCCCGGATGATGGAGGCGCCGGTAGTGCGCCAGGAGTCGGTGCGGGAGCGGAGATAGTCCCGGACCACGGGGTCGGCAGCGACGTCGGGGGGGAGCGCCACCGAGAGTGTCAGTATCGCCTCGCGTATGGATGTGACCGCCGACGTGCACACTCCGTCGCTGTAGTTCCAGCCTCCACCGAGCGCGTCGGTGCAGGGGTTGCTCGCGTGCGCCGTCGCACCTTCCGACACCGCAGACGCCGTGATTGCCAAGCCGGCCAGGGCAAGCGCTGCTGCAGCACGAATGCTCATGAGGTTCATGGCGTTACTTGATATCGACTTTGCCGGCCAGCCAACGACCGTCGATCTTGTCCATGGTGATCGCGACCCGGCTGCGGTCGATACGGGGCTGCGGGTTGGCACTGTTGCTGATCGACTGATCGACGAAGATGAGGACTTCGACCTTGTTGGTGGTGGCTGATTTGATCGCCGAATCGACGACGGTGCCGTGACTTACGGCCTTGTTGTCGATCAGCAGCTGCCGCAGCTGCGCGGCCGACTGGCTGTACATGTCCTTGAATTCGCCGGTTGCCCCGTTGAGCACCTGGGTGAAATTGTTGTCGATCGTGGCGTTGTCGACGCTGGTGAGAGTGACCGCGTAGTTACGGGCGACATCGAGTGCGGCACGCCCGGCTGCGGCCGCATCGTCTTGCTGCTTGAGGCGCCAGCCGAAGACGCCGGCGAGCCCGACCGCGGTGATGAAGACAAGACCGGCCAGCACGCCGACTGTCGCGCGGACCAGCCGACGTCGACCCGTCCGGGGTAGTGATTCAGCGGAAGTGGTTGGGGGGTGGTCGGCTTCATCGACCGAGCGGTCGACGTCCGACGCTTTCGGCACGTCTTCTACATGTTCATCCGGCGGGTTCTCATCGGCGACGATCTTGTCGAACACGTCGCGTGATACGGATCCGTTGCGCATGGTGATTCTCCTGTCGGCGCTGTTCAATTCGGAGGCTCGAACGGCAGCGTGGGACCACCGACCGTCAAAGGGATTGAGTGTGGACCGACGGGCGTCGGATCGGTCTTGGCCAGCGGGTCGTAGCCTGGTGGCGGGCCCGCAGTGTCATCGCCCGGTGGACGCGGTGCGTTGCGCGCGCCACGAACCAGCACTGCGGGGTCAGGATTTTCGCAGTAGCCGTAGCGGTAGGGCTCCGGGAAATCGGGCGTCGATGTCGTGAGGTGCGGTCGGTTGTAGTCACAGGCGTATCGGGGGTAGCCGTCGCCGATGCCCCAGATTCCGCCGTCGCGTACGACCAGTGCAATCCCATCGAGGACCGAGGGCCGGTCGGTGGGGAACAGCGCCTTCAGCGCGGGCACCCGGACGTAGGACAGCTGGGCGACGGTGGTCATGTTTCCCAGCAGCGCAACCATCGTGTCGGAGTTGTCGGCGATGATGTTGTCGATTTGTTGCAGCGTGTGAGGTGCGATGTCGACCAAACGCCGGAAGCCGCCGTCCATCCGGCTGATGCCGCCCAGGACCTGCCGCAGGTCGCCGGCGGTCGCTTGGAGCCCGTGGTGGGTGTCGGACAGTGTGGTCAGCACGGTACGACTGGCGCGGATGCTGCGTACGGTCTCGGGGAGTACGGAGTCCAGTGTGGAGATGAGGAAGGTGCCGCCCTCGACGATGGCTTCAAGCTTTTTGGGGCCCGCCGCAGTCACGTGGAGTTCTTTGATGATGGTGTCGACTTTGGCGGGGTCGACCTGGTTCAGCAGCCCTTCGGCGTGGTCGAGCAGCTGGTTGAACGGCACGGGGACGGCGGTCCGGTTCTCGGTGATCGTCGCCCCCTCACTCAGATAGGGCCCGTGGTCATCGGTGGGCCGCAGATCGAGGTATTGCTCGCCGGCCGCGGTGAGAGCCGAGACTCGTGCGACGGTGTTGGCCGGGATCTTGGCGTCGGAGTCGATGGACACCACGGCGGTCACTGTGCTGCCGACCAGGTTGACTGATTGCACCCGCCCGATCGGGACGCCGCGGAGTGTGACGTCCTGCGCGGGAATCAGGCCACCGGATTGCGGCAGCATCACCTTCACTGTGAATGCCCCGCGGGCGGGGTTGATCCGCAGCGAATCGATCATCACGTACGCCAGGGCGATCACCAGCGTCAGGGCCAACCCGATGAGCGCCACTGGTATTCGGTGGCGTGCCAATGCCCTTGTGGCATCGACGATGCGCCGCAGAACAAGTTCGATCGGATTCGTTGTCATCGGTTCGGTCCGTAGATCTTGTCCAGCATGAGGTTCCATTCGTAGCGCAGGCTGCCGACCATGGCGTGCCAGTCGGTACCGTCCGGCCCGTGGAACATGGGGTCTCCGGGGTAGTTCTTGTCGGGTAGCGAGCCCAGGGCGAGCTGAGTGACTTCCGCGATGCCGTGGATGGCCGGCGAGTTGGTGATCTTCATGGCGATCGGGATGAGTCGGTTGATGTCGGTAAGTGAGACGCTGGGATCGGTCGTAATGGAGTTGAACGTTTCGGACAGCCGATTGATGTCGGCTATCAGACTGCGAGTGTCCGTTCCTTGCAGCGACGGGAATCGCGACAGCTGGCTCGTGATGCGGGCCGCGGTGTTGGTGAGGGCGATGATCTGGCTGGTGTCCTGGTTGAGTACATCGGTCGCCGGGACCAACGCCTCGAGGGTCTGGTTGAGGCTGTTCTGCCGAGCCGACAACGTCCTTGCGAGCTCCGCGGTGTTGTCCAGGGCGGCCTTGATCTGAGTGGAACGCCCGTTGAGCCGGGCGATGAGCGTGTTCGAATGGTTGAGCAGGCCCTTGAGATTCGCACCTTGACCGCCGACTGCCGCGCCGGCGCCGTTGATCAAGTTGGTGACGTTGCGGATGACGCCGCCGTTGACCAACAGGGCCGCCGAGCTGAGTGCGTCTTCGATGGTCGCGCCACCGCTGGTGGAGTCCAGCCCGATGGTTGCCCCGTCGCGCAATGGGGTCTGGTCGGCCTGCGGGTCGGAGTTCCTGTGGACCGCGATGAACAGGTCGCCCAGCGGGGTTGCGGACCGCAATTCGGCGGTGGTGCCCCGGGGCAGAATCACATCGTCCCGAATCTTCAGGACGGCGTGAGCTGTGTAGTTGCTGGCGGTGATCGATTGGACCTCGCCTATGTCGGCACCATTGAGTTTGATTTTCGCCTTGGCCGGCAAGTTCAGGGCGTTGGCGAAGACCGCGGTCAGGGTATAGGTGCCGCCGGAGCCAGCGCCGGGCCCGGCCAGCGGCAGTGCTTCCAGCCCGATGCCACACGCTGAAACACTGACGGCCACAACGGCTGCCGTGGCGCCGTGCACGATTGCGCGCGTGCGCTTACCGGCCTGCATTGGGCTGACCTGCCATCAATTCGAACATTCCGTTGAGACCGAAGTCAGGTCCGTAGTCACGGATCGTGCCGGTGGCGCAGCCGAGCTGCTTGACGCCGATCAAATTGCAGATTTCTTTGCCGAACTGGCTCTGCATCAACAGTTTGTCCGCCAGCGCGTGAACGCGCACAGCACGGGCGTTGTAGTCTATCGCGTTGGCGACGTTATCGATCGTCATCGGCGCGACGTCGAAGAACTCGGCGAGCTCGCGCTGGTAATCCACGAGTGCCTGAGTGACTATCCGGAAATCGCCGGCGGTGACTTTCAGGTTGTCTCGATTCTTCTCCAACAGCGTGGCGGTCCGGGTCAGGACTTCGTTGATATGTGCTCCGGTGCGCCCGGTGCCCAGGTTCTCGTCCGCGAGGATGTCGCTGATCTGCCGCACATTTGAGCCGAAACTCCGGATGGTCGTGTCGTTGTCCGCGGCCTCCTGGGTGAGCGCCGCCAAGCCGGCAGCGATCGCCTGGATGTTCTTCTTGCCCTTGTCCCCGTGGTCGTCGCCGAGCTTCAGCGCCTGCGAGAGCTTGTCCAGGGTCTCTTTGATCCGGGTACCGTTCACCGAGGTGATCTGGTCACCAACATTGAGCAGGTCTGCGACCGGTCCGTTGCCCTTACTGTCGCCACGAAGTGCGCTCGCGAGCTTGTCCACCATCGACAAGGTGCGGTCGAATTCGACCGGCGTCCGTGTGCGTCCCAGGCCCAGGATGTCGCCATTGCCGAGCTTGGCGCCGCTCTTGTAGGGGGGCGTGAGTTCGACATGGCGATCGGTGAGGATCGATGTCGAGACGGTGACTGCCGTGGCGTCTGCGGGCACCGCAACACCGGGGTTGATGGACAGCTTGACCTCGACATAGGTGGATTTCGGTGTAATCGACGCAACGGATCCGATGGGCATGCCCAATACCGAAACTGCATTGCCGACGTAGAGCCCGATGGTGTCTTCGAATTGGGCCGTGACCGTTATCGGCTGTGCCTTGGTTCGAGGTACGACGAATACGGCGACGGCCAACGCGATCGCTGCCACAGCGACGGTGGCGATGATCAGTTTTCGCTTCATTTGCAGTCCTGGAAGTATTCGACGAGATGGAATTGCTGGGCACGTCCGCTGATCGCGCACATCCAGGAATCGACCAGGATGCCGTTGACTGCCGTCACGTCGACCGCGACGCCGCTGCCGGTCGCGTTGGCCACGTTTCGCATTGGTACAGGCAGGATTTGGAGCAGGTTCCGGAATCTGTCGTCGTGATCGGCGATCAAGGCCGAGAGTCGACGTGTACTGGTCAGCAGGTCATTGAGCCCCGCCTGATCACCCACGATGCGGTTCACCGTGCCGACCATGGAAGTGGTGCTGGCAAGCAAGCGTTGTAGTTGGGCGCGCCGCGTGGTGAGTTCGCTGAGCAGCTGATTGCCCTGACTGATCAGCGCGCCAAGGCTGGCTCTCTGGTTGCGGATCAACGTGGTGACGGTGTCGGTGCTGGTCAGCAACGTGTGCAGCTGGTCTCTGCGGTCGGCGACGATCGCAGAGAGCGCCTGAAGGTTCGTCAAGGCTTCGGGCAGCACCTCGGGAACTCCGGTCAGCCCTTGATTGAGCGTCGTCAGCGAGGTCGCGATGCGGTCGGCGTCGACCCGTTCGAACGTGGTCGTGGCATCAGCCAGGGTTTGTTGCAGGTTGTAGGGCACCTCGGTGTTGGTTAGTCCAATGGTGCCGTGGTCCAACGAGTTTGGGCCTGCGGGGGACAGCTGCAGATAGCGGGACCCGAGCAACGTGGTCATCTTGATCGCCGCGCGGGTGTCGGCGCCGAGCCGCACGTTGCTGTTGACGGTGAAGGTGACGCGCACGCGATCGCCGGCCAGATCAAGACTCTTTACGCTGCCGACCGGAACGCCGGCGATGGTGACCTGGTCACCCGAGCGCAACTCCGCCGCTTGGGCGAAATCGGCACGATAGTCGCGTTGACCCAGGTCCAGCGCCGTGATGCCGAAGACGATGGCGATCGCGACCACGATCGCCAGGAGCGCGGCGGTGCCCAACAAGAGCGGGTTGCGGTCCTCGAGCACCCGCTCTCGTGCCTTACCCACGGCGCTCACCTGCACACCGGCGAGTGTTTGATGACATTGCCCGGTGTCGCCGCAGCCACATATGCGGGAATGAGCGTCTTCAAGAAACGGAAGATACTGACATTGACGTCGCACAGGTAGATGTCGGTGTAGGCACCGGACTGGGTCATACGGGCCACTCCTTTCAGGAGATACGGCAGGTTTGCCGCGAAGAATGCAAACCGGTCATAGCCATCGCCGGTGAGGTTGCTGGCGAATCCCGGCTGTCGGGTGACCAAAGCGTTGAAGTCCGGGTAGATGTTGTTGGTGATGGTCGATAGCCGACCCAACGCGGAGTTGATCGAGCCGACTGACGCGCGCAACTGGTCGCGGTGGCTGTTGAGCCCGACCATGATGTCTCGCGTCCGGGTGATCACGTTGTTCAGATTCGCGCTTTGCCCGGCCAGGTTGGTGGTGACCGCGTTGAGGTTGGTGATGACCTGTCCGAGCACGTCGTCGGGTCCCGCGACCATGTCGGCCAGGGCCGATGTCTGCGTGATCAGGGACAGCACGGTGCCGTTTTCACCTTGAAGCGCGTCGATGAGCGCGTTCGTCAGGTTGTCGACCTGCTTGGGGTCGAGCAGGGTCAGCAGCGGTTCGAATCCCTTGAGCAGGTATGTGATATCGAACGATGGCTCGGTGTGCTCGACCGGGATCAGACCATTGTTCGGCAGGGTCTTATGGTCGGTGACCTGTCCGCGCGACAAGCCGAGGTAGCGCTGCCCGATGATGTTCTGGTAGCGGATCGAGGCGATGGTATCGGCGAACAGGGTCTGATCGTTTTGCACCTGGAAGGTGACCTTGGCTCGAGTGCCGTCGAGTTCGACGGCATCTACGCGGCCGACCCGGACCCCGGCAACCCGGACATCGTCGCCCTCATGGAGCCCTGTCACATCGGCGAACACGGCCGAGTATGTGTTGGTACTGCCGGATATCTGCCGACTGAGCGTGTTGAAGACCAACCACGTCACCGTCATCGAGATCACCAAGAATACGGCGAGTCCTATCATCGGCTTTCGGTAACTCACGATTCGCCTCCCGTGTCCGGGGTAACAGTGACTGAGGTGCCGCGCACCACTGGTCCGAGGAGCAGCGCTGTGGCCGCGTTGGCCGTGCCTCCGGTGATCTTGCTCAGCTGAGCAAGCTCTTCGGGGCTGCCGACAGGCCCGACGTTGCCGCCGATGGTGGCCGACTGGTGAGTCACCTCAGCAGGCAGCGGGGGACCCGGCGCCGTACCCGGCTGCGCGACGGGTGGCGAATCCGGCGCTGGCCCCGGTAGTGGCCCCGGTCCCTCAGACAAGGCGCCAGGCACCTCGCCTGAATGCCGCATGGAGTCACGCGGCGGGGTGAAGTTGGGGCGATTCTCGGTAGCCACCCGGGGTGCCGGGAAGCCCATCGAGCCGAGCGCCGGGTACAACGACGGTGCAGTCGGCACTTCCGGTGCGGTCTTGCAGCTGGGCCCCTCAAGTGCGCCGTACCGGGGACAATCTGCCCGCGTGTAGACCCGTGACGGGGTCAAACTCACTGCGGCCTTGACCGTCAGATTGTTCGTATCCGGATCCCAGGCGTCCATGACTTGATTGGAGACCCGTCGAATGCGACTCGTGATGATTGGAAAGGCGCCGGCGTTGTCGCCGAGTACTCCGACCACAGGGGTCAGTTGGGTGGTGATGTTGATCAAGCGGTCGGTCTGGTGGTCGAACGCATCCGCCATCGTGCCGACGGTCTGCTGGCCGGCCGACAGTAGTCCTGACAGTGCACTGCGCTTTTCTGCCAACGTCCGCAATGGGGTCACCGCCGAATCAAGGGCGTCGAACAGATCGGGGGACACCTCGCGCAGTGCGGCTGATGCGTTGGTGAGTGCCGCCAGGGTTGACTGATCATCGCGGTCGCCGACCACCTTGTTCAATTCAGTGACGATCTCGTCGAGATCACGTCCGGCGGTGCGGATCGCCTGGCCGCGGCCCTGGGTGGCCTCAGTCAGCGCCGCTATCGCCCCAACGCTGTTACCGGTGGGCTGGTGCCCCAGCGCTTGGAACACCTTGCGGACCTTGTTGAGCGTGTTCTGGAACATCACCGTCGGCAGAGAGGTGTCTTCGGGGACCGTCACTCCGGCTCGAAGTCCATTGGGGCCGTTGCCGTGACCGACAAGCTGAATGGAGGACACCGCAAATACGTTGGAGGGCACCACCCGTGCGGTGACGGTCGACGGAATGCCGGAGGCGTACTGCGGCTTGAGATCAACATGCACGATGTTGGGCTGTCCCGCCGGAGCGGTGATGACATCGGCGACCTGGCCGACGAGGACGCCCTGGAATTTGACGTCAGATTTCTCGGGAAGTCCGTCCCCGACGTTCACCAGGGCGACGGTGACGCGCACGTTGTTGTCCAGGTCGCCCTTGGATTTGGCGATGGCGGTCGCTACGGTTACTGCTGCGACGAGAACGAAGCACAGACCGGCTATTGACAGCGCGCGGTTCGAGGGTCCGCGGCCGTTGATGTCGAACTGATTCGGCATTCTCTAACCTCCGAACCTGGCGCCGGAATCCACGCCCCACAGGGCCATGGTCAGCAGCATGTTCAATACGATCACCACGGTGATCGCGGACCGCATGGCTCGGCCGGCCGCAACGCCCACGCCGGCGGGTCCGCCACTGGCGTAGTAGCCGTAGTAGCACTGCACGGTCGATGTCGCGAAGACGAACACCACGGCTTTGATCGTGGCGAGCGTGACGTCACGCCCGTTGACGAACATGGAGAAGTAGTGCAGGTACGTGCCGCCGGACTGGCCGGCCGAAATTCCGACCACCGCTTGGCAGGCGATGTAGGCGATCGCCAACGTGCACAGGAACAGTGGAAGTGCTGCGGTCACCGATGCGGCGACGCGGGTGGTCACCAGGTACGACACCGAGTTGATACCCAGCACGTCGAGCGCGTCGACTTCCTCATTGATGCGCATAGCGCCGAGCTGGGCGGTGAAGCGGCAGCCGGCTTGCACGGTGAATGCCAGCCCGATCATGATCGGCGCTAGCTGTACTGACTTGAGAGGTTAGGTACACAGCTAGCGGGTGTTTTGCCTCCGAGTGCGGTGTGGCCGCGGTGGTGATTGTAGGTGTGCAGCCAGATCGGGTACTCGGCGCAGCGTTCGGCG
>NZ_JBARXZ010000104.1:0-15235 GCF_049647605.1 Mycobacterium sp. | reverse complement strand
GGCCGTACTCGGCCCCGCCGCGGGCACCGTCGAGGCGCCCTGGCTGCTGCTCGGGGTCCACCTGCAGGTGGACGATGTGGGCAGACCGCTGTTGCTGCTCGCCGCCGTGCTGTACGCGACAGCCCTGGTGACGGTGGCCAAGGGATCGTCGCCGCGGGCCCACCTGCTGTCCGGTTTCCTGCTGCTCAGCTTTGTCGGCAACGCCGGGGTGTTCGTGGCCGCCGACACCGTGACGTTCTACGCGGCGTTTGCGGTGATGAGCCTGGCGGCCTACGGCTGCGTCGTGCACACCGGCACCGAACAGGCCCACCGCGCCGGCCGCGTCTACCTCACACTGACCATGATCTCCGAGCTGGCGGTGCTATCGGCCCTGGTGATGGTCGTCCACGCCGGCGGGGCTGCGATCGCCGATGCGCCGGCGGCGGTCGCCGGGTCGGAGTCCCGCAACCTCATCATCGCCCTGCTGCTGATCGGCTTCGGCATCAAAGCCGGCACCGTCCCGTTGCACGTCTGGCTTCCCCTGGCCCATCCCGCCGCCCCGCCGGCGGCCAGCGCCGTGCTCTCCGGTGTGATGGTCAAGGCCGGGTTGATCGGCTGGTTGCGGTTCCTCCCGCTGGGGGAAGTGGCACTGCCCGGCTGGGGGCTGACGCTGGTGGTGCTGGCGCTGCTCGGCACTTTCCTGGCGCTGCCGTTGGGCATCCTGCACCGCGACCCGAAGGTGCCGCTGGCCTACAGCACCATCAGCCAGATGGGCTTTCTGGCGGTGCTGGTCGGTATCGCCCTCGCCGAGCCCGACCTCGCCGAAGCGTGTGTGCTGGCCGCGGTCGTGTACGCCGTCCATCACGGTGTCGCCAAGGGCGGTCTGTTCCTGGGAGTTGCGGTGTGGCAACGCAATTACACCGGCCCCATCCGGGCGCTGGTGCTTGCGGTGTTGACCCTGCTGGCGCTGGCGGTGGCCGGTGCGCCGCTGGGTTCGGGCGCGGTGGCCAAATACGCCGCCAAGGAGGCGATCGCCCCGGTGCAGATCGCCGGGATCGAACTCGCCGACCTGCTGCCCTGGATCGGTACGGTGTCGACGTTGCTGCTCGCCAGGGCCGGGTGGGTGTTGCTGACCGGTGCGCGCAAACCGGCCCACCGGCCCGATGCCGGGGTTGTCACCTGGGCGGCGCTGGCTGTCGGCGGCACGGTCGCCACCTGGTTGCTGGCCCAGCAGTGGGCCCCGGTGGTCACCGTCCCGGGGCTGGATCCGGTGACGCTGTGGGACGCCGGCTGGCCGGTGCTCATCGGCATCGCCGTGGCGGTGCTTGCTGCGGCGCTGTCGCGGGCCGACCTACTACCCCACCGGCTGGCGCACCCCGACGGCACGCTGCTGCCCGCCGGGGATCTGATCGTGCCGGAAGAGGTAGTTCTCACGCGCGTCACCGCCGCGTTGCGGCGCCTCTCGGCACACCAGCCGGGCGATCGCTTGGGCTCGGCGCTTCGCCGGCTGCGCCCGCTCCGGCTCACCCGCACCGTCGACCGGGCTGAAGCCGGATTGGACGGCTGGGCCGTCTCCGGGGCGGCGGTTCTGGCGGTCCTGGGGCTGCTGCTGATCGCGTTGGGGGTGGGGGTGCTCCGATGAAGCTGATCCGTGCGGCGCTGATCCGGTGGCCGGTGTTTGCCGGGCTGTGGTGGCTGCTGACCGAGGGTGCCGGGCAGTGGAGCTACGGCATCCCGATCGTGACGGTGCTGACCGGCGCGACGCTGATGCTGGCACCGCCGGTCGCGGCGGCCCGGCGCACCGTCGGGGTGCGGACCCGCGCCCTGGTTCGCCTGCTCGCCTGGTTTGTAGCCCATTCGGTGCGCGGCGGAGTGGATGTGGCGCTCCGGGCGCTGCGCCGGCCGGTCGACGTGGCTCCGGTCGACATGGTGATGGAGCTCCGACTGCAGTCACCGATGGGCCGGGTGCTGTTGGCCGATCTGGCGGCGCTGACCCCCGGTTCACTGAGCGTCGACCTGGCGGACGGCAAGTCGGGGAGCCACCAGCTGCACCTGCACGTGCTGCATCACGAGCTCGACGTCACGAGCCAGTTGCGGCAGCTGGAAAGGTATTTGATCGACATGCTGGATCCGCCGGACAACGGCAGTACGGCGCGACGCTGAACCCTGCGTACCCTCGCAGCATGAGCGTCAAGGTAGATCTCGACCAACTCGCCGAAGCACTGTCGGACTTCACGTTCGCGTATCTGATCACCGTCGGCGACGACCACCGAGCCCACACCGTGGCCGTGGACCCGGTGCTGGTCGACGGGTCGTTCGAACTCGGCTCCGTCGGCAACAGCACCCGGCGCAATCTCACCGACCGCGACGGCGTGACGCTGCTGTGGCCTCTCCAGGAAACCGACGGCTACACCCTGATCGTCGACGGCCGCGGCGAGCTCGGAGATACCCTGCGGGTGGTACCGCAGCGGGCCGTCCTGCATCGCAAAGCCGCACCCGCACAGCCGGTCTCCGGATGCGGTGACGATTGCGTGCCGCTGTAGCAGTAGCCGACGCGCCCGGGTTCCGTTGCCGAGCACCCATTTTGACGAGGCACTCCAGAACTCCATTGATGGGCAATGCTTTCCACTGCCGCCGGGTTGACACACGCCAAGGGCTGAACGGACGGCGGAATGGGTATGGGACATGACGACCCCTACCCTGAAGGATTGCCTGTGCCGAGTGCCACCCGTCCGTTCGGCGTCCCCGGGACGCGACACTTCACCGCCCGAGATGGATTCCTGCCGATCGAAGACCACGGGTTGATCGGCGACGGCAGCACCTGCGCGCTGGTGCGCCGCGACGGCACCATTTCGTGGCTGTGCCTGCCCCAGTTCGACGCTGCGCCACTGCTGGTGTCGCTGTTGGACCTGGATCGCGGCGGCCAGTGGTCGATCGAACCGGTGGGCCTGCGCGGGGGCGGACAGCGCTATCACGACGACACCGCGATCCTGACCACCACCCTGACCGGCAGCGACGGCATCGTGGAGGTGACGGACTTCTTCGCGATGCGCTCCGGCGCCGACCTCAGCGAGATCGTGCCGGCGGGTCGCGGCCAATTGATCCGGATTGCACGGGTGGTCGAAGGGTCCGTGGACCTGAAAATCCACTTCCAGCCACGACGGGTGACGTCGGCCGGCCGCACCGGCAACGCCTGGACCATCGATTCCCCGGATCATCCGGATCTGCCGCTGCAGCTTCGCACGTCACATCCCCTGGAGCACCGTGCCGACAACTCGCTGACCACCACCATCACCCTGCGCGCCGGACAGACCTACGAGTCGACGCTGGCCTGGTCTGCCGACAGTCAGGTGCACATCGGCACCTCGGCGCAGACGCTGGCCGCCCGCACCGCAGCGGTCTGGCGGGGGTGGGCAGCAAAGATCGATTACGCCGGGCCGCAGCACCACCTGGTACGCCGCTCAGCCTTGACCCTCAAACTGCTCGACCACGCCTCGACCGGCGGCATCATGGCGGCCGCCACCTCCTCGCTACCCGAATGGGTTGGTGGCGAACGTAATTGGGACTACCGCTACACGTGGGTCCGTGACGCCGCCTTCTCCACCTACGCGCTGCGCCGGATCGGGCTGACCAGCGAAGCCAATGCCTTCCTGTCCTGGACACTGCATTGCGCCGAGCGCGACGGCGGGCCATCCATCATGTACGCGCTCGACGGGGGCCAACCTCCTTCCGAGATCAGCGACCCCGACCTGCGAGGCTGGCGGGAGACCGCACCGGTGCGCTGGGGCAACGGGGCCGCCGGGCAGACCCAGCACGACGTCTACGGCGAACTCCTGGATGTGGCCTATCAGTGGGTGCGCGCCGGCGGTGCGGTCGACAACCACCTCTGGACCAGAATCGCAGGTCTGGCCGACCAGGCCGTCGCCAACTGGCGCACACCGGATCACGGCATCTGGGAGATCCGTGATGCCGAGCGGCCGTTCACCTATTCGGTGGCGATGTGCCAGGTGGCCGTGGACCGTGCCCTGCAGATCGCCGAGCGCACCGGACGCGACTGCCCCACCAGCACCTGGCGCGCGGCCCGCGACGAGATCCGGTCGGCCCTGCTCGACCACGCCTGGGACCCGCAGCGCCAGACGCTGACCGAACAACTCGCGGCCGACGGCGGCGCCCGCGGTGGGCTCGACGGCTCCCTGTTGGCGCTGCCGCTGCGCCGGGTCATCGACTTCACCGACCCCCGGATGGTGGCCACCGTGGAGGCCGTCCGCAAGGACCTCGACGCCGGTGACGGCCTGCTCTACCGCTACCGCCACGACGTGTCCTCCGATGGCCTCGCCGGGGAAGAAGGCGCCTTCCTGCTGTGCTCGTTCTGGCTGGTCGACAATCTCACCGGTCAGGGCCGGATCGACGAAGCGCTGACGCTGTATGACTCGCTGTGTGCGCGCGCCAACCATGTGGGCCTGCTCAGCGAGGAGATCGACCCTCGCGATGGCTCGTTTTTGGGCAACTTCCCGCAGGCGTTCAGCCATATCGGCGTGATCGCCAGCGGATTCCGGCTGGCCCGGGCCATCGGCAGCCGCGGCTGAGGCCAGAGCTGTGGGACCTGTCGTCGACGATGGGCGCTTTTCCCACCGCTAGGGCCCACAACTTCGCCACCCGGCCGCTTCCAACGCCGCCCGCACCCGGCCCACGAACCCATCCGGCCGCCGCAGCATCTGCGCGCTGACCCGGATGACCGTCCACCCCATCGCGTTCAGCAAGGCCAGCCGCTCGATATCCCACGCCCGCTGACGGGCGTCACTCCAGTGCTGAACACCGTCGTACTCGAGCGCCACTTTCCATTCCCGCCATCCCATGTCGACCCGGATGAACGCCTCGCCGTAGTCGTCGAAGAACTCGATCTGCGTGGCCGGTTTCGGCAGTCCGGCGGCCGTGCACAGCACCCGGACCTCGGTTTCCTTCGGCGACTCGGCGCCACCGTCGGCGAGGTCCAGCGCGGCCCGCAACCGTCGCACCCCCGTCAGACCGGGCCGGCACTCGGTCAGCGCATGCACCTCGGCCACCGTCAGACCCGTCGCATTCATCAAGGCGTCCAGCAGCGGCACCGCCTGTGCCACGGGCAGCCGTCGGCCGATATCGCAGGCGGTCCGAGCCGGGGTGGTGATCCGCATGCCCCAGCGCAGCTGCGTCTCCGCGGGCTGGAGTGAGAACGTGTAGGCCCGGATACCGTTCTGGGAATGGCGATCCGGTCGCACCAGTTCAGCCGGGGCCGCGGGATCGAGCCACTTCGTGCCCAGGACGGCCGCCGCCGACAGGCCCGCCAGCGTGGCCGTCGGCCCGGCACTCAGCCACGCGGCTCGGGCCCGCAGCTCGGCGGTGAGGCCCACCTCTCGGTGCAGATACACATTGCGATAGATCGCCCGGTAGCGGGTGCGCAGCTGATGGTCGGTCACCCGCCCGGTGCGGATCGCCTCGGAGCCGAGGAACGGCCGACCAGTCATGTGTCGAGAATCGACGCGCCGACTCCCGGCAGCCACTCACGCCGTCGAGTTGTCCACAGGTGACGCCACGAGTTGTGCGGGTTGTCGTCGACTTCGGAGCCCATTGACACCGACAAGCCCCACAGCTCAAAAAGCCCCGGTACGCCGAAGCGCACCGGGGCCTTTCGAACAAACAGGACTTAGAAGTCCATACCGCCCATGCCACCGGTCGGGTCGCCCGCAGGTGCGGCGGCCTTCTCCGGCTTGTCGGCGACGACGGCCTCGGTGGTGAGGAACAGAGCCGCGATGGACGCTGCGTTCTGCAGCGCCGAGCGGGTGACCTTCACCGGGTCGGCGACGCCGGCCTTGAGCAGGTCCTCGTACACGCCGGTGGCGGCGTTGAGGCCGGTGCCCGACGGCGAGTTGGTGACCTTCTCGGCAACAACACCGGGCTCGAGGCCGGCGTTGAAGGCGATCTGCTTCAGCGGAGCCGACAGCGCGACACGCACGATGTTGGCGCCGGTGGCCTCGTCACCTTCGAGCTTGAGCTCGTCCAGCGACGGAGCCGACTGCAGCAGAGCCACGCCACCACCGGCGACGATGCCCTCTTCGACGGCAGCCTTGGCGTTACGCACGGCATCTTCGATGCGGTGCTTGCGCTCCTTGAGCTCCACCTCGGTGGCAGCGCCGGCCTTGATCACCGCAACACCGCCGGCCAGCTTGGCCAGGCGCTCCTGCAGCTTCTCACGGTCGTAATCGGAGTCGCTGTTCTCGATCTCGGCGCGGATCTGGGCAACGCGGCCCTGGATCGCGTCGGCATCGCCGGCACCTTCGATGACGGTGGTCTCGTCCTTGGTCACCACGACCTTGCGGGCGGTGCCCAGCAGCGCGACGTCGGCGGTCTCGAGGGACAGACCGACCTCTTCGCTGACGACCTGGCCACCGGTGAGGATGGCGATGTCCTGCAGCATGGCCTTGCGGCGGTCACCGAAGCCGGGAGCCTTGACGGCCACGGACTTGAAGGTGCCACGGATCTTGTTGACCACCAGAGTGGACAGGGCTTCGCCCTCGACGTCCTCGGCGATGATCAGCAGCGGCTTGCCGGCCTGGATGACCTTCTCCAGCAGCGGCAGCAGGTCCTTGACGGTCGAGACCTTGGAGCTGACCAGCAGGATGTAGGGATCCTCGAGGACGGCTTCCTGACGCTCGGCGTCGGTCACGAAGTAACCCGAGATGTAGCCCTTGTCGAACCGCATGCCCTCGGTGAGCTCGAGCTGCAGGCCGAAGGTGTTGGACTCCTCGACGGTGATGACACCCTCGTTGCCAACCTTGTCCATGGCCTCGGCGATCAGGTCACCAATGGTCTGGTCACCGGCGGAGATGCCGGCGGTGGCAGCGATCTGGTCCTTGGTCTCGATGGCCTTGGCGCTCGCGAGGAGACCTTCGGTCACCTTTTCCACGGCCTTCTCGATGCCGCGCTTCAGGCCCAGCGGGTTGGCGCCGGCCGCAACGTTGCGCAGGCCCTCGCGGACCAGCGCCTGTGCGAGCACGGTGGCGGTGGTGGTGCCGTCGCCAGCGACGTCATCGGTCTTCTTGGCGACCTCTTTGACCAGCTCGGCGCCGATCTTCTCGTACGGGTCCTCCAGCTCGATCTCCTTGGCGATGGAAACACCATCGTTGGTGATCGTGGGGGCGCCCCACTTCTTCTCCAGAACGACGTTGCGACCCTTGGGCCCCAGCGTCACCTTTACGGCGTCGGCGAGGGCGTTGAGGCCCCGCTCAAGGCCGCGACGAGCCTCTTCGTCGTACGCAATTGTCTTGGCCATTGCGAAGTGAATCCTCCGGTTTGGAATGACACAGCTTGGGGTCGGTTTCAGTGCCCGCGACGGACGGCTGTGGGCTGTGCGGCCCCTGCCTCACCGTTCCGACCTAGCACTCACTTGGCGCGAGTGCCAAGGTCATTCTTAGCACTCGCCCATGCCGAGTGCAAGGAAGGCCGAGGGCTATCGCGCACGCAGTCCGTCCTCGATAACGGCCGCCACCCGGTCCGGGACGCCGTCGCCGTACAACCGCGCGCTCTTGCACACCCCCAGCAGCGCCTTGATCTCCGGGACACCGACGTCGGCGCGCACCGTGCCGGCCTGCTCCGCCGCAGACAGGAGGTCTGAAATCAGGGCCAGGAAATCCGCCTCCGCACCCGGCGCGGCGGTCTCGAGGTCGATCCCGTAACCGGCGAGCGCATCGACGAGGCCCTGGTCCCTCGCCCCGGTGTGCACCATGCCCCGAAGGAAGGCAAACAACGCCTCACCAGGGCCGACGGTTGCCAGCAGGTTGCGCGCCATCTCCCCGATGCGACGGATCCGATCCTCGAACACCGCCCCGAACAGCGACTCTTTGGTGGGAAAGTGCCGATAGACCGTGCCCGCACCGACGCCCGCGCGCCGGGCGATCTCGTCGATCGGGACGGCAAGACCTTCAGCCGCGAAGGTCTCATAGGCGACCTCGAGGACTCGCGCCCGGTTACGTGCCGCATCAGCACGCATCGGACGCTCGGCATCACCGATTCGGGCAGCACCGACCACGGCGTCACCGACTCCGGTTTCGCTGATAGCGCACCTCCTCGCTAAACGGGGCGAACATTCCGTATGTTTACGGGTAAGCGGGGCTGGCGCCCCGGTTGACCAAGGATACCCAATATTCAAGGAGCAAACCCTCATGACCGCATGGAGCACCGCCGACATTCCCGGCCAGACCGGCCGCACCGCCGTCATCACCGGCGCCAACACCGGCCTCGGCTTCGAGACTGCCAAGGCCCTGGCCGCCAAGGGCGCGGAAGTTGTCCTCGCCGTGCGTGACACCGAGAAGGGCAAGCAGGCCGCCGCCCAGCTGCCCGGGAAGGTGACGGTTCAAGAACTCGACCTGACCTCCCTGGCTTCGATCCGGGACGCCGCAGAATCTCTCAAGGGCCGCTTCGACAAGATCGACCTGCTCATCAACAACGCCGGCGTCATGACCACACCGAAGGGCACCACCGCCGACGGATTCGAGCTGCAGTTCGGCACCAACCACCTCGGCCACTTTGCACTCACCGGCCTGCTGCTGGACCGGATGCTCGACGTACCGGGCGCCCGGATCGTCACCGTCAGCAGCAACGGCCACAAACTCGGCGGTACCGTCCACTTCGACGACCTGCAGTGGGAACGCTCCTACAACCGGATGGGCGCCTACACCCAGTCGAAACTGGCCAACCTGCTGTTCACCTACGAGCTGCAGCGCCGGCTGGCACCGCGCGGCAAGACCATCGCGGTCGCCGCACACCCGGGTACGTCGAACACCGAGTTGATGCGCAATCTGCCGACAGTGGTGCAATCGGCCATGTCCCCCGTCGCGGGCCTGATCGCACAGCCCGCGGCCATGGGCGCGCTCCCCTCCCTACGCGCCGCCACCGATCCCGGCGCTCTCGGCGGCCAGTACTACGGCCCGGCGAACCTGGCGCAGTGGCGCGGCAACCCCGTGGTCGTCGCGTCGTCGGATCAGTCCTACGACCTCGACCTGCAGCGCCGGCTGTGGAATGTCTCCGAGGAGCTGACGAAAGTCACCTTCCCCGTCTGATCACCCAGGCAGACTGTCGAGATGTCGCTGGTCGTGCCGCCCTACCCGCCAGCCCGCCACGAGGGCGAGCCCGAAGTCAGTGCCCGGCTCAAACGAGGTGACGAGCCGCCGGACTACGACTCGTTCGGGCTGGTGCAATACCGGTATCTGGCCAACCAGGAGCAGACCGGCGGGGACTACGGCCTCTACCGGGTGGATATCGCCCCCCGGGCGGGTGGGCCCGGACCGCACTTCCACCGGGCCATGTCCGAAGCGTTCTTCGTGCTGGGCGGCGCCATCGAGCTCTATGACGGGACCGAATGGAAAATCGGCGGCGCAGGAGACTTCCTGTACGTCCCGCCGGGGGGAATTCACGGCTTCCGCAACGTTGCCGACGAGCCGGCGTCGATGCTGATGTTGTTCACTCCCGGGGCGCCCCGGGAGCACTACTTCGAGGGGTTGGCACAGCTCGGCGAGCTGACCGAGACCGAACGCCGCGAGTGGTTCATCAAGAACGACAACTTCTTCGTGGACCCGAGTTGACCGACCGACCAGACCAGCCAGGGATGCCGACGTCGGAGGGACACGGGGGTGACACACCCCACGGGACACGCGACGAAGTCGCGCCCACGGAACCGGTTGGCCTAGGCTGCTTCTCGACTTAAAGGAGGTCTCCGGGTGCGGGCTGATGCAGCGCCCAGCACCCAGGCACTTCGGGGCTGGCAGCGAAAGGCGCTGGTCAAATATCTGACCACCAAACCTCGCGATTTCCTGGCGGTGGCGACCCCAGGCGCAGGCAAGACCACATTTGCGCTGCGGCTGGCCGCAGAGCTGCTCAATGAGCGCGTCGTCGACAAGGTCACCATCGTCGTCCCGACCGAGCACCTCAAGATCCAGTGGGCACGCTCGGCCGCGACGCAGGGCATTGCGCTGGACCCGAAGTTCTCGAACTCGAATTCCCAGACGTCCTCGGAGTATCACGGCGTCGTCATCACCTATGCCCAGGTGGCCAGCCACCCGACCCGGCACCGGGTACGCACCGAGAACTACAAGACGCTGGTGATCTTCGACGAGATCCACCACGGCGGCGACGCCAAGAGCTGGGGCGAGGCCATCCGGGAGGCGTTCGACGACGCCACCCGCCGACTGGCCCTGACCGGAACCCCGTTCCGCAGCGATGACAGCCCGATCCCCTTCGTCAACTACGAACCCGACGGCAACGGCCTGATGCGCAGCCAGGCCGACCACATCTACGGCTACTCCGACGCGCTCGCCGACGGTGTGGTGCGGCCGGTGGTCTTCATGGCCTATTCCGGTGAGGCGCGCTGGCGCGACAGCGCCGGTGAGGAACACGCCGCCCGCCTCGGCGAACCGTTGAACGCCGAGCAGACTGCCCGCGCCTGGCGCACCGCGCTGGATCCGGCCGGGCAGTGGATGCCTGCCGTGATCGCCGCCGCCGACATCCGGCTGCAGCAGAAGCGTCAGCACGTGCCCGATGCCGGCGGCATGATCATCGCCTCCGATCAGACCACCGCCCGCGCTTACGCCAAGCTGCTCGAGACCATCACCGGTGAGATGCCTACGGTGGTGCTCTCCGATGACAAGGGCGCCTCGGACCGCATCACCGAGTTCTCCAAGGGCACCAGCCGCTGGATGGTCGCGGTCCGCATGGTCTCCGAAGGCGTCGACGTGCCGCGGCTGTCGGTCGGCGTATATGCCACCAGTGCGTCGACGCCGTTGTTCTTCGCCCAGGCCATCGGCCGGTTCGTGCGATCCCGCCGGGCCGGGGAGACGGCGAGCGTGTTCCTGCCGTCGGTGCCGAACCTGCTGCTGCTGGCCAGCGAACTGGAAGAACAACGCAACCACATCCTGGGGAAACCTCACCGCGAGTCACAGGGCGACGAAGACCCCCTGGACGCCGAACTGGCCAAGCAGAAAAAAGACGAGGCCGGCGAAGAGGAAAAGGCGTTCACCTCCCTGGGGGCCGACGCCGAGCTCGATCAGGTGATCTTCGAAGGGTCGTCGTTCGGCACCGCCACCCCGGCGGGCAGTGACGAGGAAGCCGACTATCTGGGCATCCCCGGCCTCCTCGACGTCAGCCAGATGCGCGATCTGCTGAGCAAGCGGCAGGTGGCGCAGCTCGAAAAGCGCACCGCTTCAGGAGAAGCCGCCGTCCCCCGGGCCACGCACGGCCAGCTGCGGGATCTGCGCAAGGAACTCAATGCGCTGGTGTCGGCCGCCCATCACCGGCTGAACAAACCACACGGCTGGATCCACAACGAGCTGCGCCGGATCTGCGGCGGCCCGCCGATCGCGGCGGCCACCACCGAGCAAATCAAAGAACGCATCGTCGCCGTGCGCGAACTGGGTTTCGGCCAGTCGTAACCGGTTGACGACCGCCGGGATCCGGCCGATCATGACCCATAGCCAAGGGGGTTTGGCATGGTCACGATCGAAGAGTATTCGCGTATGGTTTCGGCGATCCATTCCGCCGCGATCACCCCCGAGCACTGGGTTGTTGCCATGGCCACGGTGCGCCGGTCCCTGGACGGGATCGCCTGCGGCCTGATCATCGCAGACGGCACCAGCCGATTGATCAAGTCTGCCAGCCTCGACGAAAACGCGATGGCCGAGTATCGCGACTACTACCACGACTACGACTACGTGCTCGAGGCCGTCGAGCACAGTCCCGTCGGCCTGGTCAGCGACGGCCGGGAGCTGGTCGATCGCAACTTGCGCTCGGAATTCAACACCGACTGGTTGCGTCCGCACGAGATGCAGGACGGTATCTTCGTCCGGCTGACCGGCAACACCGATCCCACGTGCTTCCTGGCTGCCGCGCCCAGGCGCGACGACGGCTTCGCAACATCGGACCGGGTCACCGTCGTCAACGCCCTCATCCCACATTTTCAGCAGGCAATGCGGACCGAGAGCCACCTTGCCGGTTTGCGACTGGAGGTCGATGACCTGGCCGCGGCGATCGACGGAATGCGCCGAGCTGTACTGGTCGTCGGCCCCAATTCCATTGTTTTGCACTGCAATACGCGTGCCGAGGCCCTGCTGTCCCGCAACGACGGTCTGTCACTGCGCACCGGACGACTGGTCGCCGACGCCAACGACCCGGCGCTGCAACGGGCCGTCGCCGCAGCGACCGGCCCCATGCCCCGATCCGGCACTTCCGTTGCCTGTCAGCGACTCTCAACCCGACCATACATCGCGCACGTGACACCGTTCCTGTCGGAAATCGAAAATGGCTGCGGCCGAGCACTTGTCGTGATCGTGGACCCCGACGACATCCCCACCATCTCCGCCGACCTGCTGCGCCGCCTCTACGGGTTGACGGCCGCGGAATCCGAGGTGGCGGTGCGCGTCGGGTACGGCCAGGGGCTGGCACCGATCTCCGAAGAATTGTCATTGTCGATGGCGACGGTGAAGACGCACCTGCACCATGTGTTCACGAAGACGGCGACGAGCCGGCAAGCCGAACTGGTGCGGCTACTGGTGTCGCTGGCTCCCTGACACGCCGGCGCAGGTTTGCCCGGACAACGTGGGACACCACCGCCGGATGCACCAATCTGCTTGGTGGCGACACCATTCCGGTGACCCGCAGGAACTCCTGGGCCACCAGCACGTCACTCTCGGCGGCCCGCAGCACCCGATCCAGGTACGCATTCGTCAGGCGCATCGACAGCGGACGGGCACCCTCGATCTCAGGCAACGCCAAATCCGAACCGACCGCCATCTGCCACGCGACCCGAATGCTCTTGGCAGCCGCTGCGAAGAACCGCTCCGGCAGCTCGCAGAGGCCACCGCGCAGGCAATCCCGCAGGATCAGCGCCTCGAGGGCCGCGACGGTCATCCCCTGGCCGTAGATCGGGTTGAAACTGCAGAAGGCGTCGCCCACCACCACCAGGTTGCGGGGGAAGCGACGCATCCTGTCGTATCGTCGCCATCTGTTGCTGGGATAGCGGTGGACGCAGATTCCGCCGAGCGGCTCGCCCGAGCGCACCGCAGCCAGCACCCTGTCGGGGGCTGCGCCGGAGCCGAACTCGAGCAGCTCCGGCAGCGTCCTGGGCAACACCGCTTCACCCAGCGTCGCGGCGGCGACCAGCCAGGTGTCGTTCTCACACCGGAACATCGCAAAGCCGCGAGGCCGCCCGGGCTCGAACGGCCGCACGATGAGATCCTCGTGCACCGCCCCGCGCGGAATGCGGACCGGCATGCTCGCGTACGCGACTCGTACCGTCAGCTCCTCGACAGCCGGCCGCCCGTAACCCCATTCTTCGAGGAACACCGGAGTGCGCGACCCGCGCCCCGAGGCGTCGACCACAAGGTCAGCAGCCAGTCGCTGCGACGCCTGACCATTGCGGGGCTGAGCGCGCACTCCGATGATCCTCCCTCCCCCTGGCTCGTATCGCACCTCTAGGTCGGCGATGTCGTGGCCGTCGAGCACAGTCACCGCAGGCAACGCGCGAACCCGGCGCCGCACATGCGCTTCCACAAACGGCCTGCTGCCGAGGTGATTGATCAGCGATGCCGGATCCGGGATGCGGCCCGAGTTCACGATCCGGTGCCCGCCGAAATGCAGATGGAACCGGCTCAGGTCGCCGTCGTCCCACCGTCGCCCGCCGTCTGCGACCAACTCGTCGAGGATTCCGGGGAACAGCTCCTCGGCGACCTGGGCGCACCGCGCCAACAACAGATGCGGCTGCTTTCCTTGTGGCACACCGTGTCTGGCTTCTACACCATCTGATAGGAGATCGCGTTCCAGCACCGTCACCCGGTCATAGGACTCGGTGAGCGCGCGGGCCGCAAACAGACCCGCCATGCTGCCCCCGAGCACCACTGCATGTTCCCCCGCCCTCGCCATGTGTTCAGCAAAACAAAGCGGCGACGGGCGGACATCAACCGAACGGTTGAGCTGCGGTCACAGGCCGAGCAGCCCCGGCAGATCGGCCACCGAGTCGATGACGTGATTGGGTTGCATCGCAAATTCGTCTGCGGCCCAACGATCCAGCGTGTCCTGACGGAACTTCCCGGTACGCACCAGCACCCCCGTCATCCCCACCACCTGCCCGGCGAGGACGTCGTTGTTGAGATCGTCACCGACCATGAACATCTCGTCGGGCTCCACACCGAGACGTGCCGCCGAGGCCAGGAACCCCTCCGGCGCCGGTTTGCCCACAGCGGTGGCCTTACGCCCCGAGCTCTCCTCCATACCGGCCAGATACATCCCGGTGTCGATCCGAAGCCCCTCGGTGGTGGTCCACGACATGCTGCGATGCATCGCGACGACGGGCACCCCCTGGGCCATCCAGTCGTACACCCAGCTCAGCGTCACATGGTCGTACTCGGGGCCGGCCCCACCGAGCAGCACCACATCCGGGGTGTCGGGCATCGGCCCGCCCCGGGTGTCGACAGAGGCCACCAGATCGATACCCGGCATGTCGTCGGCGATGGCGCCGCTGTTGACCAGGAAGCAACGGGCATCCGGGTAGCGGTCACGCACAAAATCCGCGGTCAGCACCGCCGCGGTGACCACCTGGTCAGGCGAGACGTCCATCCCGGCGGCGCACAGCAGGTCGGCGATCTGAACCCGGGTGCGGGTGGTGGTGTTGGTCAGGTAGGACCGGGCGATCTGATGCTCGGCCAACGTCTGCAACGTCTCTCGGGCACCCGGAATCGGCTGCCATGACGTCACCAGAACACCATCGATGTCGAAGAGCACCCCACCGGTAGCCATCTAGCGACCCTAGACGGCTCCGGACGGCTGCGCCCATTGGGCGTCGGCCACCCACGGGGATGCCCGGGCCGCCACCGCCCAGGCCTGCTCGGCGGGAACATCGAGCACCACATACCGTTTGGTGCCGGCGGCCGTGGCCGCGATCAGCGTCGCGACCCCGGTCCGACGCTGCAGCGGCGTCTGCCGCACCGTCCACCCGATGATGCCCGCGGTGGCGATGCAGTCGCGGCGGCGCTGCACACTGCCGCTGCGCGCCACCAACCAGTCGGCGTCCACCCGATGTCCGAGCGTCCGCACCCGATCGGCGGCCAGCAGCGCGCAGCACACCGTCACCACCGCCAGCAGCACCCAGGACCAGCCGGGCACCCCGACTCTGACCGCTTGTATCCCCATTGCCAGCGCCGCCAGCCCCGGGATGGTCAGCCCGCGGGTCCAGCGTCGC
>NZ_JBARXZ010000103.1:0-16097 GCF_049647605.1 Mycobacterium sp. | reverse complement strand
GTCCGGTGGTGGACCTCGAATCCGGGTCGGGGCTGGGGTCGGTGTATCGGATGCGGTTAGAGTTGCCGCAGGTCGACACCGGCTCGCTCACGCTGGGACGGGTCGACGACGACCTGATCATCGGTGTGGGGGGCATGCGCCGCCGGGTACGGCTGGCTTCGGTCCTGCGGCGGTGTGTGGTGCTCGACGCCCAGTTGCGGGGTATGGAACTGACTGTGCGTTTTCAACCGAACCCGGAGGTGTGGCCGGCATGAACCCGAGTGGGCACGCCGACCTGGGGCCCGAGCTGCGCCAGTTGGCGCAGACGATCCTGGACCGCATCGATCCGGCGGTTCGGGCGGCCGCTGCGCTGGTCGCCGCGCGCGCCGGTGAGTCTCCTGGCAAGTGTCAGCAGGTGTGGTGTCCGGTGTGTGCGCTGGCGGCGCTGGCCACCGGCGAGGAACACCCGTTGTTGGCCGTGGTCGCCGAACACAGCGTGGCGCTGCTGGCGGTGGTGCGGGCGTTGGTCGACGACGGAACCGACAAGGGCGGCAGCGCCGACAAGGGCGGCAGCGCCGACAAGGGTGATGCGGCCGCCGGAGGCACGGAGCCGGCACCCGAGCCGCCGGAGCCACCCGACGGACCGCCGGAGGGGCCGGGACCTGCCAGCCGCTATCAGCCGATCCCGATCACCGTCGAGGAATAGTCCTGTGGTCGGCCGCACCCGCGGTGGGTAAAGTTGGCCCGGAGCACCGTTTGGTGCACCCGCGGTGGGAGGGTCCATGTGGTATTGGCTGTTCAAGTACATCTTCATGGGGCCGCTGCTGTCCTGGCTGGGTAGGCCGAAAGTCGATGGGCTCGAACATGTTCCGTCCAGCGGCCCGGTGATTCTGGCCAGCAATCACCTGGCTGTCGCCGACAGCTTCTATCTTCCGCTGGTGGTGCGCCGCCGGATCACGTTCCTGGCGAAGGCCGAGTACTTCACGGGTACCGGGATCAAGGGCTGGTTCACCCGGTGGTTCTACACCGTGGCCGGCCAGGTGCCGATCGACCGCACCGACGCGGACTCCGCAGAAGCCGCGCTCACCACCGCGGCGCGGATCCTGGAGCAGGGCAAGTTGCTCGGCATGTATCCCGAGGGCACCCGGTCACCCGACGGGCGGCTCTACAAGGGCAAGACCGGGCTGGCGCGCCTGGCGCTCGAGAGCGGGGTCCCGGTGATTCCCGTCGCGATGATCGGGACCAACGTCGTCAATCCGCCCGGTAGCAAGATGTGGCGCTTCGGCCGGGTCCAGGTGCGCTTCGGAGCCCCGATGGACTTCTCCCGCTTCGAGGGGCTGGCAGGTAACCGGTTCATCGAACGCGCGGTGATCGACGAGGTGATGTACGAGCTGATGCAGCTGTCCGGACAGGAATACGTCGACGTCTACGCCGCCAGCCTCAAAGAGGGCGCAACTCCTGCGGTGCCGCCTGTGGATCCGAAGACGGAGCCCCGGATTCCGGAGTCCGCGGCCGGCTGACCGGCGTCTTGACCACCAGGCCGGACACCACGATGACGGCCAGGGCCCACCACACGTAGCCGCCGCCCAGCAGCTGACGCCACCAGGAGGCTGCGGCCTCGCGATGCTCCGGCAGCAGGTCGATCGGCGTCCACACCAGCACGGCGATTCCGGCGGCGGTGAGCACGGCCAGAGCGGCACTGCGCCGGCGCCACGCGCACACCGCAAGCACCACCAGCGTCGGCAACGTCCACACCCAGTGGTGTGACCACGACACCGGCGAGACCACCAGGCCGAACAGGGCCACACAGATCAATGCCAGTGTCGGCTCGTCGGCTGCCACGGTTCGCCGGCCCGCCCAGATCGTCAACCCGAGCACCGCAAAACACGCCGCTGTCCACAGCACGAAGTGCGCGGTCTCGCCGAATTGCTCGCGGGCCAGCAGCGCGGCGATGTTCTGGTTGGTGTTCAGCGTCGAGTTCCCGATCCGGTCGGTGTCGCGCAGGGTGTGTGTCCAGTACTCCACCGAATCGCGCCACGCCAGTAGACATCCCAGGGCGGTGGCGGCGACGAAGGTGGCCATCGACATCACCGCGGCGCGGACATCGCGGCGCAGGAGCAGGTACACCAGGAACACCGCCGGGGTGAGCTTGAGCGCGATCGCCACACCCAACAGCAGTCCGCGCGGCCACGGGGTGCGCCGGGGGACACAGTCGGCGATCACCAGCGTCATGAGCACGACGTTGATCTGCCCGAAATCGAAGTTGGCCCGTAGCGGCTCCAGATGGCTGACCCCCAGCGCCACCAGGGCCAGCGCGACGCTGGTGCGCCGCAACCAGACCGGGTCGGTGGTGACGGTCTCGGTCGCGGGCCCGTCGGGCCAGAAATCCAGCCGCGTCAACACGATGACGAGGGCGACGACCAGCAGCACCAGCGTGATCAGCGTCATGATGGCGCTGGCCGCCTCCAGTGGCAGCCACGCGAAGGGGGCGAACACCACCGCCGACAGCGGCGGGTAGGTGAAGGGGAGATCGATACCGCCGAGCGTGTGGAAGGTGGCGCCGTCGGCGTACAGCGGTTGGCCATCGAGCCAGGCCCGGCCGCCCATGCGGTAGACGTCGATGTCGATGCGGTACGGGGTGCGGCCCAGCAGCTGCCAGGCGGCATAACCGAAACCGGCCACCGACAGCAGCTGGAACAGCCGCCAGCCCCACCGTTGTGCCGTGGCCGGCAGCCGATCCGGTCCGCCCACAGTGCCCACACCGGGCCATCGCCGCATACTCATGACAGCGACAGCCTATCTGTGCAGCGCCAGAGGTTGACGGACCCGCGTGGTGGTGCGGACACCGGGTCGATCCGACTTCCACAACATCGTGTCCAGGTGAGCGTAAGTTCTGGCCCGTGCCCGACGACTGGAGATTCGATGTGAACCTGGTGCCGGAGATTCCTTCCGGCCGGGTCCCCTTGATGTGGTGCCTGATCGCGTTCCTGATCACCTTCCTGATCACCCGCACGATCGTTCGCTACATCCGCAGCACCGCCGGCAGCACCGCCCCGAAGAAGTGGTGGCAGCCGCGCAATATGGGCAGCGGCGGGGTGCACATCCACCATGTGGTGATCGGCGTGATCCTGGTGATGGTGTCCGGGGTGACGATGGTGACGCTGGCGGTCGACGGCGGGGTCGGGGAGTTCACCGCCGCGGCGATCATGTTCGGGATCGGCGCGGCCCTGGTGCTCGACGAGTTCGCGTTGATCCTGCACCTGCAGGACGTCTACTGGGCCGAGGACGGGCGCACGTCGGTCGACGCGGTGTTCGCCGCGGTCGCGGTGGCCGGGCTGCTGGTCCTGGGTTTCAACCCGCTGTCGTTTTTCGACATCACGATCTGGCGCGAGGACGACTCGCTGCTCTCCCGTGCACTGGTGATCGGCAGCGCCGTCTACACCCTGGCGATGGCGGTGATCGTGCTGCTCAAAGGCAAGGTGTGGACGGGTCTGGTCGGCATGTTCTTCAATCCGCTGCTGATCGTCGGCGCCATCCGGCTGTCCCGGCCACACGCGCCGTGGGCGCGGTGGCGCTACACCACCAGACCCAAGAAGATGCACCGCGCGCTGGAACGGGAGCGCTACATGCGGCGGCCGGTGGTGCAGGCCAAGCTCTGGTTGCAGGACGCCATCGCCGGGATGCCACACTTCCCCGACGACGCGACGGTGGACGCGCAGCTGGACCGCGAAATCCATGCCGCCGCACCGCCGCCGTCGCTGGCGTCCGGCGTGGACAACGAACCGGCAGCTCAGGCCGCTGGATAGGGTGCAGGCGTGCGGTTTTTCTATGACACTGAATTCATCGACAACGGGCGTACGATCGAGCTCATCTCGATCGGCGTCGTCGCCGAGGACGGTCGCGAATACTACGGTGTATCAACCGAATTCGCCCCTGAGCAGGCGGGGCGCTGGGTGCGCACCAATGTCCTGCCGAAGCTCCCGCCGCCGTCGTCGCAACTCTGGCGCTCCCGCAGGCAGATCCGGGAGGACCTCGAGGAATTCTTCGGTATCGACGGCGACGAGCCGATCGAACTGTGGGCCTGGGTGGCCGCCTACGACCATGTGACGTTGTGTCAGCTCTGGGGTCCGATGACCAGCCTGCCGCCGCAGATCCCGCGGTTCACCCGCGAGCTGCGTCAGTTCTGGGAGGACCGCGGCAGCCCTCGGATGCCACCGCGACCGCGCGACACCCACGACGCCCTCGTCGATGCCAAGCACAATCTGCTGCGGTACCAGATCATGACCGAACTCGACGACGACTACGCGAGCTGGGCCGCCGGCAAGCGGTAGGGGCCGATTTACCACAGTTACCATGGACGGGTGAACTGGACCGTCGACGTACCCATCGAGCAGCTGCCGTCATTGCCCCCGCTCCCGGATGACCTGCGCAAACGCCTCGATGCTGCGCTGGCGCGGCCCGCTGCTCAGCAGCCCACCTGGGATGCCGGCCAGGCCGCCGCCATGCGCACGGTGCTCGAGAGCGTCCCACCGGTGACGGTGCCGTCGGAGATCGAGAAGCTCAAGGTCCAGCTGGCCCAGGTGGCGCGGGGTGAGGCATTCCTGCTGCAGGGTGGCGACTGTGCCGAGACCTTCGCCGACAACACCGAACCGCACATCAAGGCCAATATCCGGGCGCTGCTGCAGATGGCGGTGGTGCTCACCTACGGCTCCAGCATGCCGGTGGTGAAGGTGGCCCGCATCGCCGGGCAGTACGCCAAGCCGCGGTCTTCCGATATCGACGCCCTGGGGCTGCGGTCCTACCGCGGGGACATGGTCAACGGCTTCGCCCCGGACGCCGCGGTCCGTGACCACGATCCGTCCCGGCTGGTGCGGGCTTACGCCAACGCCAGTGCGGCGATGAACCTGGTGCGAGCGCTGACATCCTCGGGGCTGGCGTCACTGCACCTGGTTCACGACTGGAACCGCGAGTTCGTCCGTACCTCCCCGGCCGGTGCCCGCTACGAAGCGCTGGCGGGGGAGATCGACCGCGCCCTGCGTTTCATGAGCGCCTGTGGCGTGGCTGACCGCAATCTGCAGACCGCCGAGATCTTCGCCAGCCACGAGGCACTGGTGCTCGACTACGAGCGCGCCATGCTGCGGCTGTCCACGGACACCTACGGTGACACCGACAGCGAGCCCAAGCTCTACGACCTGTCGGCCCACTACGTGTGGATCGGGGAGCGCACCCGCCAGCTCGACGGCGCGCACATCGCGTTCGCCGAGGTGATCGCCAACCCGATCGGAGTCAAGCTCGGTCCCA
The DNA here is from genome assembly GCF_049647605.1 of Mycobacterium sp. Lineage (GTDB taxonomy): Bacteria > Actinomycetota > Actinomycetes > Mycobacteriales > Mycobacteriaceae > Mycobacterium. The sequence goes on along the minus strand of NZ_JBARXZ010000103.1, from coordinate 10,817 downwards.
CCACCACCCCGGAGATGGCGGTGGAATACGTCGAACGGCTGGACCCCAACAACGAGGCCGGCCGGCTGACATTGGTCACCCGCATGGGCAACAGCAAGGTCCGGGACCTGCTGCCGCCGATCATCGAGAAGGTGGAAGCCACCGGCCATCAGGTGATCTGGCAGTGCGATCCGATGCACGGCAACACCCACGAGGCCTCTACCGGGTACAAGACCCGACATTTCGATCGCATCGTCGACGAGGTGCAGGGCTTCTTCGAGGTGCACCACGCGTTGGGCACCCACCCCGGCGGTATTCACGTCGAGATCACCGGTGAGAACGTCACCGAATGTCTCGGTGGGGCGCAAGCCATTTCCGATGACGACCTGGGCGGCCGCTACGAGACCACCTGCGACCCACGCCTGAACACCCAGCAGTCGTTGGAGCTGGCGTTCCTGGTCGCCGAGATGTTGCGCGGCTAGCGCGCCCCCCCGCGGAACGCTCAGATCAGGTTCGTCAGGTTGCTGCCGAGTGCCCAGGCGCCGGCGGCAACCCCACACGTGGTGATCAGCACGACCAACAACCACGCCAGCGCCAGCCGCCGGGAACGCTGCCGGGCCCACTGGAGATCCGCGATCTCGATTCCGGCGAATTGTGCTGCCGGAATGTCGTATTCGTCGCCGATCTCCGGGGCGGCCGACGGCTGCCGCGGAGACTCGTCCCAGTCGTCGGGCCCCCGGGTCAGCGCCCGGGTGGGGTTGCGGTGCTTCTCGGTGGCCGCCTGATCGTGCACGCGGCTGCGGTGACGGGCCGCAGAGCTGTGCTGCGCTGAATTCTGCGGTGCGGGAACCCGGAACGGCGGCAGCCTGAGTTCCTCGGTGATCGCATCCAGGTCGGCGCCCATCTCCAATGCGTCGGCGTACCGTGCGGCGGGATCACGGGCCGTGGCATGGCCCACCAGATCGTCGAATTGTGTTGGCACGCCTGCGATCACAGTGCTCGGCGGGGGCACCTCCTGGTCGATGCGCTGGTAGGCGACCGCCAGTGAGGTATCACCGTCGAACGGCGTGGTGCCGGTCAACAGCTCGTAGGTCAGGATGCCCAGCGAGTACACGTCGCTGCGCGGACCGGCGTTGCCACTGGTGACCTGCTCGGGTGACAGATACGCCGCGGTGCCCAAGATGACGCTGGTGGAGGTGATTCCGGCCTGCGCGACGGCCCGGACCAGGCCGAAATCGGCAAGCTTGACGTCTCCGTCGTCGGAGATCAGCACGTTCTCCGGTTTGACGTCCCGGTGCACCAAGCCGCCGCGGTGTGCCACCGCCAGCCCGGCCAGCAGCGGTCGCAGCACGGCGGCCACGGCATGCGGCGGCATCGGGCCGCGTTCGCGGAGCAGCTCCCGCAGCGTGCCGCCTTCGACGAGTTCCATGACGAGGAAGGGAAGTCCGCTGCCCACCTCGCCGGGGCCCTGGTCGTAGACGGCCACCAGTGCGGGGTGGGACAGCCGGGCCACCGCACGGGCCTCGAGCTGGAAACGGGTCAGGAACTGTTGATCGCCGGCGTACCGGGAGTCCATCACCTTGATCGCGACGGGCCGGTCCAGTCGAACGTCCGTGCCGCGGTACACCGTGGACATACCGCCGGTGGCGATCTGGGTTTCCACCCGGTAGCGCCCGTCGAGCAGCGTGCCCTCCAAGGGGTCCTGCGGTGTCGGTGCGCTCACCGGGCCATCGTAGGCGGGCGCGTCGGCGCTCAGCGCAGAGCCGTCGCACGGCTGCCGCCGCGGGTCTTACACTCATCCGGTGAGCAGCATCCCCGCTGGCGACGACGTCATCGATCCCGCCGAACCCGTATACGACCTCCCGACTGTCGCCGAGATGCTCGGGCTTCCGGTCACCAAGGTGCATCAGCACTTGCGTGACGGCCATCTGCTGGCATTGCGGCGCGACGGCCTGGTGGTGGTGCCGCAGGTCTTTTTCACCGAGTCCGGAACGGTGGTGAAACCGCTTGCCGGATTGCTGGCGGTGCTGCGCGACGGTGGCTTCGGTAACACCGAGATCCTGCGGTGGCTCTTCACCGCCGATCCGACGCTGACCGCGACGTTCGACGGTGATCGGGAGACGGTGCCCAACGCCAGACCGGCTGACGCCCTGCACGCCCATCAGGCGCGGGAAGTGGTGCGTCGGGCTCAGGCTATGGGCTACTAGCCTTCTGCCGCGACAGCGAGTACCAGGCGACCACCGCGCAGACGGTGGCCAGCAACACGTGGAGCCACAGGTACATCCCGTGTGAGCCGTCGGGTTTGAAGATCACCATGATCCAGGTGGAGAACCCGGCGATGGCGGCAATTGCTGCGCGGGACTGGGCGATACCGGAAATCACCGCGAGCGGCCAGGTGTAGTACCAGGGCAGTGCGGCGGGGACGAACAGCACGACCACCAGCATCGCCCAGCCGATCCCGATCAGCGCTTCGCGGTCGGTGTGGCGGAATCGCCACCACAGCAGCGGGAGGCTGACGGCGATGATGGCGATCCCGGCGATGCGGGTTACGTCGAGCACGGCATAGAAATTGACCGGGAAGAACAGACCGCCGACGGCGTTGGTGACGTTGGCCACCGCCGTCGGAATGGTCAGCCAGTTGATGATCTTCACCGAGCCGGCCAACGCGGTCAGCCAGCCCAGCCCCACCCCGGCCAACAGCGACATCACGGCAAACACCCCGACGAAGATCGCAACCGATCCGGCGGCGGCTATCGCGAACGCCGACACCGCGCGGTAGCCGTGCCGGTCGCGCAGCGCCCGCATCCACACCCACACCAGGAATGGCAACGCCAGGCAGGCAGTGGCTTTCACCGCCACGGCGACCGCCACCAGTGCCACCCCGCCGACAAAGCGGTGCGCAAATGTCAGTGCGATACCGGCCATCATCAGGCCGACCATCAGCATCTCGTTGTGCACGCCACCCATCAGGTGGATGATGACCAGCGGGTTGAGCGCGCAGATCCACAGCGCCACAGCACCGTTGGCGCCGACATGTCGGGCGATCCGCGGTGCGGCCCAGATCAGCAGGGCCAGTCCGGGCAGCATGCACAGCCGCAGCACCATGGTTCCGGCGATGACGTTGTCACCGACCAGGATGGTCACGAACTTGGCCACCAGGATGAACGCCGGCCCGTAGGGTGCGGTGGTGGTGGTCCAGATCGGACTCACGTTGTCCAGCAGGGGGTTCGGGTTTTCGATCGGCCCCACCGCGTAGGGGTCGAAACCGTCTCGCAGCAGCGCACCCTGGGCCAGGTAGGAGTAGGTGTCCCGGCTGAACAGGGGGACCGACAGCAGCAGCGGTGTCAGCCAGAAACCGGCGGTGGCGACCATGGTGAATTCGTCGCTGCCCCGGTCGAGGACACGTCGGCCCAGCCACAGCCACGCCAGCAGCATGACTCCCACGCCGGCCCACAGCAGGACCGACGACAGCACCAGGCCGTGCCCGAAGCGTAGCCACGACAGGTGTAGCGATTCCAGCACCGGATCGTGCAACCGGGTGCTGCCCGCGCCGAGGCCGCCCGCGGTGATCATCAGAGCGCCGACGAACCCGAGCAGTGCCGGGCGGGCTTCCTCGGTGCGGCTGAAGTCCCGCAACCGGGCAAACAGGGACCCTGGTCGTTCGGCGGTGGGTGTGGTCATCAGCTGTTCAGGCAGACCGATTGGCGACCAGTCTGGCGAGCTCGGCGAGACCGACTTTGGCGTGCACGTCGATCGGTGCCGCGATCAACACGTCGGTGGCGCGCCGGGTCAGCATGTTGATGCGGCTCTCCACGGCGGCCAGTGCTCCGACGGATTCGATGGCCTGACACAGGTCACGCACCTGGCTTTCGGTGAGATCTGTCCCGATCGATGTCCGCAGCAGCTTGGCGGCGGCCTGATCGGAGTTGTCGGCGCGTTCCAGCGCTTCGGCCAGCAGCACGGTGCGCTTGCCGGAACGGAGGTCGTCGCCGGAGGGTTTACCCGTCACCGCCGGGTCACCGAACACGCCGAGCACGTCGTCGCGGAGCTGGAATGCCACCCCGAGGTCGTTGCCCACTTCGTGGAAGATCGCTTGGACGTCGGGCCGGTCGGCGGCTGCGGCCGCGCCCAGTTGCAGGGGCCGGGCGATCGTGTAGGAGGCCGTCTTGAACGTGTTGACCTTCATGGCGGCTTCGATGGACTCCGCGCCGCTGGACTCCGAGACGATATCCAGGAACTGGCCGCCCAGCACTTCGGTGCGAATATCGGACCACACCCGCTGGACCCGCCGGTGCGCTTCGACGGTCAGGGGAGCGCTGGCGATGATGTCGTCGGCCCACACCAGCGACAGGTCGCCGAGCAGGATCGCCGCCGACAGCCCGAATTGGTCGGGTGACCCGCGCCAGCCCTGCTTGCGGTGCAGGTCGGCAAAGTGCACGTGCACGGTCGGCCAGCCTCGCCGGGTGGCGGAGTCGTCGATGACGTCGTCGTGGACCAGTGCGCAGGCTTGCAGGAGTTCCAGGGCGCCGAACAGTCTCAGCACGTCCTGCTCGGAGGTGCTTTCGGTGCGGTCGGGCACCACGGCCCGCCAGCCCCAGTAGGCGAACAGCGGACGGATCCGCTTACCGCCGCGAAGCACGAACTCTTCGAGTGTCGCGATCAGCCCGTCGTAGTCGCTGCCGATGTAGGCAGCCGCGTCCCGGCGTTCCCTCAGGTACGCCCGTAACTGCTCGGTTACGGCGCCGGCCAGCTCCACGGCTGTCGGTGCCGCTGTATCCACGCTCAGCGCGGCGCCCCTTTCTCCTGATTGCAGGCTTGTGTCCCCCGAGCGCATACAAGGGTAGAGCGTCTTGGTCCGGTTGCGTGATTCAGACCACCCGTGTTGCGCAGACGCCCACGTCGGCGGGGTCCTGCCGGCACCTATGCTGTGTGGGTGAGGAACACGAGTGCCGGTAGCCAGACGGTATCCGTCGTGGACCGGATCGCCCAGGCCGCTGGGGACCGGGTGCCCTTCTCCGTTGAGTTCTATCCGCCCCGCGATGCCGCCGCCGAGGCCAGGTTGTGGCGGGCGGCCCGGGTTTTCGAGCCGATGCAGCCGGCGTTTGTGTCGGTCACCTACGGCGCCGGCGGCTCCACCCGTGATCGCACCGTTCGGGTGGTCGGCCAGCTCGCGGAGTCGACCACACTGCTACCGGTGGCGCATCTGACCGCGGTGGGCCATTCGGTCGGCGAACTGCGATCCATGATCGGTGCGTATGCCGACCGTGGCATCCACAACGTGTTGGTGTTGCGCGGCGATCCGCAGGGCGGGGTGCACGAGGAGTGGGTCAAGCACCCCGAGGGTCTCGAGTACGCCGTCGAGATGGTCGAGATCGTGCGTGACCTCGGCGATTTCCACGTTGGTGTGGCGTCGTTCCCGGAGGGGCATCCCCGCGCCCTCGATCTGCACCAGGACACCACAAACCTGGTCGGCAAGCTGCGGGCCGGCGCCGAGTATTCGATCACCCAGATGTTCTTCGATGTCAGCGACTACCTGCGGCTCCGCGATCGGGTGGTCGCCCTCGATCCCGAACAGGGCGCCAAGCCGCTGATCCCGGGCATCATGCCCATCACCTCGTTGCGGGTGTTGCAGCGTCAGTGTGAGCTGTCGGGCTCGCAGATACCGGTGGGGTTGTTGGATCGGCTGACTGCGGCGGCGGGCAGCGGTCCCGACGAGAACCGCGACGAGGTGCGCAAGATCGGCATCGAGTTGGCCACGGAGATGAGTGCCCGGTTGATCGCCGAGGGTGCACCCTGTCTGCATTTCTGCACGCTGAACTTCGCGAAGGCCACCAGCGAGGTGTTGGCCAACCTGGGGATGACGGTCCGGGCCTAGCGCGGAGGCGGCCCGGTCAGCTTTTCTTGGGGCCCGCCAGCCGTGGCGCTCGGTCCCTGGCCAGCCAGGCCAGCAGACCCACGACGCCGGCGACGACCAGCGAGGAGACTCCGAGTACCAGTGCGCCTCCGGTGAAGGACCGGGTGCTGGGGTCGGTGTAGCGGGCCTGGGCGCTCATGGTGTTCACGATTCCGGGCTTGAGGCGCCATTCGACGATGTTGGTGTCGATGCGATTGCCGTTGGTGGAGGTGATCTCGCCGGGGAACGACGCCGTGAGCTCGACTTCGGCGTCCTGGTCGGTCAGTGAGGTCAGATCCACCCGGCCTTCCAGGATCACCAGGTTCCCGGCCCGGCGGAAGGACAGGTCGACGCCGGCGGCTTCGGGGTAGAGGTTGGCCAGCTGCGGGACCTCGGCGAAGCTGAGGTTCGAGAACCGCGCTTCCGAGCCGACGTAGCCGTCGGCGTCGGTGTAGTCGGTGATGGCGACCTTCGATGCGAACGGTAGGTGGGTGTAGCTGAACTTGGGTCCTTCGTCCTGATCGTCCTCGGGTTGCGCGGCGGCGGTGATCTGGCCGGACACCAGGTCGTCGGGGGAGACGGTGAGGGTGGTCTTGACCCGGACGCAGCCGACCGCCAGCGGGAGGACGACCAGCATCAGCATCGCCAGGGCCACTGTTCGCACCCGGCGGGTGGTGATGGTGTCGCGCACGGGGTCATCGTGCCAGACGTGATCCTGGTGTGCCGCCGACGGTGGGGATCGGGTTGGGGCTGCCTAGAGCGGTAGCGTCCGGCCCAGGATGGCAAACGCCCGTGGGTCCCCGGCGAAGTGGTAGCCGCGGATCACGTCGGTGAACCCCAACCGCCGGTACAGCCGCCAAGCGCGGTTGGCCTCGCCGTTGATCTCCGGCGTCGACAACAGCACGTTGCTCTCGGTCCTGCCGGCCAAGAGTCTGCGGGCCAGCGCCTCGCCCAGGCCGTGTCCCTGCGCCTGCGGGAGGATGTGCAGTTCGGTCAGTTCGAAGTAGTTGCTCATCAGGCCGGCGATGTCGGTGGGGTGGCGGCCGGCGCGTCGCAGCCCCTGCACCACCTGTTGCTGCCACCACTGGTCGGGTGCCCCGCAGTAGCCGTAGGCCACCCCCAGCAATGGTGCGGTGGGCAGGCCGGCGGCTTCGGTGGCCTCGACGGCGGCGACGGCCTTCCAGCCCCGCCTGCGGGTGTGTTCCAGCCACATCGAGGCTCGCTGTTCCTCGGTACCGCGTGGGTAACGCATCGCATCGACGTAGACGCCCAACGCCTCGCCGAGGCGATGCCGCATGTCGTCGGGCGACAGATCGATGAGGTATGCCGCCACTGCCTGATGATCCTTTCACTGTGCCGAGGTTCGGGTGGGGGTGGTTGGTGCGGGTTGGTGGGTGCCCGGAGGGTCGCGGACCGGATCCGGGGACGAATCGCGGCGGGCCGCGCGCCACCGAACCATTATCTTCGGAGGGGAATGCATCGCACGGTCGGCCACGTCATACAATCGGGAAGCGAAGTAGGTGGTACGGGTCAGATTCACCTCGTATCATTGTTGTCAGTGGCCCGTCCAGGCGGGAACCCAAGTAGTTCACATGAGGTAGTACACGCACCATCGAGACCCCTCACGGGGTGCCCGATCCAAACCCCGCCGTGCCGGCAAGGAGGGACGTATGCCACTCTCCGATCATGAGCAGCGCATGCTCGACCAGATCGAGAGCGCGCTCTACGCCGAGGACCCGAAGTTCGCTTCCACAGTCCGCGGCGGCAACCTGCGAGCCCCGTCGGCCCGCCGTCGACTGCAGGGCGTTGCACTCTTTGTGGTCGGCCTGGCGATGCTGGTGTGTGGCGTCGCCTTCAAAGCCACCATGATCGGCGGCTTCCCGGTCCTCTCGGTCATCGGTTTCATCGTGATGTTCGGTGGTGTGGTGTTTGCCGTCACCGGTGGTCGCGGGGGTGGCAAGGATGGTTCGGCGCCGGCCGGCGGCGCGCCACGGCAGAAGAAGTCCAAGGGTTCTGGTGGTGGTTCGTTCACCAATCGGATGGAGGACCGATTCCGTCGCCGTTTCGACGAGTGACAAGACGCGCAGCCCGGCGCGGCCAGGAGCCCTGAGGTTCCGGACGCGCCGGTCTTCCCCCACAAGGCCCCACTCGGGGCCTTTTTGTTGCCCGAAATCGCTGACCAGCGGTTTCGGGCTTTTTTGTGTGCCGGTACCGAATTGGGGGCGGCGGGTTTGGCGCCGGGGTGGGGAGGATCTTGCTGCGGAAATGGGTGTGGGTGGGGCGCAACACTCACAAAGTGGTCGCAGATGGAGAAAAGTGGGGCGTTGTGGGGTATCGTGGCGAAGGTCGGAGAGAGAGGATTCCGATCCGGCAGACCGGAGCGCGGAGGTGACGAGTGTTTCTCGGTACCTACACGCCCAAGCTCGATGACAAGGGGCGGCTGACGCTGCCCGCCAAGTTCCGCGACGCACTGGCAGGAGGATTGATGGTCACCAAGAGTCAGGACCACAGCCTCGCCGTGTACCCGCGTGCGGAGTTCGAACAGGTCGCCCGTCGCGCCGCACAGGCATCGCGCAGCAACCCGGACGCCCGCGCCTTCCTGCGGAACCTGGCAGCCGGCACCGACGAGCAGCATCCCGACGCTCAGGGTCGGATCACCCTGTCGACCGACCACCGGCGCTACGCCGGCCTGTCGAAAGAGTGCGTCGTGATCGGCTCCGTGGACTACCTGGAGATCTGGGACGCCCAGGCCTGGCAGGAGTACCAGCAACTACACGAAGAGAACTTCTCCGCGGCCAGCGATGAAGCCCTCAGCGACATCATCTGATCTGGAGGCCAATCCGGAAAGCGAGCCAGCACCTGTCCATGCACCGTGGCCTCTGCCCGAGCCGACCCTGACGTACTTCCCCAACGCCAGGTTCTCGCTCTCGGACAGGGACCTCGATGCACGGGCGTGCCGGCCTCGCCGGAGCTCGGTGCGCGGGACAACAGGAAGTGGTGTCGCGGTGGCGGACGATCCCGGAATCGGGTCAGGGCGGTACGGCCACGTTCCGGTCCTGCTCGACAGGTGTGTGGAGCTGCTCACCCCGGCGCTGACAGCTCGCGCCGACGACGGCACCGGCGCGCTCTACATCGACGCCACCCTCGGAGCCGGCGGTCACACCGAGCGTTTCCTGACCGACCTGCCGGGGCTGCGAGCAATCGGCCTCGATCGCGACCCGAGCGCACTCGGTATCGCAGGTGCCCGACTGGAGAGGTTCGGTGAGCGTGTGACGCTGGTGCGGACCCGCTACGACGGTATCGCCGACGCACTCACCGAATCGGGTTACTCGTCAACCGGTTCGGTGGACGGGGTGCTCTTCGACCTCGGGGTGTCCTCGATGCAGCTGGACCGCACCGAACGCGGGTTCTCCTACTCGGCCGACGCGCCATTGGACATGCGGATGGACCCGGATCTGCCGATGACGGCGGCCGACATCCTCAACACCTACGACCATGGTCCGCTGGCGGCGATTCTGCGTGAGTTCGGTGAAGAGAAGTTTGCCGGCAAGATCGCCAAGGAAGTGATCCGCCGGCGGCAACGTCAGCCGTTCACCCGCACCGGTGATCTTGTCGAACTGCTCTACGACGCCATCCCGGCTCCGGCACGGCGCACCGGCGGGCATCCGGCCAAACGCACCTTCCAGGCGTTGCGCATCGCCGTGAACGCAGAACTGGACTCGCTGCGGGCCGCGCTGCCCGCAGCCCTGGACGCGTTGCGGCCCGGCGGCCGGGTGGTGGTGATGGCCTACCAGTCGCTCGAAGACCGGATCGTCAAGAACGTGTTCGCCGCGGTCACAGCCAGTCGCACCCCACCGGGGCTGCCGGTCGAGCTCCCGGGCCACGAACCGGAATTCGGCTTCGTGGTCCGCGGGGCCGAGCGGGCCGATGACGAAGAAATCGATCGGAATCCACGTAGTGCGGCTGTTCGGCTGCGTGCGGTAGAGCGACTGACTGGGAGGGGCGGGTCGTGAAGACCAAGGGCAGCGCCAAGCCGAGAACACCGGCAGATGAACCTCAGCGCGACGACCGTGCGCCCCGGCGGACGCGGGGCAAGACGGATACCGCAGGCCGTGGGGGGCCGTCGGATGTCCCGACGAACGCCAAGCGTTCCCGGCGCGGCGCCGACCAAGCCCGTACCCGGAACAGCAAGGGAGCCAAGCCGACTCGCGGTCGCGCGCCCAGTCGGGAACCGCGCGGGGTGGGCACCCCGGCGGGGCATGCACCGGCCACCACACCGATTCGCACTGCCGCGCCGGCCAAGAACTCCAAGCAGGCGAAGGCCCGCGCCAAGGCCCGTAAAGCCAAGGCGCCCAAAGTTGTCCGGCCGCCACTGCGTGAACGGCTGATCACCCGGCTGGAGTCGGTGGACCTGCGACCCCAGGTGTTGTTCGCCCGGGTGCCTTTTGTGGTGCTGGTCATCGGCGCGCTCGGCCTCGGCCTGGGTATGACGTTGTGGTTGTCCACCGATGCGGCGGAACGCTCCTATCAGCTGGGCAGCGCCCATCGGACCAATCAGGCCCTACTCCTGCAGAAGGAGGCGCTGGAGCGCGATGTGCTCGAGGCGCAGGCGGCGCCCGCGCTGGCCGAGGCGGCGCGTGGACTGGGCATGATCCCGTCCGGTAGCACCGCCCACCTGGTGCAGGACCCCGCGGGAAATTGGGTTGTCGTCGGCACTCCGAAGCCCGCCGAGGGCGCACCGCCGCCGCCGCTGAACTCACCGCTGCCCGAACCGACTCCGGCGCAACGGGGTACGGCGCCGCAGGATCCTGCTGCGCAGCTGGAGCGACCCGTGCGCATTTCGCCGACTCCGGGAGCTCCCGGTGCCCAGGGTGCTCCGACAGCACCGGCAGCCCCCGGCATGGCACCGGTTCCCGGGGTTGCGGCCCCAGCCGGTCCCGAGGTT
>NZ_JBARXZ010000102.1:0-66634 GCF_049647605.1 Mycobacterium sp. | reverse complement strand
GTACAGCGTGGCGCATCCGCAGACCAGGGCGGTCGACCCGACCGTCGCCGGGCGCTGGTCGGCACTGCCTGCCGCCGAACCTGATTCCACCCTGCGGGCCCATTTCTCGGCGGATCTGCTGCTGGGCCGCTACGGCGTTCTCACCAAGGGATCCGTCGCCAGCGAGAACCTGCCCGGCGGATTCGCCACGCTTTACAAGGTGCTCTCGGGGTTCGAGGACGCCGGGCAATGCCAGCGGGGCTACTTCGTCGAATCGCTCGGCGGAGCCCAGTTCGCCACCGCCGGCACCGTCGACCGGCTGCGCAGCTATGCCGATACCGTCGACGACGATCACCGGGATGCCTTTGCAGTGGTGCTCGCCGCCACCGACCCGGCCAATCCCTACGGTGCGGCCTTGCCCTGGCCGGCGCGCACCGGAGATGCCGACACCGCGCACCGACCGGGCCGCAAAGCCGGCGCGCTGGTGGCGATTGTCGACGGTGAGCTGGCGTGGTTCCTCGAGCGCGGCGGCCGGTCCCTGCTGAGCTTCACCGGCGACGGCCAGACCCTCAATGCGGCGGCAGCGGCCCTGGCCGATCTGGTCACCGATCGACGCGTCGACGGGTTGTTGGTGGAGCGCATCAACGGCGCCTCCGTGCTGGATCCGGCGGCGCCGGCAGATCATGCCGCGGTGGCGGCGGCGCTGACCGCAGCCGGGTTCAGCCGGACGCCAAGGGGTCTGCGGCTACGCTGATCAGCTCGCGGCGACCAGGCCCATCGATCTGACGTGCAGATCGCGGCGATGTTGTGCGACCACGCGCATCCGTCTCCGACTCGCCAGTGCCGATGCGCCCAGTGAGAGCAGGATCCCGGCGACCGACCACGCCACCAGGACCGCTATCGGTCCGCCGATGCCCTCACCACCGAAGTAGACGATCCGGCGCACGACATCGGTGCCGGCACCGTTGGGCAACACCCCGTGCAGAGCGCGCCAAAACGGCGGCAGCAATGCCGGTTGGTACGCACCACCGGCCGAGGGATTGCCCAAGATCACAAAGAGCAGGACCGTGAGAGCAATTCCCAGGGTGCCGAACAACATCTGGAACGCCATGGTCACCGTCGCGGCCGCGAGAACCACCAGGGTCCCGATCCCGGCCAGCGCCCACAGGTGACCTGTCAGCGCCCCCAACACCGGACCGGCCACGACGGCGCCACCGATGCCCGAAGCCAGGCTGTAGGGGACGGTGGCGCCCAGACGCCAGATTGCGCGCGGAAACGTCGCGGGCCGAGCGCCTTTGGCGACTCCGAGCATCGAGGCGAACAGGTAGCCGCCGACGGCCCACCCGATGACGAGATAGAAACCGCTGAGCCCGCGGGCATCACCAGGCTCGAGTGCCACCACGTCATCGACGGCCACGGTCCGGTTCTCGGATCGGGCGATGCGGTCGACGATCTGCTCGACGGCTCCGGATACCGAGGTACCACCGGCCGACGCGATCAGCAGCCGGTCATCGGTTCCGTTGGGATCGATGACGTAGACCGCCGAGGTGGCCGCCGAGCGCAGCGCACTGCGGGCGCTCTCCTCGTCGGTGGCCGCAGTGGCTTCGAGTGGTTGCCCGTCCAGCGCATTGATGCGGCCGATCACCGACTCGGACACCTGCGCGGGCGCCACCACCGCTACGGGAATGTGCTGCGGCGTAGGTGAGTGAAACGCGCCGATGTAGGACAGGATGAAGCCGAATTGCAGCAGGAGCACGCCCATCCCCAGGATCAGGGTGCGCGGCGAGACCGCGTCGCGTAAGCCCTCGAGCAGCGTTTCGCCGCGTTCATGCTTGCTCATCGTGATGTTTTCCTCGTCCGCTTGCCACACATAAACGGATACACTCCGTATCGGATACACACTGTATCCGAGGTGGCGGCGGATCCAGACCTGCGGTAAGTACCGTCACACTGGGCCGGCTGATGTGCCATCACAGAAAAGGAAACCCACACACATGCCCAAATCACCGACCAAACGCCGGCCGGTGACCGTTGCGGCGGTCCTCGACGCCGGGTTGACCGCGTTCCTCGAACGTGGGTTCCACCAGGCCTCGATCCACGACATCACCGCCGCGGCAGGCTTGACCCGGGGGGCGTTCTACTCGAACTTCCCCACCAAGGAAGCACTGTTCCTTGCCATCTACGACCGCAAGACCGATGACATGTTCAGCGAGCTACACCGCGTTCTCGAGACCACCCCGAAGGACGTGGACGCGGTGCCGGCACTGCTCAACCATGTCGCCGGTGGCGCTTCCGGCGGCGACAACTGGCCGCTGACGCTTGCCGAGTTCACGGTGCACGCCGCGCGCAACGCCGCGGTGCGCGCCGACTTCGTCGCCCATCGCGCCCGCTCGGCCGGCAAACTGAGCGACCTGATCACCGAGGTGGCCGAAGCGACCGGCCGACGACTGGACACCGATGCCGGCGAGCTGGCCGACGCGATCCTCGCCCTACACGAAGGCACCGCGCTGCTACGCGTGTCCCGCGCCGACAGCAAACGCAGTGGCGCGCTGTTCGAACGCATGGCCGCCGTCATCGTCGACGCGCTCACACCGGTGCGCAGCGACCGCGACTGAACGTCAGTTCTGGTCCAGCCCCGCGGCCAGCTTCTCGATGGCGTCGATCTCGCGGATTCCGGGATCCAACTCGGAACCGGTCAGTACGACATACCGCTGTTCCTGCACGGCGGTCATGTTCTTGGTCACCGGGTTGGTCTCCAGGAACTGCTTTTTGGTTTCCAGCGAGTCACCCTCGATACGCTTGCGGCTCAGGTCGGCCAGCACCAGTACGTCCGGGTTCCGGTCTGCCACTGTCTCCCAGTTGATTTCCGGCCAATCCTGGCGGGAGTCGGCAAAGACGTTGGCGGCATCGACGATCTCGGCGTACATGCCCGGGGCCGAGCAGCAACCGGCCATGTAGGGCACCTTCACCCCGGAGAACCAGAACGCCACCGTGGGCTGCGGGTCTGGCGTGTTCTCGGGGATGGCCTTGTCGAGTCGCTGCTGTAGCGAAGCGACCAGTTCTGCTCCGCGATCCTGCACGTCGAAGATCTCGGCAAGTTCGGTGATCTCCTGGAACAGGGTGTCGATTCGCAGGGGTTCCACCCGAGTCACGTCCTCGCCCTTGACCTCCGCGCCGACACAGACCGACGGCGACTGGTAGGTGGGGATGCCGAGCTGGGCAAAGCGGCTGCGCTCGGCGACGACGGCCGGGGTGAACGTGTGCGCACTGGCCGAGGTCACCAGGTCGGGCGCGGTGTCGAGCACCACCTCCAGCGACGGATCGTTGTCGGCCAGGCGCGGCACCGTGTTGTTGTCGGCCTCCAACTCCGGCAGCACCGGGTCGAACCAGGTCGAGGTGCCGACCATCTTGTCCGCAAGCCCCAGCGACAGCAGGATCTCGGTGGACGCTTGATACAGCGACACGGCCCGCTCGGGCGCAGCGTCGAAAGTCACCTCGACACCGCAGTTGTCGATGGTCAACGGGTAGGTGGTACGCCCAGCTTCTGCTGCGGCAGCGTTGTCGACCACCGGCGCCGGGTCGTCACTTTTGGCACAGCCGACCAAAGCGAGAAGCGGGACCAGCAACACGGCGAGATAGCGCACGGTGAGATTCCTTCATGTGAGGCCCATTCGCGGGGCCACCCGACAATGCCGAGGCCGCCGGCGGTCGGACTCAGGCCTGAAGTGGCCTATACCGTTGCGCGTCAGTCCCGGGTTCTCACCGGATTCCCAACTGTCTCGCCTGGCACTGTAGCAAGCAATGAGATCACCGGCCGCGGCCCTACCACCGCGGACGCGCACCGAAACCACCCCCGCGCGCCGTCGATCTCTCACACCCCGTCAGACGTCACCACGATTGTTCAGCCGGATCGACTCACAATCCGGCCGCCGTCACCGGGGCCTGCCCCGCTGCGTCAGCGCCGTCGCGCACCTGGCGATCCTCCCCGGCGTGAACAGCGACCACTGTCGGACCGCGCCACAAACTGGCCGGGTTTGTTGTTATCACTGTGTATCACAATGCTTTTGAGACAAGACGGACCGTATACGTCGACCACCACACGCCTCGCCAGCACCTCCAGCCACATTGCGCCAGCGGTAAACCGTTGGGTGACAACATATCCCCCCGTTTCGCACCGCCCTTCACCCTCACCAGCACCTTGGCGGCTCGTCTCGCCGATCGCCGGCCGCTGAGCCGACCACCACAGACCTGACACCAACCAGACCAAGCAACCCACACCCGGTGCGCGTCGACCTGATCCAGCCTGCCATTCTCCTGGTCAAACCCTGGAATATTCCTGTGAGTCAATAAATTTGGATGGGACGGCGTCTTCTTTTTGCACCGAATATGCGTGGTTGTTGGGGACTCCCTGTGAGCATGTTGGGAATCACCCTTGCGGCGCGGCGTCGCGACCCGATGGTCGGTATCTTTCTGACTGCGCAGTGTTGCCGATATCAACACCTGCCCGGAGAAGGGACGCCCGCGATGGCAGAGAATTTCAATGCATTGATGTCACACGGAAAGAGATTGACGGCACTGGGCCTCGGCTCGTGCGCCGTCGCCGTCGCATTCATGAGCTTGGGTAGCGCCACCGCTGCCGCCGACGTCGAAGAGATGGCGCCCACACCACAGGTGACAAGCCGCCAGGCTCTGATCATCGACGACAACTCCCTGCGTGCGACGGCCATCGGCCAGGCGCGTGGACTCGGCGAGAGCCGGTCGGCCTCGTCGGGGACCATCAATGCCCAGGGCGACGTCAGGGACTCGACCAAGGCCGTCGCCGGCACCACTGCGTCGCCGTTCAACCTGGAAGCCAACGGCAAGTTCGTCTTCGATCCGCCCATCGGCAGCTGGTGAGCTGAACCGGCACCGCAGTCAGGCTTGCACTCCGCGCCCGGACCCGTGAACACGGGTCCGGGCGCGGAGTAATTTGGCGTCATGCCGGAGGGCGATACCGTCTACCGCACCGCGGAGAAGCTGCGAACGGCGCTGTGCGGTAAAACGCTCACCCGCTGCGATATCCGGGTGCCGCGCTTTGCCACCGCAGATCTGCGCGGCCACGTGATCGACGAGGTACTCGCTCGGGGCAAACACCTGTTCATCCGGGTGGGACCCGCCAGCGTTCACTCGCATCTGAAAATGGACGGCAGCTGGCAGATCGGCAGGCTCCGCACCCCCGCCCACAAGGTTCGGATCGTGCTGGGCACCGCCGACAGCGTTGCCTACGGGGTGGACTTGGGGGTGCTGGAGATCCTGGACCGGTCCGCGGATCTGTCGGCGGTCGCACACCTGGGTCCCGATCTCCTCGGTGACGATTGGTCCGCCGAAACCGCCGCAGCCAACCTGATGTCCGACCCGGACCGTCCGGTCGCCGAAGCATTGCTGGACCAGCGCAACCTCGCCGGCGTCGGGAACGTCTACGCCAATGAGCTCAGTTTTGTCTTCGGGTTGAGACCCACCACCGCTGTCCGCACTGTCGGCGACCCGCTACGGTTGGCCGCTCGCGCACAGACCATGCTGTGGGCCAACCGTTCCAGGGTCAATCGCACCACCACCGGCGACACCCACCGCGGCAAGGACCTGTGGGTGTACGGACGGGCGGGCAGCCCCTGCCGGCGCTGCGGGACAGCGATCAAAACCGACAAGGACGGCGACCGGGTCACCTACTGGTGCCCCCGCTGCCAGCGCTGAATTCAGCGCCGGACCCACCTTGGCTCACCCACATGAGGCGCGGGCGTCGGAGGTCCTAGATACAGCCGCTGATGCTGATCCGTCTGCCCACGTTGGCACACACGTTCACATTCGGTGCCGGCGGCACGTACACCGGAGGTGGCGGTGGCGGAGGTGGTGGCGGCGCTCCTGGTGGCGGAGGCGGCGGCGGTGGTGGCGGGAGCGCAGGTAGCACACCGTTGAGTTCGGACAGCGGGTCAGAGCATCCGGACACATCGACGTATCTGCCTCCGACGGATCCACAAATGGCACCCGCCGGAGCTGAGCTCACCACGCCGAGGCCGCCCAGCATCACCGTTGCGGCGGCCACGCACCCCAGCTTTGTCAACATCCTTCTATCGTCCGGCACGCGGTGCGTCAGCGCACCCGATCACCGTAAAAAGATTCAGACCGTGCAGGTGGTGCCGGCAACCTGGGTGGCGATCACACACGCCGACGGGTTGCTCAACTTCCACGCCCCGTCCTGGTTCACCCAGTAGATCTGATGAGTCTTGGTCCCGAAGATCGGAATGGTCACGGCCAGTTGCGCATCAACCTGATCGCCGTTGCGCGAAGCATTTTCGACCCGCCACGACATCATCGAGCTGTACTGATCGATCACCCCGGCGATGTTGTTTGCCGTCGGCACCGCGGCCAGGCCACCCGCGAGCTCACTGGCACGCTCGTCATCGCTGATGCCGCGATCGAGGACTTTCTGCAACTGGGCCTGCAACTGGTCACTACTGGGGGTGGGCGGTGTCGGCTCCGCCGTCGCGACACCGGCCCCGATCAACGCACCAGTCATCAGAACCGTCACCGCACCGAGCGCCGTCCGCATATCGCACCTTCCAAAGCAGTTGAGGGGACCCTAACCAGACCACCCGTCACGGTCCGGGTCAAGACCTACGTCCCCGCACCGGTGACCGACAAGGTGCGGTTGCTGTCAAACGTCCGCACCGCGCCGGTGATCGGGTCGTCGAACTCGAGCCGATGCGCCAGAAGCTGCAGCGGAGTGCCAAAATCATCGGCGGGGACATCAATAATGCTGGGATACAACGGATCACCCGAGATCGGGAGACCGATGGAAGACATGTGCAACCGCAGCTGGTGCGTGCGCCCGGTGCGCGGCGTGAGTCGATACCGGTCCCCGCCAAGGCTTTCCACTTCGGTGACCGCATTCACCTCCCCTGGCTCCTGTACCGCCTGCAGTATGCCGCGATGTTTCATGATCCGGCTGCGCAACACCGTCGGCAGCTCGACACTCGAAATTCCATGCGAAACAGCAAGATACGACTTTCGCACCGCACCGTGGGCGAACAGCATCTGATAGGCGCCACGCAACTCCCGCCGGGTGGTGAACAGCAACACGCCGGCGGTCAACCGGTCCAGCCGGTGCGCGGGGCTCAGCTCCGGCAGGCTCAGATCCCGCCGCAGCCGCACCAACGCGGTCTGCGCGACGTGGCGCCCCCGCGGCATGGTGGCCAGGAAATGCGGTTTGTCGACCACCACCAGATCGTCATCCCGGAACAGCACCGGAATGTCGAACGGCACCTCCACTTCGACCGGAAGGTCTCGATACAAGTACACAAACGCACCCGGCGGCAGCACCGTCGTCGCCGTCACCACCACGCCGTCGGCATCGACAACTTCGCCGCCGAGCACCTTCGCCGCGGCGGCCTCCCCGAAGCGGTCCGCCAGTTCGACCAGCACCGCGCCGCCGCGCAACCGAACCCGCGCCGGCCCCAGACCGTCCCGCACGGGAAGCGGTGGCAGCCGCCTCAATTAAGCGGCACAGGTTCGAGGATCTCGGCGCGCGCCTCCGGAGCGGCTGCCCGCAGCGCGTCGGCGGACTCGTCGTCGGGTTGGGTCTGCGACTGCACCTCGGCCTCGACCCGCGCGATGTACGTCGCGACCTCCCGGTCCACGTCGGCCTGACTCCACCCCAGGATGGGCGCCACCACCTCGGCCACCTCCCGCGCACAGTCGACACCGCGATGCGGGTACTCGATCGAGATCCGCATCCGCCGCGCCAGGATGTCCTCCAGGTGCAGCGCCCCTTCCGCGGCGGCAGCGTAAGCGGCCTCGACCTTGAGGTAGACGGGGGCATCCGTGATCGGCGTCAGCAGCTCCGGCTTCTCCTTGGCCAGCGCCAGCACCTCGTCGATCAGTGATCCGTAGCGGTCGAGCAGGTGGCGCACCCGGTAGGGGTGCAGTTCGACCCTGGCACCGACGTGTTCGGTCTGATTGACCAACGCGAAGTATCCGTCGGCGCCCACCAACGGCACCTTCTCGGTGATCGACGGCGCCACCCGGGCCGGAATATATTGTGCGGCAAAGTCGATCGCGTCTGCTGCCATCACCCGGTAGGTGGTGTACTTGCCACCGGCGATCGACACCAAACCGGCTGCCGGGGACGCGACCGCGTGCTCGCGCGACAGCTTGGAGGTCTCCTCGCTCTCACCGGCCAGCAGCGGACGCAGACCGGCGTACACACCGTCGATGTCCTCATGGGTCAACGGGGTGGCCAGGACGGTGTTGACGTGATCGAGGATGTAGTCGATATCGGCCTTGGTGGCGGCCGGGTGTGCCAGATCCAGATTCCAATCGGTGTCGGTGGTGCCGATGATCCAGTGGGTCCCCCACGGGATGACAAACAGCACCGACTTCTCGGTGCGCAGGATGATCGCGACCTCACTGACGACCCGGTCGCGCGGGACCACCACGTGCACACCTTTGGACGCCCGGACCCGGAACCGGCCACGCTGCTTGGACAGCGCCTGGATCTCGTCGGTCCACACGCCCGTCGCATTGACCACAACGTGGCCGCGCACCTCGGTCACCGCCCCGTCCTCGGAGTCTCGGATCCGCACGCCGACCACCCGGTCCCCTTCGCGCAGCAGCGAAACCACCTGGGTGGAAGTGCGGACCACCGCACCGTAGTGGGCCGCGGTACGGGCCACGGTCATGGTGTGGCGGGCATCGTCGACCACGGTGTCGTAGTAGCGGATACCACCGATCAACGAGCTGCGTTTGAGGCCGGGCGCCAGCCGCAGCGCCCCGGATTTGGTGAGGTGTTTCTGGGCGGGCACCGACTTGGCGCCGCCGAGCTGGTCATAGAGGAAGATCCCGGCCGCCACATAGGGGCGCTCCCACCATCTGTTGGTCAGCGGGAACAGAAACGGCAGCGGTTTGACCAGGTGCGGCGCCAGCGTCGTCAACGACAGCTCACGTTCGTGCAGTGCTTCCCGCACCAGGCCGAACTCCAGTTGTTCCAGGTAGCGCAGTCCGCCGTGGAACATCTTCGAGCTGCGGCTGGAGGTGCCCGAGGCAAAATCCCGGGCCTCGACCATCGCGACTTTCAGTCCGCGGGTGGCGGCATCCAGGGCGCTGCCCGCCCCGACGACGCCACCGCCGATGACCACCACGTCGAACTGCTCACTGCCCAGGCGCTCCCAGGCTCGCCGGCGCTGCTCCGGGCCCATCAACGAACCCGCTTCGAGCTGGATGTCCGTCACACGTAGCTCCTCTCAGGCGATGGTGGAGACTCGGCCGTGCAGACTCCACCGATCCCACGCTAGTCGAGGTCGTCGTGGGCCATCAGCCTTCGCGCCGCCTCGACGATCGACCCGGACAGCGACGGGTACACCGAGAGTGTCTGTGCCAGGTCCGTCACGGAGATACGGTTCTGGACCGCCAGGGCGATCGGCAGGATCAGCTCCGAGGCGATCGGTGCCACCACCACCCCACCGATCACCACACCGGTGGCGGGCCGGCAGAAGATCTTGACAAAACCGTGCCGCAGCAGCGACATCTTGGCGCGAGCGTTGGTGCTCAACGGCAGCATGATCGTGCGCGCCGGCACACTGCCGTCGTCGATCGCCGTCTGCGGAATACCGACCGCCGCGATCTCGGGCCTGGTGAAGGTCGCCGACGCGACGGTGCGCAGCCGGATCGGTGAAACTCCTTCACCGAGGGCGTGATACATCGCGATCCGGCCCTGCATGGCGGCCACCGAGGCCAGCGGCAGCAGTCCGGTGCAGTCGCCGGCGGCGTAGATCCCCGCCGCCGGGGTGCGCGACACCCGGTCCACCGGGATGTATCCGCCCCTCTTGAGTTCGACGCCCACCCTCTCGAGGCCCAGACCGCCGGTGTTGGGGACCGATCCCACCGTCATCAAGGCGTGGGTGCCCTCGACAACACGGCCGTCGGCCATGGCCACCCGGACCCCGGTGTCGGTGCGGGTGACGGAATCGGCGCGCGCATTTTTCACCAGGGTGACACCACGCTCGTGGAACACCTGCTCGAGCACCGCGGCGGCGTCGCTGTCCTCGTGCGGCAGGATCTGGTCGCGACTGGCGACGACCGTGACATTCACCCCGAGCTCGGTGTAGGCGTTGCAGAACTCGGCGCCGGTGACACCGGAGCCGACGATGATCAGGTGTTCGGGCAGCTCGGTGAGGTCGTAGAGCTGCCGCCACGTCAGGATCCGCTCACCATCGGGTACCGCGTTGGGCAGCACGCGAGGGCTGGCGCCGGTGGCGATCAGCACGATGTCGGCTTTGAGCACCCCGGACTTGCCGTCGGAGGTGGTGACCTTGACCCGGTGGTGGGCCATTCCAGCGACGTCGTCGACCAGTTCACCGCGGCCACCGATGATCGTCACACCCTGGTTGAGCAACTGGGCGCCGATGTCCGCCGACTGCGAGGCCGCCAGCGTCTTCACCCGGTTGTTGATCTGCTCGAGTGTGATCTTGGCGTCATCGATGCTGATGTCGTAACCCAGCCCCTCGGCCCGGCGCAGCTCGGTACGCACCCCGGTGGAGGCGATGAAGGTCTTCGACGGCACGCAGTCGAAGAGCACGCAGGCGCCGCCCAAGCCGTCGGAATCGACGACTGTGACGTGCACTTCTGGGCCTCGGGACGCGGCGACGAGGGCCGCTTCATAACCGGCGGGGCCGCCGCCGATGATCACGATGCGGGTTGGCACGGGTCCAAACCTAGGTCATCACCGGCGGCCGGGTGTCATGAGCACCCGGCGGTGGTCTTCTGTCGACTCCCCGGCGAGCCTGTCGGCTCACTGACTAAGCTCTTCTGGTGCCGCTCTACGCCGCCTACGGGTCGAACATGCATCCCGAGCAGATGTTGCAACGGGCTCCACATTCGCCCATGGCCGGTACCGGCTGGCTGCACGGCTGGCGGCTGACGTTCGGCGGTGAGGACATCGGCTGGGATGGTGCGCTGGCCACCGTGGTCCAGGACCCGCTTTCCAAGGTGTTCGTGGTGCTCTACGACTTGGCACCGGGCGACGAGTCCACGCTGGACCGCTGGGAGGGCTCGGACTTCGGATTCCACAAGAAGATCCGCTGCCGGGTGCACCGCGAAACCTCGGACACCACAACTGATCCGGTGCTTGCCTGGCTGTATGTGCTGGATGCCTGGGAAGGCGGGATGCCCTCGGCCCGGTACCTGGGCGTGATGGCCGAGGCCGCCGAGATCGCCGGCGCACCCGATGACTATGTGCGCGACCTGCGCACCCGCCCGGCGCGCAACATCGGACCCGGCACCGTTTGATCTGGGCGGTGCGGCCCGTTGCCGTCGGTGCTGTGCAGCAGAGTGATTCGACAGCTCAGAACGCGGCGCTCTGTTCCACCAGGTTGGCCATCACCCGCACACCGACCCCCAGTGCCCGCTCGTCGAGGTCGAACGTCGGCTGGTGCAGGTCCAGCTGCGGGCCGGTTCCGCTCCACACCCCGAGGCGTGCCATCGCACCCGGCACCTCCTCCAGATACCAGGAGAAGTCCTCGCCGCCGCCGGACTGATGAGTGTCGGCCAGTGTGTCGGGCCCGATCGCCTCGATGGCATGGGTCATGATCCGCGCTGACATCTCTTCGTTGACCACCGGCGGAACCCCGCGGTTGTACTGCACGGAGTGAGCGATTCCCAGCGGGGCCAGCAGCGACGAAACAGCCTCGCTGACAATGCCTTCCAGTTCCAGCCAGGTCTCCCGGCTGGCGGTGCGCACCGTCCCGGCCAAGACCCCGATCTGCGGGATGGCGTTGGCGGCCACCCCGGCATTGGCGGCTCCCCACACCATCACCGTGCTGTGCCGCGGATCCACCCGGCGCGAGAGGATGCCCGGCACACCGGTGATCAGGGTGCCCATCCCGTAGACCAGATCACTGGTCAGGTGCGGGCGTGAGGTGTGTCCACCGGGCGAGTGCAAGGTGATCTCCACCGAGTCGGCCGCCGAGGTGATCGGCCCCGCGATGGTGGCGACCCGTCCGACCGCCAGCCGGGGGTCGCAGTGCAGCGCGAAGATCCGCGACACCGACGACAACACGCCGGCGGAGATCGCGTCGAGGGCGCCGCCGGGCATCAGTTCCTCGGCGGCCTGGAAGATCAGCCGCACCGAAACGGGTAGCTCCGGCACCGAGTTCAGCGCCAGCGCGGTCCCGAGCAGGATCGCGGTGTGCGCGTCGTGACCGCAGGCGTGCGCCACCCCCGGCACCGTCGAGGAGTACGCGGCGCCGGTGCGTTCAGCCATCGGCAGGGCGTCCATATCGGCGCGCAGCGCGATCTTCGTTCGATGTTCCGGGCCGATATCGCAGGTCAGCCCGGTGCCGCCGGGCAGGATCTTCGGATTGAGTCCGGCCCCGGCCAACCGTTCGGCGACAAACTGGGTGGTGCCGAACTCTTGCCTGCCGAGTTCGGGATGACGGTGGATGTGACGACGCCAGGCGACCAGATCGTCGTAGTGCGACGCCAGCCACGTCTCGGTCAGATCGGTCAGGCTCATGCGCGTTGCTCCTGCAGTGCCAGCACCCGGTCGCGTTCGGTGCCGGATTCGGCCAGCGCGACGACGGTGCGGGCCAGCATGATGGCACCCTCGACGACGGCGGTGTCACCGCTGGCACTGACCGCCGCAGCTGCGAACCCCAGTTGGTGCACGTTGGCTCCGCCGGCCTCGACGCCGACGATGGGATGGATCCCGGGCATCACCTTGGTGACATTGCCCATATCCGTACTGCCCAGTGGGAGTGCGGCTTCCAGTTCAGCCGGCACGGGTGTGCGCGCCAGCCGCAGCATTTCGGCACGGAATGCCTCTGCCAGCCACGCGTCCGGCGTCAACTCCTGATACATCGGCGAAGCTTCCCGCACCTCGTACTCACATCCTGTCGCGACGGCCCCGGCCCGGAAACAGGCCGACATCTTCTCTTCGAGAGCCTGCAGCGCCGACGTCTCGGTGGCCCGCATCGTGTAGCGCAGCTCGGCGTGCGCCGGGATCACATTGGGCACCTTGCCACCGTCGGTGACGATGCCGTGCATCATCTGTCCCGGCAGCAGATGCTGGCGCATCAACCCGATCGCCACCTGCGCGACGGTCACCGCGTCGGCGGCATTGACCCCCAGATAGGGCGCCACCGCGGCGTGCGATTCCCGGCCCAGGTAGCTCACCCAGACCTCCGAGAGCGCCAGCGAGCGTGCCGCGGCGATGTCGACGGGACCGGGATGCAACATCACGGTGGCGGCGATGTCGTCGAAGACGCCCTCGTTGAGCATCAGCACCTTGCCACCGCCGGCCTCCTCGGCCGGTGTACCGATCAGCACCACCGTCAACCCGAGTTGGTCGGCGACCTCGGCCAGCGCCAGTGCGGTGCCGACGGCCGAGGCGGCGATGATGTTGTGCCCGCACGCGTGCCCGATCTCAGGCAGGGCGTCGTATTCGGCGCACACCCCGACCACCAGTGGTCCGCTGCCGAACGACGCCCGGAACGCGGTGTCGAGTCCCCCGGCGGACGTGCTGATCTCGAAGCCCCGCTCGGCCACCAGCGTCTGCGTCTTGGCGCAGCTGCGGTACTCCTGGAACGCCAGCTCCGGTTCGGCGTGGATGGAATGGGACAACGCCACCAGGTCGTCGCGGCGGCGCCGAACGACGTCCTCGACAACCGAGGACGCACTGACTGTGGGCATCCGAGCAGTATCGCACCGTCGCAGGTACGGCTCCGGTCCGGCGTGGCTCGCGGCGCCCCGCACTAGGCTCCTCGAATGTGAGTGATCCCCTGCACCGTGCCTCGGCGGCCGCCTCCGCCATTGCCGCACACACCGGCATCGACCGTCACGACGTCGCCGTCGTATTGGGGTCGGGGTGGGCACCGGCGGTGGCGGAGTTGGGCACACCGGCCGCGGTGCTGCCCATGGCCGAGCTGCCCGGGTTCAGCACACCGACGGCGGCCGGACACGGCGGGCAAGTGCTGTCGATTCCGCTGGGCCGGCATCGGGTGCTGGTGTTTGTCGGCCGGATCCACGCCTACGAGGGTCACGACCTCGCCGACGTCGTCCACCCCATCCGCACCGCCTGTGCCGCCGGAGCCGACACGGTGGTGCTGACCAACGCCGCGGGTGGGCTGCGCAGTGACTTCACCGTCGGCCAGCCGGTGCTGATCAGCGACCATCTGAATCTGACGGCCCGCTCACCGCTGGTGGGTGCCCAGTTCGTCGACCTCGTCGACGCGTACTCCCCGGCGCTGCGGGATCTGGCACGCGAGATCGATCCATCGCTGGCCGAAGGCGTCTACGCGGGCCTGCCGGGCCCGCATTACGAAACGCCGGCCGAGATCCGGATGCTGCGCGCCCTCGGCGCGGATCTGGTGGGGATGTCGACGGTGCACGAGACGATCGCCGCCCGTGCCGCGGGGGCCCAGGTCTTGGCGGTATCGCTGGTCACCAACCTGGCAGCCGGAATGACGGGCGAACCGTTGAACCACGAGGAGGTGCTCGAGGCAGGCCGTCAGTCGGCCACGGCGATGGGCTCTTTGCTGTCCGCGGTGATCTCGCGGCTCTGACCGCGTTTGCCGCGGCGCCGCGCCGCCACTTTGGTCACGGCGACCAGTCCGCGTGCCATCAGCGGCGCCGCAAACAGCATCACCAGGATGCGCAATACCTGCGCGGCCACGATGAAGGTGACGTCGGACCCGGTTTCGACCGCCGTCGCCAACACCGCGTAGACCCCGCCCGGGCTGGTGGCCAGATAACCTTCGAGCAGTGTCTTTCCGGACACGTGTGACAGCAGCACCCCGAGACCGGCGGTGGCCACCGTCAACGCGGTGATCAGCCCGATCGCCAGTGGCAGCGCGCGGCCGACGGCCCGCAGCGATTCCCGGGTGAAGGCGACGCCGGCCTGCCAACCGATCAGCACGTAGCCGACCTGCACCAGCGCCTGTGGCACCGACAATCCGAAGTCATTGCCGGTCACCTCGAGTGCCACCGTCACCGCCATCGGACCCAGCAGACCGGCACCGGGCAGCCGTACCACCTTGCCCAGCGTGACGCCGACGACGGCGATGGCCATGATCAGCCCGAGGCTGAGATACCAAGGGGCGGTGCCACTTTGTGCCGGCCCCTGGACCGGATGCGAGAAGTCCGGGTGAAAGACCAACGCCACCACGACGGGCATCGTGGCGGTCACCAATCCGACCCGCAGGTACTGCACCACCGCCACCACCCGGTCGTCACCACCGAGTTCGCGTGCGATCGCCACCAATCCGGACGCACCGCCGGCCACCAGCGACAGGGCCCCGGTCAGTGCGCTGACATCGCGCTGCAGCCCCATCAGGGCCCCGGCGATGACGCTGATCAGCAACGTTGCGACCACCACGGTCGCCACGATCGGCCAATGCGGCCCCAAGGCCGCCAGCGAATCCTCGTGGACCATGGTGCCGATGTAGACGCCGAGCACGGCCTGGGCGGCCAGCCCGGCACGTCGCGGCACTCGCGCGGGCGCCAGTGAACACAGCGCCAGCACGATGCCGACCACCAATGCGGCGAACAACGCGGCGGACGGCACCCCGAGCAGCGTCAGGCCCACGGTGGCGACGACGGTGACAACGGTCAGCAGCAGCCACCGCCACCAGCCGAACGTGACCGTCCTCCGCATTCCGTCAACCTCCCCGCCAGCACCAAGCAACCAGCGTCAAATAACAAGTATGCCCTTACATTTATCGTGAATCAAACCAGTACCCAGCTCTTACTTTCAGTAAATTACCAAGGTATAACTTGGTAATGACCTCAGATCCTGGTCCCGGCCGCCAATCCGCCAGCGAGCTCCGCGAATCGGTGATGGCCTTTGCTCGCCAACTCCGCCGGCACCGGTCCGACACCGGGCTGACCTTGAGCCAGTTGCAGCTGCTCGCCGAAGCCAGCCGGTCCGGGGTGACCACCCCGGCCGAGGTGGCCACCCGGATGCAAGTCCGGGTCCAATCGCTGACCGACAGCCTCAACGACCTGGAATCGCGCGCCCTGATCTCGCGGCGCCCCGACCCCGACGACCGCCGGCGCCAGCTCATCGAAGTCACCCCGGCCGGGCAACAGCTACTCGACGGTGACCGCGCGCAACGCGACGAGTGGCTACAAGCCACCATGCGCGACAACCTGTCCGACCTCGAGTTCAACCTGCTGATGATCGTTGCGCCGGTGCTGCGAAAACTGGCCGAGAGCGAAACGGCACAATCAGCGTCGTGATCACCTTCGGCACCGCGGGCCTGCGCGGCCCCATGCAAGACGGCCCCGACGGGATGAACATCGACACCGTCACCCGGGCCAGCTGGGCGGTGGCCGCCGTGCTGATCGATCGACAGTTGGCCGGCTCCCGCATTGTCGTGGGCCGCGACGCCCGCCACCAATCCGATGATTTTGCGCTGGCCACCGCGGAAACCTTTGCCGCAGCTGGATTTTCGGTAGTCTTACTGCCTGACCCGTTGCCCACCCCGGTACTGGCGTTTGCGGTGCGTCAGTTGCGCGCGGCCGCGGGCGTGCAGATCACCGCGTCGCACAATCCCGCGACCGACAATGGCTACAAGGTGTACTTCGACGGTGGCATCCAGATCATCTCGCCGACCGACGCATACATCGAGGCGGCAATGCGACGGGCCCCTGCGGTGATCCCGCGCCGGCCCGTCGAACCCACCGACACCGACCTCGTCGAGCGCTATCTGGACCGCGCGGCCGGGGTCCGGCGCGGCGACGGCCCGATCCGGGTGGCGCTGACCCCGATGCACGGCGTCGGTGGCGTGGTCGCCGTCGAAGCGCTGCGCCGCGCGAACATCACCGACGTCCACACCCCGCCGGCGCAGTTCTGGCCCGACCCCGACTTCCCCACCGTCGCATTCCCCAACCCGGAAGAGCCGGGCGCCGTCGACCTGCTCCTGGAGTTGGCAGCAGACGTCGACGCCGATGTGGCGATCGCACTGGATCCCGACGCCGACCGGTGTGCGGTCGGCATCCCCACCGAGTCCGGGTGGCGGATGCTCAGCGGCGACGAAACCGGTTGGCTACTGGGTGACTTCATCCTGTCGCAACAGTCGGCAGAGGGCGCGCTGGTGGCCAGCACGGTGGTGTCGTCCCGCATGCTGACCGCCATCGCCGCAGCGCACGGCGCCCGCCACGTCGAGACCCTGACCGGCTTCAAGTGGCTGGCGCGTGCCGACGCCGACCAGCCCGGTCACACCCTGGTCTATGCCTATGAGGAGGCCATCGGCCACTGCGTGGACCCGGCCGCGGTCCGCGACAAGGACGGCATCAGCGCCGCGGTGCTGGTCTGCGATCTGGTGGCCTCGCTGAAGTCGCAGGGCAGATCGGTCCCGGACGCCCTGGCAGCACTGGCGGCCCGCCACGGTGTGCACCTCAGCGCCGCGGTCACCGAGCGCGTCGACTCCGAGGAGTCGCAAACGGCGATCATGGGTCGACTGCGCACCCGGCCCCCACACCGGCTCGCCGGTGTGGACATCACCGTCACCGACCTGCTGGACCGGCCCGAACCGCAGCGCACCGACGCCCTGCTCTACACCGGCGAATCCGTGCGCGTGGCGATCCGGCCGTCGGGCACCGAACCGAAGATCAAGGGCTACATCGAGACGACACAACCGCCGGATGCCGACACCGCGGCGGCACACCTGCGAGCCCAGGCCCTCCTCGAGGCGGTCAGCGGCGAGCTGGCGGAGCTGCTCAGCAACCGATGACCGCCGCCTTGACGATCGCCGCGTACTGGTAGCCGTAGACCTCCGCCCACTCCGCCAGGTTGTAGTCATAGCTTCCAGGAACGGCCCGCATCGTCACTGTGCCGTCGAAACACTGATCGAAGATGTAGCGGGCCCGCACCAGGTGGTAGTTCCAGGACACCACGATCACGTGGTGCCAGCCCCGTTCCTGGGCCATCCGCTGGACGAACATCGCCTCGCCCCGGGTGGTCCACGGGTCCGGGATGAAACAGATCACCGTGATGGTGGCGGTGCCGGAGGCGCATTTCTGCCGGATCATCGGATCGAACTCACCGTAGGAGTTCGACAGCACCACGGTGTTGGCGTATCCCTGCCGTGCCAGGTCCAGCCCATAGTCGATCCGGCCGTCCCGATCGCCACCGAGGACCACGATCGCGTCGGCCGGGGTCAATTGCTCGCCCTGCGGACGGGTGAACAGCATGTAGCCGCCGACTCCCGCGGCGATCACGACGATCACCACCGCGCCGGCCAGCCAGGCCAGGATGCGCCGCACGCGGGTCAGCGGGGGCCGAACTGCCGGTCCCCGGCGTCACCGAGACCCGGGACGATGTAGGCGGCCTCGTCGAGACCGTCGTCGACCGACGCGGTGAACAATCGGGCCGCGGGCGCCGCGGCCTCCACCGCCGCAATGCCGGCCGGTGCCACGACGACGCAGATGATCGTGATGTCGACCGCGCCACGCGCCTGCAACAGGCCCAGGGTGTGTGACATCGAGCCGCCGGTGGCGAGCATCGGATCGAGCACGATCACCGGCTGAGCGCTCAGATCGTCGGGCAGCGACTCGAGATACGGCGTCGGCTGATGTGTCTGCTCGTCCCGGGCGACGCCGACAAAACCCACCTTGGCTTCCGGGATCAGGGCATGCGCCTGATCCACCATGCCCAGACCGGCGCGCAACACCGGGACCAGCAACGGCGGGGTGGCCAGCCGATACCCGGCGGTTTCGGTCAGCGGGGTGCGCACCACGATCTCGGCGCACGGCGCGTCCCTGGTGGCTTCGTAGACCAGCATCAACGTCAGGTCCCGCAGCGCCGAGCGAAAGCCCGCGTTGTCGGTGCGCTCGTCTCGCAGGGTGGTCAATCGGGCCGCGGCCAGCGGGTGATCGACTACGCGTACATCCATAGGCAAAGACACTAAGCGAACCCGTGCACCCTCCGCCGGGCATGCACGTCCCCGGCCGACACGCCGCGCTCTCGTCGCAGTTTGCACCCGCTCGTGGTGGGCCACAGTCGGCACGTCGTTATCCTGTGCCGCATGGCTGCTGAGCTTGTGCCGATCCGCCTCGTACTGACCGAGGGTGACTTCTACACCGTCTGGGCGCCCCGGTGGCGCGACGCCGGAGACGAATGGGAGGCCCTTCTCGGCAAGGACGAAGATCTGTACGGGTTCGCCAGCGCTGCCGACCTGGTGGCCTTCGTCCGCGGCGGTGACGACAACGATCTGTCCGATCACCCGGCGTGGGAGCAGCTGGTCGCCGCCTCCGCCCACAAGCTCGACCCGGTGCCAGACCGTCAGTTCGATCTGATCGCGGTCGAGGAGCTGCTGGCCGACAAACCCACCGAGGAATCGGTGACCACGCTGGCCCGCACGCTGGCCATCGTCTCGTCCATCGGGTCGGTCTGTGAGCTCCCGGCCGTCACCAAGTTCTTCAACGGCAACCCCACGCTGAGCAGCGTCAACGGTGGCGTGGACGAGTTCACCGGCAAGTCCGGCCTCAAGCGGTGGAACGCCATCGCCACGATCGTGGGACGCAACTGGGACGGCATCATCGCCGCGATCGACGACATCGTCACCACCCCGGATGTCGACGCGGCGCTGTCGGAGAAGGCGGCCGCAGAACTCGCCGAACCCGCCCCCGAGGATCCGGAAGACGAAGCGATCGCCGTCGACGACGACAGCGAAGGTGACGTTCTCGAGGATGAGCTGACCGACGGCGACGAGACCGGTGTCGATCCCGTGGACCGCGTATTGGCCGCCGAGTCCCGCGGTGGCGTGCTCGGCGATGACGACGACTTCTGGGGCAAGGTCGGCATCGACCCGGTGCAGATGATCACCAGCTCCGGCACGTTCTACACGCTGCGCTGCTACTTCGGTGAGCGTCCCCTGTTCCTGGGCCGCAACGGCCGGATCAGCGTGTTCCCCTCTGAGCGTGCGCTTGCCCGGTATCTGGCCGACGAGCACGACCACGATCTGTCGGACCTGAGCACCTACGACGACATCCGCACCGCCGCCACGGACGGGTCGCTGGACGTCAACGTCACCGACGAGAACGTCTACGTGCTGACCGGGCTGGCCGAGGAAATCGCCGAAGGCCCGGACGGCATCGACCTCGATCAGCTGGCGCTGGCGGTGGAACTGCTCCAGGATGTCGGCGACTACTCCGAGGAAGACACGGTGGACAAGACGTTGACCGCCGACTCGGAGCTCGGCAAGTTCATCGGCTACGTCGATGATCCCGACAACGCCGACCGGCCCGCCGCGCCTTACACCAAGGCCGTCGAGCAGTTCGAGCGCCTCGAGCGGTTCCTGGACTCACGCCTGCGCCGGGAGTGAGCTGGTAGTGCCCTGCTGCGCGACGGCAACGGCCGCGCGGTGGTCAGCGCGCCGCGCCCGCAAGGACCGAGCGAATGACCTCGGCAGCGCGGTCGATCGCGGCGTCGTCGATGTCGAGGTGAGTGACCGCGCGCAGCTGTCCGGGCTGCGGAAGCGCCGACAGCAGCACCCCGCCGGCGCGTAACCGGGCCATCAGCTCCTCGCGCGACAGCCCGGTCGCGGCGGCGTCGAGCAACACCACATTGGTCTCCACGGCCGACGGATCGACGGCAAACACCGTGTCGGACAGCAACTCCGCCAGCCTGCTGGCGCGACGATGGTCCTCGGCGAGCCGGCCCACATGATGTTCGAGCGCGTACTGCCCGGCCGCGGCCAGCATCCCGGACTGGCGCATCGCACCGCCAAGGCGCTGTTTGATCCGACGTGCCTCGATCTCTCGGTCGGCGGGCACCGCCAGCAACGCGCCCAGCGGGCAGCCCAGCCCCTTGGACAGGCAGAACGTCGTCGAGTCGAAGCCACCGGCCAGGCGGCCGGCGGCGACCCCGCAGGTAAGCGCGGCGTTCAACAGCCGGGCACCGTCCAGGTGGGTGCGGATTCCCAGCGAGTTCGCCTCGGCCACCACAGCATCCAACAGCGCCAGGGGCCACACCCGGCCTCCGGAGTTGCTGTGCGAGTTCTCCACCGACATCAGCGCGGTCCGTGGCTTCTCGACTCCTCCCGCCGAGGCCAGCGCGGCCAGCGTCGGCGCGTCGAAGCGGCCGTCCACGCTGCTGATCGGCTGCAACATCAGACCGGCCAGCGCGGCGGGACCTCCTGCTTCACTGTGCACCAGGTGGCTGCCGGCCGACAACACCAGCGCTTCACCCGGGCGGGACCACAGCTGCAGCGCAATCTGATTGGCCATCGTCGCGGAGGGAACGAACACCGCAGCTCCGGCACCCAACAACTCAGCCACTCGTTCCTCGAGCAGCCGGGTGGTCGGATCCTCCCCCTTCTGCTCGTCACCGACCACGGCGGCGGCGATGGCTCGGCGCATTCCGGGCGTCGGCGACGTGACGGTGTCGGTCCGTAGATCGATCACCCGGTCACCACGCGGGGGTCGGCGATACCGTGGCGACGTCGGTACGGGGCGATCACCTCGGTGGCGAACATCTCGATCTGCTCGAACCATTCCTCGACGGTGTCGACACAGAAGGTGGTGCAGGCCAGATGGTCGGCACCCATCTGGTGCAGCCGTTCGATGCGCTCCCCCACCTCGTCGAATCCTCCGATCAGGTTGTTGTGCAACGACTTCATCGGATCGCGTCCATCGCGGGCCAACGAGATTCGATGCGCCACCATGCCGCTGGACCGGTAGCGCTCTTCGGTGCCGGCGTGGTCGCTGCCGATCAGACAGGAGAACTGCGGCGCCACGATGAGCGACTGTGGATCACGGCCGACTTCCTCTGCCCGCGTTCGCAGATCGCGGATCCACTGCGCCATCTCGTCCAATGGCCGCCAGCCCGGGATCCACCCTGCCCCATACTGCACGGCCCGTTCGATGCTGCGGCGGTGGTGACCGCCGATCAGTACTCGCACCTGTCCGGCAACACCTTTCGGCTGGAGTTCGAGCTCCTCCACCTGGTAGTACCGACCGTGATGGGTGACCGACGTCTCGGTGAACATCCGCTGGAGCAGCGAGAGCCCCTCGTCGAGCATGTCGCCGCGGTGCGCACCGGCCAGGTCCGGCCGTGCTGCCCGGTATTCCTCGGGGTAGGCCCCGATGCCGACGCCCAGGAGCAGCCTGCCGCCGCTGAGCTGATCGATGGTCGCCGCTTGCCGTGCCAAGGTGACAAGATCCCGCATCGGCAAGACGATGACAGCGGTGCCGATCTCCACCCGTTCGGTGACCGCGGCCACCGCGGTCAGCACCGTCAGCACTTCCCACAGATTTGGTGTGGCCGAATACTTCTGTCGTACATAGTCTTGCGGCGCGTAGTGGTCGTTGCCCCACACCGAGTCGTAGCCGAGGGCCTCGGCGCGACGCGCCGCTTCACAGAACTGGTCCGGGGTGAAGAAGGGGATGGGATTGACCAGCCCCTCCATACCGGTGGGCAAACCGACGCCGAATTTCATTGCTGGGTATCCCTTTCTGATTCGAGCATCGCGGCCAACCGGGCGACATCGGTGACAACATCTGCGGTGACGGGTTCGGTGAGGCGCCGCCCCAGGGACTTCACCCCCGAGGACGACGCGATCAGCACCACCTCGGTGTCAGCACCGAGGAGCCCGTCGCGGCGGTGCGCGATCAGTGCCGCCAGACCTGCTGCGGAGGCCGCCTCCAGCAGCACCCCTTCGGTGCGCACCGCGAGTTGCAGTGCTGCCTCGAGCTCATCTTCGCTGACGGTATGCATGGCACCAGCGCTGCTGCGCACCGCCTGCAGCGCCTGAAAGGTGCTCTGCCGGGACGAGATCGACGAGGCCGCCGTGGGGTGGTCCAGCGTGCTGACCGGGACGTCATCGCGGCCATGGGCAAGCGCGGCGGATACGGTGCCATAGATCTCACCTCCGCTGTGCGCAGGTACCCGTTCGGCGAGACCGATGTCGCAGAGCTCCCCGAACGCACGCCGGCTGGCAGCCAGCGCATCGCCGTAACACACCGGGAAGTACACGGCCTCGGGAACCCGACGGCCCAGCTGCTCGAAGATCTCGAACGCGATGGCCTTGTAGCCGTCGATCGCATATGGGTTGTTCCCCACCGGCGGGTCGGCATAGTTCGACATCGGGTACCACCCGTACCGGTCCACGGCCTCGCCCACCAAACGCCAACGGTCGGCCTTGGTCTCGGCCACCGCAACGTGTGCACCGTAGGCCGCCACGAAGGCGGCCATCAGCGGATCGACACCCCGGGCGAACACCACCACCGGGGTCAACCCGGCACGGCGGGCATGCGCGGCGGTGGCTGCGGCAGCGTTGCCGGTGGATGCGGTGACCAGCACCTCCGCCCCCGAGGCCCGGGCATGCGCGGCGGCGACTGCAGCCGCGCGATCCTTGAACGACCAACTCAGTCCTCGGGATTCGTCCTTGATCCACAGCCTGCGCATACCGATGGCCGAGGCCAGTCGCGGCGCCGGCAACAACGGTGCAGGCCCGCTGACGGCCGCGCCCACAGCTGAGAGCTCGACAGGCAGCAGCGCGCGATACCGCAGCAGGCCCGGTAGATCATCGGCCAGATCGGCGAGAAACGCCGGCCCCGCCGACTCCAGGTCGTAGTCGGTACGCAGATTTGCCGACACCCCCTCGGCCCGGCACCGCACACATCCTCGGGCACGCGGAGCCGGATCACCGGGACGGCCGCAGCGAATACATACCAATCCCCGTAAAAACATCTACAGGATCTCCAGACTTCGGGGCAGCCGGCTCAACGGCGTCCATCCCGAATCCGTCACCACCACCATGTCCTCGATCTGGACACCGCCGAAACCGAATTCGTAGTAGGGAGTTTCGACACACAGCACCATGCCCGCTTCGATCACGTGCGGATCGAAGGGGCTCAGCAGCGGAGCGTCATAGGAGCCCACCAGCCCGATCCCGTGACCGACATGCGTCCTGTTGTAGTGAGGTATGCCCGCCCGCCGGGTCTCGGCCACCGCCGCGGCGAACAGCTCCGCGGTGCGGACCCCTGGTTCCAGCATCGCCAGCGCAGCGCTCTGGCCGGCGATGACGGCCTCGGCATACCTCCGGGTCTTGGCGTCGGGCTCGCCGAGGCTGAAACACCGGGACAGGTCGGACTGGTATCCGCGGTACACCGCGCCGATGTCGAACCGCAGCAGATCACCCGGGGACAGCACGGTCTGCGCGACATTGGCGTTGCCGAACACCGAGTCGCGCCCGATGGACACCGAGTCCACCCGCAGGAATCCACCACCGCGGGCCACGGCGACCCGGAACTCGGTGGCCAGTTCCGCCTGGGTGACACCGGCGGCGGCGATCGCCGTCGTCGCGGTGATCGCCGATTCGGCGATGCGGGCCGCCTCGCCCAGCCGTTCGATTTCGAGTGCGGTCTTGTGGGTTCGCAGCCTGGGCACCACATCGGATGCGTCGACAACCTCCGCCCCGAGAGCGGCCGTCAACGCCGGTTCGGTCACCGGGGTGACATCGAAACCGATGCGCGCACTGCTCATCCCGAGCGACGTCACGATCATCGCGACCATTCCGGCACGATCGAGGTCGGGGCGGCGTCCGTCGTGGGCGTCGGCGACCAGCGCCTCACGATCGAGCAGTTCTCGATCGGCAGGGCATTCCCGGACGAACTCCCCCCAGGAATGCACGTCGATCCCCGGGACCAGATCCTCGACCAGGTAGTCGAGTTCGACGGCGGGAACCGCCAGATGCGGGTGTGCCGGGTCGTTGCGACACACGATCGCGACGCTGCGACCGGGCTTGGTGAACCTGGTGAGGTAGCGCACGCCCGGTGATCTGGTGACCACCAGGACGTCGACGCCCGCGTCGGCCATCGTCGCCGCAAGGCGCCGGGGGTCGTAGAGCAACTCGTTCATGCGGTGGCCTCGACGGCGAGCCGAGCCCGCAGCTGTGGAAGTATCCCGGCCAGCAGTTCGAGCGCCGCGGCCAACGATTGCCCGGGTGCACACAGCAGCCAGAAACCCACGTCGGTGACACCCGTCTCCGCCACCACCGTCGCCACCCGGTCGACGATCTGCTCCGGTGTGCCTGCCCAGCAGAACATGTCGATCAGCTCATCCGGTACCAGACTCGCCACCTCTTCCAGGGCGTCGTAGTCGCGGGTTGCGATGATCTGTTCCAGCTCGTCCGGGACCGTCAGACCGGCGTCGGTGACAAAACCCCGGTCCGGATAGCTCATCCAGAGAATCTTGGCGACCATCAGCCGGCATCCATCGCGGGCGAGCCCGGGGTCGGCGTGCACGCAGGTGTCGACACGGGCCATCGTCGCGACGTCGCCGGGAGCACGACCTGCGGCAACCGCGCCACGGGTGACCCGCTCCAGTGACCGCAGCAACCCCGGCGACGATGCCTGACTGGCGATGATGACACCGTCGGCGATTCCGCCGGCCATCTCCAAGGTGCGGGGCCCACGACTGGCAACCCACATCGGAACGTCGCCGGCCGGCCGGACCCGCAGGTGCGCGCCGTCCAAGGTGTACATCGGCGTCGTCCGGGTGACGGTCTGTCCGGCCAGCAATTCGGCGATGGACAGGTAGGTGGTGCGCACCACCTCCGGTACCGCGCGCCGGGACATACCCATCATCGGCAGCCCCGAGCCCCCCGCCCCGACCGCCACCGTCACCCGGCCACCGGAGAGTTCATCAACCGTGGCCAGGGACTGAGCCGTCAGCGCCGGGTGGACGGTGAAACCATCGACCACCGCCCCGCCCAACATGATTCGCTCGGTAGCGGTCGCCGATACCGTCATCCGCACGAACATGTCCCGGAAGAACCGTTCGTTGGAGTGCCACAGCGTGTCGAACCCGGCAGACTCGACGGTGGCCGCCAACTCCGCCCAGTCCCGCATGGCAACGGTTGCCCCGGAATGGGACGGAAGTCCTAGATGCATATATGTCATTGCGGAGCAGCTACTTTCGGGCGCCAGCGGAACACCCGCCGGGAGATGGTACGGAACACGAAGAGCTCCACCAACACCATGACGATGGTGAAGCCGAGAGTCCACGCGATGACCGCGCCGGGGCGGTTGAACGAGAAGAAGTACTCGATCCGCTCACCGATGCCGCTGCCCGCCGACAGCGCTTCGACGAGCACCACCAGCTTCCAGCCCATCGCGAAGCCGAACCGTGCCGCCGACATCAGTGCCGGCGCCAGTTGCGGCAGGATGACATGCCGGAACCTGGCGACGGGGCGGAACTGGTAGACCGCCGACATCTGGAAGAGCCGGGGGTCCAGCGCTTTCGAGCCGTCGTAGATGAAGGTCACCATGAACGGGGTGACGGCCAGTGTCAGCGCCACCAGTGTCGCCAGCTCACCGAGTCCCAGCCACAGGGTGGAGAACAAGATGGTGACCGGGCCGGGCAGGGCCAGCCCGATGAACACCACCGGATGCGCCAGCGCCTCCACATACCGATTGCGCGCCATCAGGACACCGATGGTGAGCGCGATCGCAAAACCCGTGGTCCACGCGATGACGATGCGCCGCAGGGTGATCAGCATCGCCTCGTAGAACTCCAGCGAACTCACCGCCGCCTGGAAGTCGGCGGCGACCCGGCCCGGTCCAGGCAGGTAGGGCAGCAGGGTCCCCGCGGCCATCCACCAGACCAGCAGGCCGGCACCGATCGCCACCACTTCGGGGGGAAGCCGTCGCCGGGTTTTACGCGTCGGTGCGGGCGCCCGGTCGACTTCACCGACGGCGCCGCGCACAGTGTCGGTCACCGTCCACCGCCGGCAGATTCCTCGTAGCCCCAGTACTGCAACACCGAGTCGATCACGCGGGTCTCGACTTCGGCGATCTCCGGGGATTCATAGCGACGCGGGCGCGGTATGTCGATGGTGATCCGCTCGAGGACCCGCCCCGGGCCCGGGGCCATGACGTAGACATGATCAGCCAGGAACACCGCCTCCCGGATCGAGTGGGTGATGAAGATGAAGGTCTGACCGGTGGCCTGCCACAAGTCGATCAGCTTGCCGCGCAGCGAGCGCCCGGTGACCTCGTCCAGCGTCGAGAACGGTTCGTCCATCAGCACGGACGCGGGTTCGATGGCCAGCGCCCGGGCGATCGCCACGCGCTGGCGTTGGCCGCCGGACAGGTTGGCCGGCCAGCTGTCGGCGAACCGGGAGATCTCACACAGATCCAGGTACCGGTCGGTGCGGGATCGCCATGACTCGCGCGGGACATCAGCGGCATCCAGGGCGAGTTCGATGTTCTTGCGGACCGTGCGCCACGGCAACAGCCGGGCATCTTGGAACAAGTAGCCCAGTCGGGGCCGCGGGGTGGCCTGCACCACCCCGTCCACGACGATCGGGGCACCGTCCATCGCCACCGTGCCCGCCGTCGGATCGGCGAGGCCGGACAAGATGTTCAGCAGAGTCGACTTGCCGCAGCCGCTCGGCCCTACGATGCAGGCGAATTCGCCGCTGGCAACCTGCAAGCTGACGTCTTTCAAGGCGTAGCCGGCGCTACCGGGATAGGCATAGGACAGTCCCTCGATGGTGAGGAAGTCCGATCGGGTCTCGGTGATCATGCGAGTGCTTTCTTCCTGTTTTTCTTGACCGGGGCCCGCCAGCGGAAGACCCGCCGTTCGAACGGACGCAGGATCAAATATTCGACGGCCGTGATCATCACGACAAAGAACAATGTCCACACCACCAGCCGCTCGAGTTCGAAAAAGCCGTAGGCGCGCTTGTATTCGGCACCGATCCCGATCTGCTGGGAGAACAACTCGGCGATCACCACCACTTTCCACCCGAGGGCGTGGACGTTGCGGAAGGCACTGAACAGGTAGGGCGCCATCTCCGGCAGCGCCAGATGCCGGATGCGGTTGAGTCCGCTGAACCCGTAGATGCGGCTCATCTCGGTCAGTTTGGGGTCCAGCGCCTTGACGCCCTCGTCCAGGCTGACAACAACAAAGGGGAACACCACGATTGCCACCGACATGCAGACACCGAACTCCGACAGGCCGAACACCATCAAGCACAGCAACGACACCACCATGCTCGGCGCGGTGATCGTGACGTAGACCGCGGGGCCGAAGAATCGGTTCCACCACGGGTTTATCTGCATCAGTAATGCCACCACCACGGCCGCCGCGTAACCCATCAGCAGGCCCACGATGAGTCTGCGCACGGTGGCACCGAGGTCTTCGTAGGTGGCCGGGTCTGCCAGCAGCTCCACCGCCTCAGCCAGAGTCGATGCCGGCGACGGCAGGAAATCCGTGGCGTCCCACAACAATTGCCACATCAGGATGAGCACCGCACCGGCGCCCAGGAGCAACGTGGCCCGGGGCGCCGGCCGCAGGGGCCGTTGGGCTACCTGCACGCCCTACTCCGCCGACGATTCCGGCAGCCGGGTCACCGCTCCGGCAGGAGCTTCGTCGATGCCCAGCCCGGACTCGGCGGCGTACTGGATGAACGCCTCGGCTGCGGCGACGTCGTCGGCGGTCCAGCGTTTGGTGAAGTACTCGCTGGTCTCGATGAGCTCTTGGAAACCGGTTGCGACATCGTCGGATTCAATGCCGATCAAGTCGCCGAGCTCACCGGTGGTGACCCGGGACGGATCGGCGACGATCCAGTCGTAGGCATCGTTCCAGGCGTTCTGTACGCCCTGGGCCAGTTCGGGGTTCTCTTGGATCCAGCTGTCCCGGGTCATCGCGGTGATGTTCCAGGCTCGTCCGCCCGCCGCTTCTTCCCACTGCTGCCAACCCGGACCCCAGACGGTGCGCATGCCGTATTCCTTGGCCGCGACGATGGTGTTGGGCTCGGCGGTGAACACGGCTTCGACCTCACCGCGGTCCAGCAGGCGCAGCAGTGCCGCCTCCTGGGCGAGCTGCAGGTTGTACTGCTGCTCGATGTCGAGGTTCGAGAACTCGTTGAGCATCACCAGTGCCGCGGTCATCCCGCCCGAATCCAGGCCGTCGTGGCCCACTTTCATGCCGATCAGGTCCTGCTCGTTCTGGTACGGCGAATCTCCCCTGACCACCAGCGCAACGTCCTGAACCGCCATCGGGAAATAGGTGGTCACATCGTTGCCCTGGCTGCGCAGCAGCGCGGCGGTGACCGGATCACCGTCGAAGGAGACGTCGGACTCACCCTGGAGGAAGAACTGGGTGGACGCGTCACCGGAGATCTCGAAGTTCTCGGCGGTGAAACCGTTGGCGGTGTCGAAGCCCTGCTCCTTGATG
This sequence comes from Mycobacterium sp., assembly GCF_049647605.1. Classification (GTDB taxonomy): domain Bacteria; phylum Actinomycetota; class Actinomycetes; order Mycobacteriales; family Mycobacteriaceae; genus Mycobacterium. The sequence goes on along the minus strand of NZ_JBARXZ010000102.1, from coordinate 37,437 downwards.
ATCTTGAGGGCCATCGAGCTCAGACCTCCCTCCATTCCCTGCAGCCGCACCACCGGGAGGGCTTCCGCTGTTGTGGAGCTCTCCGACGACGTGGACGATGCCGAACATCCGGACAGCACCAGCCCGGCGGCGATGCCGGTGGTGAGGAGGGCCATCGGAAGCCGACGGAGGTGGGGACGGAATGTTGATGCCATGCGGAGCCTCCAGGGGAAGAAGAAGTGGGTGAATCAGACCGAGCCGTCCGGTCTATTTCATATATGAGACATGACATCTGCTGCAGGATGTGTTTCCGTCGGGTAAATTTCCCTGCGACCCATTCACTTTCGGCTTTTCCACAACGGAAGGAGGCCCCACGTGCCGAGCGCACCGAGACACGCACCGCTGTCTGCACTGACGTCGACACCGATCCGTACCGCCCATGTGACGGTCACCGACCGCCTCCGGACCGCGATCATCTCCGGCGAGCTCCCCGGCGGCACCCACCTGATGCAGGCAGAGCTGGCGCAGCGACTGTCGGTGAGTGTGACGCCGGTACGGGAAGCGCTGCGCAACCTGATGTCCGAAGGTCTGGTCGACTACAGCGCGTTCCACGGCGCGACCGTGCACCAGACCACCCGTGCCGAGCTCGAAGACGTCTACGAACTACGTTCCGTGCTCATCCCCGTGGCGGTGCGCGAAGGCATCCGCCACATCACCACCGAGGAACTCGACGCCGCCGAGATACTCGCCCACCGCATGGAGGCCGCAACCGATCCGGCCGAATGGGTCGAGCTCAATCGCGAATTCCACAAGATCTTCTACGTCGCCAGCCGCCGGCCGAAGCTCTACTCGATCCTGACGACACTGGCCGACCTGTCATCGCTGTACGTCGGCGTTTCCATCAGCGGGGACGCCGAGCGGCGGGCCCGCGGCGACGCCGACCATCTCCTGATCCTGCAGACCTACCGGGCCGGCGACACCGAGCGGGCCATCGAGATCACCGTCGCCCACAATCTGGACACCCTCGAAGCAGCCCGCGCATCCGTCGACCAGCAGCAGTGATCACCCGACGAGAACGGCAAAACGCGGCTTGATGATCTCGTCGATGATCGCCAACCGTTGATCGAACGGGATGAACGCCGATTTCATGGCATTGATGGTGAACCGCTCGAGATCACTCCACCCGTAGCCGAACGCTTCCACCAGCCGCAACATCTCCTGGCTCATCGTGGTGTCACTCATCAACCGGTTGTCGGTGTTGACGGTGACGCGGAACCGCAGCCGCGCCAGCTTGTCGAACGGATGCTCGGCGATGCTCGCCACCGCCCCGGTCTGGACATTCGAGCTCGGGCACAGCTCCAGCGGGATGCGTTTGTCGCGGACGATGCCCGCCACCCGGCCCAGCCGGGCCGTGCCGTCGGCGAGTGTCTCCACGTCGTCGACGATGCGGACCCCGTGGCCCAGCCGGTCGGCCCCGCAGAATGCGATGGCCTCATGGATCGACGGCAGCCCGAACGCCTCGCCGGCGTGAATGGTGAAGCGGCCGTTGTTGTTCCGCATGTACTCGAAGGCGTCCAGGTGCCGGGTGGGAGGGTAACCGGCCTCGGCACCGGCGATGTCGAAGCCGACGACACCATTGTCACGGAACCGGATCGCCAGCTCGGCGATCTCTCTGGATCGCGCGGCATGGCGCATCGCGGTCACCAGGCAGCGCACCGTGATGGCCCTGCCGGAGGCCGCCACCGCCTTCTCACCGTCGGCAAAACCGGCCAACACCGCATCCACCACGGCATCCAGTGACAGGCCGGCGTCGATGTGCAGTTCCGGGGCGAAGCGGACCTCGGCGTAGACAACCGAATCGGCGGCCAGGTCCTCGACGCACTCGAAGGCCACCCGGTGCAGCGATTCGGGAGTCTGCATGACGGCCACGGTGTGCGCAAACGGCTCGAGATAGCGCACCAACGATCCGCTGTGGGCGGCCGTGCGGAAGAACGCCGCCAGCCCGTCGACGTCGGTGGCCGGTAGTTCGTCGTAGCCGATCTCGGCGGCCATCTCCAAGACGGTCGACGGTCGCAGCCCCCCGTCGAGGTGGTCGTGCAACAGGGCTTTGGGGGCCAGCCGGATGTTGTCGAGAGTTAACGCCAAAGTGGGCGGAGTCATGTCACCATCCTGCGCAATGATCACAGCTGCGGCCACGTCATCTGCGGCACCGGATGCATCGAGGCGGCCGGCACCCGCTGTCTGTGCACGTCATGGCAGATGCTGCCCGGCGCGGCCAATTCACCGACACGCGCACGACGAGCAAATTTCCTCTGCCGTTCACCTGGCCTCCCATCGTGACCAACCCGGCGGATCGCACACCGGTCCTCACCGTCTGATGCGTTCGGGGAGAAATATTGACACATGCGCCATTATCATCGTCCGATGTGGATCGCGACGGTCGAGCGCGCCCGGAAGAGCCCGGGTCGCGTCGCCGTCGCCGCCCTGATTCTGGCTTGTCTCTACTTCACCCTGGGCCGTCTGACATTTGCGGTGTCCGTCGAGTACAGCAACGTCACCAGCGTGGTGTTCGCCCCTGAAGGTGTGGCGCTGGCGTTCGCGATCATGTTCGGTCCGCGCGTCGCCTGGGGAGTGCTGCTCGGACAGACCCTGCTGTCGATCTGGTCGGGTCCGTCGGTGCTCGGCGGACTGGCCATCGGAGCGGTGAACAGCGTGGAATGCGCACTGGGCGCGTTGTTGTTCGCGCGCTGGCGGCTCTCCCCGAAGTTCGGGCACCCCCGCGATGTTCTCCTGTTCGTCGCGCTGGTGTTCCTGGTACTGCAGCCCATCAGCGCCACCGGAGGAGTCAGCGTGCTGTGGGCCCTGGGCGCCACTCCGCTGGATCGAATTCCGAACATCTTGGAGCCGTTCTGGGTTCAGGGCATCCAGCGCCCGCTTGAGCATGCGGGTGAGATTCCGTCGGCATGGTTGCACTGGTGGATCGGGAACTCGGTGGGGCAGGTGCTCATCGCCCCCCTGCTGCTGGCTTGGTGCATCCGGAGCACTTCGCGGCGAAGCTCCACCACCCCCGATCTGGTCCTGAGCGCTGCCGCCATCGGACTGCTGGGCCTGGCCGCCACGGTGCTGCCGATCTACCCGCTGCTGATGCTGGGCATCACCTATCCGCTGCTGGTGTGGATCGGCCTGCGCCGCGGGTTGCGCGGGGTGACGACGGCCAACGTCCTGATCGCCCCCGCCATCACCTGGGCCGGGTCGTCCGGGCAGGGTTTCCTGGCTCACCTCGAGGTACCGGACCGGCTGGCTTACGTCAGTTTCTTCATCGCGACCGCATCGGTGTTCTCGCTGACCCTCTACGCGATGTTCGAAGAACGCCGGCAGCTGGTCGAGCGACTCGACGCGCTGGCCCGGCTGGACTCACTGGTGCCGCTGGCCAATCGCCGACATTTTGTCGAACGTCTCGGCACCGCACTCGCCACCGCCAACCGACACGGCAGCCACTTGGCGGTGGCGGTGCTCGACGTCGACCATTTCAAACGGATCAACGACAGCTACGGTCACGCCTCCGGAGACAAGACACTCACTGCGGTCGCCGAGACCTGTGGTTTGTTGATCGGCGAGGACGACATCGCGGCGCGGATCGGCGGTGAGGAATTTGCTGTCGCCCTACCCGGAAGCAGCCTCGATGACGCTCGCGCCTTTGCTGACCGGCTTCGTGCCGCGATCGCCGAACAACATCGTGATCATCCGGACCTGCCGGCCGTCACCGTCAGCGTGGGCGTGGCCGTCGCCCGGCGACACGATTCGCTGGATGACGTGCTGAGCCGCGCCGACCATGCCCTGTACAGCGCCAAGCGAGCGGGCCGCAACGCTGTCGTGACCGACGGCTGACGCTAGTCGCCGACCCGATCGATGAGGAGTGGACGGACGGTCGGCGGCTCGGCGGCCACCTGCCAGGCCCCGTCGAGTTCGGCCAGCGCCGGACCGAACCGGTCCGGGGTGTCGGTGAACAGGGTGAACAGCACGTCGCCGGCGGCAACGGCCTCACCCGGCTTGCGATGCAGTTGCACTCCGGCGCCGGCCTGGACCCGCTCCCCCGGCGCGGCGCGGCCCGCGCCGAGTCTCCAGACGGCCATGCCGACAGCCAGTGCGTCGATGTTCCCCATGATGCCGCTCCTGCCGGCGACTACGGTCTCGGAATGGCCGGCGACCGGCAGCGACGCCGCCACGTCACCACCCTGGGCGGCGACCAGGGCGCGGAAGCTGTCCATCGCGGTGCCGTCGCGCAGGGTGTCCGCGGGGTCGCGGGCATCAACGCCGGCGAGGTCGAGCATCTCGCGGGCCAACGCCAGCGTCAGCTCCACCACATCGGCCGGCCCGCCGCCGGCCAGCACCTCCAGCGATTCGGCCACCTCGACGGCATTGCCAACTGCCCGGCCCAACGGACTCGCCATATCGGTGAGCACGGCGCGGGTGGGGATTCCGTGGGCGGCGCCGAGGGCCACCATGGTGCGCGCCAGCTCCCAGGACTCCTCCTCCTTCTTCAGGAACGCGCCGGAACCCACCTTGACGTCGAGCACCAGCGCCTTGGCACCCTCGGCGATCTTTTTGCTCATGATCGAACTGGCGATCAGCGGTAGCGACTCGGTGGTGGCGGTGACATCACGCAGCGCGTAGATCAACCGGTCGGCCGGAGCCAGGTCACCGGCCGCGAAGATGGCCGCACCGACATCGCACAGCTGTTGGCGCACTTGGGCTTTGTCGATCTCAGCGGTGAACCCGGGGATGGACTCGAGTTTGTCGAGGGTGCCACCGGTGTGTCCGAGTCCGCGTCCGGCTGCTTGCGGGACGGCGGCGCCGCAGGCCGCGACGATCGGGACCAGCGGGATGGTGATCTTGTCCCCCACCCCGCCGGTGGAGTGTTTGTCCACCAGCCGAAGGGGGCTGCCGTCGCGGCGGAGATCGGTGAAGTCGAGCCGCTCCCCCGAGTCGATCATCGCCGCCGTCCACCGCGCGATCTCGTCGCGCTCCATACCCCGCAGGAAGATGGCCATCAGCAGTGCCGCCATCTGCCCGTCACCGATCCGGCCGTGGGTGTAGGCGTCGATCACCCAGTCGATGGCGGCATCGGAGAGACGGCCGCCGTCACGCTTGGTCCTGATGACCGTTGGCGCATCGAATGTGAACTGGGTCACGATATTTGACCGCCTCGGGCCAGGTCGTCGGGACCGAAGGCGTCGGGCAGCAGTTCCGCCAACCTGGTAGGGCCCGAGGGGTGCGCGATCAACAGCTCAGCCCCGCCGTGCTCGAAGAGCACCTGACGGCACCGTCCACACGGCATCAGGAGTTCGCCATCGGCGGCCACACACGCCAGCGCGACCAGCCGTCCGCCGCCGGTCGAATACAGGTTGCACGCCACAGAACACTCCGCACAGAGACCCAGGCCATATGAGACATTCTCCACATTGCATCCGCTGACAATTCGACCATCGTCGACTAGTGCGGCCGCACCGACCGGAAAACCCGAGTAGGGCGCATACGCCAGCCTTGATGCCTCAATTGCCTTGGCCTGCAACAAATTCCAGTCAATTTCAGCAGCCATGACTTCTTCCGCTCGTCGTTTCTGAATGCATTCACCACACCATCGCTCCGGCCGGTGGATTCAGCAAGGTCACCCTAACTTCGAGTCGTTGACCACGCCAGGAGTGGTCTCGGCAATTAGTTGGTTACTACAAATGGGATTAGAGTCCACCCGACGGTCGCCCGGAGCAACAATTGGGCATCGATTACTGCCACGCTGGGGATGAGTTGTGTTGCCCCGGCGCCCACCGATGGCGTTGGAGGCGCTGATGAGCACAGCGGCACCGGCACAGCCGGCCAAACAGGACAAGCCACGCCGGCGCACCCTGTACCGAGGTGATCCAGGCATGTGGTCCTGGGTCCTGCACCGCATCACGGGTGCGACGATCTTCTTCTTCCTTTTTGTACACGTGCTCGACACGGCACTGGTACGGGTGAGCCCCGAGTCCTACAACGCCGTCATCGAGACCTACAAGACACCGATCGTCGGCCTCATGGAGGTCGGCCTGGTAGCAGCGGTGCTGTTCCATGCCCTCAACGGCATCCGCGTGATCCTCATCGACTTCTGGGCCGAAGGTCCTCGGCACCAGCGCAAGATGCTGGCCGCCGTCGGGATCGTCTGGTTGCTGGTGATGGTGCCCGCACTGGTGGTGCTGGCGATGCACATGGCGGAGAGGTTCCTGTGAGCGCACCCGATCAGCCTCGCGAACGGCCCATCGCGCCCGTTCTGGAGAAGAGCTACGACCGCCCCGCCGGACTGGACAACCCGCGGGCGCCGCGGCGTCCCGGCGGCATGCCGAACTTCGAGAAGTACGCATGGCTGTTCATGCGGTTCTCCGGCATCGCCCTGGTGTTCCTGGCGCTCGGCCACCTTTTCATCATGCTGATGTGGCAGAACGGCGTGTACCGCATCGACTTCAACTACGTCGCGCAACGTTGGGCATCGCCGTTCTGGCAGACCTGGGACCTGCTACTGCTGTGGCTGGCTCAGCTCCACGGAGGTAACGGCATGCGCACCATCATCGCCGACTACACCCGTAAAGACTCGACACGTTTCTGGCTGAACCTGCTGCTGGCGCTGTCGATCATCTTCACGCTCGTCCTGGGCACCTACGTCTTGCTGACGTTCGACCCGAACATCGGGGGTTAAGAGCCATGATCCAAGAACACCGTTACGACGTCGTGATCATCGGCGCCGGGGGCGCCGGCATGCGGGCCGCAGTAGAAGCCGGTCCGCGAGCACGCACCGCAGTCCTGACCAAGTTGTACCCCACCCGGTCACACACCGGAGCGGCCCAGGGCGGCATGTGCGCCGCCCTGGCCAACGTGGAAGAGGACAACTGGGAGTGGCACACCTTCGACACCGTCAAGGGCGGCGACTACCTGGCTGACCAGGACGCCGTCGAGATCATGGCCAAAGAGGCCATCGACGCGGTGCTCGACCTCGAGAAGATGGGGATGCCGTTCAACCGCACCCCGGAAGGCCGCATCGACCAGCGCCGTTTCGGTGGCCACACCCGTGACCACGGCAAGGCACCCGTTCGCCGTGCCTGTTACGCCGCCGACCGCACCGGCCACATGATCCTGCAGACGCTGTACCAAAACTGCGTCAAGCACGATGTCGAGTTCTTCAACGAGTTCTACGCCCTGGACATCGCCATCACCGAGACTCCCAGCGGCCCGGTGGCCACCGGGGTCATCGCCTACGAGCTGGCCACCGGCGACATCCACATCTTCCACGCCAAGGCGATCGTCTTCGCCACCGGCGGCTCGGGCCGGATGTACAAAACCACCTCCAATGCCCACACTCTGACCGGCGACGGCCTGGGCATCGTCTTCCGCAAGGGACTTCCCTTGGAGGACATGGAGTTCCACCAGTTCCACCCGACCGGCCTCGCCGGCCTCGGCATCCTGATCTCCGAAGCCGTGCGCGGTGAGGGTGGACGCCTCCTCAACGCCGACGGCGAACGGTTCATGGAGCGCTACGCACCGACGATCGTCGACCTGGCTCCGCGCGATATCGTCGCCCGGTCCATGGTGCTCGAGGTACTCGAAGGCCGCGGCGCGGGTCCGAACAAGGACTACGTCTACATCGACGTCCGCCACCTCGGCGCCGATGTGCTGGAAGCCAAGCTGCCCGACATCACCGAGTTCGCCCGCACCTACCTGGGCGTCGACCCGGTCACCGAATTGGTGCCGGTCTACCCCACCTGCCACTACGTGATGGGTGGCATCCCCACCACCATCACCGGACAGGTGCTGCGCGACAACGACAACATCGTCCCCGGGCTGTTTGCCGCCGGGGAATGCGCATGTGTCTCGGTGCACGGGGCCAACCGGCTCGGCACCAACTCGCTGCTGGACATCAACGTGTTCGGCCGCCGGGCCGGCATCGCCGCCGCCGAGTACGCCGCCAACCACGAATTCGTGGAGCTGCCGCCCACCCCGGCCTCGATGGTCGTCGATTGGGTCGGTGACATCCTCAGCGAGCACGGCCACGAGCGGGTCGCCGATATCCGAACCGAACTGCAGCAGTCGATGGACAACAACGCCGCGGTGTTCCGCACCGAGGAGACCCTCAAGCAGGCGCTGACCGACATCCACGCGCTCAAGGAGCGGTACTCGCGAATCACCGTGCACGACAAGGGCAAGCGCTACAACAGCGATCTCCTGGAGGCCATCGAGCTCGGCTTCCTGCTGGAGCTGGCCGAGGTCACCGTCGTGGGCGCGTTGAACCGCAAGGAGTCTCGCGGCGGCCATGCTCGCGAGGATTACCCGAACCGTGACGACACCAATTACATGCGGCACACCATGGCCTACAAAGAAGGCGCCGACCTGTTGAGTGATATCCGGTTGGACTACAAACCCGTGGTCCAGACCCGGTATGAGCCGATGGAACGGAAGTACTGATCATGAGCACTCCTGTCCTGGACAAGCCCGAAGCCGGCGATCCGCCCTTGCCACCCATCCCGGATGAAGCGGTGATGGTGACGCTGAAGATCGCCCGCTTCAACCCCGAGAACCCCGACGCCGCAGGCTTCCAGAGCTTCCGCGTACCGTGCCTGCCCACGGACCGGCTGCTCAACCTGCTCAGCTATGTGAAGAACTACCTCGACGGCACCTTCACCTTCCGGAGGTCCTGCGCCCACGGCGTCTGCGGGTCCGACGCGATGCGGATCAACGGGGTGAACCGGTTGGCGTGCAAGGTGCTGATGCGCGACATGCTGCCCAAGAAGGCCGGCAAGCAGCTCACCATCACCATCGAGCCGATCCGCGGTTTGCCGGTGGAGAAGGACCTCGTGGTGAACATGGAGCCGTTCTTCGACGCGTACCGCGCGGTGAAGCCGTTCCTGATCACCTCCGGCAACCCTCCGACTCTCGAGCGGATCCAGAGTCAGACCGACCGCGCCCGCTACGACGACACCACCAAGTGCATTCTGTGCGCCTGCTGCACCACCAGCTGCCCGGTGTTCTGGAGTGAAGGGTCGTACTTCGGCCCCGCGGCGATCGTCAACGCCCACCGGTTCATCTTCGATTCGCGTGACGAGGCGGCCGCCGAGCGGCTCGACATCCTCAACGAGGTCGACGGGGTGTGGCGCTGCCGCACCACGTTCAACTGCACCGAGTCCTGCCCGCGTGGCATCGAGGTCACCAAGGCGATCCAAGAAGTGAAGCGCGCGTTGATGTTCGCCCGCTGACAGTTCTCTTCAGCGCGAGGGCGCGTGTTTGTACGGAAACACTCCGTGTTTTCTGTACAAACACGCGCCCTCGTTGCGTTGGGTGGTCGGGCCTGAGCTACAACGACGGGATGTACTCCAGCGCGACCCGGCCGCGGTATCCCAGTTCGTGGAGCATTCGCAGATAGCCGTCGATGTCGAGTTCGCCGGTCCCCGGCTCGTGGCGACCCGGGAAATCGGCGACCTGCACGTGCACGATGCGGCCCCAGTGGGCACGCAGCACCCCGGCGATGTCTTCACCGTTGGCGGCCAGGTGATAGAGGTCGGCCAGCAGTCCCACCGCACCCGGGCGCCCCGCTGCGGCCTCGACGTCGGTGATCAGCGCAACGGCGTCGGCGGCGGTCACCACGGGATAGTCGATGACGCCGCTTGTGGGTTCCACCATGGGGGCAGCGCCCAGCGGACGCAGACGGTCAGCCGCGAGCATCAAGTTGGCCACCGCGGTGTCTCGCTGTTGCTGTGGCGTCGATACCGCCAGTGCCAGCCCGTAAGGCGCATGGCACCAACGGATCCCGAGGCGCGCCACCAGACCCGCCAGCACTTCGAGGTGCTCGGCGAACTCGTTCCGCCGGTCAGGGTGTGAAAGTATGCCCCGGCCACCACATTCGGGATCGCCGAGAGTGAAGTTCATCGCGATGACCTGCGCACCCGACTCGTGCACCGAGTCCACGAAGCGCGCGCTCTCGGCCTCACCGGGCACCGACGAGTCGAATGGCCACCAGAACTCGAGCTCGCGATACCCGTCGGCGACGGCCGCGGCCGCCCGCCGCAGTGGCGGAGTATCGGCGTAGAGCAGCGAGCAATTGGCCACGTAGGTGTTGCCGTCAGCCATCACACGATGTCCTTCCGCCGGGAGCCTTGTTCGAGCGTACCCATGAACTGGTGAACAACCTTCGATGCCATATCTTTTCGGCACCTCCCCTCTCCTCCCGCGAGCGAGCGCGTCTGTACGGCAACACGCCGGGATTCCCGTACAAACACGTGCACTCGTTCTGCGTTGTCCACAGGGTGACTACCGAGTCACCTCGGGCCGTCGCAACATCCGAGCATGCTCAGCGACTTTTTCGACGCCCAGGGTGAGGTAGCAACGTCCGGCCAGATCCTGCGCGTGATCAGCCGCCGGGCGATGCAGAGCGCGCTCGACCGCGGCGACCTGTGCCAGGTGTGGCCGGGGGTGTACAGCCCGAACGAGCCCGACACCGCGGTCCGCCTCGCCGGCCTCGATCTGCGCGCCGGCGAACCGGTCGCGATGTGCCTGGGCACCGCCGCGGCAGCGTTCGGCTTTGACACCGAAGATGTGCGCGACCTGCATGTACTCAACCCAGCAGGTCACCTGCTGCGCCAGAGCGACGGGCTCTACGTGCATCGCCGCGAGGGTGTCCCGTTGACGACGGTCGACGGACGGCCATCGACCACACCTGATTGGACAGCCGTTGAAGTCGCGCGCAGCCTCCGTCGACCCCGCGCTCTGGCCACACTGGATGCCGCGCTGCGCAGCGGCCGCTGCACAACACGCCGGTTGCTGATCGCGGCCGCGGACCAGAAGGGGCGCCGCGGGATAGTGCAAGTGCGCCAACTGATTCCGCTCGCACGAGCGCAGGCGGAGTCCCCGATGGAAAGCGAGGCTCGCCTGGCGATGCACGACGGAGGCTTACCGGCCCCTGAGCTGCAACACAAAGTCATCGACCGCAACGGACGAGTGTGGCGAGTGGATTTTGCGTGGCCGGACCGACGGGTGGCCGTCGAGTACGACGGTTACGACTGGCACTCAGGTCCAGACGATTTTGCCAGGGACCGACAAAAACGAGCCGCCCTGCATGAGGTGGGGTGGACGGTGATCTCGATCGTCGCCGCCGACGTGCGGAGAACACCCTGGGACACGGTGCGTCGTATCGACCACCAACTACGTCGTCTTGCGGCGTGAGCGCGCGAATTTGTACGGCTGGCCCGGCGTGGCGACGTACAAACACGCGCGCCCGCGGGAGGTGGTTCACGCTTCTCTGCTCGGAGATAACATCATCATGCTGGCGGCAATGCATCCAGACACCCACGAGTTCTATCGCCCCTCCGGAGTGACAGTTCGCGTCCGATCATCCGCCGCGATGATAGTGACTGACCCACTGAGCGTGGGTATGTCGACCATGCGAGCAATCCCAAGATCTAACCGGCCCTGCATGAATATCTGCGTGTCAGTGAGGTTCCCGCCTTGACGGTCTGGGGTGACAAGGACCCGTTCTTCGGTCCCGACGGTGCCCGCGGGTTCGGCAATGCTCGTATGGCGCAACATGTGCGGCGTGACCGTCTGCCCCGCCGCGCTGACTGGCACCATGGAGTCAACCAGTCGCAAGTACGCCGAAGCGGTGGCGTTGTATTTCAGGTTCTGCGCCGAACGCTCGTCGGCATCACCCCAGCTCCATAGCTTCGACGCGCGTCGACGGTGACCGGACGTGGACCCCCTAGCGAGTGCACGTTTTTGTACGCGACACGCCGCGCACAGCCGTACAGACACGCTCGCTCGCGGGTGGGGGGGTCACCCGGTCACACATTGGTGGGCTGTCTCGTCTGACCGGTATGACCACCACCCGGATACCCCCGCTGGCGCCGGAGAAAGCGCCGCTGCTGACCCGACTGCTGTACCGCTACGCCAAGCGCCGCTTCGGCGAGGTGCCCGAACCGTTTGCGGTGTACGCCCACCACCGCGGGCTGCTGATCGCCGGCGGCATCCACGAAGGAGCTCTCGAACGGGCGTCGACAACCCTGCCCGCCGCCGTCCGCGAATTGGCCGTCTACTGGACCGCCCGCCAGATCGGCTGCTCGTGGTGCGTGGACTTCGGCACCATGCTGATGCGCCTGGACGGCCTGGACCTGGCGCGCCTCCAGGACATCGACAACTACACAACGTCACCGAGCTTCTCCGACGATGAACGCGCGGCCATCGGTTATGCCACGGCCATCACCACCGATCCCCACACGGTCACCGACGAGCAGGTCGCCGACCTGCGCCGCCGCTTCGGCGACAAAGGTGTCATCGAGCTGACGTACCAGATCGGGGTGGAGAACATGAGAGCCCGGGTGAACACCGCGCTCGGCATCACCGAACAGGGCTTCGGCGCCGGCGAGGCCTGCCGGGTGCCATGGGAGACCCCTCCGGCATAGCAAGTTAGGGTAACCTAACCTGCTATGCGATTCGGCGTACTTCTCAATATGGGGGCGCAGCTGGGCCCCACCCCTTCCGAGGTCTTCGACCTCGCCCTGGCCCAGGCCGAGCTGGCCGAGGAACTCGGATACGACGAGTTGTGGGTCACCGAACACCATTTCATCCGATTCGGCATCAATCCGAGCGCCCTGACCGCCGCGGCGTTCCTCCTCGGCCGCACCCGCACTATCCGGGTGGGCACCGCGGTGGTGCTCTCGCCGCTGTGCCATCCCGTTGATCTTGCCGAACGGGCCGCCCTGCTCGACCAGCTGGGCAACGGCCGATTCGAGTTGGGGCTCGGGCGCGGCGGCTACCGCCGCGACTACGAACAGCTCGACGTCGACTTCGCCCGCTGGGACGACGAGCCCCATGCCACCGTCGACCGGTTACTCGATCTGTGGTCGGTGCGCGACACCGACACCGCGATCCAGCCGCCACCGCGCACCCGCCCGCACCCGCCGGTACTGATGGCCACCTCCAGCGAGGCCGGTCTGAAGTGCGCCACCGCCAACGGCCTGGCGCTGCAACACTATTTTGCCACCCCGGTATCGGCCCGAGTGGCACTGGAGCAGCGTTACCGCGAGCTGTCCGGCGGAGCCCAACCCGATCATCTGCACACCGTGATCGCCGTCGTCGACGAATCCCCCGACGCCCGCGAACGGTTGGCCACAGCGCTGCGCCGGTCCTTTCGCAGCGGCGATCATGCACACGTCCCGCGAGCATCGCAACGCCACCTGGGACCCGACGGGAGACCGATCGACCCCGATGGTCAGGCGCAGCTGGCCGCCGCGGGCGCGATCATCGGCTCAGTAGGCCAGGTCGTCGACGAGCTCGGCGATTTTGTCCTCGCCACCGGCACCCGCCGGCTTGCGGTCTATCACGAGGCCATCGGCGATCCGGCGGCCACCTTGCGGTCATTGAGCGACTTCGCCGACCACGTCATCCCCCAGCTGACTCCACCGGGCTGAGAGTCGTTCAGGAACGCAGCGGCGAGGCGCTGAATTTCTCCGGGTTGGCAACATCCCAGAACGCCACCACCGCGCCGTCGCGCATGGTCAGCGCAACGATGTGCGGCTGCATCTCCGGGTAACCGTCAGCTGCGGGACTGCCCGGGGTACAGATACCGAGATCGCCGTTGACCAGGGCCAGCCGGCTCGCCGTGACGAACCCCGGCCCGTAACGCCGGGCCAGCCCGAACACAAAACGCGCCACCTTGTCGGGCCCATGGATCACCTGCGCGGCGGTCGGGGCGCGACGATCCGAGTCACCGGTGAAGGTGACATCAGGATGCAGCAGCGCAACAACACCGGCCAGATCGCCGTCGGCCATCGCCGCCAGCAGCCGGCCGACCAGCGCGTCGTGTTCGGGATCGCGAGGCGGAGCCGGGACATCGGCGACGAGACGGCGTGCGCGCGAAGCGAGTTGGCGCGCCGCGGCCGAGGAGACACCGAGCACCTGTGCCACCTCCGCGAAGGGAACCCCGAAACCGTCGTGCAGCACAAAGGCCACCCGCTGATCCGAGGAGAGCCGCTCCAGCACCACCATCGCCGCGAACCGGGCGTCCTCGTCGGCAACCACCGCGGCCAGCGGGTCCGCCACCTCGCCGGCCCGGGTCACGACGGGCTCGGGCAGCCAATTGCCCTGATAGGTCTCGCGGCGGTGCGCCGCCGATCGCAACCGGTCCAGGCTGAGTCGGCTCACCACCGTCGTCAGCCAGGCACGCAGATCACTGACCTGTTCACTTGATCCATGCCACCGCAACCACGCGTCTTGCACCGCGTCCTCGGCATCGGCAAAGGTTCCGGTGAGTCGGTAGGCCACTGCCAGCAGGTGCGGGCGAAGCTCCTGGAACTCGTCGGCACGACGCGTTGCAGACGTCACCCGACCGAGCCTAGCTGTGGAACCGACGTGCGGGCGAGCGATTCCGACACGCTCTCGGAAAGAGCTTGGGCTCAGATGTTTTCGATGCCGAAGCTGGTGAACAGGGAGGCAAAGGTTCGGGCGGCCTCGCCGAGTTCGGCCAATGGCACATACTCGTTGCTGCTGTGGGCGACGGTCATCGATCCCGGTCCGTACACAACCGTGGGGATGCCGAGTTCATTGCGCAGGAATCGGGCGTCGGTGCCGAGGTTGAGGCCGCGCACCGGCTTTTCCGGGTCCGACGACTCCCGCATCAGGTCCACAAAGGGATGCTCGAGCGCCAACTCCGAGCCGGCCGCAAACGCGAGCACCCGTACCGTCGGCTCGACATCGGGAACCATCCGGGCCATCAATGCCTCGAGGCTCGCCACCGCGTCCTGCTCAGTCTGCCCGGGAAGAACCCGGCGGTCGATGCGCAGCACACACGAACTGGCGACGATGTTGGGGGCTGTTCCCCCGGAGATCACCCCGACATTGCACGTGGGAACCCCGAGCAGCGGGTGAGCAACATCTCCGAAATCACCGCCGTGCAGCGCCGTCGCCAACCGCGCGGCGTCGGCGATCGCCGACCGGCCCGCAGCGGGGTCACTGCCATGCGCGGCACGGCCGGCCACGGTGATCTCGGCCAGCAGCACACCTCGCTCGGCCACGCAGACGCGCAGTTCGCTCGGCTCCGGCACCACGGCGGCGTCGGCGACGATGCGCCCCGCCCGCACCAGCGCCTCGGTTCCCCACCGGCCACCGGTCTCCTCGTCGGCCACCAGATGCATCACGACATCGCAGCGCGGCAGCTCACCGGCGTCGAAACACGCGCGCAATCCCTCGATCGCTGCGGCGATGCCGCCTTTCATATCGCAGGCCCCGCGACCGTAGACCCTGTCGTCGCGAACCACGCCGCCGAACGGAGGTAGCGACCATTCTTGTTCGACCACCGGAACGACGTCGAGATGTCCGTTGATCAACAGCGTCGGCCGACGTCCCGATGCCGGGCCACCGGGTCCCGACACCGTTGCCAGCAGTGACGTGCGCCCGGGAGCAGGTTCGAACACCTCGGTGCGGGCACCGAGGCCGGTCAACACATCGGTGAGCAACGGGATGATCGCTGATTCGTCACCGGGTGGGTTGCGGGTGTCGCACCGCACCATCGCCGCGGTCAGCTCCGCGCACCGCCACACGTCCACTGCCGACGCGGCATTCGGGGGTGTCACATGAAATCCGCTGTGTCGTCAAGGAATCCGAGGGGAGCTATCCCAGCCAGGAACTGCCGCAACGCCGGCCGGTGAGCGAACACCTCGGCGAATGCCAATCGGGCGCTGTCGCGGTCCCCACTGCGAGCCAGCAGCACCGCTCGCCAGAACTGCGCCTCCCGGTTGTCCGAACCAAGGATCCGCGCCGCCTCGGCCAATCCGTCCAGCTTCTCGCGAAGCAACTCCTCCGATACGTTGCGGTACGGCCCGATCATCAGATCTCGGGCGAAGATCACCTCACCGATCACGTCGAAGGCGCGCTGCCTGGGCAACAACCGGACCAATTCCGAAACCGGGTCGGGGTGATCGTCGACCCGAATATCGATCTCGACGTGATTCCAGGGAGTTTCCGAGCGTTGTCCGCCGTAGACCCTCAGCACCGCAGACTGCGAGCCGCGGATATCGCCCCCACTGTCTTCGGCGGCCACCATCGCCGCCACCATCCGCTCGGCCAGCTGTCCGGAAGCCCCGAGGAAGGCGTCGAGCATATCGTGATAGACCTGCTCACCGGCAAGCATGTTGCCCTGGACCGCGACACCGTCGCCCACCGCGTGGCCCGCGGCGGGCGCGCAGCATTCACCGGTGAACGACGCCGCCGTCCCGGCCGCGTCCACCACTGCGAGCTGGCGGTAGGCCCGCAGGGGATCGACTCCGATCACCGAGTCGAGGGCCTCACGGGCGCTTGTCCCGGCACGCATCGCCGTGACGGCACCCGGCCCATAGTCGACGTTGACAAAAGCCTGGGTGGCAGCCACCCCGACGCCGGCCTCACCCCAGCCGACCAGACGCCCCACCCCGAAGAAATGTGACTGGGAACCGAAGCCCAGCGCACCGGTGTGGGGGTCGCGGGCGACGATCGAATACGTCATGGCCCCTCCTGTGTCACTGTTTTCATGTGGTTGTCGATCAGCTCGGCCACCTGCTCCGGCACCTCGACCATCGGCAGATGTCCCACCCCGTCGAGCAGCACCGTGCTGCCCCCGGTGGCTTCGGCGATCTCCCTGGTCATCGCCGGCGGGCAGGTCGGATCCGCGGTGCCTCCCACCGCAAGCACCGGTGCCCGCACCGCACCCGCCAGATGCCGGATATCGGCTCCGAATGCCGCCCGGAGGATCTCCTCGATCACCGATTCGGGTCGTCCCGCCGCAGCGACGACCGTCTCTGCAAGACCGGGGGCGTCCCGGTGGGACGGGCCGACCACAGCAGGAACCAGTTCGGTGAAATAGCGGCTCGCCCCCACGCTCGTCAGTTCGTCGACCATCGCACCGATCGCCGCCTCCGGAACTCCGGTGCCCAGTGTCGAACCGAAGGTGGTGACACCCTCCACCCGCTCCGGGTGCAGTGCCGCCAACGCCACCGAGATCGACCCGCCGAGCGAACCACCCGCCAAATGCACTGTCTCCAGCCGCAGTTCGTCCAGAACAGCCAGAACATCGGCAACGTAGTCTTCGACGCCGAATGGGCCGACCCGCCCGGAGCCGCCGTGGCCGCGCAGATCGATGGCGACGGCGGGCCCGTTCAACAGCGGTAGGACGGCTTGCCACACCACCGCCGCGGTGTTCATCGGATGCAGGAGCACGACGGCACCACGCGCCCCGGGGCTGCCTGCCAGGGTGACCGACAGATCACCGGTCGGGCCGGCCACCCTCAGCGAATCATCAGTGGGGTTCATTCGGTGACGTACTTCGGTGCGCCCTCGGGAGCCGACTCGCTGACGTGCATGTGCCAGATACGCCAGTGCGGCGCACCGGTACCGTCGTCGCGGCGGTAGAACTCGGTGTTGCGAAAACGAGTCACACCAGAGCTTTCCAGCGTGCCACTTGCGGTCGGCAACAACACCTCACACTCCCCCTCCGAGGTGAGCAATGCGACGTCACCGAACACCTGCACCACCGGTTCGGCGGTGTCTCCGATGCGGGAGATGTTGGCGCCCAGAGTGTTCAGATTTCGCCACAACCGTGCTTTGTCCATCACCCCGTGGTAGGTGAAACCGTTGAGGTTGAACTGCAGATAGCCCTCACCTACGGGAAAGAAGCCGAGCATCGCCTCCGGCACCAAGTCGACATTGGCTGCCAGCCAGCCGTTGTGTATTGCCAGGATCGCCTGGGCATCGGAATCAGTCACGATCACTCCCTACGGGTTCTGGATGGGAAAACAAGGATGCGATGGTGCCCAACGATTCACGAGCGTTGTCCGCCACCACCGGTACGACGACGACCTTGTCGGCACCGGCATCGAAGAATCGCTGCACCGCGGCGGCGGACTGTTCGGGGGTGCCGGTGATCGACAGCGCGTCCACCCACTCATCGGGCATCTCGGCGAGAACCACCTCTGGTCCTCCCCTGGACAGCATGTCGGCCAGCAGTTCATTGCCGCCGATCGATCCGAGGAGTGGATTCGGGCCGCTGGCAGCAAGATAGAACGCCAGAACGGGTTTGATCGCCTCTCGGGCTTCGGCTGCCGCGGCGGGGTCGCGGGCGACATTAACCGCACACAGCACCACCAGTTCGGGCAGTTCTGTCCGGCCGGCCGCAGTTGCCGCCTCATCGAGTTTGGCCCGGGTGGCCGCGACATACTGCGGTGTCGCAAGCACACTGACCACCAACCCGTCGGCGTGTTGACCGGTCAGCGCAATGCCCTTGTCACCGAGCACGCCGGTGTAGATCGGCACCTGCTCGGCCGGGGGGTGGGTGAGCGTCACCTCGGAGTACTTGTGTACAACACCGTCTTCGGTGACCGTGCGGCCGGCGAGCAACTCCCGCAACCCGCTCAGCGTTTCGCGTAGCGCGCTCATCGGCGAGCGCACCGTCAGACCCATCTGAGCGGTCCATGCAGGTACACCGTGACCCACGCCGGGGGCGAACCTACCGGGGTAAGCCCGCGCCAGCGTCGCAACCTCCATCGCCAACAGCGCCGGATGCCGCACCATCGAGGACACCACGGCAACACCCACCCGCATCCGTTCCGTGGCGCCCAGAGCGATCGCCGACGCCGCGATCCCGCCAAGGAAGAAGTAGTCCTCGGGTATCCAGAGTTCGCCGAAGCCCTGCTGCTCCACCCACTTTGCCAGAGGTGCAACCTCCTCCGGTGGCGTGGTGCTGCCCAACAACACCCCGAACCGCGCACCTTCACCCACGAAACTCACTCCGGTCCTCCTTCTGATCTCATCGGCGGTCACGCATCGGCGTCTTCAACGATCTCGATGGCTCCGACCGGGCAGGAGTAAGCTGCCCGCTCGACCGCTTCACTCAACTCGGCTCGTGGGCTCTGCTCGAGGAGCGTCACCCATCCTTCAGCGGTGCTGCCGAACACCTCCGGGGCCGCGCGCCGGCAGCTGCCGTTGGCCATGCAATGTTCTGAGCGGACGATCAGGTTCATCGTCGGGCTCTCCTCACAACCTCACCGGGCGGCAATGCCACCCGCGGGCCAGGATGTTGTTGGTCCGTCGGGTCGCGGGCTCCGCCGCGCCGGTGAAGTCCGGGAAGCGTTCCAGGATCTTGCCCAGCACCACCTCGCCCTCCATCCGTGCCAGCGGTGCCCCTATGCAGAAATGGATTCCGTGACTGAACGACAGATGTTTGGAGGAGTCACGGAAGATGTCGAAGACCGACGGGTCGGCGAACTGGCGAGGGTCCCGATTGGCTCCGGCGATCACCTGGAAGCACATCTGACCGGCGCGGATCTGTTCGCCACCGTATTCGGTATCTCGGACGGCCTTACGGAAATCCAGATGAAAGGGCGGGTCGAACCGCAGCATCTCCTCGATCGCGGCCGGGATGCGGGAGGAATCCTCCCGGAGTGCGACCTTGACGTCTGGATTGTCGATCATCAGCGTCATTGCGCTGCCGATCAGCGAAGTGGTGGTGTCGTTTCCGGCGGCCAGCAGCAGCGCCACCTGAGAGACCGCTTCGGTGTCGGTGAGCAGCTCACCGCTGTCGGTCTCGGTGGTGGCGATCAACGTGATCAGGTCCTCACGCGGATCCGCCCGTCGCTGGGCGATGAGATCTCTCAGGTAATCCATCATTTCCAGTGAGGTGCGGATCGACGAGTCCCGCAAGGCGCCCTGCACACCGGGGTCAAGAGTCCGGCCGTAGGCCTCCGACCACTCCCTGAGCTGAGCCCACTTGTCCTTCGGCACACCGAGAATCGACGCGATCACCGCCACCGGGATATCTGCGGCCAGATGCGGCATGATGTCGATTTCCTCGCCGGGCCGGTATCGGCCGAGCACCTCGTCGGCAGCGGCTTCCATGAGTGGCCGCCACGCGGCGACGGACTGCCTGGTGAAGGCGTGCCGGAAAATCGACCGGATCCGGGTGTGCGTGGGCGGATCCTGGAAGATGAACTGCCGTGAGCTGACCTCGATGAAGCGACGATGTTCGGGGTCCTCCGGATCATGGACACCGGGGGCGCCGTCGAAGAACGTGTCGTTGGAGAAGATGTCGTGGCGGCTGACCATGGCGCGGACGTCGTCGTACCGGCTCACGATCCAGCCACCCAGGGTGTCCGACCACTGCACCCCGGTGCCGCTTTCGCGAAGCTGGTCGTACAGCGGGAACGGATCCGCCACACCGCCGAGGACCAGATCCCTGACGATGGCTTCCGCATCGGTGCTTTCGACTGCGCTTGCCACTTTCACCTCCACAGCCGGTTACGAATTTGCGGTCCCCTGTTGGGGATGCATCGATGGTCGCCCGCCGGGGTGTGCACACGCATCCGTAGGGTCCGCAGATCCGCTACCTAATTACGCATTGTCGACGGATGCGCGCAGCACCGGTGCAACAGCAAAACGGCGACCGCCCGGGCCGGGGCGATCGCCGTCGATTCGGCTCGCGGGTTGGGTCAGCCCACTCCCGGCGGGACCAGCATCGACTGCCAGGTCTGTTCTGCCCCAACGGGTGCCAGGTTCGACTGGGTGTAGACCCTGCCGTCGCCGCCCAGATAGCCTCCGGTCGCCGGATCGTAGGGTGCGGTGGCAACCGGCGCCGGCGGCTGCATCTGCGGCACATCCTGTCCCGACAGTGTCGCGTTCGGATCACCTTTCCAGTTGTCACCGTCATTGAGCGGCACGTATTGCTGCTCGCTTTCGCACATCTCGACCGTCGGCGCCCGCTTCCCCGGCACCCGCATACACGGTATGTTCCGCGCACCTCGAACTGCCAGCATCGGATGGTCTTGCGGCACTCGGCAATACAGAGACCCAGAGGTACGTTCGGGGCTATCCTCGAAGGCCTGCGCCCGCTGCTGCCGAGCCGGCAGGAATCCCGTGTTGCACGGCGGCGGGAGATTCAGGTTCAGGTTGAAGTCCAGATACATCCCCTTGTAATCCTGATTGGTGTTCAGATTTCCGACGGAGAGCGCCTGCATCATCGCCGTACCCTGCGGCACCAGCACCAGGAGTTGTTCGAGCGCAGGCTGGTAGACGATGGCGATCTCCTCCAGGCTGACCAGATTCGCCAGCAGCAACGGCACCGTCGGCCGGACCCGTTCGAAGAGCGCCCGCACCTCGTCGGCTGCCGTCGGCACCGTAGTCAGCAGACCTTCGACAGCGGCGTCGTGCGCCTGCAGCTCGCCGGTGATGGCCGCCAAACCGGCTGCCCACGATTGGATCTCCCCCGCGGTCTCCACCTGAGAATCCAGCACCGGCGCTGCCTGTTCGATCAATGTGACCATCGGGCCCAATTCACGCTGCGCCTCGATGGCCAGGCGACTCCCGCCCTTGACGATCCTGGACAGTTCCGGCCCCAACCCTCCTATCGCCGTGTAACTCTCATCGATCACGGTCTCGAGATCGCCGCGCGGAACTGCCGCCAGACCGCGGTTCGTGGCATCGAGCAGGCTACTGATACCCGGTGGCACCCGGGTTCGGTCAGCCGGAATCACATCGCCGTCCCGCAACAACGGCCCGCTTCCGGATCGCGGCACCAGGGCGACAAAGAGCTCTCCGATGGCCGACTGACTGTGCACTTCGGCCTCCACGTCGGCGGGGATCTCGAACGCGGAATCCAGCGACAGGACCGCTTCGGCGCCGGTGTGGGTGAGCCGGACCTGCTCCACCCGCCCTACCCCGGTGCCCCGATAGGTGACGTTGCCGCGCTCGTAAAGCCCGCCCGACTCCGGCAGTTCCACGACCACGATGTAGCGGCCGATGCCGAAAAGCTGCGCCGGCAGATTCATGTAGCCGACGGCCATGACGGTGACCGACACGAGAGCCAGCACGGTGAAGACCGCCAACTGGATTCGGGTGAGACGGTTCAGTCGCATATCAGGGTCCCTGGTCGGCCTGGTAGGGAACGATCAGCGGGTTGCCTGCCGTTGCGGGGCTGGGGAGCTGACCTATCGTTCGCCCCCACTGCATCTCCAGCCGAGTCAGCGCGCCTTCGAATCGAGTCCCGGTCAACAGTGACGTGTCCAGCCGGCTCAACGTCAGGTCGAAGATCGCGGTGAGGTTGGCATAGTCACCCCGCAGCCAGTTCAGCACCCCCTCCTTCGGCCAGGGGAACGTACTGAACAGCGATAGCGACCTGGTGAGTGCGGGACCGGCATCCCCGAGTGACTCCAGCACCAGCCCGAGATCGCCGAGCTCGGCCGCCAGGGAGTCTTGCGTTCGGGTGATCGAGTCGGCCGCCAAGGCGCTGAAGTCACCGAATCGGTCGAGCGCCTCGATCAGTTGCTCACGATCGTCATCGAGAATCGCGATTGCCTCGGGAATGGTCTGTAACGCCCGGTCCAGAACGGATTTACGCGCGGCGAATGTGCCAGTCAAACGGTTCAGGCTGTCGATGGCGGCAATGATGTCGTCCTTCTGACGGTCGAGATGTCCGATGAAGAGATCGAGCTGCTCGATGAAGCTTCGCAGCTCGCGCTCCCGACCCAGGAATGCGGTGCCGAAGGCCGCGGTGATGTCCTGGACCTGCCCCAGTCCCCCACCGTTGAGCAGCATCGATGCGGCCGCCAACGTCTGTTCGGTGGTGGGGTAGGCGCCGCTGCGCCCGAGCGGGATCAGCGATCCGTTCCGGAGCTGGCCTCGTGCGGGTTCGTCGGTGGGCGCCGCGATCTCGATGTGCAGCGACCCGAGCAGGCTGGTCTGACCGACCGTCACGATGGCGTTCTCGGGCAGCCGCACTCCACCGTCGAGGCTCATCGTGACCAAGGCATGCCACCCCTGCCGGGTGATGTCGGTGACACTCCCCACCGTCACGTCACCGACGCGGACCCGCGAGTTCTCCTCGATATTGCTGACATTGGGCAGCTGCGCCTGGACCTCGAAGGAGTTTGCGCCCCGGCCTGCGGTCCCGGGCAACGGCAGCGAATTCAGCCCCTGCCAACCACATCCCGTGGTGATCAACAGCACCGAACACGCCGTCGCGCACAGGCGTCGGCGCCGGCCGATCACGACGGCCCGTCCGTCGGTGGGAGCATCATCGCCGGCAGTCCGCCCGCCGCGTCCGTCGGCACCGCCTCGGCCGCCATCGGCGGGTACGGCGCAGGTATCGCCGTGTGACCGGGACGCAGCCAATCTTCGCTGTAGGTCACCTCATTGGGACGTGCGGCCGCGTTGACGATTGGATTCAACCCTACCGGAAGGTAGTTGAACTGGCGGTTCTTCACGATGGGCGCCAGATACTGCACGCAGAGTTTGGACGCCTGCTCGGCACCCAATCGGGACGCTGCCTGAATGGCGCCACACAAGAACTGGATCGGGTTGGCAAAATTGTTGAGTGCCAACGCTCCGGTCAGCGACGCGTGCGCGGGCTCGTAGATGTTGAGCAGATTCTGGAAGGTGTTGGGCGCCAAGTGCAGCGCCTGTTCGATATCCGCCCTGCTGTCGTTGAGTGCCTGCGCGATCGAACCCAGCCGGTCTGTGGCACCGCCCAGCAACTCCCGGTGCTGGGCAACAAAAGCGGTGAGCTCACGGGTTGCGGTATTCATGCCCTCGACCGCCGCTCCGATCTGCTGCGGATCATCGGCGAGTACGCCGGTGGCCCAGGCCAGATTACGATTGAGTTCGGCCATCAACACGGTGCTGGACTGCAGCGCAGAGACCAGCGTTCCCAGATTCTTGACGGTGCCGAAGATGTCCGTGCTGTGATCGGCCAGGGCCGACAATGCTCGCGACAACTCGAGCACCGCTTCCCGGATCTGCGTTCCGCGGCCGCGAAGATTGTCGGCGGCGGTGATGACAAAGGCTCCCAGAGGGCTCACTCCGTCGGGGCCCGGCTGCAGGCTCTGGCTCAGCTTCTCCAACTGCACCCGGAAGTCGTCCCACTCGACCGGCACCGCGGTGCGCCGCTGCGGAATGACCGCGCCATCGGCAAGTTGCGCACCCCCGGTGTAGACGGGCGTGAGTTGGATGGCCCGGGAGGTTATCAGTTGGGGGGACAGGATCATCGCGTTGGCGTCGGCGGGCACCTGGTATCGGCTCTCGAACCAGAACGTGACCTTGGCACTCTCCGGCTGCGGCTCGATCGCCGCGATCTCGCCGATGCGCACCCCCAGCACCATCACATCGTCGCCGGGAAAGATGCCGTTGCTGTTGTCGAAGTAGGCGATGACGGTGGTGCGCTTGGCCGCGGGCAGCGCGCCGGTCACCACCACGACGCCGGCGACCAGCACCAGGGCGAGGGCCGCGGCGACTCCGGTGCGCAGCCGACGTGATCGAGTCATGGGCCCACCTCCGAGCCGGCTGGGCCCGCCATCGGCGGTCCCGGTGGCGGACCACCGGGTGGCGGGGCCTGGGCCGGTGCCCGGTACGGGTACCTGGGATCTGCCGGGTTACCCATGATGGCCTCCGGCAAGCTCAGATTCGGCTGACCGCCTTGCCCGGTTCGGGGATAGGGCATGGGAAGTGGCGGTGTCGCCGGTTGACCGACCTGCGGATCACTGATCTCTGTCGGTGCCAACACATTCGGGTCGAGGCCAAGATCAGAGAACGCTGCCTCGACAAACGGTTGGACAAACTGTCCTGGCAGCAGATTGGCCAGGTAGGCCTTGAAGAACGGACCCGAGGCCACCGACTCGCCGAGCGACATGGCGTACCGGTGCAGCATCGTGATCACCTGCTGGACCTGTTGTTTGCGCGCGTCGACGATGGCCAACACTCCGTTGACCTTCTCCAGGGTCGGTCCCAGTTGCGCGCTGTTGTCGTCGATGAACCCCGAGATCTGTCGGGTGGCCGAACTGATGTTCTCGGTGATCCGGTCCAGAGCGGCGCTCTGGGTCTGCAACTGGACCAGTAGCGCATTGGTCTGGGCGATCAGGCTCACCACCTGGTCGGTGCGTCGTGCGAGTACGGCGGTGGCCTTCTGCCCGTTCTCCAGCAATTCACGCAACTGGGTGTCCCGTTCGCCCAGTACCCGCGAGAATCGGGCCACCCCGTCGACGGCGACCTGCAGGGCCGCTGGTGTGTCGGCGAACGCTTCGGTCAACGTCGCCAGGGATTGGTTGAACTGGTCGGTGTCCAGGCCACCGACCACGTCGGCGAGGTCGCCCAGCGCATCCGGGAGTTGGTACGCCGGTGTGGTCCGGTCCATCTCGATGGGCCCGGAGAGTTGTCCGGCGCCGCGCGGTGTCACCTCCAGGATCTTGGCGCCGAGTAAACTCTTGGTCTTGATCGTCGCCTCCGTGCGATCCCCCAACCGGATGTGCTTGTCGACGTCGAAGTCCACGAGTACGCGGCCGCCGTCGAGTTCGACCCGGGACACCTGGCCCACCTGGTAGCCGGCCACCTGGACCGCGGCCCCGGCCCGCAAGCCGCTGGCGTCGGCGAAGAGAGCTGAGTACCCGACCCCGGAGTTCACCAGCGGCAGCTTGTCGTACTGCAGCGCGGCGGCGGCGACAGCGACCACCGCTGCGATACCGACGCCCCCCAGTACCAGTGGGTTTCGAGCGGAGAAGGGTTTCATCGGGGTGCACACCTCCCGGTGTCCTGGCCCGCGACCTTCACGTAGACCGGTTGGCCGCCTTTGCCGTTGACCTTGAGAATGGCGTCGCAGAGGTAGAAGGAGAAGTAATCGCCATAGAGAGCCATCCGATTGAGCGCCCGGTAGGTGTCGGGCAGGGTGACCAGGAGCTCGTCGACGTAGTCCTTGTCCGCCAGGACGGTGGCCGCCACCCGATCGGTCTGGCTGACCACGTTCGTGATGTCCGGACGGGTCTGCTGCAGTAACCCCGCGATACTGGCTGCGGCTGCATCGGTCGAGGCGATGCTGTCGCTGATGTCGACTCTGCGCTGCGAAAGCCCGTCGACCAGTTGAGCCAGCGAATCCACGGCGGTGTCGAACTGATCACTGTGCTCGGCGAGCGAGCCCAATACGACATTGAGGTTCGTGACCACTTCCCCGATCAGCCGGTCGCGATCTGCCAACGCATGGGTCAGCGACGCCGTCTGGGTCAGAAATGAAGCGATGGTGGGGCCCTGCCCCTGGAAGGCCTGAATCAGTTGCGCGGTCAACGTGTTCATGGTCTCGGGATCCAGCGCGCGAAAGAGCGGCCGGAAGCCACCGATCAACGCGTCGAGGTCCAACGCCGGTTCGGTGCGGTCCACCGAGATGGTCTGGCCGGGGACGAGCGGCAACAGGTCACCCGGTCCTTCCTGCAGTTCCAGGTACCGACCGCCGATCAGGTTGTCGTATCGGACCACTGCCCGTGAGCCCTCGGTCAGGATCACCGAGTCATCGATCGCGAACTCCACCACGGCGCGGCTTTCGGGATTCACCGAGATCCCCTTCACCTTTCCCACCTCGACACCGGCAATGCGGACAAAATTGCCGCGCTCCAATCCGCTGACGTTGACAAATTCGGCTCGGTAGGCCACCTCGTCGCCGAATCTCAACTGGGCGAAGACCATGACGAGGACAAAGGTGCCGAGTCCACACATGGACAGAAAGGCGCCCAGCCTCCAGATGACCCCGGCCAGCTCCGTCTTCACGTCTGCACCTCCCTCACACCCCGATTTGCTGTCACGGACTCGGCTCCCCAGCTGCCGGCACCGGCACTGCGACGGTGGGCGCTAGATCGGGCCCGACTGCCGGCGGTTCCGCGCCACGGATACTCGGCGGCTCGGGCTCGGCGCGGGTCACCGGAAAGAAGTTGACCCACCAGGGATGCCCGACACCGGGATTGGACCGCCAGTCCACACCGGTTCCCCAGCCGGTGTTGGTGACCAGCTGCCGTACCGGAAACTGCTTGGTGACATCGGGCAGTGACCCGCATCCCGGCGCGCCACCAGGACCCCCTTTGGCGGCCACCAACGGTAGGTTGTCGGGGTACCGATAGGTGTTGTCGCCGAAGTTGAACGCACTGTCCAACACGATGCTGCGACCGTTTCCGCCGACCTGCTCCTGACCGCCGTTGTCGAGGAACCATTTGGCCCCTACCAGGGTGCAGGTGAAGGTCGGGTCGTACTTGCGCAGCAGTGCGGTCGTCGGTCGCAGATCGTTGATGGCACCGACGAGGTTCTCCTGGTTCGGTGCGATGAGCGTGATTCCGGAGTCGGCGAAGCCGATCACGTTGAGCAGCAGTGCATCCAAGTCATCGGCGTTGCCGACTATGGTGTCGGCGATGGTGCTCGATGCGTCGAGGACCGCCACGATGTCCGCACCGGCAGCGGCGTAGACATCGGCGAACTCGCGCACCGCGCGCCAGTCCTCACCAGCGATGTCGGCTCTCGGATTGAGCTCGAGGAGAACCATATTCGCCGCCGAAGTCGCCTCGCCCATCAGTTCGCCCTGGCCACGGACCCCCTCGGAGAGGGCGGTGAGCGTCGCATTCAGTTTCGGTGGGTCCACTTGGTCGAGCACCTCGACGAGGTTTTGGAACACCGTGTTGACCTCAGTCGACTCGTTGCGAGACGCCAACACGGTGCCGGCCGAGATATGGTTGGTACTCGGCCGATTCGGGGCGATCAGTTCCACATACTTGGAGCCGAAGGCGGTGGTCGCCCGAATCTCGACCGCGACGTTGGCCGGGATGTATCCCACCGCGTCTGGAAACAGATCGAGTCGCAGCCGCACTGGGTCGTGGCTGTCCACGCCGGCGACTCGACCCACCTGCACCCCGCGCATCCGGACCTTGGCCCCCGGCTCCATGACGAGGCCCGAACGCTCTGCGGTGACGGTGACCGGTACATACGTGTGGAGCTTCCCGGTGAACAGCGCTGCCGTCATCACAAGGACCCCGACGAGGGCCACCAGCAGGATCAGCGTCCACGCCTCGGGCGGAATCCGTCGCTTCTCACGATGGAGATCCATGCTCAACCAGCCAGATTGAAGTTGCCCGACTGGCCGTAGACGGCCAGCGAGATGATTGTGACCACAAATGCGGACACCACCAAAGATGTTCGCACCGCGCGACCCACGGCCGCCCCGACCCCGGCGGGTCCACCCGAAGCGGTGAAACCGTAGTAGGTGTGGACCAGCATGATGGCCACGGCCATCGCGATCGACTGCGCAAACGACCAGATCAGGTCGGTGGGATTGAGGAATGTGTTGAAGTAGTGGTTGTAGACGCCGGTGGACTGGCCGTAGATCAAGGTGGTGCCGATCTTGGCCGCGCTGAACGACATTGCCACCCCGACGCAGTACAGCGGGATCACGACGACGACGCCGGCGATCACGCGGGTGGACACCAGGTAGGCCATACTGCGGATTCCGATCACCTCGAGTGCGTCGATCTCCTCATTGATCCGCATCGCACCCAGCTGTGCGGTGGCACCGGCACCGATGGTGGCAGACAGCGCGATGGCGGTGGTTCCCGGCGCGATGATACGAACGTTCAGGAAGGCCGAAGCGAATCCGGTGAGCGCTTCCACACCGATGTTCGCGAATTGGTTGTAGCCCTGCACCGCGATGACGGCCCCTGTTGACAACGTCAGGAATCCGACGATCGCCACCGTCCCTCCGATGATCGCCAGAGCACCCACACCGAGGCCCATCTGCGCGATGAGTCGGAACACTTCGGTGCGGTAGAACCGGACCGCACCGCCCATCGACCTCAAGGCCTCGAAGTAGAACTCCGCTTGCAGTCCGATCTGTCGCCAGCTGTGTAGCCACCGGCTGGGCACGATGCCGTTGCCGATCACAAGGTCACCTTGACCCCGACTGCCGTCGCGACGATGTTGATCGCGAACAGGGCGACAAAGGTGAACACCACGGTCTCGTTGACCGCGTTCCCGACACCGGCAGGTCCGCCACCCACCGAAATGCCCTTGTAGCAGGCGATCAGGCCGGCCACCATTCCGAAGATCGTCCCCTTGGCCAGAGCGACGGCGACGTCGGCGACGCCGGTCAGCAGCGTGAAACCGGAGACGAAGTCACCGGGTGACACATGCTGCACGTAGACACAGAAGAAGTACGCGCCAGTGAGACCGACCAAGATCACCGTGGAGGCCAGCGCCGTGGCGACGGTGGCCGCGGCAAGCACCCGGGGCACCACCAGCGCCTGGATCGGGTCGATTCCCATGACCCGCAGAGCGTCCAGTTCCTCGCGGATGGTGCGCGACCCCAGATCGGCGCACATGGCCGTCGCACCGGATCCGGCGATCACGAGCACCGTGGCCAGCGGGCCGATCTGGGTCACCGTGCCCAGGGCCGCACCGGTACCGGATAGGTCGGCGGCACCGAACTCGATCAACAGGATGTTCAAGGTGAAAACCAGCAACACCGAGTAGGGAATCGTGAGCATCAGCGCCGGTAGCAGCGACACCTGCGCCACGAACCAGGTCTGTTGCAGATATTCGCGCCAGGCGAATCGGGTGGTGAACAGGGTCACGAACGTGTCCAACGACATCGCGAAGAACTCACCCGTCGAGCGCAACGGCCGGGTCAGCACGGCAACTGCGCTCACCGGGTCGGTCCCGCCGCGCGGATCAGGCGCCCGCTGTAGCTGTGCGTCACCGTGCCCCCCGCGTCTGCCGATCACCTACCTGGCGGTGGTGGTGTGGATGATGCAGCAAGGATGCAGCCCGTCCACGGCCGAGCAC
Organism: Mycobacterium sp.; assembly: GCF_049647605.1. Classification (GTDB taxonomy): domain Bacteria; phylum Actinomycetota; class Actinomycetes; order Mycobacteriales; family Mycobacteriaceae; genus Mycobacterium. Next base: position 7,800 of record NZ_JBARXZ010000102.1, on the reverse strand, counting down.
ATCCGTAGGGACCGCAATCCGACTACGTAAGTACCTGTTGTCGACGCACCGCGGTGCGCGTCAGAACCAGTTCAGCGCACTCCCGCGATCCGCTCCAACAGCGGGCGCGTCCGGTACGGAATCGCCGGTCGCACAACAACGGAGACCACGGTGCGTTCCACGCCCGGCACCGCGAGAATCAGGCCGGCCACCCGATACAGATCGTCGGTGTCGGTGGTGTTGACATCGATGTGCAGGTCGGCTGTCCCGGATATCCCGACAACTTCGGCTACTTCGGGAATGGCACCGAGGCACTTTATGGCCGGCTCGAGCTTGTGCTGATCCACAACCGCGGAGACGAAGGCACGCAGTGGATACCCGAGCTGACGTGGGGCCACGCAGCGGTCGATCGGGGCCAGGGCATTCTCGGCACGCCACCGGGTTATCCGGGACTGCACCGTGTTTCGGGCAAGTTTCACCGAAGCCGCGAGTTGTACCGCAGAGGCACGCGGAGTGTCACACAGCGCCAACAGAATCCGCGCGTCGATACCATCGAGTTTGACCATATCGCGGCATTATGCCCGTAGCCGGATTCCATCGATGGGCAGATTGCCCAGCTTTTCTCACAGCTCTTGTGCTAGCTGCCGCTGCGATGATTGTGTTTCGCATCATCGCGCCGGCGCCGGATCGGCTGGACCATTCGTGACATCGGGAGGACCCATGAGCGACGACAGCGAGTCGGTGCCACTGGTCACCAATATCAGTGCACAACAAGAATATCCGCCATATTATCCACACGTCGGCGTGTCCGTCGACATCGATGTCAGCACCATGGAACTGCTCGACGAGCTGCGCACCTCCACTCACTTCGCCGGGATCCACGTGACCCCGCTGACCATGGTGGCCAAAGCAATGTTGGTGGCGCTGCGCACCAACCCCAGCCTGAACTCCTCCTGGGACGACGAAGCCCAGCAGGTCATCACGAAGGAGTATGCGCACCTGGGGATCGCCGCGCCGACGCCACGAGGCCTCACGGTGCCCAATGTCAAGGACGCACACACTCTCGGGTTGCGGGACCTGGCCGTCGCACTGTCCGAGCTGACCGTCAATGCCAAACAGGGCAAGACCCCGGCGACCGCGCTGACCGGCGGTACCATCACGATCGCCAACGTCGGGGTGTTCGGAATCGACACGGGCACTCCGACTCTCAATCCAGGCGAAGCGGCGATTATGTGCCTGGGCTCGATTCGGAGAAGACCGTGGGAACACCGCGATGACCTCACGCTGCGGTGGGTCACCACATTGAGTCTGTCGTTCGATCATCGGCTGGTCGACGGCGCGGACGGAGCCGAGTTCCTGGCGGCCGTCGCCGAGATCCTCACTGATCCACTGGCCTTGATCGCTCTGTCATGACGGCCACAGCAACACAGCAGCCGTCCCCGGCCCACCACACCGAGTACCCCCGAGATCAAGGAGACCCCCTGTGACTGCCACCATCGTCCCGGCGCCGATCGACAACTCCGTGTTCGATCGCTTCGACGCGATACCCGGGCTGCCTCACGAACAGGTCATGTTCTGTGAGCACGCGGCAACCGGCCTACGTGCCATCATCGGTATCCACTCGACGGTTCTGGGTCCGGCCCTCGGAGGCACCCGCTTCTACGCCTACCGCGACCAGAACAGCGCGCTGACCGACGTGCTGCGCCTGTCCCGGGGCATGACCTACAAGGCGGCACTGGCCGGGGTTCCGTTCGGCGGGGGCAAGGCCGTGATCATGGGCGATCCGGCTCACTCAAAAAAACCTGCGCTGCTGCGTGAATACGGCCGCTTTGTCGAGACGCTCGGTGGCCGTTACATCACCGCCGCAGATATCGGTATCGACGCAGGCGACCTCGACACGATCGGCGGGGTCACTCGTCACGTCGTCGGGCGGTCGGCGGAAACCGGCGGTTCGGGCAACAGCGGCGCCAACACCGCCCGCGGTGTGTTCCACGCCATGCGAGCTGCCGCGACGGTGATCTGGGGCGAACCGACCCTGACCGAACGCACAGTGGGTGTCGAGGGACTGGGCAAGGTCGGCTCGGAGTTGATCGCACTGTTGCTGGCCGATGGCGCACGTGTCCTGGCTGTCGACAAGAACTCCACGACGGCAGACAGAATCGTCGAACGCTTTCCCGAAGTGACGCTCACCGACCACCTCCTCGACGAACATCTCGACGTCTACGCACCGTGCGCCATGGGCGCCACCCTCACTACGACGACGGTTCCCGAACTCAGCGCGATGGTCGTCTGCGGTGCCGCCAACAACCAATTGGCGACCCCCGACATCGGCCGGCTTCTGCACGATCGCGGCGTCACCTGGGTTCCGGACTACGTGGCCAACTCCGGTGGCCTGATCCAGGTCGCGGGCGAACACGCGAACGCCGGGCCGGGGTGGGTCGCCGACCGCATCGAGGCGATCTACGACACTGTCTTGTCGATACTGCACCGTGCGCAACGCGAGGCACAGCAGCCCGGCCTGATCACCAATCAGATCGCCGAGTCGATGCTGGCGCCGTCATAGGCCGAGAATCACTGCCGCACAGCAGGACCGGTCCGGCGGATCACACCAACAGCCCGCTGCGATCACCGTCCCTGGCGGCGCGCTGACTGGCTACCCAGGCCGCGAGTTGGCTTCGCGAGCTGAAACCCAGCTTGGCGAACAGATGCTGGACATGGGCCTCGACAGTGCGCCGCGACAACACCAGCGCGTCGGCGATCTCCTGGTTACTGCAACCGTGTGCCACCAGCTCGGCGATCTCGAGTTCCCTCTTCGTGGGCTTGGCCATCGCGGAACTCCCTGAACCCTGGGAGGATTCCTCGAGAGCGAAGGCGATCGCCTCATCCAGCAACATCCGGTGACCCGAACGATGGCCGGACTCGAACGGCCGCTTCCCCATCTGCCTGACCCGTTTGGCACTGTCTTCTCGATGCCGCTGGAAACCCGGCACAGTGTCGGCGGACATCCCCATGTCCTGCCACATCCGATCCGCTGCGCCGAGTAGAACAGCGGCCCGGTCGAGCTGACCACTGGTGGCGGTCACCCAGGCGATTCCCTCCATGCACTCGGCGATACCGAGGTGATCCTGCAGCGGCCGCTTCAGCTGCAGCGCCGAACGGAGTTTGTCGAAGGCACCGGTGAGGTCACCGCGGTTCCACGAGTCCATACCTGCGGCCCACAGCGAATAGGACCAGATCCAGGTTTCACCGTAAGGAACTGTCATCTGCTCACATCGGCGGTGCGCCTCGGCAACTCGGTCCGACTCGCCTCGCAGCATCGAGACGATGCCGTAGAGGGCCGTGGTGTACGCCGAGCCGGTGTTGTCGTCGAACGCGTCGAACTGCCTGATCGCCGCGGCCAGCAGCTCGGAGGCCCGGTCCGTGTCGTCCATGACCAACGCCATCAATCCCTGAGCCTGCATCGCGTATGCGCGCCCGGCGGCGTCGTCGTGAAGATCGCACAACGCCAACGCATCACGCAGATAGCGATCCGCCGAGGTGACGTCACTGCGCAGGGAAGCAAGGCTGGCCGCGACATAGAGACCACGGATGCGCTCCGGTCCCGAGTCCGTCACTGCCGTCAACAGCCGGTCGATCCAGTGGTTCCCCTCACTGATCAGGCCACTGGAAAGCCAGTAGTAGTAAAGCGAACTCGCCATCTGCAGACCGGCGGTGGATTCTCCGGGCTGCTCGGCACAGAATTCAAGGGCGGCACGAAGATTCGCGATGTCTCCCCTGAGGATCTGCAGTCGCTCACTGTGCCCCGGGCTGCGCCAGTCCGACATCGTTTGCTGGACGAGTTCGAGATACCAGTCCCGGTGGCGCCGGCGCCACCTACCGACCTCGTCCTGGCCCAATCGGCCGAGACCGAACTGACGGACGGTCCCGAGCAGGCGGTACCAGACCCGGCCCTCACGCTCTTCACGGATCAGGATCGATTTGTCCACCAACGATGTCAGCAGGGGCAGCACCGCCGCCGCCGGAAGCCGAGAATCGGAGCAGACGCCTTCGGCGGCACTGAGTTCCACCCCGCCGCCGAACACCGAGAGTCGCTCCCACAGCAATTGCTCTTCGACCGAACACAGGTCATGGCTCCAGGCCATCGAAGCGCTCAACGTTCGCTGACGCATGTGCCCGCCCCGACGGCCACCGTCGAGCAGGTCCGGCCGCTCCGAGAGCAATTGGACGATCTGTGCGAGGGACAGTCCACGCAGCCGCACGGCAGCCAGTTCCAACGCCAGCGGTATCCCGTCGAGCGTGCGACACAGTGCACCTACCGCACGATGATTGGATTCGGTCAGCTCGAAGGTCGGCACCACCGACGTCGCTCGCTCGACGAACAAGTCCACAGCGTCGAACTGCCCCAGCGCCGCCAGAGGAGCATCCGCAGCCGGAACCTCGAGAGGCAGTACCGGGAAGATGTGCTCACCGTCGACTGCTATCGACTCCCTGCTGGTGGTCAGCACGCTGAGCCGCGGGCAGGCACTCAACAACGCCGTCAGCAGAGCCGCACATTCACCGACCAGATGCTCACAGTTGTCCAGAACGAGCAACCGATGGGAATCCGACAGACGCGCAACCAGCGCCTCGATATCCCAGCGGCCGACGGCGCCATGCAGCCCCAGAGAACCCGCGATCAACTGCCCCAGCAGCCCGCCGTCCTGCAGATCGGCCAGCGAGACGAAGGCGACACCATCCGGGAACGCGCCGCCGACCGCATGTGCGGCCGCGATGGCCAGCCGCGTCTTGCCTGCGCCGCCTACTCCGGTGAGGGTGACCAGCCGCGCCCTGGTCAGCAGTTTTGTCAGTTGCTTGAGTTCGCGAGAGCGACCCACAAACCGATTGGTCGACGCCGGTAGAGCGCTGCGGGCGATGTCAGACCCGGACAGACCCATTCGGCCATCCTAGTGATGGCAACACGAAACTTCTCGACAATGAATTCGATTCATCGAGGTGCCGACCAGCCGCCCCGGAGCGCCACTCCCGCCGGAAAAAATGCATCGGGCAACCGATTCCGTTGGCGTGTTACTCACAGGAAAACACTTCCGTCGTATCACCTCGCAGCAACGACTGGAACCGTATATTTTCCGTCCATGGCTATAGCTGAACCGCCGGCCCCTCCAAAAGTGGGAGACAAGGGGCTGCAAGCCGGTGCCCTCGGGCTGGTCGGCAACATCGTGATCGGCCTAGCTGCCGTCGCACCGGCCTACAGCCTCGCCGCCACGCTCGGCTACGTGGTGCTGGCCGTCGGCGACAAAGCACCGTCGATGTTTGTCCTGGCGTTCATCCCGATGCTTCTGGTGGCATTCGCGTACAAGGAGCTTGCGCAGGACACCCCCGACTGCGGCACCACGTTCACGTGGGGCACCAAGGCTTTCGGTCCGTGGATCGGCTGGATCGGCGGCTGGGGGCTGGCGGTGTCGGCCATCATCGTGCTGGCAAACGTCGCCGAGATCGCCGCGATCTACCTGTTCAAGTTCCTCGGCCAGGAAGCACTCGCCGACAATCTCTGGGCAAAAGTGGCCCTGGGCTCGTTCTTCATCGTCGCGATGACCTTGGTCAGCGCCCGCGGTGTGGTGCTCTCCGAGCGTATCCAGAACGTGCTCATCGCCATCCAGTTCGGCGTGCTCATCATCGTCAGTATCGTCGCGCTGGTTCGGGTGTTCACCGGCACTGCCGGCGCCCAGGCCGTCAGCCCGTCGCTGTCGTGGCTGTGGCCCGGCGGACTCGACGCGTCATCGATCGCCGCGGCGATCATCCTCTGCATCTTCATCTACTGGGGCTGGGATGCCTGCCTGGCCGTCGGCGAGGAAACCAAGGACCCCGGCAAGACCCCGGGCATCGCGGCCGTCATCACCACGCTGATCCTGGTGTGCACGTATGTGCTCGTCGCGTACGCCGTGCAGTCGTTCGCCGGATTCAGCTATGTCGGCATCGGCCTGAACAACCCCAACAACACCGACGACGTGTTGACCGTACTCGGCGGCCCGGTGGCCGGTTCGGTGGCTGCCTCGCTACTACTGCTGACCGTCTCGGTGTCGGCGCTGTCATCCACCCAGACCACCATCCTGCCCACCGCCCGCGGCACCCTGTCGATGGCGGTCTACGAGGCCTTGCCGAAACGCTTTGCCAGTGTGCACCCGCGCTTCATGACCCCGGCCTTCGGCACCACGGTGATGGGGCTGTCGGCACTGTTCTTCTATCTGCTGCTGACGTTCGTATCCGAGAACGCACTCGCCGACTCGGTGGCCTCGCTGGGTCTGGCGGTCGCTTTCTACTACGGCGTCACCGCCTACGCCTGCGTCTGGTACTTCCGCAGATCGCTGTTCACCTCGACCCGCAACCTGTTCTTCCGGGGCATCTTCCCGATGTTGGGCGGACTGGCGATGACGTGGGCCTTCTTCCAGAGCGCCACCGACATGATCCAACCCGACTACGGCTACACCGCGTTCGGCCCGATCGGCGGGGTGTTCGTGCTGGGCGTCGGCATGTTGGTGCTCGGTGTGCCACTGATGCTGGCTTGCTGGGCGTTCGGCACCAAGCGGTTCTTCCGGGGCGAAACGCTGACAGCCAGCACCGAAGTCAAGGTTCCAGACACCTACTGATGTGAAAGAGCAGGTTCAACAATGCATCTGACAGTCGGGTACCTGGCGACCCCCACCGGCGACGACGGTATCGGTCTGGCCACCACACTGGCTCTGACATTCGGCGCCGAAGTAGACGTGGTGCTGATCGTGCGTGAAGAGTTCCCGGACGGACATCCGGGCCGCGCCGAGTACCAGCAGATGCTCATCGACAAAGGCGAGGGCTGGTTGGCCACCGCGGTGGCCAAGCTCGCCGACGCCGGAGTACAGGCCGGCTCCCACGTTCTGGTCGGCGAATCCTTCGCCGAGTCGCTGATCGAGTTCGCCGAGAAGAGGTCCTCCGACCTGATCGTGGTGGGCGGCGCCAAGGACGGTTTCTTCGGCGGCCACACCATCGGCCCCGTCGCCGGTGCGCTGTTGCACTGCTCCCCGATTCCGGTGGCACTGGCGCCTCGCGGTTACGGCGAAGAACCACCGGAGAAGATCACCGAAGTCACCGTTGCCGTCCCAACGAGCAACCGCACCGACAATCCGCTGGCCGTCGCATTGACGCTGGCCGGCGCCGCGGCCCTACCGATCCGGATGATGTCGCTGGTCACCATCGAGAATCTCTCCGAGGTGGCCTCCAAAACCGAGGTGCGCCGCGCCCAGGTCGAGGCGGCCGAACAGAACCTACTGGTGGCCGCACGTTCGGTGCCCGAAGCGCCGGACATCCTGTCGATGGTCGCCGATGGTTCCACGCTGGAATCCGCGCTACGGAAACTGCGTTGGGAGGACGGCGATCTGCTGGTGGTCGGCTCGAGCCGGTTCGCCGCACCCCGGCGTATCTTCCTGGGGTCGACGGCGGCGCGCATCCTGGCCAGTGTTGATGTGCCGGTGGTCGTCGTTCCAAAAAGCTAGTGTCCTGAGTTGCTGATTCTGGTGCAGTAGTTGTCGATCCTGTTGAGGATTTGGTCGGCAGTCTTGGTCCGTACGCGGGGGCGCGGGTCGAGCAAAGGGAGCATTCGGTGCGTAGGCCTGGCGACAGCCCAGCCCGACTTCCCCCACCTGGCAGAGATGTACCCAGAACCGTTGCCCGACGAAAAGGTTACGACTGCAGTCACGTTCATGCACCGAGCCCGCGCCTGGTTCGCCGCGCGCGGCATCACCCACATCGAGAAGACCGTTGCCGACTGCCGTTTGAGGCCCGTTTTTTGTC
>NZ_JBARXZ010000101.1:0-29327 GCF_049647605.1 Mycobacterium sp. | reverse complement strand
CCTGGGGGCGGGTCTCCCCAGTGCCAGCCGGGCACGGCCTCCACGTCGGCGATGATGTCGGGGTCCAGGTGGCCGTTCCAGTAGTTCGCGCGCAGAGCGCTGATGCAGCGGCCCAGCGCGACGCCGTAGGCGCGGGTGCGGGGCGGGACGTCGACGCTGTGGCGGTGCTGCTCGTAGCGGCGCAGCGCCGCAAGGACGACTGCCCATGGGGTGGGTTGGGCCTCCCCGGAGGCCGGTGGGTGCGCGCAGCACAGCGTGCCGGTGGTGTTCACCGCCGTTGCGTGGGGGTGTCGTTCTGCAGCGCGAGGATTGCCGCGACCGGGTGTACCTCGTCGTTGCCGAGCAGCGCCAGTGCGGCGCAGTGCCCGCCACGGGGAGCGGTTGTGGGGTAGCCGGAGCGCACCCAGCCGACGAACCGCGCCACGACGCTTCCCGGTGCGGTGTTCATGACGTCGCCGCCCCGGCGGGCAGCTGGGGCTCAATGTTCAACTCTGTCAGCAGATCTCGGATCCGGTCGTCGAGGTTGTCGAAGATGCAGTCGACCCTGCTTGGGGCACAACCGGCGGGGTCGTCGATCTTCCAGTTCTGGTAGCGCGGCCCAGGCAGGACGGGGCACGCATCGCCGCAGCCCATGGTCACCACGACGTCCGCGGCGCGGATGATCTCCTCGGTCCACGGTTTGGGGTATTCGCCGGAGATGTCGATGTCATGTGCGGCCATCGCCGTCACGGCCTCGCTGTCGACAACGCGGCCGGGCATCGAGCCTGCCGACCAGGCCACGGCGCGGTCGCCGGCCAATGCGGTGAACAATCCCATCGCCATCTGCGAGCGCGCGGTGTTGTGGGTGCAGACGAACAAGACAATGGGTTTCTCGTCGCGGGGGTGCCCCTCGACTGTGGCGAGCGCGGTGAGGCGTTGCCGGGCGAAGCGTTCGGCCAGCAGCGGCAGATAGTTGGTGATCGCCGCGCCGAGGGCGAGCGTGTCGTAGGAGGAGTACAGGAACTCCTCGATGGTCTCGATGCTGAACGTGTCGGCGTAGTCGCGACACATCCGGGTGGCCGCGGTGTGCATGGCTTGCCGCTGGTCGACCGACAGCGCCGCACGCGGCGACAACACGCTGGTCACATTCCCCTCCTTAGGTACCGACCGCATGGGCGAGAGTGCTGATGCGCCCGGACAATTCATCGACCACGGCGTCAAACGCCGACGGCTGCGCGGCGGTCACCGGGTCGGGGACCGACCAGTGCAGCCGCGCCAGTCCGGTGGGTAGATGCTCGTGGGCGTTGTCGCAGACCACCACCACCAGGTCGTCGGGGCGCAGCACATCGTCGAGCAGTTGGGGTTGCTGATCGGCGAGCGTAAGGCGGTGGCGCTGCGCGGCATCGACGGCCAGCGGGTTGATCTGGTCGGCGGGGTGGGTGCCCGCCGAGGTGGACGGAATGGCTGACTGCTGGTTCCACAAGGCGGTGGCCAGCTGGCTGCGCGCCGAGTTCTGCGTACAGACGAACACCACCCGCGACGCAGGAGATGACGTCACCGGCAGCAGATCCCGCAGGCCGGTCGGGGCGAGCCGCACATAGGTGCGGCGACGATCGGCGTGCGACGTGTCGCGCAGCACCAGGCCGCTGGCCTGCAGCACGTTGAGGTGATGGGCCACCAAGTTCGACGGCATGGATAGCGCGGTCTGCAGTTCCGACGGCGACGCGTCACCGAGCGCCAGGTAATCCACGATTCGCAGACGGTGGGGGTCAGCCAGCGCGGCGTGCATGGCCACCCGCTGCTCCACCGACACCGATCGCTCAATATTCATTGCCTCAATGATGGCTGAGTCATTAGGGGTTTGTCTAGAGGCTGGCGGCGCGGGTGGGGCTTCTGGTTGGGCGGGGAGCGCCGGGACGATGGCGGTCGAGTGGGGGGCGGCCAGATGCGGTTCGGCGTCGTCGACGAGGACCGGGGCCAGGCGGTATCCGGCGCCGCGGACATTCCAGATGAGGGGGCCGCCGTGGGTGCGTTCCAGCGGCAGTTTGGCGCGCAGGCGTTTGACGTGCACGGCGATGCTGTTGGTTTTTTGCGACTGGCCCCACACGACGGCGGCGATGTCTTCGGCGCTGCACACCCGGCCGCGTTGGGCGCAGAAGAACAGCAGGACCTCGAGTTCGCGGGCGGTGAGGATCGCGGTGTGCCCGTGCAAGGTGGCTTGGTGGCTGGCGCGGTCGACGCGCAGCGGCCCGGCGGTCACGATGTCGTGCGGTGCGGGCGGGGGCGTGGAGGTCAACGCAGTCGCCTCTCGTGGCGGTGTCGGCAGCAGACGGCCTGCGTGTAGGCCGTCTGCTCATTGTGGTCGTCGACGACGACACCGCCACGGTGCAACGTTGGTGTCGGTGCTGTTAGCCGAATCGGCCGCTGATGTAGGCCTCGGTGCGCGGATCTTCGGGGTTGGAGAACAGCGCCTCGGTGGTGGTGTATTCGACGAGCTTGCCCAGCCGTTTTCCGTGTTCGTCGGCCTCGGCGGTGAAGAAGGCGGTGCGGTGGGAGACCCGGGCGGCCTGCTGCATGTTGTGGGTGACGATGATGATGGTGAACTGCTCGGCCAGGCCCACCATCAAATCCTCGATTTTGGCGGTGGCGATGGGATCGAGCGCTGAGCACGGCTCGTCCATCAGGATCACCTCGGGGCGGGTGGCGATGGTGCGCGCGATGCACAGCCGCTGCTGTTGGCCGCCGGACAGGCCGGTGGCGTTCTGCTTGAGTTTGTCTTTGACTTCCTCCCACAGGGCCGCCCCGCGCAGCGCTTCTTCGACCACATCGTCCATGCTGGCGGGCTTCATGCCGGTCACCCGCGGCCCGTAGGCCACGTTGTCGTAGATGGATTTGGGGAACGGGTTGGGCTTCTGGAACACCATGCCGACCCGGCGGCGCAGTTCGATGACATCCACGCCGTCCTGGTGAATGTCGGTGCCGCGGAAGCGGATTGTGCCATGTACTCGCGCTGAGGGCACCAGGTCATTCATCCGGTTCAAGCACCGCAGCACGGTGGACTTGCCGCACCCGGACGGGCCGATCAGGGCGGTGATCTCGTGGCGCTGGAAGGCCAGGTTGACCCCGGCGACGGCCAGGAAGTCGCCGTAGCTGACGCCGAGGTCCTCGGTGGTGATCATGCCGGCGGACACCTTGGTCTGCGACGGCGGTGTGGGTACCTTCCTGGTGTTCAGCTTGGCGAGGAGGGCTTTGTCCTGCTCGTCGAGATCAGCGGACGCGGCGGTGGGCAGGGTGGCGGGGGTGGACTCGTTCATGAGGAAGTCTTTCTGGAAGTGGGGGTGGTCGGTCACCAGCGGCGCTGGAAGCGGTTGCGCATCCAGATCGCCAACGCGTTCATCGCGAGCAGGATGATCATCAGCAGCAGGATCGTGGCCCAGGCCAACTTCACGTTGTCGGCTTCGGGTAGCTTGACCAGGTTGAAGATCTGCACCGGAAGCACGGTGTAGCGGTCGAGCACCCCGTCGGGATTGACCGTGACGAACACCGTGGCCCCGACCAGGATCAGTGGCGCGGCCTCGCCGATGGCCCGCGACAGCGCCAGGATCGTGCCGGTGGCGATACCGGACACCGCCGACGGCAGCACCTGTCGCCAGGTGGTCTGCCATTGGCTGGCGCCCAACGCCAGCGAGGCATCCCGGATGTCGCGGGGCACCGCCCGCAACGCCTCGCGGGTGGTGATGATGATGACCGGCAGGATCAGCAGCGCCAGTGCCGCCGAGCCGGCCAGTGCAACCGGCCCGATCGACAGCGGTCCGCGCACCACGAACGCCAACGTCAAGATGCCGTAGATGATGGTGGGCACCGCCACTAGATTCTGGATGTTCAGTTCGATCAGCCGGTTCCACCACCGGGTGTTGTCGGCGTATTCCTCCAGGTAGATGGCGCCGGCGATGCCGACAGGCAAGGCCAACACGATGGTGCCCAGCATCACCCACAGCGTGCCGAAGATCGCTGACTGCACCCCGGAGGTTTCGGGCCGCAACCGTGAGGGCTGCTCGGAGATCAATGCCCAGTCCAGCCGGGAGAGGCCTTCCACCAGGATCGCGCCCAACACTGCGAGCAGGAACAGACACGAGACAACCAGGCACGCCCATAGCGCTGCGGCGAACACCACCGAGCCGATGTCGGGCTTGGTCTTGTTGTCGGTGCTCAGGTCCGGGCGGGCCACGGGCGGATCAATCGATTGCGAAGTCATCAGTAGGCCTGTCGATATTTGCGCACCAAAGCGATGCTGAAGATGTTGATCACCAGGGTCATCAGGAACAGCAGGGCCCCGACCGCGAACAGCGAGTAATAGACCGGGCTGCCCTGCGGGGCGTCACCGCTGGCGACCTGGGCGATAAATCCCGTCATGGTCTGAGCGCCCACCAGCGGATTGATCGTGAACACGGGCTGGCTGCCCGCCGCGATCGCGACGATCATCGTCTCCCCGACCGCCCGCGACATGCCCAACACGATCGCGGCCACGATTCCGGACAGGGCGGCGGGAATCACGACCCGCACCGTGGTCTGCATGCGATTGGCTGACAACGCATAGGACCCTTCGCGCATCGCTCGCGGCACCGCGGACATCGCGTCCTCCGACAGCGAGGCCACCGTCGGCACGATCATGAAACCCATCACGATGCCCGGGGACAGGTTGTTGAAGATCTGCGCGCCGGTCACCGACTGCAGCACCGGGGTCAGCAGTGTCAACGCGATGACGCCGTAGACCACTGTCGGCACGCCGGCCAGGACTTCCAGGATGGGTTTGACGGTGCGTCGGACACGCTCGCTGGCGTACTCCGACAAGTAGGTGGCCGCACCCAAACCCAGGGGTACCGCCACCGCGAGCGCGATCACGGTCGTGGTCAGCGTGCCCATCACCAGCGGCAGCACCCCCCACTGCTTATCCGTCCACGACGTCTTGGCCCCGAAGCCGGCCGTCCAGGTGGTACCGGTGAGGAATTCGACGATGCTGACGTTCTGGAAGAACGTCAGCAGCGGGGTCAGCAGCGCGATCACGATGCCCACGGTGACGGCCACCGACAGGAACGCTGAGGACGCCAGCAGTGCCTTGATAACGGCTTCGCCGGGGCGGCGGCGACCGGTGATCAGGTCACCGCCGGCGCCCAGACCAGGATCGGTCGGGGCGCCCGCGGTCACAGACTGTGAACTCACTTGCCTTCCTTGGCGTGCAACGCGTCGAGGTCTGCACGTGCCGTCGCGAGCTGCTCCTCGGTCAACGGGATGAACTTGGCCGCTTCCACGATGTCGGTGTTGGAATCCAGGTAGAAGTCCGCGAACGCCACCACCTGCGGCTTGGCCAGGCCAGCGTCGGAGACGTAGATGAACAGTGGCCGCGACAGCGGCTTGTAGGTGCCGTCCTGAGCGGTCTGCACCGACGGAGCCACACAGCCGTCGCCGCCGTCGACCTCGATGCCCTTCACCTTGTCGGCGTTGGCTTCCAGGTAGGAATAGCCGAAGTAGCCCAGCGCGCCCTTGGTGGCCGACACACCCTGCACCGTCACGTTGTCGTCTTCGGTGGGGTTGTAGTCGGTGCGGCTAGCACCTTCTTCCCCGTTGATGGCCTGGGTGAAGTAATCGAAGGTGCCCGAATCCGACCCCGCACCGAACAACTGCAACGGCTCATTCGGGAACGACGGGTCGACCTCATTCCAGTTCTTGACCGTCGAGCCCGGCGCCCAAATCTTCGTCAACTGGTCCACCGTCAGGCAGCTCGCCCAGGTGTTCTCCTTATTCACCACCACCGACAGCGCGTCGTTGGCCACGATCAGCTCGCTGTATTCGATGCCGTTCTTGGTGCAGATTTCGATCTCACTGTCCTTGATCGGCCGCGACGCATCCGAGACGTCGGTCTCGCCGGCGCAGAACTTCTCGAACCCACCGCCGGTGCCCGAGGTGCCCACCGTGACGTTGACATCCGGGTGCTGCTCCATGAACAGCTCCGCGGCCGCCGACGACAGCGGCTCAACCGTGCTGGAGCCATCAATGACGACCGGACCAGACACTTGGCCCTCCACTCCCGAGGCGCCGCCGTTGCCACCCCCACCGCAGGCCGTCAACGCCAATGCGGCGGCCGCACCCATCGCCGCCCAGCCCGCGCGCTTCCGAAGGCGGATCTTCACATGCATCTCCTCATCGCTGAGACACCTCGAAGTCCACATCCAGGTGCCGGTTCATCGTTCTGTCGGGTACACAAAACACAAGTAGTATGAACGGAATATGAACTGACATTGACAGTGCCAGACATGTCTCGCGAGCACCGCTGATCATCTAAGGGAGATGCCGAAGGGCGCATCCGCGCGAGCACTAGCGCGATGCAGTGCGGGCGTCGAGTCGCCCCAGGTGCTGGGCGGGGCTGATCCTTTGTTGCTCGCACCGGCAGACAGGCAGCGCACCTGTGATCCGACGTGCGCCCTCGGCTGCGGCGACGGGTTCGCACACCTGCGTCGATGACGGGTTTAGCCGGTGAGTTTGTCTTCGCGCGGAACGGAGCCTATCCGGGTCCGCGTGCAATCGGTTCCCGCTGCAGATGAACCAGCGGCCCGACCGTCAGCAGGGGCCGAAAAAGCGTGGGACGGTACCGTCGTTGATGCCGGTACTAGCGAACGGCGCCGGACAACAGAGTCCGTGTCCATACCTGGGCGGCCATCTGGGTGGCATCCCACGGTGATCCCAGCGGCGGGGTGTAGGACAGGTCCAGCGCCGAGAGTCCGTCAACGGTCATCTCATGGAAGAGTGCGGTGGCGTAGGTGTCGACCCGTTTCGACACTTCGGCACTGCGGTGGCCGACGAGTTGGGCACCTAAAAGGCGGCCGCTGCGTTGGTCGCCGGTGATCCGGATGTGGATGGTGGTGGCGCCAGGGTAGTAGGCCTTGTGGTCATCCGGGGTGGCCGCGGTGGTGACCGGTGTCCAGCCTCGGTCGGCGGCGAGTACTTCGTGGTCGCGCAGGCCGGTACGGGCGGCCACCAGGTCGAAGACTTTGACGACCTGGGTGCCGAGGCTGCCGGCGAAGCGTGCCGCTCCTCCGAGGGCGTTCTCCCCGGCGACGCGGCCCTGCTTGTGGGCGGTGGTGCCCAGCGGCAGCCACGTCGGGCCGAGGAGACGGTGGTGGGTGTGCACGCAGTCCCCGGCGGCGAACACATCCGCCAGGTTGGTGCGCATGGACTCGTCGACGGCGATGGCACCTTTGATTCCGAGTTCGGCGCCGGCATCGGCGGCCAGCTCCACATCAGGCTTCACACCGACCACGACGAGCACGAAATCGACTGTCTGCTGCAGTGTTTCGCCGCCCCGGTGGGCGGTCACCGTCAACGCGCCGGTGGCGGTGCGGGTGACGGCGGAGACAGTGGTGTTGGTGAGGACCTGCACGCCGTGGCGTTCCAGTTCGTCGTGGACCAGGGCGCCCAGCTCGGGGTCGACGGTCGGGAGCACTTCGGGGAGCGCCTCGATCTGGGTGACGGCGATCCCGCGGGTGGTGAGTCCTTCAGCCATTTCCAGGCCGATGTAGCCGGCGCCGATGATGACCGCGGTCTTGGGGTCGCGCTGTTGTAAGGAGTCCATGACGGCGAAGGTGTCGCCCATCGAATGCAGCAGGTGCACGCCATCTTTGGGGCCGAGTGCGCCCGGTCCGGTCAGGCCGTCGATCGGTGGGAGGGCGCTGACGGCGCCGGTCCCCACCACCAGGGCGTCATAGGACAGTTCAGTGGGCGCCCCGGTGGGGTCGAGGATGTCGAGGGTGTGCTCGGCGACGTTGATTCGGGTGGCGCGGGTGTCGGTGAGGACCCGCATGCCGGTGGCGGCCAGGTCGTCGGCGCTGCGGTGCGCCAGATTGCTCCAGTGCGTGACCTCCCCGGAGACGTAGTACGGGATGCCGCAGATGGAGAAGTTCGGGTAGGCGTCGGCGACGACCACGGTGACGTCAGTGCTGGGGTCGAGTTCACGGATGCGTAGGGCGGCGCTGATTCCGGCGTCGCTGCCGCCGATCGCGACGATGTGGCGTGCGGGCATGACGAAGTCTCCTCGGTGGCATCGAGTGGCAAAAGGGGTGTGCTGCCGCGCTGCAGCTGCGAAACCGGGTTTGGGTGGGTGTCAGGACGTGGAAGTGGTCAGCGTGGTGTGCAGCTGCTGGACGCGGGTGGCGATGTCGTCGCGGACCAGGCGCATCCGGTCCAGGCCGTCGATGCCGCGCTCAGACGGTTCGTCGGTGTCCCAGTTCTCCACGCGCGTGCCCGGCAGCGGATCCAGGGTGGCTTCGCGGCCGAGGGTGACCACGAGGTCGACATCGCGAGCCAGCTCGTAGTCGACCGGCTTGGGCTGCTCAGCGGTGATGTCGACACCCACTTCGAGAAGGGCCTGGGCGGACAGCTCGTTGACCGCGGTGCCGGGTTTGGTGCCGGCCGAGTACACGATCACCGTATCGCCGGCGAGTTGGCGCATGAGACCGGCGGCCATCTGCGATTTGCCGCCGTTTTTGACGCAGACGAACAGCACTGAGGGCGTGTGGGTCTCGGTCATCGGGTCAGGCCTGTTGGGCGGTGGCGTGGAGTTCGGCGAGCAGGCGTCGGACGCGTTCTTCGATGTCGTCGCGGATGGGGCGGACCGCATCGACGTCTTGGCCAGCGGGGTCGGGTAGCTCCCAGTTTTCGTAGCGTTTGCCGGGGAAGATGGGGCAGGCATCGCCGCAGCCCATGGTGATCACCACGTCGGCGGCCTGGACGATCTCGTCGGTCCAGGGCTTCGGGAACTCGCTGGTGATGTCGATGCCGACCTCGGCCATCGCCGCGACAGCCGAGGGGTTGATGGCATTACCGGGTTCGGAGCCACCCGACCACGCCACCGCGTCCTCGCCGGCGAGGTGGGTGAAGAAACCCAGCGCCATCTGGGAACGACCCGCGTTGTGGGTGCACAGGAACAGCACGGTGGGCTTGCCGTCACTGATCTTGCCCTCCACTCGAGCCAGGGCGTGCAGGCGTTGGCGGGCGAACCGTTCGGCCAGCAGCGGAAGGAAGTTGGGGATGGTGGCGCGGCCGGCGAACTGGTCATAGGAGGTGTGCAGGAACCGTTCGATCGTCTCGACGCCGAAGCTGTCGCCGAAATCGCGCTCCAGCCGTGTCGCCGCGGTGGTCAGGGCGTGCTGTTGATCGATGGACAGGTCGCGGTGCGGCCGGACGGCGGCGGGGCTGTTAGACATGGTGCTACGACTCCTTCGTCGTCGAGATAGTGGCTGAAGATGCAGTGCTCTGATCGGCGAAACGTCGCCGCAGGGCCAGTGATACGTAGACCAGGGCGACCAGGACGGGGACCTCGATAAGGGGGCCGACCACCCCCGCCAGGGCTTGGCCGGAGGTGGCACCGTAGGTGGCGATCGCGACGGCGATGGCCAACTCAAAGTTGTTGCCCGCCGCGGTGAATGCCAGCGTCGTGGTGCGCTGATAGCCCAAACCGATCGCGGCGCCGAGCAGATAGCCCCCACCCCACATGATCGTGAAGTACACCAGCAGGGGCAGCGCAATCCGCACCACATCCAGCGGCTGGCTGGTGATCTGATCGCCCTGCAGTGCAAAGAGAATCACAATGGTGAACAGCAGGCCGTACAATGCCCACGGCCCGATCCGGGGCAGGAACTTCGACTCGTACCAGTCGCGGCCCTTCGCCTTCTCCCCGAGCCGGCGCGACAGGTAGCCGGCCAGCAGTGGGATGCCCAAAAAGATCAGCACCGACTTGGCGATCTGCCACGGCGAGGTGGCGATGGTGGTCTGCTCCAGGCCCAGCCAACCGGGCAGGACTGACAGGTAGAACCAGCCCAGGACGGCGAACATGATGACCTGAAAGATCGAGTTCAGCGCGACCAGGACGGCGGCGGCTTCGCGGTCGCCGCAGGCCAGGTCGTTCCAGATGATCACCATGGCGATGCAACGGGCCAGACCGACGATGATCAGCCCGGTGCGGTACTCGGGCAGGTCGGGCAGCATTAGCCACGCCAGGGCGAACATCAACGCCGGACCGAACACCCAGTTCAAGAACAACGAGGACAGCAGCAGTTTGCGGTCGCCGGTCACGGTGTCGAGGCGGTCATAGCGGACCTTCGCCAGCACCGGATACATCATGATCAACAGGCCGAGGGCGATCGGCAACGAAATACCGTCGACCTGAACGCTTTCCAGCGCGGTATTCAACCCCGGAATCCCCCGACCGAGCAGTAGCCCGGCGACCATCGCGACACCGATCCACACCGGCAGGAACCGATCCAGGGTGGACAACTTGCCCACCACCGGCGTCGAGGAATTCGAGGCCACCGTGTCGGTCATGCCGTCACCCCTGCCAAGGCTGCGGTATCGAGATCCAAGAGCGCTGCGATCTCACGCAGCGCCTCGGGGACCACGGCGTAATACACCCACGACGCCCGGCGTTCCGACGTCAGCAAGCCAGCGTCGCGCAGCACCTTGAGATGATGCGACACCGTGGGCTGCGAGACATCAATCCCACCCGAGACGTCACAGACGCATGCCTCACCACCGGAATGACTGGCGATCGCACTGAACAGCCGCAGCCGCACCGGATCAGCCAGCGCCTTCAACTTTCTAGCCACCTCGACTGCGGTCGGCTCACTCAACGGCTCACGCAGCAGCGGCGGCGTCACGCAACACGCGTCCGCGACCGCGCCCTCTGGATTCGACATACATCGATATTGACAGACATCGAATCTGCGGGCAAGCGAACACTTGGTGAACTCGCGCTGATAGTGATCAGGTCTTCACTCTGTCCGAGCGAGCCGCCCGCTCTGTATGTCACCAGCCAGCACGAGGGCTGACAGAGGCAGCCTTGCCGGTGCTGTCAGAACGTGCGCGGGGCCAGAAGTACTGGGGCCGCGTCGGCTAGGGCTGCGAGTCTGGCCGCCTTGCGGTCGGCGTGCTCAATGGTGATGCGCAACTGATTCACGTCGCCCAGCCACCGGTTCTTGTGGGCTTCGTCGACCTGGGCGCGAAGGTTGTCGCGAATCGCGTCGAGCCTTTCAGCCTGGGAGGGCTCTACCTCGCAAAAATCGCAGCGAAGGCAAGCATGTTCATGAGTGCAGTCAGATCCGTAGGGACGATGGCAGTTGCCGAGCGCAATCCGGCGCTGGCCGAAGTGCTCGATGAAGTCGTCCCACTCAACTTGTGTGGGCTCACGGTATTCGGCGGAGGGTCGCGCTTGTCTGCGGTTGTCGATGAAGCGGTCGTACGCTTCGAAGACATCTTTCTGATACACCGCGGTGTATCCACGGGTGACTTCGATGTTGTTGTGGCCCACGATCCTTGCGGCCAGATGAATGGGAAAACCAGCGTTGACGATGTCGGTGATGAAGATGCGACGGAAGTCATGGGGCGTGAAATAGAGCGCGGCACCATCGGCGCCCGTCAAGCCCATGTCGTTGGCCAACTCCGACAGCCATTTTCGGACTGTGCATTGGTTGATGACGCGGGAACGTCCGCCCTCGCGGATCTGGATCAGATGTGGCAGCGGCGCCGATACTTGGCGCTCCTGCGTGTCGATACGGCAGCACAGCGGGACCCGGCCGTCGATGCTGACAAACTCCACCAGTCTCGCCAACGTGGTCGTCAACTCCGGGCTGCAGGGAAATATCCGCTCTTGATCGGTCTTGCTGGGTGCGATCTGCAGGAGCGGGATCACGGTGCCATCGGGCTTGCGGTACTGCTTAATGCTCAAGTGGGTCAGTTCGAGCATCTCTTCGATCCGGATGCCGGTGTGACGCAGGATCTCGATGATCGTCCACGTCATGAAGGCGCGGGTAACGTTGTGGTGTAGGTCCACTCGTGTCTCTGCCCCATCTCGCAGGGTGTTGATGCGTACCCGATCGGCGTGTTTGCGCGGGGCGTGCTTGATGTAGGTGTTCCCCTGCACGGAGAAGGGTTCTTCGACCGGCGCGGTCTTGGCTGCGTCTTGCAACTCGACGGCTTGCAGGTAGGCGGCTCGGGCCGCGGCGACGAGTGCATCGATGTGCGGTGCGAGGGTGCGGGTGCGTGCTTGCATGCGGTGTGCCCGCTGGGCCCGGCGCTTCTGTTGACCTCGGACGTCGCGGATGCTGACCGGACACGCGACAGCCCAGTGCGCCCACGTTGAGGGATCCTCGTGGGCCCAGGCGGCCACATCGAGGTAGAAGCTGCGGACCGCTCCCAGAATGCTCTCCGCGTGGCGGCGCGGTGTTCCGTCTGGTTTGGTGCGCAACCACTCCTTCCATGCTGTCGCCTGGGCTCTGGTCAGGCTGATTGTGTCGATGCCGGGATTGGCGTCTTCGATCGGCTTCCAGAACAGCTTCACCAGGTTTCGGCTTGTTCCGTCGAGGCTGGCGTAGTCTTGGCCGGCGGCGATTTCAGCAAGGTAGGCAATCAAGAGCCTGCGAACGCTGGGGGCTCGCACGTCGAAGCGGTCGACCAGTTCGGTGGGGTTGAGGCGTTTGGCTATTAGGTAGCGCCGCAGATCGTCGGCTTCACCGGCGAACAGCCCGCCGCGGCGTCCGTAGTGCCACATGGCGTGAAGATCGCCCGGCGTCCTGCCGGTCGTGGTCAGAAATTTTCGGTAGCCCAACACGTGCTGGCTCTGCAACTCGGTGATTGGCAGTCCGTTGACGATGCTGATGCGCACAAGGTGGGTGACGGTTCGCCACGTCTTCAGTTCGGGTGCGCCCTCGTGCTCGGCAGCGGCGAAGTAGCGATCCCACGCCGCGGGTTCGTGGGTGGTTGTCCAGTCGCGGTAGAAACGGGCCTGTTTGTTCTCGATCAGCCAGTCGTAGCCTGGGCGAATCACGCCCAGGAGAATGAGGGCATTGATTGACAGCCGCGCCCCAAGCCGCGTGTATGAACCCGTCGACAAGGCGGGACACCAAGCTTTCGGCTGGTTGTCGGAATCGCTGGCTTTCCAACGGTCTTGATAGCTTTCGCCGGCGTAGCCGTCCAACCAGTCCAGCAGTCGGCTCAGCCAGAGCCGGGCGCCGCTGCGGGCTTCGGCCTCACTGCGATACTTCGCACTCATCCGCGCCATCACCAGAGGAAGCCCGGAAGCAATGATGCGCTCGCGTTCAACGGCGGTGACGGTGTTTCCGAACCACGGGTGGTTCTCGGCCATCGGCGACAACGGCGGCAACACTTCGACTGGATGGTTGGCGAACACAGACGAACTCACCAGTGACTGTGCACGTGTAAGAACCCGCGGCATCAGAAGGTCCGCCCAAACAACACCTGGAGGTCTTCTGCCGCGTAGCCCTTCCCCGGCACGGGTGGAGGCATAGGGGGCTTGCTCCAGTGCTGGTCGAGTTTGTCGATGAGTTCGGTGAGGCTGGGCCGCAGGTAACGGGTAGTGCTGGCGATCGACGAGTGGCGCATCAGCTCCTGCATCTCCGCGATCGTCATGTTCTCGTCTTGCGCGAGCCGCATGCAGAAAGTGTGGCGGAAGTCGTGCATGGTGACATTGGAGCCCAGTAGCGCGTTACTGCGCTCCAGGATCTGTCGCATAGCCCAGTAAGTCAGTGGCCGTCGGGAGCCGCGCAACGTCATCCAGACCGGCTCGTCTGGAGGCCCCACCGGGCGCTCAGCAAGATAGCGGGCGATCCAGAGATACGCTGCTGGACTGATGCGAACGAGAGCACGACTTCCACTGCCGCCCTTGGGAATGATCTCCGCTGTTTGATCCGCGGCATGAAGCAAACCCCGCCGCATACTGAGTAATTCGCTGGCTCGTAGGCCGGAAGAGATCGCGGTGGCGACGATGGCCCGGTCCCGGTTGGTTCTCAGCGTGGCGAACACCTCCTCGTAGAGGCCGTCGCTGAGTGCGCGCGGCGCTCGATCAGTCAACTTTTGCCGGTATGGGGCGCGCTTCTTCTCGTGATGGCTTGGACTGTCGAAAGGTTGACCATGTGCATCGAGTCGAGTGATATCTCCACGCGATTTCGGTACCGGATTCATCAGCGGCCCCAAGTCGGACTCGAGAGCGAACTCGTAGAAGCCGCTAAGAGCCGAGAGACGACGATTTATCGCCGACCGGGCGTACGACGAGTCGAGGTAAGGCTTGCCGGTCAGCTCATTCACCGAGCCCGGCGCGGGCCGGTGACTGTCCGATCCTCGGCGCCGTTGAGGATTCGCCCGACATCGGTACCACCGAACCCAATCACGAACTTCACTTCGCGTCGCGTTTGCCCAGGCAACGTGCACCGCATCGAGGAAACGAGTCCAGCTCAGCAGGTCATACGCATAGGCGCGCAACGTCGCCGGTGAGTTGTCGCAAGCGTCGAGATCGGCCAACCATAGATTGACGTGGACAATTTCTGCACCCGATCCGTCGACCAACCGCCACGGCAAGGACCCGGCCTTGCCATGCAGAACCGCACCGACCTTCGCGACATCGAGGCCCTCGACCGCTCTCAACTCGGCTTCGTCATCCATCACAGCCCCCGGTCCACAAGGTCAACGCTGCCGAGGTTAAACAGCCCGACCGACAAGCTCGCCCCTGCGTATTCTCGCCAAGTGCCCAGCCGAACTGCAGTTAACAAGACCCTGGCCTACGTCGAACTTGCTGACGGGCGCGACTTTGCCGTCACCGCGGTGGCGGCCGGCATGGCCCGCCCCTACGTGTACGGGGGCAAGCCGGTGAGCCGGTACCCCGAGATCATGGCCGCCGAGGAGCAGGCACGCGCCGCTGGCCGCGGGCTCTGGGGACCGCCATGCAACGGCAACACCCAATCGACTCCACTCTGACACAACGAACTATGCCAACGACGTCGACTACAGGTCCTGGGCCGGTCCATCGGATCGACCAGGCGATCGAAGCCCCCAACGTGGGAATGCTGTTGAAGCGGATCGAGCAGATCTACCATCCATCAGCGAGGCTCACCGACGAAGCGCTGGCGGGCCTGAGCATCATCGAACTGCAGGCGTTCTGTGTGTGGCTCGCGCTACGGCGAGGGCACACGACCAAGCCCGTCGACAGGCTCACCAAGGACGCGCTGACGGTCCTGGTGGCACTCGGCGCCGACACCGGATACGACTTCGACGCCGGCTCCCAGCGCATTGTGATCATCGGGGCAGAGTCCGTATGGAAACTCGCGATGAATCCTGACGGTGAGGCCACGTCCAACCTTGAGGCTGCGGCGGCGATCGCGGCACCCGTCGCGCCCGCGCGGTGGACCTACGTTGCGGGCGTTCGTGTCCTAGAGATGGAGCGCGTCACGGTCGTCGAGCCAGACGATCTGACCGACGAGGAACTCCTGGCCAACCCGTGGTGGACCGATGTCGACGGGTGGACGCTCGGGCGCCGGCGGACAGGCCAGCTGGTCGTCTTCGACGCAGGGCAATTCGGTCCTGCCCATCGCGCGTACCTCCCCGACCGGTACCGCCACCGCATCGCACCCACGCGGAGCTCATAGCCGTGACTGCACCGGAACAGATTGCCGCACAGAAGCTTCGCGACATTGGGCTGTCGGAAACGCTGTACTCGCGCATCGACTTTGTTGCGTCCGCCGGGTGGCCTCCACGACCAGGGTGTCGGCGCTCGCCAGAGTTGTCCTCGGCTCGGATATGGGCCCGCATCGACCTGGCAGAATGGCTCGACACCTCACCTCACGCCTTTGGCCCTCACCGCACCAACGAGCTGACCGTGCTCGCCAACATCGGCAAAGCGCTGCGCAACGCCGGGGAGGGCAGCGTCGTGCTGTGGGCGCTCGACATCATCGAGCCCGACACCTGGATTGCCCACCCCACGACTGCCCTAGCAGTCACTGAGTTGGTCTGCGTCGGAACGCATTTGACCGACCGGCTGGTGAACGCGACCTACGACAACCTCACTGCCATCGGCTGGGCCGAGAATCCTGTCACGCACCCCAATAGCGCATGCGTGATCAACCACACGACCTGCAGCCTCAGCGCCTGGCACGACGGTATCGGTACCCCACAACACCAGCACCCACCCGACGTGTCGCAGTGGGCGACATCGCGGCCAGCATGAGGGGGCAGAACGCCCGGACGGATCTCGACGAGATTCTCGATCCGGACTGGTGGCGCAACCAGACGATTTTGAGTACGCGTCTGCGGGATCTCGTCGCGGGCTTCGACAGCATTGGCGCGTTCACCATTCCCTACGCGCGGCTGCCGAGGCGGCTAGGCGCCTACGCCGAGGAATACCCCCGCTGGGCAGACCTGGCGGACCTCACCCCCCAGGCATTGCTCCTGCGGCCGAAACTGGGCGCCTCCGCGGTTCGTGCACTAATCGAGGCCGCCCAGCGTGCCGTGCAGGTTCGGCACGACACCTTGGCCGCCGGCCGAGTCGGCGCCGATGCAGCAGTGACCCGCCTGGTCGACCAGCTCGACGACTTCGACCGTGAGATTCTCGCCGCGCAGGTCTGGGCGCTCGACCCCATTCCTCAGCACGCCGTCGCCGACCGTCTCGGGGTGCACGCCGCCTCGGTGGGCCGCAACCTGCCGCGGGCCCGGGCGCGGTTCGCCGAGTTGCTCAACGATCCCGCACATCAGGAAGTTGGGGAGCACGCCGACGAAATGCGGCGACGCTTGGGCCCCTACCTTCCCGCGACCACTGCCGACCTCGAACTGCGCCGCCTGGGCTTGGACCCTACTGGCCAGGCCGCCGCCGTCCTTCTTCACATCGCCGGCCCCTATGGCCGCCGCGGCGACTGGATCGAGAACACCTCACCCCCCGGGGGATCCCGCTCGCTGGTGGCCGCTGCAGTCGACGGCATGTTCCACGCCCGTGACGTCGCCCCCACCACCGATGCGCTGCTCCACGCATTGACGAGCCTGGGAATGCCGACCGGTGTTGCCCTGTCCTATCTCGAAAGCCAGGCCGACCTTCGCCGGTTCGGCGATCTGTGGGTGCGTTGGTCAGGCGATACCGCCGCCAACATGGCTATTGCGGCACTGCAGGTCTTGGGAACCCCGGCGACCGCTGAGACCATCCATGCCACCCTGGGACTCGCGGACTCTATGGGCATCAGCCTGGAGCGCGTCAAAGCGGTTCTGTCGAAACACGACCGCCGCTTTGTCCGCACGAGCCGAAGCACGTGGGGGCTGCGGAAGTGGGGGGTTGGTGAGTACGTCAACATCGTCCACGCGATCGGCGAGTACATCGACGCCGCCGGCGGCAAAGCCAGCACCAGTGCCCTCATCGAGGAGCTTCGGGCGCGGTACCCAGACATCACCGAATCGTCGATCCGTTCCTATCTAGGCACGCTGGTGTTCGTCTTAGAGAAGGGTGTCGCACGACGACGGACCAAGGCTGATGGGTGGCCCACGCTGCCGCGGCTGAACACCGTTCGCGGCGTTTTCCGCAACGGACCCAACGAGATTCGCGTAGCCCAGCTCGTCACCTCAGAAGTCCTGCGCGGATCGGGGCAGACCGTCCACCCGGTGGTGGCCGACGCCGCCGGCGTCTCCCCCGGCCAGCAGCGAACATTCACCGGCACACACGGACCGGTCACCCTGTCGTGGCGACTGGCATCGACAACTGGTGCCAGCATCGGCTCGCTCCGCACCCACGCCTTGGCTCTCGGCGCTACTGCCGGTGACACCTTGGTGTTGGCGTTCAGGGGCGACGATGCGTCCCTCGAGGTGGTCCGCTTCACGGCCGAAGACGGCGCCAAAACTCGGCTGCAAAAGCTGCTCGGCCACGCGGTGCGGAAGCCCGCATCCGCGCTCGCGGCCGCGCTGGAGTGCCGGCCGGAAGACGTCGGCGCGGTCCTTCGTGGTCGCGGTGACGATGAGTTGGCCGACCTGCTTGACCTCACCTGACCGAGCCGTGTGAGGCAAAACCGGCCGATTCGGCGGCAAAGTACGCGCTGGTGGTAGCGAGGCCACCAGGATGCGCCTATCTTCGTTGGCGTGGGTTTCTGGGAACAGCAGGTCAACGACCTGATGACGGGTATCGGCGGGCTGGGCGGCTTCAACCCGCCGCTGGATACGCCGACGCCGGACCCAACCCTGCCGCCATACCCGTACCCGAGTTACTACCCACAGATTCCTGGCCCTGATGGCGTCGCCCCGGAGGTGCCGCAGTACCCGCCCTACATCCCCGAGCAGGACATGAACACCTCGTCGGGGATGCCGCGCTCGACACTCGACGGGATTCACGACGACGGCGGCGTGATCCTCAAGCCTCCTGGTGAGCTGGGGCCCCCGAACTATCCCATGGGCCCGAGGTACACAGAGTCGCCGGATGGGTCGGGGGTGTGGGTGCCTGACCACCGGCCCTATCCCCCGGGCTCGGTTCGGCCGGCGGGTTGGACAGGCAAGGGTGCTGAGGAAGCCGACGCGACCGACGCTTCGCTGCGCAAGACGCGCGATGCTCTGAATCAGGCTGATCAGGGGTTGGCGCAAAACATCACCGACGCACACACCGCCGATGCGCAGTCCAAGGCGCAGCTGCAGCGGATTCAGCAAGAGATCCAGTTGGGCATTGCCGCGATGCAGCCGACCCTGGGCACCGCCGCCGGCCGCGAACAGCTCGCTGAGTTCCTGGACCGCAAGGCCTCCGAGGCCAAGCAGGTCGCCAGCAATGCTCAGGAGATGTCGACGCGGCTCGCGTCAAACTTTCAGACTGTCGGCCAGCAGTTCGAGCTGGCCAGCGGCCCCAACTTTGGGGACCCGTGGACCGACGACGAGGACGATTGGTGGGAGCCCATCGATCCCGGTGGTGCCGGCCCAGGACCGAATGTCGGGCCCGCAATCCCGCCGAGCATCTTGTAGGCCTGGCCCCGACCAACCCATATCCCCCTAGCGCCCATATGGGTGCTTAGTGGCCCAGGCTGGGACCGTCCTCGTCGCGGGTGCGGTCGTGGTCGCGGGGAGCGATATCGCGTTGGTGGTGTTCAAGCGCCATCCGTTCCCGAATACGCACGGCGCGGCGCACCGCGTCGGCGTTGGGGTAGCCGAGTTCTTCGACCAGCGCCGGCGTGGGGTTGAGCGTCAGACTCCACCCCGGTTCACGGCCGCGCATCTTCATCCGCTGACTGGCGGCTTCGGCGCGCGCCTTCGCCTCGGGGCTCTCGGCGGCCATCCGCAGTTCCAACGTCAGTGCGGACAGCTCGGCCTGCTTGGCTTCCAATTCGCTGCGCTGCTCGAACGGGGCCGGCGGATTCGCCAACAGGTCGTCGAGTTCCTCGCTCTGGCGGTCCTGTTCGCGCTGCAGGCGGACATGGTGGTCGGGCAGTCCGGTGTAGAGATTTTCGACGCGGCGCAGCAACCCCAGCTGTTTGGGCCCGGACACGTCAAGCCCGAGAGCCGATCCGGCGGCCAGCAGTTCAGCGCCGTCGATCTCGGTGGTGCGCGAGGGTACGTCCAATTTGAGGAGCAGCATGTCGTGGGTGAGGTCGCGGGCGCCCAGGACCTCGACGCCGTTGATGGCGGCTCCGATCGGCTCGTAGCGCGAGGCGCCGCGATCCTTGCCGGCCATGTAGGCCCGCCGGCAAGCCGCGGTGAGGGCGGCGGCGGCATCGGTGCGATCGGTGAAGGTGTCGGCGCCGACGACGATGCGGTGCGGTGCGTCGCCGCGGTCAGCGGCGGCCTGGGCCACGGGTGCCAGGGCCTCGATGTCGGCCTGCTTGGCCGGAATCGCGCGTTCAAGGACGCGGACCTGCCAGTCTCGGTTGCGCACCGACTGCTGGTGAGCCCGGTCCAGGGCGCTGAGGCGGCGCACGGTGTCGTCGAGTTCGACCTGGCGAAGGTACCGGGGATCACCGGTGGCGATGGCCTTCGTTTCGGCGGCCGCGGCGCCGATGTCTCCGCCACCGAGGTCTTCGATTTCGGAATCGAGGACTTCGTTGCGGCGGATCTGCTCGATGAACAGCGACTTGGCTTGGACACGCTGCCACATCACGGTGTCGTAGCTGGATTCGGTGACGTAGTTGAAGATGTCGATTTCATCGTTTTGGTTGCCTTGGCGCTGGATTCGGCCTTCGCGCTGCTCCAGGTCGGCCGGACGCCAGGGGACGTCGACGTGGTGCAGGGCGGCCAGCCGGGATTGCACGTTAGTGCCGGTGCCCATCTTCTCGGTGCTACCGATGAGGACTGAGACGTCGCCGCGGTTGCATTGCGCGAACAAGGCTTTGAGCTGTGCGTGGGTACGGGCTTCGTGGACGAACCGGATGGATTCTGCGGGCATTCCGCGGGCGACAAGTTCGTCTTTGATGGCTTGGTAGATGGTGAACTGGCGTGGATCCTTCGAGGGGGTGCCGCGGTCGCAGAACATGAGCTGCAGCGGGCCCCGGGTCGGGAGCAGTTCGCCGGTGTCTCGGTCTCGGTACTGGCGATCCGCCAGCCGGCGTTGCACGCCCATGGCGCGTTCGGCGACCTCGGCGGCTCGGCTGTGGGTGGGTGCGCCGAGGTGGGCCATCCTGGGGTCGAGGGACGCGTTGCGGCCGTCGTTACTGATCTTGAGGATGTTGTCACGCTGCGGCTTTCGCGCGTCGAGATGGTCGGCCCGCCAACCGAGGTCGGCAATGAAGTCGACGACCTCGACATCGGGTTGAAGGCTGACGATCTGGCGGGCGCCGGTGCGCAGCTCGGGCAGCTGCACGGGCACCTGGTCGCGGGTGACGACATCGGTATAGGCGTTTGTCAGTGCGAGCAGCTCGGGCAGGTTGGTGTACTTGGCGACGCGGGTGACCGGCCGCAGTTTGGTGCCGGTGGCGTTGACTTCGATGCTGGTGTGGGTGGCGGTGAACGCCGCACCCCAGTCGCCGAGGTCGGATACACCGGCTGCCTGCAGCAGGTCGGGGCGCAAGTAGTTCTGCATCACGAACAGCTCGCCCAGGGAGTTGGCGATCGGGGTGCCGGTGGCGAAGGTGGCCACGCGCTCGACGACGGCGTGCTCAGGAATGCCGCGGGCCCGGGCTTCGTCGTGACGGCGCTCGCGCAGCACGTCGAGTTTGAGGCTGAGGTCTTCAGCGCGTTGAGCGGCGGTCGCGCACGACAGCTCCTCGATGTTGCAGACACGCTGCTTGTTCTTGTACATGTGCGCCTCGTCAATCAGGAGGTAGTCACATCCTGATTCCTCGAAACGCAGTCCAAGGTCTTTGGTTTCGGCGGCCATCAATTTCTCCAGGCGTGCCTGGGCAGACTTGATGGCCCGCATGATGGCCTTCTGACTGCGCTCGACGGTCGCGTTCTGCAACTGGGCCCGCAGCTCGTCGAGCTGGCGTTCGGCGTAGGCGGTGCGCACATCGTTGGACACGTTGATGGCGGTGAACGCCGATTGCGGCACGATCACCATGTCCCACTCGCTGGCAGCGCTCTGGGCGATGAACCGCCGGCGCCCTTCGGCGTTGGTGGCTGAGGAGCCGAGCAGGACGTTGGCGGCCGGATACCACTGCTTGGCTTCGCGTCCTACTTGCTCAATGATGTGGTTGGGCACCACAATCCAGGGCTGGCGGACCAGGCCCAGGCGGCGCAGCTCCATCGCGGCCATGAGCATCGTGCCCGTTTTCCCGGCGCCAACCACGTGGTCGAGCAGGGTGGAGGGCTCGTTGGTGATGCGGGCGACGGCGTTGCGCTGGTAGTAGTGCGGAGTGAAGTGGTCGGAGAGGCCCGGCAGCCGCAGCTGGCTGCCGTCATAGACCGGGGCGCGCAGCGAGTTGAAGCGTCGGTTGTATTCGGTAACCAGGGTGTCGCGGCGCTCGTCGTCTGACCACAGCCAGCGGGTGAACTCCTCGGTGATCTTGGCGCACTTGGCTTGCGCGGCGAACGTCGCTTGGGCGTCGACATCGCCTTCTTCGGTGGTGATGACCACGGCTTTGGAGTTGCAGACCGCTTCTAGGAGGCTCACCGCGTCGAAGTTGCGCTTCTGTAGGCCCCATTCGTCGGTCATGAGGCGGCCGTGGCGCTTGTAGCCGGGCACGTCGACTGTCCAGCGGCCGCCGATGTGTTCGGCCGTGACGCCGTTGATGCCGAAGGTCTTTTCGGCGAACGCGGCGATCACCGCGGCCGGGATCCACGGTGCGCCGGGGCGGACCTTGATGTCTTCGGCTTCACGTTGCTCGGGCTGCACTTCGCGCAGCGCCGCGACGTAGGGCTCGTAGGCGGGGTTGGTGTCGGCGGCTTCGATGGCGGCGGCGAGTTTGGAGCGCACGTTGCCTGACAGCGCGGTGGTGGCCGGGACTAGCTCGTCGGGATCGTCGAGACTCGGGTAGACCAGGCCGTCGAGCAGGGCGCGGGTGTCGTCTTCACCGATGCCGAGCAGCTCGGAGATCAGGTCGACGTCGACGCGTCGGGTCCGATCGAGGCTCATCGCGAGCGCTTCTTCGGGGGTGTCGGCGGTGGTGCGCTCGATGTCAGCGGTGAGGACGTCGCGGCTGAAAATCGGTGCCTTGGTGGCGGTTCCGGTCTCCTCGTCGAAGTCCTCCAGCGAGGACACGACCGCCCAGCCGGGGTCGTAGCGCATGCCGCCTTCGAGGTGGCGGAACTTCTTGAACGGTTCCGGTGGCTGCCAGGCTTCGGTTTCCCACTGCTCGACCATTTCGGCGGGCACGGGCCCGTCGTAGGGGCGGCCGGTGGTGCCCTCCTGCTCGCGCCAGGTCGCTTCGAGTTTGGCGATGCGCTTGTCGTGCAGGGCCTGGGTGGCGTTGCGCTGCACCCACTCGAAGCGGTTGACCGGTCCGCGCTTGCTGACGTAGTTGTCGTAGAGCGTGTTCAGGTGTGCGCGCAGCTGGTCGCGGTCATGCTCGGGCTCGCCATCCCGCTGGGCAGCGATCAGCGCGGTGGCCACCTCACGAAGCGCAATCAGCTCCTGGGTTTCCTCGATGAGGGTCTTGGGCGTCTTGTTCGGCTCCCAGCCATGCCCGGCCCAGAAGTCGATGCTGCGGGAGCCGGCGTTGTAGCGCAGCGTGTACAGGGGCGGGTCGTCGACCTGAGCGGCCTGGGTGCGCAGCCCGGGCGCGAAGCCGTCCTCGATGCCGCCGGAGAGGTCCTCGCTGCGGGCAGTGAGACCGCGGCCGCGCGCGACCGCCGCCGCCATCATCGGCTGGAGTTGATCGCGAATCTGATCAGCCAAGTCGTGCCCGGTGGCGCCGACCACGGCGAGCTGGGGCGAGCCGTGCAGACCGTGACCCAGCTCGGTGGCACCCAAGACGCGGTGCGGGTTGTTGAGGAAGTAGGCGTTGACGGGAACTTGTTCCTCGCCGCCGGTGCGCGGGTCAACCAGATCGGCGTCCTCGGTGTTGATCCAGTCCAAGGTGTCGAGATCGACCTGGACGCCTTCCTCGCGGCGGCGGAAGATCAGCAGGTCGGTCACCACCTCGGTGCCGGCGACACGGCTGAAAGCCTGCGACGGAAGCCGAAGTGCCCCGATAAGATCGGCACGCTGCGCAATGTCCTGGCGTGCAGTCGTTTTCACTGAGTCCATGGTGTAGCGGCTGGTCAGCACGGCAACGTATCCGCCGGGGGCGACCAGGGACAGCGACTTGACGATGAAGTGGTTGTGAATGCTGTGACGGCGGGGGTTGTGCAGCGGGTCCGTTAAGGCGTACCGCCCGAACGGGACGTTGCCGATTGCCGCGGTGAAACTGCCGTCAGGGACGCGGGTGGTCTCGAATCCTTCATGGCGGACCTGAGCTGAGGGGTAGAGCAGTGAGGCGATGGCGGCGGTGATGTCGTCTGCTTCGACACCGACCAGGGTGGCGCCCTCGGGCGCGTGGCCGATGAATGTGCCGCTGCCACAGCCCGGTTCGAGTACCGGGCCGCCGGAGAAACCCGCCGCACCTAGTGCATCCCAAACCGCAGACACCACGGCGGGGTCGGTGTAGTGGGCGTTGAGGATCGAGGCCTGGGCGCGACGATACTGCTCGGGGGTGAGCAGACCGGCCAAGCGCGCTCGTTCGGCGGCGAAGTCTTCTGCGCGGGGGTCGAAGACCTGCGGGATGGCTCCCCACCCCGACCAGGCAGCCAGGATGCGCTGCTCGGGAAGGGTTGCCGGTCGACCGGCGTCGCGCAGGGTGTGCACCAGCTCGATGGCGGCGAGGTTGGCGCGGGCACGCGCTTTCGCACCTGAGGGCACCAGAACATCAGTGCTGGCCGGGAAGTCGGCAGTGCTGCGAAACTCCTCTGCCACGACGGCGGGTTGCGCCAGTGCAGGCTCGCCGGCGGCTGTAGCCACCGGCGGGTCGACTGCCGCGGTGTCCGCTGCGTCACTGCGCTCATCCGCGTGCGGCTCGGCGGCGCTGTCGGCGCCCATCTCGGAGCCAATATCGGCTGCGAGATCATCGGCCAGGTCGTCGGAAACATCGTCGGCAAGGTCGTCGAAGAGCGAGACCTGGGGGCCTATCGCTCGGGCAGTCCGTCCGCGCGCAGGTCGCGGTAGATCATCTGCGCCAACTCGGCGGTCAACGGGTCCTCGGGGCGGGCGGGTAGCGCCAAGCCGTCCTCGGCCCGGGCCGATGTCAGGTAGCCCGCCTTGATCCGGAACGGTCCCGAAAAGTCCGGGGCCGGCCACAGACGGTCGATCAACGCTTCGAGGGCCTCGGTCGGCTCGCTCTGATGAGCCGGGTTCGTCCAGCGCTGCTCCCAGCTGAGCTGCGCCGGGTCTGAGATCGGGTCGGGGCTCTCCCACTCCGGGGTGGTCTCGTCGGTCTCGATCAGGTCGTACAGCTCGTTGTTCAGCACCGTCTGAGCTGCCTGCGCCCGGGCCGCCTGCAGCAGTGCCACCTTGGTCGCGTGATTCGGGGTCTGGCCGTGGCGCTGACGACTCCAGGCCGCGAGCGCCTTCTCCCACAGCTCCTCGGCCATACTGGCTGCCATCGAGCTGATTTTGTCCGCTTCGGCGGTCAGGAACTGGTTGCGGCGCTCCTGCGTCCATTCCTCGGGCAGGCTCAGATCTGTCGAGTAGACGGTCTGCACCGCCTTGAGAATCTCCGGATCGATCACCGTCACCGCCTGCCTCGTCGAGGATGCTGAACAGATCCGGCTGGTTCGGGTCCGGCGCTCTGTTGCGGCCCATATTGTCCTCTCCTGGCTGACAGTGGCGGGGTCTGGGTAGCCCCGAGTGGCGAAGAACGCCCGTAACCGCCGATCACTGATGCCCATTGGCACCCTCGGCGTCATGGCCGCCGACCAATGTCAACGTCGACGAGCGGCACCGCCGGATGACATCCACGCGAGGCCGCGTGCAGTAGTGCGTCCAGAACGCTTCGCGATCGCATCACCCGTCGCCGGCCGCGCCACCCGCAGCTGCACGACGAAATACGCCGACTCCAAGGGCGTACACGTACCCGCACGATGCCGGGGGTGAAAGCACCGTTGCTGGCGTTCTCGACGACCAGAGCGCGAGGCACTGGGTTTTTTGTCAGCATGTCGGCCTCGGCGGCGTCAGGGTCTTCCATGACCACTCCGGGACCTGTTCGAGCCGGCGAACCTGATCCGCGGTGAGCTGCCCACGGCGATAGGCGAGGCGCTGGTCGACTGTCCACTGGCCCAACGCCAACCCGTCAGCGGTGCGGAATCTGACCGGCGGCCTCGCGTGACCGCTATCGGTGACGTAGCGACGGAATTCCGCGTAGTAGTCATCCCAGCTTCGCCTCACGCTGCGCAGGCGCCAGCGCCACCCGGGCAGGGTCTCCAAGCGCGTCACTTGGTCGGCGGCAAGTCGTCCGCTGGCATAACGTCTGCGCTGAATAACCACCCAGCGGTATGCCGCGTCATCGGGACCAGGGCTCGCGTGCCCGTGTTCGGCGGCATAGGCGACAAGATCACCGAAGTTCCGGTCCCACAATGCTTTCCGGCCCTGGGCAACTAGTTCTCTGCCGTCCCACACCCAACCCGGCAGCGTTCCCAGGCGTTGAGTTTTCTCCGCAGACAGAAGCCCTGCTCGGTAGTCATCCCGTTGTCGGCCGACCCACCCGCCCAGGCTGAAACCATTGTCGGTCATGTGGTCACACGGCGGCCGGGCCTCACCGTGGGCGCTGGCGTAGGCGCATAGCAGCTCGAAGGCCCGTTCCCAGGAACGGGCGGCTCTCGCCTGTTCTGGCTCCCATTCCCAGCCCGGCAGCGCCTCAAGTCGGCGGGCCCTCTCCGGGGCGAGGACTCCTTCGCGGTGAAACTCGCGCTGCTTGCTGACCCAGACGCCAAGCCTGATTCTTCCCCCAGTGGACTTGTACTGCGGTTGCGCATGGCCATGGGTGTCGACGAACTGTTGCAGCGCGGAAAAAGCTTGGTCCCAGATGCGTTGATACTCCGCGGACCGATCAGGGGTCCATATCCAGCCGGGGACGGCTTCGAGCAGGTTTTGCTGGTGCAGTGGCAGTCGGCCCGATCGGTAGCGGGCGCGCTGGGTGTCAACCCATGTCCCGATGCTGCATCCTTCCCGGGTGATGCGTTCGATTGGCTGCGCGTGGCCGGCCTCGGCGACGAAGGCGAGGAGGGCTTTGTAGTTGCTGTGCCACTGCTGCTCTCGGCGGCCGTAATGGGGCACCGCTGTGATGTGGGCGCCGCGCTGAGGGGCCGTCCGTCGTTGAGTCGGCGTGCTCTGCCGGGCGAAGCTGCTGCTCATCGGGTTGTCCTCCTTGGGCTTTGCCGCCGGTGCTCAGCGGCGGTCGTGATGGGTGTTGCTTGACGCCCGCACCGGCAGGGACTGCTGGTCGCGATGTCCCAGTAGCGGATCCGCTTGTTGCTTGCCGACCTCATGCGCTGCACCGCACCGCGCGAGCGCAGCGCCTCCAGCGCGCGGTACACCTGGTCGACGACGAGCGGAGTCGCGCGGTCGCGGTTGAGCCACCTCATAAGTCGGTAGTGCTGACCGGGCAGCCGATGCGCTCTAGTGCGGCGAGCACGTCCGCGGTCAGTGGCGTCGCCGGCATGGATCGAATGTCGAAGGTCGGTGCGCAGCGGCGGCGCTGGGCGCAGTGAATAGGGCATCGAGACTGGCTATCTCGCGGTCCGCGTCGGGGTCGACTGTCGCGAACCAGGCGCGCCGACATGCGCCGACCTCGGTTGCGACGACGGCACCTTCGCTGTGGAGGATGCGTAGCAGCCGGTAGATGGCTTCCTGGGTGGGCGGCAGCGGGCGCGTGCTGCCCTGTACGGCGACGGCCGGCGCGCCCTGGCGTAGCTGCGTTGTGGTCAGCGGGTGCGTCGAACAGCGCAGGGCGGCGACAAGGTAGTCCCGCAGGATTCTGTTGGCGCAGGTCCTCGCGCCCGTACTAGGCACTGGCCGACTCCGCGACAAACGCCCCGGTGCCCGGGAACGTGGCGTTGTGCATCGCTTCGCGGATCGCCAGACACCGTAGACGGTGCGCCTCGGGCTGATGATCCATCGCAGAAACCACCATCGCCAGCTGCCGGCGCGCAACGAGGTGCTCCTCGACCGAGGCGTGCGCTCCAGGCAGATCCACCCCTGCCCACACACCATCGGTGGCTCCCCGGGCCAGGGCGCTACGGGCGCAGGCCTGGCGCAGTGGGCAGTTGCCGCAGATCCGCTTGCACTGCTTGGTCTTGCGGTAGTCGAACCAGTCCTCGGGGTCGGAGTAGTTGCAAAGCCCGTTGATCTCCATCTTGACCGGATTGGCCACTAGATGTGTCATGACACCACCTCGCAAACTGGTCTGTAATTGTGTGTTAGTTGTGCCCTTATTGAGCATGAGGTGATCATAACCCCACCGATCGGCATCTGTGCAGCACAAATCTTCAACTGTCCACGGCGGACGCCGACATATGGACGATCGCGCAGCCCAGCGCCAGCCAGGAACACCTCGGAAAAAAGGCGCTCTAACTGCTCTTGTGAGGAGTATCCCCAGGCGAAGGTGGGCAGCGATGTAGCTCTGCACCGGCCCCAAAAAATTCTTCGCAACCCGCCGCTCGGGGCGGACACATTGCGCCTTAGTTGGTCATTTGTGGCGCACTCAGGTGGGCGGACACGGGTCAAACCTGCGGACCCGGCACGTAGTCAGATACGTGTCTGTTCCGCCTGCATGTGGTTCACTTTCAGTGTGGGCAGCGACATCGACGAGGAAGCGGGCGAAACCACGCCTGCCAGCGGCGATGCTCTTGACCCTTCGCTCGCGCGACTGCGGGACTGCGTTGCGCGTCGCCGCGCTGAGCTGGGGTTATCCCAGCGTGCGTTGGCCGAGATCGCCGGGGTGTCGCTCGGCACGGCAACCAGGCTCGAACGCGGGGCTGGCCCGCCTCGAGTGAGCACCGTGCCCAAACTGGAGGACGCACTGCAATGGCCGCGCGGCACGTTCCAGGCCATCCGCGACGGCGAAGATCCGCCGAAGGTGCCTCCGCGCGACCCCGATACCGGCGTCGACCCCACGGAAGTTCTCCAACAGCGCCTGGCCTCGGCCGGCGGGATGCGCAACGCCACCCAGTACGGTCAGGCGCTCTCCATCGCCTCGGCCGTCGTGGCCATCACCGCGGTCTGTCTGGAGGTACTGACCAGCGAGCTCAATGATCCCGGTGCACGCGCGGCGGCGCTCAACGCGCTCGACGCGAACATGCGCAAGATGGAAAGTCTGATCGCGGCCAGCCTGCCCGACGCCGAATCCTTTGACGACGCGATTGCCGTGATGCGCGAGGTGCACGAGAGCCGCGAGTCCATCCAAAAGGCTGCGGAGACACTCGAATAACGCGACCTAGGACGGGTCAGTATCCGCTGTAGCCGCCGCCGATGCTGGCGATGTGGACGTGGTTGAAGTGATTCTGGTTGGGGTCTCCGCGATCCGACATTCCCGACGAGCTGCCGTCCGCGTTGTGCTGACTTTGGCGCCAGATCGCGTGATCGAGCCCGAGTTCTTGCGCGTTGGCTTGAACGAACTGCACCACCCGATCACCGAGCGCCTTGCCGGCGGGGGTGTCCCACTGCGGGATCATGACGTCGATGGCCAGCCCGGACGGATGCCACTTGAGCGAGTCTTGCCGGAACCCACCGATGTCTGTGATTTCGGGGAAGGCGGCACTGATTGCGCGGCTGAGACGGCGGGTGTACTTCTGCAGGCGCGACTCGTTCGCCAGACCTGGCCGGTCGAGCCCCGGCATACCCGGCACACCGGACGAGCTGGATCGACCGGACGACGATCTGCTCGCCAGTCCCGCCTTGGCGATCGGGGTGAACAGGCCGCCGAGGCCGCCAAGACCGCCGCCGCCGAAGCCGCTCATCGGCGATCCGCCGCCGCCACCCATGGGCATTCCCATGCCGCCGCCCATCGACATGCCGCCGCCCATCGGCCGGCCACCGTAACCACCACCAGCAGAACGAATCATGTTCGCCAACGCGACGTTTCGCTGTTCGGATTTGGTGAGCA
>NZ_JBARXZ010000100.1:0-43681 GCF_049647605.1 Mycobacterium sp. | reverse complement strand
GTGCGGCGGCGTGGGTCGCCGGCGGAGGGTCGGTGGTGATGGTGACGACGGTCTCGGGGGAGAGCTGGGCCGGCGGTGGCGGTGCCGCGCTGGGCGGCACGGTGGCCACGACGGTCCGAGGTGCGGTCGAGGTCGCGGGCGGGGTGTTCTCGGTCTGGGCCGTCGGCGTGGTGTCTTCGCTGCGCATCACCAGGACAATCGCCACCACGGCGGCCAGTAGGACGGCGACGGCCATGCCGGCGATCAGGCGCCACCGGGTGTCGGGCCGGTAGCCGTCGTCGTGGTCGTAACCGGCATCGTCGTGGTCGATTCCGGCATGACGCTCGGCGCGGTACTGGTCGGTGGTGCGGTAACCGCCGCTGCTGTAGAAGCCGGTGCCGTCGTGGTCATCGGGGGTGTGGTCCGCAGTGTTGATCCGACCGGTGGGAGCGTCGGGGTCATCGGCATAGCTGCTGCCGGCGCGGCTTCCCGCACCGCTCCAATACGGTTTGTTCATCGGAGCACCGCCCAGGGCTTCCTTTTCACTTGGATCACTCCTGCCACTTTCTTCACACGATCATATGGCCCTGACGTGCGGTGGAGGGGTAGCCGGCAAGGCGTGTCGGGGAGGCGTCACGGATCTCATCGGGGCAGTTCTGCGGTGGTACCGGCCGGCCTTCGCTACTCGCGAAACCCAGGGAGTGAACCCTGGGCGCCCGCGTCCATTAGCCTTCACACGTAATTGCTTCGAAGGGAAAGGGTTCAGCGTGGAGGTCAAGATCGGTGTCGCAGACAGTCCGCGCGAGCTTGCGTTCGTCAGCGCGGAGA
Source organism: Mycobacterium sp. (assembly GCF_049647605.1). Lineage (GTDB taxonomy): Bacteria > Actinomycetota > Actinomycetes > Mycobacteriales > Mycobacteriaceae > Mycobacterium. The sequence goes on along the minus strand of NZ_JBARXZ010000100.1, from coordinate 42,874 downwards.
CACCTGATGCGCTGGAGAAGCAGGTGACCAGCGCGCTGAGTCAGGCGGATGGGGTACTTACCCTGCTCGACGAAAAGGGGCGCCGCTTCATCATTCAGGCGGCGAAGATCGCCTACATCGAACTCGGCCCGGCCGACAGCCGACGGGTCGGCTTCGGTATCGGCAGCGGCCCGGTGACGCCGCCCGTTACGACCGAGTAAGCGGAACGTGTGACAGACCGCCCCAGATGAATGCGACGGTGCCTTCGATGGCATCTTCCCGGGAAATGGGGCGGTCATTGTCCAGCCAGTAGCGTGCTGAATCGACACTGATGCTCACCAGCCCGACGGCGATCATCCGTGCTCGGTGGGGATCAAGACCGGAATCATGGCTGATGAGGTCGAACACCGCGTCGGTGCACGCCTCGGTGGCCACCTTCACCTGAGCCGAGACCTGCGGTTCGGAGACGTAGTCGTTTTCGAAGATCAGCCGGTAACCCTGGCCGTCATGCTCGATGAATTCGAAGAATGCCTGAACGGCGGCGCGGACCCGAAGCCGGTTGTCAGTGGTGGTGCGCAGGGCTTGCCGCACACTGGAGACCATATTGTCGACATGGCGCGCCAGCACCGCGAGATACAGCTCCAGCTTGCTCGCAAAGTGTTGGTACAGAACAGGTTTGCTCACTCCGGCGCGATCGGCGATCTCGTCCATGCCCGCTGCGTGATAGCCGCGTTCGACAAAAACCTCACTCGCGGCGCCGAGTAACTGTCCACGGCGTTCGTCGCGGGGGAGTCTGCTACCGCGCCGGTTCGTGCCCGTAGAGCCGCTTGCTGGTCGGTCTCCTGCGGCCGATTTGGCGCCCCGCCGTTGGGTGGTGTTGGCGAGATCGCTCATCAGTTCCTCTATCTGGTTACGGACCGGGCGGCAGCGGTTGTCCTGCACTTTCGAGTGCGCGAACTCTACGCATGCCCATCGGGACGACATTACTACCCGATCCTCGTGAACCGGCGAATCGACAGTCCGACGCCCCGATCCGGGCGTGCCGAGAACGCCCGGCTGCGCGGTTGTGCCATCCTGGGGCGGTGACCTTCGACCCAGGGCGTCGCGGGCCCGGTCCTGCGCCTGTGTTGCGTAGCGAGTGGCGAGAGCCGCTGCGCGCGCAACGCGACCCGCTGGCAGGAGATTCCGGACGGGTCCGGTCCAACCGCGACGAGCGCCAGCGTTGGCGCAAGCAGACTTGGCTCGGCAGGTTCATCTCCACTTACGGCTGGCGCGCCTACGCGTTGCCCATCTTGGTGGTGGTCACGGTGTTGGTGATCTACCAGACCATCACCGGGTCCACGATGGAAGCCCCCGCCGCCTCCGAAGAGCCGGTGCAGGGTCCGCCGACGATCGGGGTCGAGTCCACGGCGATCATCGGCGCGCCCCCGAAGGGATTGACCGAGTTCGACGCCAATCTGCCCACCGGAATCCTGCCTGCCGGCGGGCCGTTCACGGAGGCCGGCGCCAGAACGTGGCATGTGGTGCCCGGTACTGTGCCGCAGATCGGTCAGGGCACGGCCAAGGTCTTCACCTACACCGTCGAGGTCGAGGACGGTCTGGAGACCACGTCGTTCGGGGGTGACGACGGGTTCGCCGAGATGGTCAGCCAGACGCTGTCGAACCCCAAGAGCTGGGTGCACAATCCTCAGTTCGCCTTCGTCCGGGTCGACGACACTGCCGGCGCCGAACCGGACTTTCGCGTCTCGCTGACCTCACCGTTGACCATCCGCGAAGGGTGCGGTTACGAGATCCAGCTCGAAGCCTCGTGTTACAACCCGGCTTACAGCTCGGCGCCGGGCGCCGCGCCCGAGCCGCGGGTGTTCATCAACGAAGCGCGCTGGGTGCGGGGTGCGGTGCCGTTCCAGGGTGACGTCGGTTCCTACCGGCAATATGTGATCAACCACGAGGTCGGCCACGCCATCGGCTACCGGCAGCACGAGGCGTGCGCGGCCAACGGCGAGCTGGCGCCGATCATGATGCAGCAGACCTTCTCCACGGCGAACAACGACGCCGCGCTCTTCGACCCCGGCACGATCCCGGCCAACGGGCTGAGCTGCCGGTTCAACCCCTGGCCCTATCCGATCGCCTGAGGCGCGTTGGGGCACCGGCCGATCCAGTCGACGCAGGGCCGGGCTTCCGGGAAGGTGTGCGCGACGATTACCGTTGTTGATAGGACTCGGCGCTCGCGTGGAGCGCATCCCTAATGCAACCGAGGAGAAAACGGTGTCGTCGTTGCCGCCGCTGGTGGAGCCAGCAGCCGAACTGACGCGTGAAGAGGTTTCGCGCTACAGCCGGCATCTGATCATTCCGGACATGGGTGTCGATGGGCAGAAGCGGCTGAAGAACGCGCGAGTACTGGTCATCGGTGCCGGGGGTCTGGGCTCGCCGACGCTGCTGTATCTGGGCGCCGCCGGGGTCGGGACCATCGGAATCGTCGACTTCGATGTGGTCGACGAGTCCAACCTGCAACGACAGATCATCCACGGGCAATCGGACATCGGGCGCTCCAAGGCGGAGAGCGCGCGCGATTCGGTGCGTGAGATCAACCCCCTGGTCCAGGTGAACCTGCACGAGATACGTCTGGATTCCGACAATGCGGTCGAGCTTTTCGAGCAGTACGACCTGATTCTCGACGGGACAGACAACTTCGCCACCCGATACCTGGTCAACGACGCGGCAGTGCTGGCGGGCAAGCCCTACGTGTGGGGTTCGATCTACCGGTTCGAAGGCCAGGTGTCGGTGTTCTGGGAGGACGCCCCCGACGGCCTCGGACTCAACTACCGAGATCTCTATCCCGAGCCACCGCCACCGGGCATGGTGCCGTCGTGTGCTGAGGGAGGCGTGCTCGGCATCCTGTGTGCGTCGATCGCCTCGGTCATGGGCACCGAGGCCATCAAGCTGATCACCGGTATCGGTGACCCCCTGCTGGGCCGGTTGATGGTCTACGACGCGTTGGACATGACGTACCGCACCATCAAGATCCGCAAGGACCCCGCGACCTCGAAGATCACCGAGCTCATCGATTACGACGCGTTTTGTGGCGTCGTCTCCGACGAGGCGGTGGATGCGGCGGCAGGTTCGACGATCACCCCGCGTGAATTGCGTGACCTGCTGGACTCCGGCAAGAACGTGGCGCTGATCGACGTCCGGGAACCTGTCGAATGGGATATCAATCACATCACGGGTGCGGAGTTGGTGCCCAAGTCGACGATCGAAGCCGGTGATGGACTGGCAAAACTGCCGCATGACCGGATACCGGTGCTGTACTGCAAGACCGGAGTGCGTTCGGCGGAGGCGTTGGCGGTGGTGAAGAAGGCCGGATTTGCGGATGCGATGCACTTGCAGGGCGGAATCGTGGCGTGGGCCAACCAGATCGAACCGGACATGGTGACGTACTGACCTCGTCGGCCCCCGCGTAGGTGTGGCCTGCGTTGGTCGGCGGGGGCTGGGTGACGTACTGACCTCGTCGGTCCCCGCGTAGGTGTGGCCTGCGTTGGTCGGCGGGGGCTGGGTGATGTACTGACCTCGTCGGCCCCCGCGTAGGTGTGGCCTGCGTTGGTCGGCGGGGGCTGGGTGATGTACTGATCTCGTCGGTCCCCGCGCGACACAAATTGACGGATGCTGGTCAGCGCCACGGTTACCCGGGGTCGCGACGATAGGCTGAGGCCCATGACTGTCAATGCGCCGCCCGATCATGTGCTGGCGGCGTTCGGGCTCGGGGGAGCGCGACCTACCTCTCTTGGTTCGAGCTGGGAAGGTGGCTGGCGCTGCGGCGAAGTGGTGCTGTCCATGGTGGCTGATCACGCGCGGGCCGCATGGTCGGCCAAGATCCGGGAAACGTTGTTTGTCGACGGGGTTCGGTTGGCTCGGCCGGTCCGCTCCACCGATGGCCGGTACGTGGTCTCGGGCTGGCGTGGCGATACCTATGTCGCCGGAACTCCGGAGCCTCGCCACGACGAGGTGGTCTCGGCCGCGGTGCGACTGCATGAGGCGACTGCCAAGCTGGAACGCCCGCGGTTCTTGACGCAGCCGCCGGTGGCGCCGTGGGGCGACGTGGATGTGTTCATCGCAGCCGATCGGGCGGCGTGGGAGGAACGGCCACTGCACACGTTGCCTGCCGGAGCGCGGGTGTCGCCGGGATCCTCCGACGGTCAGCGTTCGGTGGATCTGATCAACCAACTTGCCACCCTGCGGAAGCCGACGAAGAGCCCAAACCAGTTGGTGCACGGCGACTTGTACGGAACCGTTCTGTTCGCCGGGACCGCGGCTCCGGGGATCACCGACATCACGCCCTACTGGCGCCCCACCTCGTGGGCGGCCGGGGTCGCCGTTGTCGACGCGTTGGCCTGGGGTGAGGCCGACGACGGTTTGATCGAGCGGTGGAGCGCGCTACCGGAGTGGCCCCAGATGTTGCTGCGTGCGTTGATGTTCCGACTGGCGGTGCATGCTCTGCATCCACGGTCGACGGCCGCGGCGTTCCCCGGTCTGGCGCGTACCGCGGCGCTGGTGCGGTTGACGCTCTAGAACCGATGCCTGACTTCGGCGAGCGGGACCTTACCGTCGGTGGCCAGCACGCCTTCGGCGCGCAGTAGCTCCAGTTGGCGGGTGCTAAGGTGCGCGGCGGGCCGGCCGGATGCGGTGATCACCCGGTGCCAGGGCAGGTCCGAGGAGTCGGTGCGCATGATCCAGCCCACGATACGCGGGCTGGAAAGATCTGCAGCCGTTGCGATGTCGCCATAGGTGGCCACTTTGCCCGACGGGATGGCCGCAACCAGCGCGCGTACTCGTTCCACCTGGTGGTCGGTGACGGGCGCCATGGTCAGGCCGCCAGTAGTTGACGGATCACGGCAGCGGTCTTGGCGGGTTCAGCTTGTGCGACCATGTGATTGCAGTCCACGTCGATGAGCTCGAAAGCCCCGCCGAGCCTTTCGTGTAGTCCGGTCAGCGCCGCATCGGTGACAAACGGCGGTGAGGTCCGGGTCGCCCGGAGCAGGACGGTGGGAGTTTGCTTGGCCGGCAGGCAGATCGGTCGGGTCAGCTCGCTCCAATAGGACATCATCGCGGGGATGTTGATTCGCCAACCGACTCGGCCGCTGTCGAGTTCGATCAGGTGCTCGTCGAGTTCGGCGTCGAGTTGGGTGTCGTCGACGTCATCCCACGATCCGAACCTCTTCTCGTCGCGGGCTTCGGCGCGATCGGGGTAGTCGGGGGATGCCAGCATCGAGTCGGCGATGTCGCGCATCCACTCGCCGTCCAATCCCACCGCCGGATCCAGGAGTACCAGGCCTTTCACCAATTCGGGGTGGGTGGCCGCCAGGTGCAGCGCGATCGCTCCGCCGAATGAGTGGCCCACCACCACAACGGGTTCTGCCACCAACTCGGCGAGTGCGCTGGTGTTGGCGTCGATGGTCCAGGGTGCTTGCCACGGCGAGCGACCGTGCCCCAGCAGATCTGGTGCGGCCATCGCGATATCGGGAAGGTGGTCAGCGGCCAGGTGTTCCCAGCGACGGCCGTGACCGGTCAATCCGTGGATGGCGAGCACCTGTGGGGGTGCGTCGGGACCGTATCGGTGGACGTGGAGTGGCTTGGGCACACCTTGATGGTGCCAGCACGGCGGATTTGTCGGACCGCCGTGGTGTCATTTCGGTCATGACCGCATCGACCTCGGCACCCAGCGTTGGCCGTCAGTGGACTGCGGCTGCGTCGGCCCTGTTCGACCCACAGGTTCACGGTGTGGTCCGGGTCCTCGGTGGCCCGGGCACGGGAAAGAGCGCTCTGCTGGTGGATATCGCGGCCGCCCGCATCGCAGCGGGGGCCCATACCGAATCCGTGCTGGTGCTCACCGGTTCCGGGCGTCCCGGGCTGCGGGTCCGCGGCGCGTTGACGTCGGCATTGCTGGCTGCCGGCGATCACGCCCCGCGGCAGGCTGTGGTGCGGCAACCGCTGGTCCGATCCCTGCATGCGTACGCGTTTGCGGTGCTGCGGTTGGCGGCCCAACGTGCCGGTGACCCGCCGCCGCGCCTGATCACCAGTGCCGAGCAGGACGGCATCATCAGGGAGCTGTTGGCCGGCGACATCGAGGATGGCGCCCGGACCTGGCCCACTGGCCTGCACGCGGCACTGGGCACCGCGGGATTCGCTACTGAGCTGCGTGATCTGCTGGCGCGCTGCGCCGAGCGGGGAATCGACCCGCAGCAGTTGCAGCGGCTGGGACGCGCGGCGCGGCGCCCGGAATGGACCGCGGCGGGCCGGTTCGCGCAGCAATACGAACAGGTGATGTTGCTGCGCTCGGCGGTAGGCATGGCCGCGCCGCAGGCCACGGTGCCCGCGCTGGGGGCGGCCGAGCTTGTCGGGGCGGCGTTGGAGGCCTTTGCCACCGACCCTGATCTGCTGGCTGCCGAACATGCCAGGATCGGCACGCTGCTCGTCGATGATGCCCAACATCTCGATCCACAGGCCGCCCGTCTGGTCCGTGCGCTTGCCGCGGGGGTGGACCTCGCGGTGCTCGCCGGTGACCCCAACCAGGCGGTCTTCGGCTTCCGGGGGGCCGACCCGGCCCTGCTGTTGTCGGGGGAATCGCCTGCGGTGGTGCTGGACACCAGCCATCGATGTGCGTCCGCGGTCGCGGCGGCGATCAACACCATGACGGCGGCCTTGCCCGGAGCGGCACCGGCTCGTGTCATCGCGGGCAGCGGTGATGCGCCGGGTTCGGTCACCGCCCGGCTTGCCGCTTCCGGGCATGCCGAGGCGGCGCTGATCGCGGACACGCTGCGCAGGGCCCACCTGATCGACGGTGTGCCCTGGTCGCAGATGGCGGTGATCGTGCGGTCGGTACCGCGGGTGGGTGGTCTGCCCCGGACGCTGATGGCCGCCGGCGTGCCGGTCGCCCCACCGGCCGCTCACGCACCGCTGCCCGACAACGCAGTGGTCCGGGCGCTGCTCACGGCCTTGGCTGCCGGTGTCGGTGAGCTCACCGGCGAGCGTGCCCTGCTGTTGTTGACCGGACCCATCGGTCGGGTCGACCCGGTGTCTCTGCGGCAGTTGCGGAGGTCGCTGCGCCGCCTCGATGCCCGGGCGGCAAGCGATTTCGGCGATCTGCTGGCGGCCGCTGTGAGCAACGGTATCCCCGCCGGTCTTGCCGCCGCGCAGGCCCGGCCGCTGCGCCGGGTCCGGGCGGTGCTCGAGGCGGTGACCAGCGGCCGCAGCCAAGACCCTCGATCGGTGTTGTGGGAGGCGTGGCACCGATCCGGTCTGCAACGGCGACTGGTTGCGCTCAGTGAGCGAAGCGGCCCCGGCGGGGTGCGCGCCACCCGCGATCTCGACATCGTGACGGAGTTGTTCGCCGTCGCAGAGTCCTACGTGGCACACACCGCCCGCGCTTCGGTGGCTGGTTTGGTCGACCATGTGGAAGCGCTGGCGCTGCCGGTGCGTGCGGTAGAGCCGGTCACGGCACCCGAGGCGGTGACGTTGCTGAGCCCGCATCAGGCCATCGGCGGCGAATGGGATGTTGTGGTCATCGCCGGTCTGCAAGAGGGTCTGTGGCCCAATACGATTCCCCGGGGTGGCATCCTCGGAACACAGCGGTTGCTCGACAGCCTCGACGGGATCGGCACCGACGCCTCGATGCGGGCACCGTTGGTCGCCGACGAACGGCGGCTGTTGGTCACCGCGATGGGTCGGGCTCGCCGGCGGCTGGTGGTGACCGCGGTCGAGGGCGACGGCAGCCAGACCGATGGTTTGGCGATCCCGTCGCCGTTCTTCTATGACATCGCCGCAGTCGCCACCGCTGAGCAGCGTGACGGTGACGATGTGCTGGCGCCGGTGCCTGTTGTCGCGCCTCCGGTGTTGTCGGCACCGGCGGTGATCGGCCGGCTACGTGCGGTGGTGTGCGCGCCGGCGGAAACGGTCGATCAGCAGACCCGGATCAGCGCGGCCGCGCAGTTGGCCCGTTTGGCGAAAGCCGGTGTGCCCGGTGCTGATCCTGCGGGCTGGTACGGCATGACAGCGGTGAGCACCGAGGAGCCGTTGTGGAGCGGTGCGGACCACACTGTCACTTTGTCTCCGTCGACGCTGCAGACATTGCAGGATTGTTCGCTGCGCTGGCTGCTCGAACGCCATGGTGGCGACGATCCGCGCGAGCTGCGTTCTACCGTGGGTTCATTGGTGCATGCGTTGGTCGCGCAGCCGGACCGTAGCGAATCGCAACTGACGGCCGATCTCGACGCCATCTGGCAGCAGTTGCCGTTCGAGGCCCAATGGTTCGCCCGCAATGAACTGAATCGGCATCGAGAGATGCTGAACGCGTTCGTCCAGTGGCAGCAGGACACCCGGCACGAGCTCACCGAAGTGGGTGTGGAAGTCGACATCGACGGTGAGCTGGTCGCCGCCGACGGTGACGGGCCGGGAGTGCGGGTACGGGGTCGTGTCGACCGACTCGAACGTGACGCCGAAGGGCGTCTGGTGGTCGTGGACCTCAAAACCGGCAAGACCCCTGTCAGCAAGGACGACGCGCAACGTCACGCCCAGTTGGCGCTGTATCAGCTCGCGATCGCCGAAGGGGTGTTGCCGGAGGGCACTGATCCCGGCGGCGCCCGGCTGGTGTATCTCGGCAAGATCGGCGCCGGCGGCGCCACCGAGCGCAGCCAGGATGCGATGACGGCGGACAACCGCGACCTGTGGCGCGCCCAGATCCGGCAGGCGGCGGCGGCCACGGCGGGTCCGCAGTACATTGCCCGTGTCAATGACGGATGCGCGCATTGTCCGATCCGCCCGTTCTGCCCTGCCCACAACGCTGGAAAAGAGTGTCGATGACCCCCGCGGCAGCGCCCGGTCCCCGGTTCAGCCCCGCCGAACTCGCTGCTGCCCTTGGTCTTCCGCAGCCCACCGACGAGCAGGCCGCGGTGATAGCGGCCCCGCTGGGGCCTGTGGTGGTGATCGCCGGTGCCGGTGCGGGCAAGACGGAGACCATGGCGGCCCGGGTGGTGTGGCTGGTGGCCAACGGCTTTGCCGATCCGGGGCAGGTGCTGGGGTTGACGTTCACCCGAAAAGCGGCCGGTCAGCTGTTGCGCCGGGTGCGGTCACGGTTGAGCCGGCTTGCGGGCACCGGGCTGGTTGCGTTCGACACCATGGAACCCGTCACCGTCAGCACCTACCACGCGTTCGCGGGGACGCTGCTACGTGAGCACGGACTGCTGCTCCCGGTGGAACCGGACAGCAAGCTGCTCTCGGAAACCGAATTGTGGCAGCTGGCCTACGACGTGGTGTGCGGTTACCCCGGCGAACTGGACACCACCAAGACACCGGCCGCGGTGACAGCCATGGTGTTGCGGCTGTCCGGTCAGCTCGCCGAGCATCTTGTCAGCACCGACCAGCTGCGTGATACCCATCTGGAGTTGGAACGGCTGGTACACGCGCTGCCCGCGGCGCCGTTCCAGCGGGACCGCGGGCCCAGCCAGTGGCTCCTGCGCATGCTGGCAGCCCAGACAGATCGCGCCGAACTGGTGCCACTCATCGAAGCACTTCATGACCGGTTACGTGCCGAAAAAGCCATGGACTTCGGGATGCAGATGTCGGCGGCGGCGCGGCTGGCATCGGAGTTCCCGCAAGTCGGAGCTCAACTGCGGCAACGGTTCCGGGTGGTACTGCTCGACGAGTATCAGGACACCGGTCACGCGCAGCGGGTTGCGTTGTCGGGTCTGTTCGGCGGTGGTGCCGACGACGGGCTGGCGTTGACGGCAGTCGGTGACCCCATCCAGTCGATCTACGGTTGGCGTGGCGCCTCGGCGACCAACCTGCCGCGCTTCACCACCGACTTCCCGCACGCGGACGGCACGCCGGCGCCGGCATTGGAACTGCGGACCAGCTGGCGTAACCCGCCGAGCACGCTGCGGGTGGCCAATGCCATCTCGGAGGAAGCGCGGCGCCGCTCGGTGGCGGTGCGTGAGCTGCGGGCTCGTCCCGGCGCGGCGGACGGTACCGTGCGGTGCGCGCTGTTTTCCGATGTGGAGACCGAACGTGATTGGGTGGCAGATCAATTGGCTGCCCGATACACAACGGCTGCTGCGGCCGGTACCGCCCCGCCCACCGCCGCGGTGCTGGTTCGGCGTAATGCCGACGCGGTGCCGATGGCCACCGCGTTGCGCGTCCGCGGTGTGCCGGTGGAAGTGGTGGGGCTCGCCGGTCTGCTGGCGATCGACGAGGTGGCCGATGTGGTCGCAATGCTGCGTTTGGTCGCCGATCCGACGGCCGGACCCGCGGCCATGCGGGTGCTGACCGGACCGCGCTGGCGTCTGGGGGGCCGCGATATCGCGGAGCTGTGGCGGCGGGCACGGCAGCTGGACCCGACACCGGCCGGCGGCGTCGACGGCGCTGAAGCGGTGGTCGCGCAGTCCGCGCCTGATGCCGACGCCCCCTGCCTGGCCGACGCCATCTGCGATCCGGGTGCTGCGGAGGCGTATTCGGCTGCCGGGTATCAGCGCATCTGTGCTCTCGGTGAGGAGTTGACGATGCTGCGCGCCCAGCTCGGTTATTCGGTGTCCGACCTGGTGGCCGAGATCCGCCGGGTCAGCTGTGTCGACATCGAAGCCCGGTCGCTGCCGGCCGGCGGGCAGGGCTGGTCAGGTGCTGAGCAGCTCGATGCGTTCGCCGATGTTGTCGACGCCTACGCCGCCCGTGGCGCCACCGGGTCCGGTAATGACATCGCGGGTCTGTTGGCCTACCTGGAGGCGGCGCAGGAGGTGGAGAACGGGCTGGCGCCGGCTGAGGTGTCGGTCTCGCCCGATCGGGTGCAGATCCTCACCGTGCATGCGGCCAAAGGGCTGGAATGGGAAGTGGTTGCGGTGCCGCACCTGGCCGGGCGGGTCTTCCCGTCCACGGCTGCGCGCAGCACCTGGCTTACCGATGCGGGTGAGCTGCCACCATTGTTGCGGGGGGACCGGGCCGGGCTCGGCGACCACGGGGTGCCGGTGCTCGACACCACCACCGTGACGAACCGAAAACAGCTGTCCGACACCGTGAACACGCATCGTGCTCAGCTGGATCAGCGGCGTATCGACGAGGAACGTCGGCTGCTTTATGTGGCAATCACCCGGGCCGAGGACACGTTGTTGCTGTCCGGGCATCACTGGGGCGCCACCGAGGGAAAACCGCGGGGGCCGTCGGATTTCCTCGTCGAGCTCAAGGACATCATCGACGGTGCTGCCGCCGAGGGGATTCCGTGTGGAGTGATCGAGCAGTGGGCGGCAGCGCCGGCTGAGGGGGAGCCGAACCCGTTGCGAGACCGGGTCGTCGAGGCTGTCTGGCCGGCCGACCCGGCGGCGTTGCAGCGCAGTGATGTCGAGCGCGGCGCCGCACTGGTGCAGGCGGCGCTGCTCGCCGAGCCGTCCGAGGTGGCCGGGTCGGATGACGCCTGGTCCGCCGATGTCGATGCGCTGCTGGCCGAACGTGACCGCACGCCCGAGCCGCCCAGCGACGTGCTTCCGGGTCAGTTGTCGGTCAGCAGTCTGGTGGAACTCGGGCGTGACCGTGGTGCCGCGATCCGCCGGCTGCATCGCCGGCTTCCGGTGCGGCCCGATCCGAACGCATTGCTGGGTACGGCTTTCCACGATTGGGTGCAGCGGTTCTACGGCGCGGAGCGGTTGTTCGACCTCGAGGATCTGCCCGGGGCCGTTGACGGCGAGCTGGCCGCGGCAGGGGCCGAGGAGTTGGAGGACCTGCAGGCGGCGTTCATGGCGTCGCCGTGGGCGGCGCGGACGCCGATCGACGTCGAGGTGCCTTTCGAGATGGAGATCGGCGGCCACGTGGTGCGGGGCCGGATCGATGCGGTGTTCGCTGATACCGATGGCGGTTTCACGGTGCTCGACTGGAAAACGGGTGCGCCACCGGCCGGTGAGGAGGGGCTACTGCAGGCCGCTGTTCAGCTCGGCGTGTACCGATTGGCGTGTGCGGCGTTGCAAGGCTGCCCGGAATCCTCGGTGCGGGCGGTGTTTCACTACGTGCGCAGCGGTCGCACCATCGCCCCGCAGGTCGTCCCGGGCCGCGATGAGCTGACGGCTCTGATCGCGGCACCGGCGGACGTCAGGAGTTCCGTCTGACTTTCAACGCCTCGGTGATCATCGGGATTTGCAGTGGCAGCCGGGCAATGGCCACCAGTCGCAGCGGCCATGGCTTGTGCCACCACAGCCGCACCATGTTCAGGTTGCCGGGGAACACACCGATGAACAGCACAACGGCCGCGAGTGCGCCCAACCGTCGCGTCGACGGTGCCACCAGCAGCGCCGCGGTGCCCAGTTCGGCGACCCCGGAGGCATAGGTGTAGAACCGGGGGCTACCGGGCAGCTCTACCGGGATGATCGAGTCGAACGATTTGGGGGCCACAAAATGCACGACGCCGACGCCGGCGAGCATCGCCGCCAAACGGTAGGCGCGGGTCTGGTTGGCTGTGCCGGTGGTGTTCACAGGCATGCTGTCCTCGGCTTCATGGTTACATGATGTCGTGCGACGGGACGACCCGATGAGGAAGCCGGAATTCGGTCCGGACTCTCCTCGTGGGACGCGGAGATAGACGTGCGGAGATAGACGTAGTGGCCAAGAACAGGTTGCGGCGCCGGCTCCGCCGTCTCGATGAGGCGTTGACCGCCAAGCCAGATGCGGCTCTGGTCGAGTACCTGCATATCCCGGAGAACTTTGTCAGCCCGGCCCGCAGGATCTTCATGCGAGTCCTGTACGCCTTGGGTGCGCTGTTTGCGGCGGTGCTCATCGTGTACCTCGACCGTGACGGCTACCGCGATATCGGCAGCGAGCCGGTGCCAGGCGGGCTGTCGTTCCTGGATTGTCTGTACTACGCGACGGTGTCGTTGTCGACGACCGGCTACGGCGACATCACCCCGGTCACCGAGACGGCTCGGCTGGTCAATGTCCTGGTGATCACGCCACTGCGCGTGGCCTTCCTGATCGTGCTCATCGGCACCACCGTCGAGACCCTCACCGCAGCCTCACGCCAAGCTCTCAAGATCCAGCGTTGGAGGAATTCCGTGCGTAATCACACCATCGTCATCGGCTACGGCACCAAGGGTAAAACCGCTGTGGCCGCGATGGTCGGCGACAATGTCAAACCCGGCGACATCGTCGTCGTCGACACCGATCAGGCTTCGCTCGATCGTGCCAGCCAGGCCGGTCTGGTGACCGTACGTGGTGACGCCAACCGCTCCGATGTGCTGCGGCTGGCGGGCGCCCAGCATGCCGCGGCGATCATCGTGGCCACCAACAGTGATCCCACCGCGGTTCTGGTGACCCTCACTGCGCGAGAACTAGCACCCAAAGCCAAGATCATCGCCTCGATCCGGGAGGCCGAGAATCAGCATCTGCTACGGCAATCCGGCGCGGACTCGGTGGTGGTGTCCTCGGAAACCGCGGGTCGACTGCTCGGCATCGCCACCACGACACCAAATGTGGTGGAGCTCATCGAGGATCTCCTGACCCCGGACGCCGGTTTTGCCATCGCCGAGCGGGAGGTCGAACCGAAGGAGGTCGGCGGTTCGCCTCGGCACCTCAAAGACATCGTGCTGGGTGTGGTGCGGGATGGACAGCTCAGGCAGGTCAGTGATCCCGAAGTGGATGCGGTGGAAGCCACTGATCGGCTGCTCTACGTGCGCAGCGCGGAGGAGGACCGTGGCTGATTTCCAACTGCGGAATGTCCCGCTGTTGTCGCGGGTCGGTGCGGACCGCTCCGATCAGCTGCGCACCGACGTCGATGCCGCGATCGCGGGCTGGGCGGATGCGGCGGTGTTGCGGGTCGACGGCCGTGGCCAGGTCCTGATCTCCGACGGGCACGTCGTCTTGAACACCTCCGAAGGGCTGGGTGACAGCCCACCGGCCGACGCAGTGTTCCTCGGTCGGGTCGACGGTGGCCGGCACGTGTGGGCGATCCGGGGTCCGTTGCCGGATCCGGAGGACGGCGCCGATGTACATGTCCTCGATTTACGCCGTGCTGGAACCGTTTTCGACGATGTGAGTGCGCAGCTGGTGTCCTCGGCTACGGCATTGCTGAACTGGCATGACAACTCGCGCTTCAGTGCGGTCGACGGTGCCCCGACGACACCCATCAAAGGTGGCTGGTCGCGGATCGACCCGGTGACCGGGCGCGAGGAGTTCCCGCGCATCGATCCGGCAGTGATCTGCCTGGTGCATGACGGCGCCGACCGGGTGGTCCTGGCGCGCCAGACAGTGTGGCCCGATCGGATGTTCTCGCTGTTGGCGGGATTCGTCGAAGCCGGGGAGTCGTTCGAGACGTGCGTGGCCCGGGAGATCGCCGAGGAGGTCGGGCTGACGGTGCGTGACGTCCGTTACCTCGGCAGCCAGCCGTGGCCGTTCCCGCGCTCGTTGATGGTCGGTTTCCACGCCGTCGCCGACCCGGACCAGGTGTTCGCGTTCAACGACGGCGAGATCGCCGAGGCCCACTGGTTCACCCGGGCCGAGGTACTGGCTGCCCTGGACATCGGCGACTGGAGTAGCGCCGCCGCGTCGGAATCGAAACTGCTTCTACCCGGCTCGATTTCGATAGCCAGGGAGATCATCGAGTCCTGGGCTCACGCCGAAGGCTAGGTGAGGGAGAGTTCGGCGAGCTTGGCTTCGACGTCCCGGATGCTCGGGTTTGTCATCGTCGAACCGTCGGCGAACTTGACGGTGGGCACGGTCTGGTTGCCGTTGTTGACCGATTGCACGAACTTCGCGGCCTCGGGTTCCATCTCGATGTCGACCTCGGTGTAGGCGATGCCTTTTGCTTTGAGCGCCACTTTGAGGCGCTTGCAGTATCCACACCAGGTCGTCGAGTACATGGTGAGTTCGCTAACCGTCATGGCTCCATCTTGCCGGATGGTCGGGAAAGCGGTGGCTGGGGCCGCTCGGCGCACGGTGTGTCGCAGGCCGCTGCGATGATGAACCCCATGCCGACCGACAACGTCCTGACCGCGGGTCTCGACGAGGAACAACGTGAGGCCGTTCTGGCCGGTCGCGGGCCGGTCTGTGTCCTGGCCGGCGCCGGCACCGGTAAGACCCGCACCATCACCCACCGCATCGCCCATCTGGTCGGTGCCGGTCATGTCGCGGCCAGCCAGGTGCTGGCGGTGACGTTCACGTCCCGGGCGGCGGGGGAGATGCGCAGCCGGTTGCGTGGTCTCGACGCCGAGGCACAGACCGACGCACGGGTCGGGGCGGTACAGGCGCTGACGTTTCACGCTGCGGCCCGCCGTCAGTTGGCCTACTTCTGGCCCCGGGTGGTCGGCTCCACCGGCTGGCAACTGCTCGACAGCAAGTTCTCCGTCGTCGCGCAGGCGGCTAATCGCGCCCGGGTACAGGCCAGCACCGACGACGTGCGGGATCTCGCCGGCGAGATCGAATGGGCCAAGGCGTCGCTGATCACCCCGGAGCAGTACGCGGTAGCTGTCGCTGAGCAGGGGCGTGACATTCCGATGGACGCCACCCGGATCGCCACGGTCTACGCCGGTTACGAGCAGCTGAAAGCCCGCGGCGATGTCGCCCTCTTGGATTTTGACGATTTGCTGCTGCACACCGCCGGGGCCATCGAGAACGACGCGGCGGTGGCCGCGGAGTTCCGGGACCGGTACCGCTGCTTTGTGGTGGATGAGTATCAGGACGTGACCCCGCTGCAGCAGCGGGTGCTGTCGGCCTGGCTCGGCGAGCGGGACGATCTGACAGTGGTCGGCGATGCCAATCAGACCATCTACTCGTTCACCGGTGCCTCGCCGCGGTATCTGTTGGATTTCTCCCGTCGTTTCCCCGATGCGACGGTGGTGCGTCTCGAGCGTGACTATCGGTCCACGCCGCAGGTGGTGGAGCTGGCCAACCGGGTCATCTCCGACGCCCGGGGCCGGGTGGCGGGCAGCAGGCTGCACCTGGTCGGTCAGCGTCCTCCTGGACCGCGACCGTTGTTGCGGGAGTATCCGGACGAGGTGGCGGAGGCGGCGGCGGTCGCGCGGGCGGTCAAGGGGCTCATCGAGTCGGGTACCGATGCTGCCGAGATCGCCGTGCTGTACCGGATCAACGCCCAGTCCGAGGCCTATGAGGAAGCGCTCACCGAGGCGGGGGTGGCGTTTCAGGTTCGGGGTGGGGAAGGCTTCTTCAGCCGTCAGGAGATCCGCCAGGCGCTGGTGGCATTGCAGCGTGCCGCGGAACGGGGCGCCGGGGACACCGACCTGCCGGAGTTGGTGCGTGGGCTGCTCGAGCCGCTGGGGCTCACCGCCGAGCCGCCGGCGGGTACTCGGGTCCGGGAACGATGGGATGCGCTGACGGCCCTGGCTGAACTGGTCGACGACGAGGTCGCTGTTCGCCCCGAGCTGGATCTGGCCGGGCTGGTTGCCGAGTTGCGGGTACGCGCCGACTCCAGGCACCCACCGGTGGTTCAGGGGGTGACGCTGGCGTCGCTGCATGCGGCCAAGGGCCTGGAGTGGGACGCGGTGTTCCTGGTCGGTGTGGCCGATGGCACGCTGCCGATTTCACATGCGCTGTCCCATGGCCCCGATAGCGAGGCCGTCGAAGAGGAACGCCGGCTGTTGTATGTCGGAATCACCCGGGCGCGCGTTCATCTGACCCTGAGCTGGGCATTGTCGAGAACTCCGGGCGGCAGGCAGAGCAGGCGTCCGTCGCGGTTCCTGGCCAGCATCACCCCGAAGCCGCCGCCGGACCGCTCGGGGGCGTCGCGGCGTCCGCGCGGCGCGCCGAAACGGTGCCGAGTGTGTAATGCGGAGCTGAGCTCGCCGGCCGCAATCATGCTGCGGCGCTGTGAAACCTGCGCCTCCGACATCGACGACAAACTGCTGGGCGAACTCAAGGACTGGCGGTCGCGGACGGCCAAGGACCTCAAGGTCCCCGCGTTTGTCGTCTTCAGCGACAACACGCTGATCGCGATCGCTGAGACGCTGCCCACCGATGAGGCCGGACTGGTGGCGATACCGGGTATCGGGGCGCGCAAGCTCGAACAGTTCGGGGCCGACCTCCTGGAGTTGGTGCGTGCCCGGGGCTGATCGGGTGTCGGGTTGGCGGAATCTTGTTTACGCAGGTCAGAAAATTGCTTGTGTATCAGCCTGCTGACCATCTAGCCTCGAACCCGAACGACCCACGGCCGTCGACTGACGCCGCCCGCGACACGAAGGAAGGAGAAGCCCCGATGAATGAATTTGTGACATTCGGTGTAGCCGGTTCGGCATATGCAGCTGGGGCTCTCGATGCTTCTGACGCGGTCAATCCCGGCATTGCCGGATTGACGGTGCGACGTATCGCCCCCGCGGCCCATGCCGCCTGGGCGGTCGAGGCCATTGCGCCGCAGCGCAAGCGCCGCACCGCCGTCGCGACTGACACGTCCGTGGATCGGGGTTTCATCTAGAAGCCCGACGCAGCGCCATTTGGCCACGGACCCGAAGTCACCCGGATCCGTGGCCACAAGTGTTTATCGGGACGACAAACCCGAACACCAGGTCCGGATCTCGAAGCCAAGAGACAAGCTACGAGACGAGGAAGCAGGTGAAGGACATGTCAGCCCTGACAGTCCCTGCGGTTGAAGACAAGCAGAATCTGCCGGTGCTGCCGTGCCATGGCGGCGAACCCGATCTGTGGTTCGCCGACACCCCCGTCGACCTGGAGCGTGCGAAGGTGCTGTGCGCGCAATGTCCGGTTCGGCGGCAGTGCCTGGCTGCGGCTCTCGAACGGGAGGAGCCGTGGGGGGTGTGGGGCGGCGAGATTTTCGAGCGCGGCTCGATCGTCGCCCGCAAGCGGCCACGGGGACGCCCCCGGAAAGATTCCGTTGCGGCCTGACCGAAATCGCGGCAGCTAAGCTGTCGCGGATTCCCCGCGAACGAAAGGCAAGGGTGTATGAGCGAGCAGGTCCGCTACGTGTTGGAGGAGTCGGAGATGCCGACTCACTGGTACAACATCGTCGCGGATTTGCCCGTGCCGCCGCCCCCACCGCTGCACCCGGGTACCCGCGAGCCGATCAATCCCGATGACCTGGCGGCACTGTTCCCGCCGGAGCTGATCGCCCAGGAGGTCAGCACCGAGCGTTACATCGAGATCCCGGAACCGGTTCGGCAGGTCTACCGGCAGTACCGGCCGTCTCCGCTGGTGCGGGCCCGCCAGTGGGAGCGGGTGCTGGGTACCTCGGCACGCATCTACTACAAGTACGAGGGGGTCTCGCCGGCCGGCTCGCACAAGACCAACACCTCGGTGCCCCAGGTGTATTACAACGCCCTGCACGGCACCACCCGGTTGACCACCGAGACCGGTGCCGGACAGTGGGGCACGGCGCTGGCGTACGCGTGTGCGCTGTTCGGGATGGAGTGCGAGGTATGGCAGGTCGGTGCGTCCTATGACGGTAAGCCGCAGCGGCGCACCCTGATCGAGGTGTTCGGCGGGAAGGTGCACCGCTCGCCGAGTCAGCTGACCGAGTTCGGCCGCACCCTGGCACAGGATCATCCGGGTTCGCTCGGCATCGCGATCACCGAAGCCGTCGAGATCGCCGCGCAGGACGACTCCACCAAATATGCGCTGGGGTCGGTGCTCAATCATGTGCTGCTACATCAGAGCATCATCGGTGAGGAAGCGCTCAAGCAGCTTGCGCTGGCAGGTGAAACCGGTGCCGATCTGGTGATCGGTTGTGCCGGTGGCGGTTCCAATCTGGCCGGGTTGACGTTCCCGTTCCTGCGCGAGAAGCTGGCCGGTGCGCAGGCGCCTCGGCTGCTCGCTGTCGAACCGACGTCGTGCCCGTCACTGACCCGCGGTGAGTTTCGCTATGACTTCGGTGATACCGGCGGCATGACCCCTCTGATGAAGATGTACACCCTGGGGCATGACTTCGTGCCGTCGCCCATCCATGCCGGTGGGTTGCGCTACCACGCGATGGCACCTTTGGTGTCTCATACGGTGGCGGAGGGGCTGCTCGAGGCTGTTGCCCTGCCGCAGAGCGAATGCTTCGATGTGGCATTGCAATTCGCTCGTTCCGAGGGCATCGTGCCGGCCCCGGAGTCGGCCCACGCGCTGGCCCAGGCGCGTCGTGAGGCGCTCGCCGGCGGAGATCAGGTGATCGTGGTGGGACTGTCCGGACATGGCCTGCTCGAGCTCGGCGCCTATGACGCCTACCTGGCCGGTGGGTTGTCCGACGATCCGCTCTCCGATGACGCGCTGGCCGCTGCTCTGGCCGGCGTGGTGGAGATCTAGTCCGGGTCGGCGAACCCGGGTACCAGTTTGTCGGCGATGCCGCGGACCGGGACGTGCGCGTCGAGCTGGCATGAGATCGCGACGATGGAGGCGATCACGCGCATCGGGATGATCAGCCGCGGTGGGATGTTCATCTGTCGTGCCGTCCTGATCTGCCCCGGCGCCCGTTCGAAGTCCACCGTGGCGAGCTTCTGCAGCCATTTGCGGTTGTAGTGGAACACCTCGACTTCGAGCGGCTGCACGTATTGCTTGAGCATGTCGTCGATCTCGCGGGGTTCGACGCGCTCACCCTTCTGGATGAACCCGATCTGTTCCATTGTCGGCAGCAGTTTGTCGTAGTTCTTGTCCACCGCATACCGCAGGATCCGCCCGAGCTCGACGGGCATGCCGCCGGGCAATGGCGCGACCGCCCCGAAGTCGATGACACCCATCTTGTCGCCCGGGAGCAGCATGAAGTTGCCCGGGTGGGCGTCGCCGTGCATCATCTCCAGCCGGCGCGGCGCATCGTCGGTCAGCTCGAACAGCCGATAGCCCATCAGGTCTCGTTGATCCTGAGTGCCGTGACGGATGATGTGGGCCAGCGAGACGCCTTCGATCCATTCCGCCACAACAACTTTCGGGGCGCTGGCGACGACCCGGGGGACCACGAAATGGGGGTGGCCCTCATAGGCGGCCGCAAACGCGCGTTGGTTGTCGGCTTCGAGCCGGTAGTCGAGTTCCATCTCGGTGCGCTCGATCAGCTCGTCGACCACGCCTTGGACGTCGGCGCCGGGGGAGAGCTGCTTGAAGATGCTCACCATGCGCTTCATCGTCTTGAGGTCAGCGCGCAGCGCTTCGTCGGCACCCGGGTACTGGATCTTGACGGCCACCTCTCGACCGTCGGACCAGATGCCCTTGTGCACCTGCCCGATGCTGGCCGAAGCGATGGGGATGTCGTCGAAGCTGGTGAACCGCTCGCGCCATTTGGTGCCGAGCTGCGAATCGAGGACCCGGTGGACCTTCGCAGCCGGTAGCGGCGGCGCGTCCTTCTGGAGTTTGGTCAGCGCTTCGCGATACGGCTCGCCGAACTGTTCGGGTACCGCGGCTTCCATCACCGACAGGGCCTGGCCGACCTTCATGGCTCCACCCTTGAGTTCGCCGAGAACGGTGAACAGCTGGTTGGCGGCTTTCTCCATCAGCTCGGCGTTGACCTCGTCCTTCGACTTTCCGGTCAACCGCTTCCCGACGCCGATCGCGGCCCGGCCGGCGAAGCCCATGGGCAACGTCGCCAGTTTCGCGTTGCGGGCTGCGCGTCCCCGTTTGATGTCTGCCACCAGTCCATCATCCATGACCGGGCGAATCCGGTGCGCCACGATCAGATAACCGTCGAGGTCAGCAACCACACAGCGGGTGCCGGGGCCAATGCCGGCTGGCGATCGTGCTGGTAGTGGAGTCGAATTCCAGGGTTGTCGACAGAGTGGCCGGTGCCCGCAACGCATTTTCGGGTCCACCGCGGACCGCCGCCAGTACCGTGTCGATCTGTCCCAACGCCAATGCGGCGGTCGCGAGCACCGTGGCCCTGGCGGCGGTGCCCACCGTGTCGCGTAGCTGGGCGGCCACCGCCGGCCAGGCGGCATCTCGGTCGCTGCGGTGCAGATCCGCGCAGCCCAGGCAGCTGGTGAGACCGGGCAGTACCAGCGGGCCCACCAGACCCCTGCCGTCACGCATCCGCACCTGCAGGTGGGGGATGCGGGCGTCGTGCAGATCACGCAGCAGTCGCGAGTCGATCACCAAGAAGTCGGTGAACACCACAAGATCGGTGTTGTCGGGATTGACCACCGCGTGTGGGTGGCTGCTGTGCTTGACCAACGTGCCCGAGCAGCGCATCGCGTCGGTGATCAGATCGGCCAGGGGACCTCGACCGTGGATCCGGATCGCCGGTGCCCGTCCCGGGCGGTGCGGCTGGTCGGGTCGGGCGACCCCGGCGCCGATCAGAGCAGTGACCAGGCCGTCGAATTCGGCGGTGTCGACCGCCTCGTCCGGGTTGCCACGGCGGGCGAGCTCGCGGACCAGATCCTCGTCAGCTGCGTTGGCTTGCATCATCCGCAGCACACCGGCCAGTGCGGTTGGACTCAGCCCACGGGGTGGCCGCACTGTCACCGCGCGCCGCGGATCCCATCCCACCTGGACGGTGCCGTCGGGCCGTAGCAGCACAGGCATCGCCGGGTCGAGGCTGTATCGGCGGGGCATGGCGCAGACTGTGACACGCCCCGGCAGGGTGGTGCTTTTACTTGTCCACAGGCGGGTCTTCGGGCTTGCCGTCCTTTTCGAATTCGGCGAGCGCCTGATCGATGTCGATGCCGCTGGTGTCGCCGCCGATCACCCGGTCGATGAAACCGGCCGGTTCGTCGAGGTCGTCGGCACCCGGCAGCAAGTCGGGGTGCTGCCACACCGCGTCACGCGCGTCGCTGCCTGCGGCTTCGGTCAGTCGCTCCCACAGCACCGCGGCCTCCCGCATCTTGCGGGGGCGCAGCTCCAACCCGACCAGGGTCGCGAAGGTCTGCTCGGCCGGTCCACCGGTGGCCCGGCGGCGCCGCAGAGTTTCCGACAGCGCGGACGCCCCCGGGATCCGATCTCCCAGCGCGGCGGTCACCACGGTCTGCACCCAGCCCTCGATCAGCGCGAGCAGGGTTTCCAGGCGTTGCAGTGCCGCGGTCTGTTGTTCGGTGGCCTTCGGTTCGAAGATGCCCTGGTTGAGCAGCTGTTCCATGGCAGCGGGATCGGCCATTGCCGCCGGGTTGAAGCCCTGCGCCATCTCCTCGATCCCGCTCATGTCGATCTCGATGCCCTTGGCGTAGGCCTCGACATTGCGCAGCAACTGGCTGGACAGCCACGGCACATGGCTGAAGAGTCGGTGATGGGCGGCTTCGCGGGCGGCCAGGAAGGTCAGGATCTCGGCGCGCGGCTGCTCCAGACCTGAGGAGAACTCCTCGACGGCTTCGGGCATCATCACCGCTACCCCTTTGGGGCCCAGCGGCAGACCGATATCGGTGGAGGTCAGCACCTCTTTGGACAGCTTCCCCAGCGCCTGTCCCAGCTGGGAACCGAACGCCATGCCACCCATCTGGGAGATCATCGACAGCAGCGGGCCGGCCATGCTCTTGGCTTCCTCGGGCAGCGCCGAGGCCCACATGGTGGAGATCTGCTCGGCCACCGGATCGCACAACCGCTTCCAGGTGTCGATGGTGTTGTCGATCCAGTCGGTGGGTGTCCAGGCAACCGCCTTGGTGGCGCCGGCCGGCAGTGCCGTCACTCCGTCGAGCCAGGTGTCGGCCAGATGCACCGCATCGGCGATCGCCTTGGTGGTGTTCTCCGGGATCGGGGCGACGAAGCCGACGGAGCTCGACGCCAGCTGACGCGCCAAGTCGTAGTTCACGGGTCCAGCGGAGCCGCCGCCCATGGCGGGGCCGCCGGCGGAGAACATCTGACCCAGACGGGTGAAGATCTGGCCCAGGTCATTCATGTCGAAGTTGCCGCCGCCGACACCGAGGCCGAACGGGTCCGACGGACTGCGGCCGGAGTCCCGGTTTTTGTTGTCGTCTTTGTCGCGATCGCTGTTGTCGCCGGACGAGAAACCGAAGGGCAGGTCAGACATGACTCCAACGGTACTCACCCTGGTGGGTGAGTGCGTGAACGCGGTCACGCTCTCAGTGAACCGTTGAGGCGCGTCCCCTTCCGGTACTTCCGTCAGGTGCCCAGCCACCAGGTGCCCAGCGTCGCCCTCGTCCCTCGGTGTTGGCGCCCGGCCCAGCGTCGCCCTCGTCCCTCGGGCTCCTCGACCGGGCGGGGCTCGACGACCGGGCGGGGCTCCTCGCCCGGCGCGTCTACTCTTGGCGGCGTGAACAGGCGGATCATGACGCTGTTGGTGGCTCTCGTGCCGATAGTCGCCTTCGGCGTACTTCTGGCCGTTGTGACGGTGCCCTACGTGTCGCTCGGCCCGGGGCCGACGTTCAACACGTTGGGGGAGTTCGACGGCAAGCCGGTGGTCGCCATCGAGGGCACCGAGACCAAACCGACCTCCGGGCACCTGAACATGACGACGGTGTCCCAACGTGACGGGTTGACGCTCGGACATGCGTTGAGCCTGTGGATGTCCGGGCGTGAGCAGCTGGTGCCTCGGGATCTGGTGTACCCGCCGGACAAGACACGCGAGCAGGTCCAGGAGTCGAATACCGCCGACTTCAAGACCTCGGAGGCCACTGCCGAGTACGCCGCACTGTCCTATCTGGACTACGCGCCGGCCTTGACGGTGGAAGAGGTCAATGACCCGGGTCCGGCGGTGGGCAAGTTGCAGGAAGGCGACGCCATCGATGCGGTCAACGGCCGGCCGATTGCGGGTGTCGGGGACTTCACGCGTTTGCTCGACCAGACCAAGGCCGGGGACCAGATCGTTGTCGACTACCGGCGCAAGAACGCTCCGGCCGGCACCACGACCATCACGCTCGGCGAACATCCCGACAAGGAATCCGGGCTCGTCGGCGTCATGGTGCGGGAGGCGCCGTGGGCGCCGTTCACCATCGACTTCAACCTCGCCAACATCGGGGGGCCGTCCGCAGGCCTGATGTTCAGCCTCGCTGTCGTTGACAAGCTCACTACCGGTGACCTCAACGGATCCAAGTTCGTGGCGGGTACCGGCAGCATCGCCACCGACGGCAAGGTGGGCCCCATCGGCGGGATCACCCACAAGATGCTGGCGGCCAGCGAGGCCGGCGCCACCGTCTTCCTGGTGCCGGCGGGCAACTGCGAGGAGGCCAAGTCAGAACCGCGGGACGGCCTGGAGTTGGTCAAGGTGGAAACCCTCGACGGCGCGGTGGAAGCACTGCAAACGCTGTCGGCCGGGGGCGAACCGCCTCGTTGCTGACTGCGGCCGGGCGTTTGCCGCGGGCGGCGGCAAGTACAGTTGGGTCCGTCACGGTACACCTGTCACCACAATCACCACCAGGGAGCTAACACGTGGGTATGCGGCCCGCCGCGCGGATGCCAAAGCTGAATCGGCGCAGCCGGATGATGATCACGATCGCTCTGGTGGCCGTTGTGCTGCTTTTGATCGGCCCCCGGCTGGTCGACACATACATCGACTGGTTGTGGTTCGGCGAACTCGGGTACCGGTCGGTGTTCACCACCGTGCTCGTCACCCGAGCCCTGGTCTTCCTGGTTGCCTCATTGCTGATGGGGCTGATCGTGTTCGCGGGCCTGATCTTGGCCTACCGAAGTCGGCCGGTGTTCGTGCCGGCCACCGGGCCCAACGATCCGGTTGCGCGATACCGGACGGTGGTGCTGTCGAAGCTGAAGCTCGTCTGCATCGGCATCCCGGTGGCGGTCGGCTTGTTGGCCGGCCTGGTGGCGCAGAGCTACTGGGTGCGTGTCCAGATGTTCCTCAACGGCGGCGAGTTCGGGGTCACCGACCCGCAGTTCGGCTTGGATCTCGGTTTCTACGCGTTTGATCTGCCGTTCTTCCGGTTGGTGCTCAACTACGTGATGATCGCGCTGTTCCTCGCGTTCATCGCCAACATGGTGGGGCACTACATTTTTGGCGGCATCCGGTTGACCGGTCGCGCTGGGGTGCTGAGCAAGCCCGCCCGCATCCAGCTGGTAGCGCTGCTCGGTGTGCTGGTGCTGCTCAAGGCGTTTGCCTACTGGCTGGATCGTTATGAGCTGCTCAGCAACACTCGCGGGGGCAAGCCGTTCACCGGCGCCGGCTACACCGACATCAACGCGGTGCTGCCCGCGAAGCTGATTTTGTTGGCCATCGCGCTGATCTGCGCCGCGGCCGTCTTCTCGGCGCTGGTGCTCAAAGACCTGCGGATCCCGGCGATCGGTCTGGTGTTGTTGTTGCTGAGCTCGGTGATCATCGGCGCGGGTTGGCCTCTGGTGGTCGAGCAGATCAGCGTCAAACCGAATGCGGCGCAGAAGGAAAGCGAATACATCTCGCGAAGTATCACGGCGACCCGTGATGCGTACGGCCTCACCGACCAGACCGTGACGTACCGCGACTACAGCGGTAATGAGAATGCGACGGCGCAGCAGGTTGCCGCGGACCGGGCCACCACGTCGAATATCCGGTTGCTCGACCCGACGATCGTCAGCCCCGCCTTCACTCAGTTCCAGCAGGGCAAGAACTTTTACGGTTTCCCGGAGCACCTGGCGATGGACCGCTATGTCGGTGAAGACGGTGAACTGCGTGACTATGTGGTCGCGGCACGCGAGCTGAACCCGGAGCGGTTGATCGACAACCAGCGTGACTGGATCAACCGGCACACCGTGTACACCCACGGCAACGGTTTCATCGCCTCACCGGCCAACACCGTGCGCGGGATCGCCAATGATCCCAATCAGAACGGCGGTTACCCCGAGTTCCTGGCCAGCGTGGTCGGCGGCAACGGTTCGGTCATCTCGCCGGGACCGGCTCCGCTGGATCAGCCGCGCATCTACTACGGCCCGGTGATTGCTTCGGCGCCTGCCGATTACGCCATTGTCGGCAGCGACGGCGGCGCGCCTCGTGAGTACGACTACGAGACCAACACCGATACCCGCAACTACACCTATCAAGGCAGTGGTGGTGTACCGATCGGCAACTACTTCACCCGGTCGTTGTTCGCGGCCAAGTTCGCCGAACGTAACTTCCTGTTCTCCAGCGTCATCAACGAGAACAGCAAAATCCTGTTCAACCGTGATCCCGCCGAGCGCGTGGAGGCGGTGGCTCCGTGGCTGACCACCGACACCAGCGTCTATCCGGCAATCGTCGACAAGCGGATGGTGTGGATCGTCGACGGCTACACGACGCTGGACAACTATCCGTACTCGGAGCTGACGTCCCTGTCGAGCGCCACCGCCGACTCCAACGAGGTAGCCGCCAACCGGCTGCTTCCGGATCGACAGGTGTCCTACATCCGTAACTCGGTCAAGGCCACCGTCGACGCTTACGACGGAACTGTGACGCTGTACGCCCAGGACGAGGCCGACCCGGTGCTGCAGGCGTGGATGAAGGTGTTTCCCGACACGGTGCAGCCCAGAAGCGACATGAGCGCGGATTTGGCCGACCACCTGCGCTATCCGGAGGATCTGTTCAAGGTCCAGCGGGCATTGTTGGCCAAGTACCACGTCGATGATCCGATCACGTTCTTCTCGACCTCTGACTTCTGGGATGTGCCGCTGGATCCGAATCCGACGGCCAGCAGCTTCCAGCCGCCGTACTACATCGTCGCCAAGGACATCGCCTCCGAGGATGACAGCGCGGCGTCGTTCCAGCTGACCAGTGCGATGAACCGGTTCCGCCGTGACTTCTTGGCGGCTTACATCAGTGCGTCCTCGGATCCGGCCACTTACGGTCAGCTGACGGTGCTGACCATTCCGGGTCAGGTCAACGGACCCAAGCTGGCGTTCAACGCAATCAGCACCGACACTGCGGTCAGCCAAGACCTCGGCGTCATCGGCCGCGACGGTCAGAACCGGATCCGCTGGGGCAACCTGCTGACACTGCCGGTCGGTCAGGGCGGTCTGCTCTACGTGGCGCCGATCTACGCCTCTCCGGGCAATACCGACGCGGCATCAACTTATCCTCGGTTGATCCGCGTGGCGATGATGTACAACGACAAGGTGGGTTACGGGCCGACGGTCCGTGACGCTCTGGACGAGATCTTCGGTGCAGGTGCCGGGGCGACGGCCACTGGGCCGGCTCCGACACCGGGTGCAGCGGTTCCGGCGAACGCGCCGGGCGATTCACCGCCGCCGAATGCCCGTCCGGGTACCGAAACCCCGGCAGCGCAGGGTGTTCCGGCGACGCCGGCGCCCGCTGCCGCGGTGCCCGCACCGGGTGGTGCGCCGGTCACGTTGTCACCGGCCAAAGCCGCCGCGCTGGCGGATGTGCAGGCGGCGCTCGACGGGATGCAAGAGTCGCAGACCAATGGCAACTTCGCCGAGTTCGGTGAGGCACTGCAGCGGCTCGACGACGCGATGAACAAGTACCGCCAGACCAACTAGGCCTCAACCTCAACCACCGCGAGCGCGCGTGTTTGTCCGGCGGCACGCCGTCGAATCTGTACAAACACGTGCGCTCGCGGTGTTGGTTGATCAACCTTCCCGGGCGGGCGAGGCGTCCCAAGTTCTCACCAAGTCAAATGCAAGTCCGGTCCTGAATGCTCATCGTGCTGAAACGGTGCGTGAGAAAGGACCTGCGATGAGCATCACTTCCGCTGATGAGTGTCTCGACGATTCGATGGTGGCGCTGCTACGAACCCGGATCGACGGCGCCGTCGTGCTGCCACCGGATGCGGACTATGCGCGCATCACTCCCTGGAATGTGGCGGTGCCGGTACAACCGGCCGCGGCGGTGTTCGTGGCGTCACCCCGAGATGTCGCAGAAACGGTGCAGTTTGCCGCCGCGCACAGGCTCACGGTCGCGGTCCAGGCCACCGGTCACGGTGCGCTCCCCGTGGGCCCGGATTCGCTGCTGGTACACACCGGCGACCTCAACGGCTGTCACGTCGACGCCCTGAATCGGACCGCCTATATCGGCGCCGGGGTGCGCTGGCAGCAGGTTCTGGATGCCGCCACTCCATACGGGCTGGCGCCGCCCTGTGGATCGGCCCCAGGTGTCGGGGTGGTGGGTTTCCTCACCGGCGCCGGGATCGGTCCGTTGGTGCGCAGCATCGGGTTGTCCTCGGATCATGTGCGCGGGTTCGAACTGGTGACTGGTGGCGGGGAAATCCTCTGGGTGACAGCAGATCAGCATGCTGACCTGTTCTGGGGTTTGCGGGGTGGGAAAGGGACTCTCGGCATTGTGACCGCGGTCGAGATCGAGTTGCTGCCGATTTCTGAATTCTACGGTGGTGCCTTGTATTTCGATGGTGACGATGCTTCGGCGTTGGTGCACGCCTGGTCTCGGTGGTGTGTGGACCTTCCCGAGAGTGTGTCGACCTCGGTTGCCTTGCAGCAGCTTCCGGAGTCACCCGATGTCCCGCCCCCATTGGCGGGTCGGTTCACGGTGGCGTTGCGCTATGTCGCCCTGGGGGATGAGGCGGACGCGCGACGGTTGCTGGCGCCGGTTCGGGCGGTTGCTACACCGGTGCTCGATGCGGTCTCGGTGTTGCCCTACGCGGCGATCGGCGCTGTGCACGCCGACCCGCCGAATCCGATGCCGATCCACGAGAATCACTCCCTGCTGCAAGCGCTGACGTGCGACGCCGTCGATGCGCTGTTGGGTGTGGCGGGCCCCAACGCCGGTTCGGTGCAGGCGATCGTCGAGCTACGCCAACTCGGTGGTGCCATGGCGCGGCCGGCGCGGCATGGCAGTGCGTTCTGTCACCGGGACGCCGCGTTTGCGTTGTCGACCATCGGTGTGCTCGCTCCGGAGATCGCGGCACTGGTGCCTGAGCACGCCTCTGCCGTAGTCGAGGCGGTTGCGCCATGGTCCAACGGTGGGGCCCTGCCGAACTTCGCGTCGGCGCCCGACAGCGCCCGATTGGCGCGCTGTTACGACGGGGACACACTGGACCGGCTGGCCTCCCTGGCCGAGCAGTACGACCCTCGCGGCGTGCTGCGCACCGGTCAGGTGGCTCGTCACCGGCAATAGTGGCTCTTTCTGGCCTGCCTCTGTCTCGGCGAAGAGGGTCTGAAGGGCCAAAAACCCTCGCTGACCATACGATTTGGAGCTTCACCCACGCATCGGTAATCTTGTGTTTACCCAACGCGGGGTGGAGCAGCTCGGTAGCTCGCTGGGCTCATAACCCAGAGGTCGCAGGTTCGAATCCTGTCCCCGCTACTAAAGTTCGAAAGTTCGGACTTGTGCCCTCATACCAGGGGCGCAAGTTCGAACTTTTCGATGTTTGGGGGTTTTTCAGCTATCGCTGGCTGCGACACGGTGATTGACGTGGCTTCGGCGTCAGGCTGTTGCTTCAGATCAGGTACTAACAGCCTCTCGAAGAGTTCTGTCAGTTCAACGTCGACGATCGCATCGTCGGCGACGTAGAGGCGTTTGAACAGCGCCTGGTTCATCAAGCGGCGTTCCCGGCGAGCGTGTCCCAACGACTTGCGTCAGGTACCTATCCTGCACCACCGGCAGCGGACTGCTGTGCTCGCACAGGACCCTGCACGTCTACCACTTACATTCCGTGACGCTCTGACCTGTTGCCATTGCTGCGTCACGGCGACGCCCCTCGGGTCATGACCATGGGCAGCGTCGCCGCACTGCCGGGCCGCATCATTTTCGATGATCTTCAGGCCGAGCGACAGTACGACGCGTTCAGTGTTTATGCGCAGTCCAAGCTGGCCCATCTGATGTTCGCGTTCGAGCTGCAGCGACGCAGCGATGTGGCCGGTTGGGGATTGAGATCCGTTGCCGCACATCCTGGCATCGCTCGCACCAATCTCATTCCGACGAGCATGGACGCCAACAGTGACGCGGTGCGGTCGTGGGCTACTGAGCCTGAACGCTTCCAACCGGCAGAACGCGGCGCCTTGCCGGCGCTGTATGCCGCGACCGCCGACACCACACCGGGCGGCTCCTGCGGGTCCGACGGACCGCAAGAGATGAGTGAATTCCCGGGCCCTGCAACGATTCCCGAGCAGGCGAAGGACACCGGCGTCGCTGCGAGGCTCTGGGATGAGTCGGTCAGGCTGAGCCGGTCGACCTTCGCTTGAACCCTGGTTGTGAGCCCGTGTCGAGAACCTTGGAGGTCAACTGCTTCCTGTTCCTGAGGCTGTGGTGGCGTCGGAACGTGCTTCGATGCGGTACACCGCCGCCGGCGGGAGATTGCGCATCGTGCGACCGACGAGCGTGGCCTGCAGGCGAAGCGCGTCGAGCACGCGTTTGGGCACCGGGCACTGCATCGCGTAGGTGAACTGGTAGAACGCCCCGCCCGGTCGGATCTGGACGAACGCGGAGGCGAACACCGCCATGACATCCTCAGCGGACATCGAGAGCAGCGGCAGTCCGCTGACGACGGCGCCGATCTGCGCGTTGTGCGGCCATGGGTCCCGCGCAGCGTCGGCGTGCACGACGGACGCACCGGGAAACCTGGCTCGCAGCAGGTTGACAAACTCTGGATTGCTTTCCAGCACCGTCAGGTGTTCGGCGGCCACACCGCGCTCCAGCAGCGCTCGGGTGAAGACGCCGGTACCAGGTCCCAGTTCGACCACGGCGCCGATCGACGCGTCGACGTGCCGGGTCATCAGATCGGCCAGTGATCGACTCGACGGAGCGACCGCCGCGGTGCGCAGCGGATTGTCCAGCCAGGAGCGGAGGAATCGCGCTGCGTCGCTGCACTTTTCTTGTCCTAGCGCGGTGTGCACGTGGTCCGCGCCTGACTCGTGTTCTGTGTGTTGACCATGGATCCATCACACCGCGGCGGTCCGGCCCCTGCCAGGACCGGTCTGTCCCTGGATTGCTGGTCCGACGAAGGCCGAGTGAACGGCCCGCTGGCACAGAGTGGGGGGTCTGGTGCGAAGTCACAACCGGGACGGTGATGGCCGGGTGTCTCTACGCTCAGCGGAGGTCTATCGTCCCTGGATGGCGGTGCGCGATGCGGTGACAATGACGGCATGAATCAATCCCATTTCGCGGCGTTTCTGCGGAGCCGACGACTGGCGCTGTGTCCCGAAGATGTCGGACTGCCCACCGGGCCGCGCCGGCGTACAAGCGGCCTGCGCCGTGAGGAAGTCGCGTCGCTGGCTTTGATCTCGACTGACTACTACTCCAGAATGCAACAGCAGCGCGGCGCGCAGCCGTCCCCCGAGGTGGTGACTTCACTGGCGAAGGCGCTACGCCTGTCGCTGGATGAACGAGATCATCTGTTCGGCTTGGCCGGACACAATGCGCCGGCCCGTACACCGGTCGGCGATCAGGTCGGTGTCGCGATGAATCGAATTCTCGATCGTCTTCAGGACACACCGGCGCAGGTGATGTCAGCGATCGGGGACACGTTGGTGCAGACCGCGCCGGCGCGAGCGCTTCTCGGCGACAAAACCAAGCACGAGGGCCGCTCGAGGAGTGTCCTGTACCGGTGGTTCACCGACGAGGACGCTCGTCGCGTGTACCCGGCCGAGGATCACGAGCGCATCGGGCGCACCTGGGTTGCCGGTGCTCGCCTGGCCTAAACCCGCGATGGGGCAACCTCGCGATCTGCTCAGGTGATCGACGCGCTGCTCGAGTGCAGTCCCGAATTTGCCGAGCAATGGGAGTTGCAGGTCGTGGCGCAGTCTCAGGAACTCACCAAACGCATCGCACATCCGCAGCTGGGTGTGCTTGAACTCCAATGCCAAGTTCTCCATGATGTGACTCATCAACACGCGCTGCTGGTCTTCACCGCCGAGATTGCACGCCGCATCGGCTGACCACCTGCTCGACGGGCGGCGCAGGCGTCCGCGCCGCTGTGCGTTGACCTCGACCGGTCATCCGTCGAATCGATGGTGACCGATGACGGCGAGCAGTTGCACGCTGGTGTCGTTGCCTGTGCCCGGCGCGCCGTAGTAGATGACCAGTCGTTGACAGCGATCGGTGACCGTCAGTACTTCGCGCTGCAACTCGATGACACCGACTACCGGGTGAACGATACGGCACGGCCGGATGACCGGGAGCATCGCGCGCCCCTGCTCGAGTTGCCAGAAGCTGCGGAACTCGCCACTGTGGCGCAAGAGGTGTTCGGTCAGATCCGCTGCGGCAGCGGTGCTCCGGCCGTTCAGCGGCCCTTGTCGCAAGTCCGCGACCATCTCGGCGCCTATCGTATGGTGCTCGTCGACGGGATAGCGCTCCCGTTCGCCGGGGCGGGTGAACCAACGGTAGTAGCCACTTCGCGCACGTCCCGTGTGAACGGTCAGATCGCCGAACAAGGCCATGGCGGCGGGCGTCTGAGCCAGCACCTCGCCAATCGGACCGACGACATGGGCCGGGGTATCGGCCAGTCTGCCAAGGATGAGCATCACGCCAGGATCCACGTGGTAGCAGACGTATTCGTCCACGCCGTACCCCGCCGCGGCGAACAACCGGTCTCGCTCCGATCGGGTGAAACGGAGTGCGCGAGCGATGCCGGCCAGCGTGGCTCGCGACGGACGCGGACCGAAGTCCCGAACTTCGCGGCGTCTTTCCAGACGGCTGTAGTACGCCGGCGAAATCGAACATAGCTCCGCCACCTCTTCACGGCGCAGCCCCGGTGTTCGCCGTCGACGGCCACGGGTGATGCCGACATCCTCCGGTTGCATCAAGCGCCGACGCGCCCGCAGCAGATCTGCCACGTAGCCGAGATTCGCCTCAGGAGAAGTCACATCTCGAGCATGGGCCCCTCCCGTGGACGGTGACAGGCCCTATCGGTCCACGGATCCACGGTCCTCGGACTCCCGCTGACGCTGTCGCGACCACCTGAGGAATCACGCTCGAATTCACATCTCGGGGGTTGTGTTGGTCGTGGTGAAGCCTGCGACGGCGCCGCCGTCGACGAGCAGATCGGTGCCGGCAATGAAACTGGCATCGGGGCCGAGTAGGAAGGCTGCGGCATTCGCGATGTCGGCCGACGTCCCGATTCGGCCGGTCGCCGATCGCTCGATGAGCTGCCGCATCAAATCCTCGGACGTTCCGGACAGCTCCTGGCGGCCCATCGGCGTGGCGATGACACCGGGGCTGATGCTGTTCACCCGGGCACCGCGTCTGCCCCAGGCTGTGCTCGCGGCCTGGACTCGTAACTGGTTGCCCCGTTTGGCGACGCCGTACGCCGCGCGAGGGTCAGTGACCGTACCGGGGGCCAGGAACGGTAAGTCGATCAGCAGGTCCGAGGCCGTGGTCGCCAGCGCATGTTCGACGTCTGCCGACAGATTCCTTGAGCCGAAGTGACCTGCCATGCTCGCGATGTACACGCCGGAACCCCCCGGTGCCACGACCTGTCCGAATTCGTCCAGCGAGTATGCGACTCCGGCGAGATCGACGCGCAAGATCGCCTCGGGCGAGGCCTGAACCGGCGAGAGCCCGGCAGTGTGGGCGACTGCCCGTACAGCTCCGAGTGCTGCGGCGCGTCTGGCCAGTGCTGCGACCGAGTCACGTGCGGACACGTCCACCTGCTCGGTCTCCACGAGGAAGCCGTCGGCGGTGAGCGCATCGCCGACGCGGGCGAGCAGCTCGACGTTGGAATCGGCGAGCAGTACCGTCCGGCCCGCGCCGACGCGGCGGCTGATGGCCTCGCCCATTCCGCCGACGCCAAGGACGACCAGTACGTCGTTCATGGAGAATTCACTTTCCATCAGTGCGCTCCTGTCTCATCTGCAAGGCTGAATGACGCTGCGGCGTAAGGGCATCAACGACCCGCGTTGTGCTAGAGATGTGAGCCGCCGGAAACCTCGATGCGTTGCCCGGTGACGAACGAATGGCCGTCGGACACCAGAGCGGTGACCACCGCCGCAATGTCATCGGGCTGGCCGATACGGCCGAATACACTTTCGGCCGCGAGCTGGGCGGACATCGCGGCGGTCACTGCGATGCCGTTTCTCCCCAGCTCGGTGCCGGCGGTGGGTCCCGGGGCGACGATGTTGACGGTGATTCCTCGAGGTCCGAGCTCGGCCGCAAGGTGGCGCGAAAGAACCTCCACGGCCCCTTTCATTGCGGCGTAGGCGGCGGTCGGAGGTCCGGTGAACCGGGTGAGGCCGCCGGTGATGTTGACGATTCTGCCGTTGTCCGCCAGCAGCGGAAGGAGCTGCTGGGTGAGGAAGAAGACGCCCTTGAAGTTGACGGCGAGCAGTTCATCGAATTCGGCTTCGGTGGTGTCGGCGAACGTGGCGGCGATGGCCACGCCGGCATTGTTGATCAGGTAGTCGAAGGTGTCGCGGTGCCACGTCTGTCGCAGCGCGGTACGCACCTCACCGACGAACGGCCCCAGCGCCGACATGTCCGCGGCATCGAGTTCGAGTGCGACGGCGGTTCCCCCGCGTTTCACGATGGCGTCCACCAATGATTCTGCCTCGGCACGACCGGAGCGGTAGGTGATGACCAAGCCGACACCCGAAGCCGCCAGGTGTTCGGCGATTGCCCGACCTATACCGCG
This sequence comes from Mycobacterium sp., assembly GCF_049647605.1. Classification (GTDB taxonomy): domain Bacteria; phylum Actinomycetota; class Actinomycetes; order Mycobacteriales; family Mycobacteriaceae; genus Mycobacterium. The sequence continues at coordinate 8,570 of NZ_JBARXZ010000100.1, read as the reverse complement.
GCTGGCGCCGGAGACGATGGCGATCTTCGAAGGATGCATAGTGCTCATTCCTTTTGCAGTTGATCAGTTGGTGTACATCGGGTTGGGTCCGCACAGCTGGAGCCCCTGGCGGCGCATGCAGCGCAATCCTTCAAGCGCGTCGCGGTGGAAATCTCAACCGCTGGAGTCCTTTTCCATGCGTTAGTCAGTGGGCGCGAAGGAGAAGACGATGGTGTGTCGGCTGGTGAGGAGATATCGCTCGCGGTCGCCGGCGGTTCGGGCGGACGATCGGGAGTTGCGCTGATCGTGGCGCCCGCCGCAGTGTAGGCGCTTCGCAGAATCCGAATCTGGCAGTAGACGATCACCATTGTCAATGGGGTGCCTGTGACAACCTTCATGATGCCCAGCGCGACGACGTTATCGGTGTAGTAGAACGGCAGTTTGGACACTGTGCGGAAGACCGCCGCCGCTGCCGACAAAGCGGTGGCCATGTCGTAGCCGCGAAGCAACGCTCGGGTGTTCCGCCAGGTCGTGCCAGAGACCAACGGGCCCAGTATCATCCCGAGTAGTGGCCGACGAATGACTATGGTGAACAACAACACTGCACTGATCACGCCCGTCTGGATCAGGTCGGGCAGAAACACATCGCCCCCGTCGCCGCCCATCAACGCGATGAGGCCGGACAACGCCACCAAGACCATCCCACCGATCGCCGGCCACACCATTTGCCTGGCGACTAACCGTTCCAACAAGAGGAGAACGGAGATGACCAGCGCCGATAGCGTCGACTGCACGAGGTTCTCGCCGATGAGATAGACCGTCAGGAACATCAGATTGGGTCCGACAGCGTCGAAGACACCACGCCACCCACCCACCAACTCGAGTATCGGAGTGGCGGGCGACGCAACCAACGCCGCCAACGTGTCACGGGTACTCCGCCTGTCCGGGCGTGAACGGGCCGCCATTGTCATGACCCGCGCTCTGCTGGGTTGTGGATGTGCTGGGGGACGTGGACCGCGTGCCACGACCGCGCGCCCTCGGCGTTGCGGGTGATGCGTCCGCCGCGCCCGCCGGGGAAGTGCGCCCCCACCCCGACGGCGTCGGTGCGTTCCATTTCCTCGGCGACTCGGGTGCGGGCGCGTGCGGCTTCGGTGGGGTCCTCGTCGAAGCGGTCGCGCCAGCCGTCCTGCACCAGCTGAACCGGGTGGTGGGCGGTGTCACCGAGTAGCAGCAACGGGCCGTCGCCCGTGTCGATGTCGACGATGCAGTTGCCCGGGGTATGGCCGGCGAAGAGTCGCAGCGAGACTGACTCCGCGATGTCGGTGCGATCGCCTTCTGCTAGGACCAGTAGGTCTGCAACGCTTCGAAGGGATTCGGCAACAACGGCATTGGCGGGATTTGAACCGCCGTGCTCGGCTAGCCAGGTGAGGTCGGCGCCGTGGCAGTGGTGGCGGGCGTCGGCGAAGATCGGGGTGCCCTGCGGAGCGATCCAACCGACGTGGTCCGGGTGCAGATGGGTGAGCACCACATCGGTCACCTCGTGTGGCTGCACATGCAATAGCTGCAGCGAGGTGATCAGCCGACCGGTGTGCACCACGTCAACCTGGTCGATGGCATCGGTGGGGAAGTGCGGTCCCAGACCAGCGTCGACCAATATCACGCGACCGTCGGTGCGCAGCAGATAACCGCCCATCGGCAGGACCCAGCCGGATTCGTCGAACCACGGTGGGCTGATGGCCCAACTGTCGGGCGTGCAGGCCGGTGCCTGCAACACGACGTTCGGCACGGTTCCGATCTGCGCGTCGTCGACATAGTCGATACGGCCGATGGCCATGAACATCCTCCTGCATCTGTTCCCCGGTACCAGCGCCGAGATTATGCGGGGCTAGTGCCCCGCATACGTGACATACTATACGGGGCACTAGCCCCGCTTGCTGATGTCGGAGAAGGCCACTTGAAGCGAACACAACGACCGTTGCGTGCCGACGCGGCGCGCAACCGTGCGCGAGTGCTGGAGGTCGCCTACGAGATGTTCGCCGCGCACGGGCTGGCCGTATCGCTGGACGATATTGCCCGTCGGGCCGGAGTCGGCCCAGGCACTTTGCACCGCAACTTTCCCGCGAAGGACGACTTGGTGCGCGCAGTCGTGCTGAATCGCGTGCAGCAGGTGGTCGACGAGGGAAGTGCCCTCCTCGAGGCCGGCGAGCCGTCCGAGGCGCTGTTCACGTTCATGCGTCAGTTCGTGCTGCACTGGAGCGCTACTGACCGGGGGCTGTCCGAGGCGCTGGAAGGGTCCGGGGCCAGCACACATAGCGTCATTCCAGAGGCCGTGCAGACCCTTCTCGGTTTGATCGGCCAACTGCTGCAGCTGGCTCAACAGGCCGGCGCCGTTCGCGATGACGTCAGCGCACGTGATGTCAAAACGCTACTGGCCGGCTGTTCCAGCATGTATGTCGCGCATCCAGAGGCGGGGCCACGTCTGCTGGAAATAGTGATCGACGGCCTACAGGCAGTTGGCGCAGAAGGGTGTGCCCGATCTGAAGCGCACTTATGAGGTTGTTCGACGGTGTCTCAGATGACACACCACAGCGGTAGCCCTCCGAACGCCGCTGCGGCCCGGTGCTGTGGCCGCCGGAGACGGCTTTGGGCACGCCTAGGAACTCAACGCACACACTCCCCGGTAACGACGTGCTGGTCAGCGCCCTGCGCGCCGGTGAGCTCCAAATCGGTTGTGGGTCAGCGGTATCACCGAGCACCGCACCTATGAAGGCAAAGTGTTCTGTGCGGTGGTGCTGGACACGTTCTCCAGGCGGGTGGTCGGCTGGTCGATCGATTCGAGTCAGACCGCAGCCTTGGTCACCAACGCGCTCAGCATGGCGATCAGCAACCGTGATCCGCGGGCCGGTGGGATCATTCATTCCGATCACGGCGTTCAAGGCGGATTCAATCGGTCGTCGCAACACCTTGACTGTGGAGGTGTTCAGTAGTGGCGACGAAGGATTGGGCTGCCAAGACCAGCGATGTGCCCGAGGGTGCGCGTCGGCAATGGCGCGCGGATCGGGCGTTGCGTCCGCCGGGGCGGTCGCCGGGGCGACCCGAGCCCTCGCGGGCGGTGCAGCGTCAGTTCTGGCGTCTGATCGCGACGGGCGTCACTTTGGCTGAGGCGGCGCTGAAGGTGGGCGTGTCGGTGCCGGTCGGAGCCCGTTGGTTTCGCCACGCTGGCGGCATGCCACCGATCTCACTTGCCGTGCCCACCGGGCGCTACCTGTCCTTTGAACCCAGGAAATTTCGATCGAGAAAGTTCGTGCATGCTCTGTTGCACAACGGGTTACAGGGTTCGATGGGTCGCGTCGGCGCCTGCGGAGACAACGCCGCCATGGAGTCGTTCTTCGCCCTTCTGCAACGCAACGTACTCGACCGGCGCCGCTGGTCCACCCGAGCCGAACTACGCCTGGCAATCGTGACCTGGATCGAGCGGACCTACCACCGACGCCGGCGCCAACGCGCCCTCGGCAGACTCACGCCGATAGAGTTCGAACTGCTCCACACACCAGTCGCAACTGCTGCCTGAAATTCACACCCCGCGAGTCAACTGAACGCGGGGCAGTCCCTTCCGCTGGCTGGAGGCGTTGCGTGCGAAAGCTATTGAGCGTCGCCGTAGATGCTGTTCAGCCAGATGTGGGTGAGGGTGTCGACGACGTCGTCGTGGGTGACGGCTCCGGGCTCGCCGGCGAGGGTGGCCATGATCATGCGCTCGTTCATGAGGTTCAGCGACGTCGCCAAGTCCTGGGCAGGCAGGGTCTCCGGGGCGGCACCACGTGCGCGTTCCGCGGTGATCAGGGCAGCGGTGAGGTTGATCCACTTGTGCATGAGGCCGGCCCAAACCTCGCGGAACTCGGGCACCGTTCTGACCGCTTCGACGCCGGCCCGGGCGGTCGCCGGGTGGGAGCCGAACGAGCTGAAGAAGATTTCGATGCCGTGGCGGATGGCCTGCTTGGGGTCAGCCGGCATGTCCTCGAGTGCGCCGTCGAAACCGGTGTCGGCCCGCTTGATCAGCGGATCGAGTAGCGACAGCAGCACCGCTTCCTTGGACGAGAAGTAGAAGTAGAACGTCGGCCGCGAGATGCCGGCGCCTTTGGCCAGGTCATCGACGGAAATCTCCGAGAAGGACCGCTGCTGCAGCAGCGTGGTCGCGGTGGCCAGGATCGCGGCTTCGCGGTCGTCGCCGGACGGTCGAGCCGCGCGTCTGCCCCGGGGTGCCCGGGTCTGTGCGGCGGTACTCACGCGGCTGAGCCTAACAGTTTGTCGAGTTATTCAACACCCGTTGACTGACTCAACACCGTGTTGATACCGTCGGTACCATGATCGAACACTTCGATGTTGTCATCGTCGGTGCCGGCATCTCCGGCATCAGCACCGCCTGGCACCTGCAGGACCGCTGCCCCACCAAGAGTTACGTGATCCTGGAACGCCGGGAGAACATCGGTGGCACCTGGGACCTGTTCAAGTACCCGGGCATCCGCTCGGACTCTGACATGTTCACCCTCGGCTTCCGGTTCAAGCCGTGGGAGTCGGCGAAGTCGATCGCCGATGGTCAGCACATCTGGGACTACATCAACGAGGCGGCCGACGAGAACGGCATCCGCCAGCACATCCGCACCGGCCAGCGCGTCACCTCTGTGGACTGGTCGGACGCCGACAACCGCTGGACCATCGACATCGAGATCGCCGGCGAAGCCAAGCAGATCACCGCGTCGTTCCTGTCGGTGTGCAGTGGCTACTACAACTACGACGAGGGCTACTCGCCCGAGTTCCCGGGTGCGGCCGACTTCAAGGGGCAGATCATCCACCCGCAGCACTGGCCCGAGGACCTGGATTACACCGGCAAGAACGTTGTCGTGATCGGTTCCGGCGCAACGGCCGTCACGCTGATCCCGTCGCTGGTGAACGGCGGCGTGGGCCACGTGACCATGCTGCAGCGCTCGCCCACCTACATCGGCGCGTTGCCGCTGGAAGACCCGGTGGCCAAGCAGGCCAACAAGTTCCTGCCGAAGCACTTGGCGCACTTCGTGAACCGCTGGAAGCAGATCGGCTACAGCACCGCGCAGTACCAGCTCGCCCGGAAGTTCCCGGCCGTGTTCAAGAAGGCGCTGCGCCAGATGGCGACCCGTCGCCTGCCCGAGGGCTTCGACTACGACAAGCACTTCAGCCCGCGCTACAACCCGTGGGACGAGCGAGTCTGCTTGGCGCCCAACGGAGATCTGTTCAAGGCCATCCGCTCGGGCAAGGCAGGCGTGGTCACCGACACCATCGAGACCTTCACCGAGGACGGCATCAAGCTTGCCTCCGGCGAGGTGCTGCAGGCCGACATCATCGTCACCGCAACGGGTTTGAACATGCAGCTGTTCGGTGGCGCGACCGCGCACCGCAACGGCGAGCCGATCGACCTGCCCTCGAGCATGACCTACAAGGGCCTCATGCTGTCGGGCGTGCCGAACATGGCGATCACCTTCGGGTACACCAACGCGTCCTGGACGCTCAAGGCCGACCTGGTGTCCGAGTTCATCTGCCGCGTGCTGAACTACATGGACGCCAACGGTTTTGGCCGTGTCGAGCCGCAGCACCCCGGTGGCAGCGTCGACGAACTGCCGTTCATGGACTTTACCCCCGGCTACTTCAAGCGCGCCATGGACAGCCTGCCCAAGTCGGGCTCTGAAGCGCCCTGGAAGCTGAAGCAGAACTACTTCTTCGACATGCGGACCATCCGGTACGGCAAGGTCGACGAGCAGGCCCTGCAGTTCACGAAACATCATGCTGCAGTGACCGTGTAGGTGGGACAAATCAATGGATTGTGAGGTTTTTATCGGAATCGGGTCCGCCGCGAGCTAGGCAAAGCGGCCAGGTCCGGTTGGCTTGATGGTGCCCACGGATCAAGAGACGTCCGCCACGACCTGCACTGGCAGAAGACGATTGGGCCGACGCTGCCATGATCCGTTCCTAGCATTTGCCATCGAATGAAAGTCGCTACACCGGCGATAGAACTCACGCACCGGACACCGGCTCACATCCAGCTGAGTCGCTGCGGCCGTAGGGTCCCAACCTTGCCCGAACGACGTTACAATCGCGGCGCGCTGCACCCCGGTCAACGAACAACGTGGATGCAAAAAAAGTACTCCCCAGAAGTTGGATTGAATTTCTCAGTCCAACTTCCGGGGGGTACCTCACTTGCGTGGGGGACTTTTGACGTTGTGCTGCTTAGCTTTCCAGAGACGCCGGCGGCAGGAAGCGGTCGCCGTACTTGGCGGCCAGTTCCTTGGCGCGGGCTACGAAGGCGTCCTTGCCGATGCCGAGCTCGCCCTGGTAGCCGACGATGTACTGCGCAACGCCGCCGGTCCATGCGGGGTAGCCGATACCCATGATCGAGCCGATATTCGCGTCAGCGGTCGTGGTGAGCACGCCCTCGTCGATGCACTTCTGGGTCTCGAGCGCCTCGGCGAAGAGCATGCGGTCAACCATGTCCTGCATGGGTATGGTTGCACTTCCAGAGTTGAACGCCTCGCGCAATCCGGGCCACAGCCCGACGCGCTTGCCCTCGACGTACTCATAGAATCCCGCACCCTTTAGCCGACTGGGGCGCCCGAGTCCGATCATCTGGTCGGTCAGGTCCTCGCCGGGGTGACGCACGTACACCTTGCCGATCTCTTCGGCCCCGGCTGTGTTCTCCTTCGAGACCTTCTGCAGCAATTCTAGGTTCAGTTCGTCGAGCAGCTGCAGCGGGGGTGCCGGGTACCCGGCCTGCCCGCCGGCCCGCTCGATGCTGGCCGGCTCGATTCCCTCGCCCAGCATCGCCATGGCTTCGTTGACGAAGGTGCCGATCACGCGCGAGGTGAAGAAGCCACGGCTGTCGTTGACGACGATCGGGATCTTCTTGATGGCGAGGGTGTAGTCGAACACCCGGGCCAGCGCCTCGTCAGAGGTCTTCTCGCCTTTGATGATCTCCACCAGCGGCATCTTGTCGACCGGCGAGAAGAAGTGGATACCGATGAAGTCCTCCTGGCGCTTCACGCCGGTCGCCAGACCGGTGATCGGCAGGGTGGAGGTGTTCGAGCCGAGGATGGCGTTGGGCTCGACGATGTCCTCGATCTCACCGAACACCTTGTGCTTGAGATCGGTGTTTTCGAAGACGGCTTCGATGACGAAGTCGACGCCGGCCAGATCGGCAGCATCGGCAGTTGGGGTGATCTTCGAAAGCAGCGCGGCTGAGCGCTCTTCGGTCGTTGCGCCCTGGCCGATCGCCTTGGCTTCGAGCTTGCGCGAGTAGTCCTTGCCGTTTTCGGCTGCCTCGATGGTGACGTCCTTGAGGACGACCTCGTAGCCGGCCTTGGCCGACACGTAGGCGATACCGGCGCCCATCATGCCCGCGCCCAGCACACCGATCTTCCTGATGTCCTGCTTGGCGATGCCCTCGGGGCGTGAGCCGCCGCCGTTGATGAACTGCATGTCGAAGAAGAAGGCCTGGATCATGTTCGTCGACGTCTGACCTGCGGCCAGCTGCGTCAGATACCGGCTTTCGATGCGCGACGCGGTGTCGAAGTCGACCTGCGCACCCTCGACGGCGGCATCGAGGATGGCGCGCGGCGCGGGCATCGGAGCACCCTTGAGCTGCTTGCGCAGCAGCGCCGGGAACGACGGCAGGATGCCGGCCAGGCCCGGGCTCGACGGGGTGCCGCCGGGCATCTTGTAGCCCTTGACGTCCCACGGCTGGGTGTGGTCCTCAGGGAAGGCCTTGATCCATGCCTTAGCGGCGGGAACCAAATCGTCAACCGCACTGACCAATTCGTCGACCAGGCCGATCGCCAGCGCCTTGGCCGGGGTGAACCGGGTGCCCTGGCTCAGGACCTCCATGAAGGCCTTCTGGATACCGAACATGCGCACGGTGCGGGCGACGCCGCCACCGCCGGGCAGCAGGCCCAGGGTGACCTCGGGCAGGCCGATCTGGCTGCCACGGACGTCCGCCGCGATGCGGTGGTGGCACGCGAGGGCGATCTCCAGGCCACCGCCGAGGGCTGCGCCGTTGATGGCCGCGACGACGGGCTTGCCCAGGGTCTCCAGGGCGCGCAGGTCGGCCTTGATCGACTCGGTGGTGGCGAAGAACTCATCGGCATCGGCGGCGGTGACCCGCGAGATCTTCTTCAGGTCACCACCGGCGAAGAAGGTCCTCTTCGCGCTGGTGATCACGACACCGGTGATCGAATCCCGTGCCGCGATAAGCCGTTCCACCGCGACATGCATGGACTTCTGGTAGTGCTCGTTCATCACGTTGGCCGACCCGGTGGGGTCGTCCATGGTCAGGGTGACGATGCCGTCGGCATCCTTGTCCCACTGAATTGTCGTCTCAGCCATGTTCTTTCAATCTCCCTAGACGCGCTCGATGATGGTGGCAACGCCCATGCCGCCGCCGATACACAGCGTGATCAGGGCACGCCGAGCGCCGCGACGCTCGAGCTCGTCGACCATGGTTCCGGTGATCATGGCGCCGGTGGCGCCCAACGGGTGGCCCATCGCGATGGCGCCGCCGTTGACGTTCAGCT
>NZ_JBARXZ010000099.1:0-119650 GCF_049647605.1 Mycobacterium sp. | reverse complement strand
GGCCGATCCAGGGCGGCACCTCTGAGGCCACCACGATCGGTTCGGCCGACGAACCACCCAACACCGCGGCCAGTAGCGCACCAGCCGTTTCGGCGACGCCACGGCCGGCGACCCAGATCAGCGACCGCGGCCGCTGGTCGCTGCGCACCGAGTCCAGTGCGCCTTCGGCGACCGCCGCGGCGGTGGACCGCACCAATGCACCCGACATCGATGCCGCGTGCAGGAGTCCGTGACGATCGGCGCCGATCAGTCCGTTGCTGTCGTCGAGATCGATGGTGGCGTGGGTGGCACTCATGGCACCGCCTGGACCGCTTCGATCTCGGCACCGACCTTGGCGACGATGCCCTCGACCTCTTCGGCGGTCCGGGCTTCGACATTGAGGCGCAGCAGCGGTTCGGTGTTGGAGGTGCGCAGGTTGAACCAGCGACCATCGCCGAGATCGACCGTCACACCGTCGAGGTGGTCGATCGACTGGATCCCGGTTCCGAACGATTTCAGTACCGATTCCACGCATGCGGGCGCATCGTTGACGGTGAAGTTGATCTCGCCGGACGCTTCGTAGCGATGGTAGTCGGCGGCCAGATCCGACAGCGGGCGGTTCTGCCCACCGAGTGCCGCCAGAACGTGCAACGCCGCGAGCATTCCGGAGTCGGCACCCCAGAAGTCCCGGAAGTAGTAGTGCGCGGAATGCTCCCCGCCGAAGATCGCACCCGTGTCGGCCATGAGTGCCTTGATGTAGGAATGTCCGACGCGGGCGCGCACCGGTGTGCCGCCGCGCTCGATGACCAGCTCGGGCACCGCCCGGGAGGTGATCAGGTTGTGGATCACCGTGGCGCCGATCTCGCGCTCGAGCTCGCGGGCGGCCACCAACGCCGTCACCGCCGACGGCGACACCGCCGCACCGCGCTCGTCGACGACAAAACACCGGTCGGCATCGCCGTCGAACGCCAGGCCGATGTCGGCCCCGGTCTCGACGACAAAGCGCTGCAGGTCCACCAGGTTGGCGGGGTCCAGCGGGTTGGCCTCGTGATTGGGAAAGGATCCGTCGAGCTCGAAATACAACGGGAGCACCGTCAGCGCCGAGATCGCGCCCAGAACCCCGGGTGCGGTGTGTCCGGCCATTCCGTTGCCGGCATCCACAGCCACCTTGAGGGGCCGCAGATCGGTGACGTCGACGAGTCCACGCAGGAAGGCGCCGTAGTCGGCCAGCACATCCTGGTCGGACACCGACCCGACCGGCCCGTCGAAGGAAGGGACGCCGGAGACCAGCTCGTCGCTGATGATCGCCAGGCCGGTATCGCGCCCGACCGGCTTGGCACCGGCGCGGCACAGCTTGATGCCGTTGTATGCCGCCGGGTTGTGGCTGGCCGTGAACATCGCGCCCGGGCAATCCAGCAGACCTGACGCAAAGTAGAGCTGGTCGGTGGAAGCCAGACCGATGCGCACCACGTCGAGCCCCTGTGCCGTCACTCCAGAAGCAAACGCCGCTGCCAGCGCCGGCGAACTCTCCCGCATGTCATGCCCGATCACCACCCGGGTGGCGTCGGTGCGGACCAGCCGGGCAAATGCGGCGCCGACCTCGGCGACAAACGACTCGTCGATCTCGTCACCGACCAGGCCGCGCACGTCGTAGGCCTTGATCACACGGGCAACCGCGTCAGCGGATCGGGACATCACAGGGCTCCTTGACTACGGTTCGAGAAGGGGTTCGGTTGCCGATCCCAGCCTAGCTGTTCCCCCCGGATGAGCAGTCGGCCTACGTCAAACGAAGGCACAGTGTTACCTGCTTTGTATCGTCGAGCAACGTGTCCGCCACACATCGGATTTCCGGTGCGGTCTTCGGGCGCTCCGCACCGGCGTCTTCGATGGGCCCGTTACTCCGAGGGGTCGGGAAGGACACGCAGATGCCCACGCCGGCGACCGGCACCGGTGGGACGGTGTGCTGTCGAGGCCAGGAACCCGCCGACGGGCGCGGCGTTGCCTGCGGGATGGTGCCCGGGGTCGGAGAAGCCCGGCGCGGGCGCTCCGGCCGGGACGCCCTCGCGTCCTTCTCGTACCGCGTCCGCGAGAGCAACGAGGTCATCTTCGTCGGGATGGGTGGGCAACGGGCCTGCGTGGCGCACCAGCTCCCAGCCGCGCGGCGCGGTGATCCGGCCGGCGTGCGTCACGCACAGATCCCAAGAGTGCGGCTCACGAACGGTGGCGAGCGGCCCCACTACGGCCGTTGAATCTGAATACACGAAGGTCAGCGTCGCCACGGCGTAGTGAGGGCACCCAGGCCTGCAGCAGCGACGGGGAGCATTCACGCCAGTGAGGCTATCGCGCCGGCGCGCCCGCAACCGGGCGGACACGCGCAGCCAGGGTGTCCACTACTGAACCGTTATCTTCTGCGGTGCGCCGAACGTTACGATCTGCGGGTGGCTCAATCCTCCCGGCTCCGACCTTCGGGTGGAAGGTGGGCTTCCCGGCATGGCCGGGAAATTCGCGGACCGCTCCTACCGCGCGATGTTCCGGGATGGCGTAGCCGCGCCGAACGCTTTGACATGGCGGTGCTCGAGGCCTATGAACCGATCGAGCGTCGGTTCACCAGCCGGGTGACCGACTTGGATGTCGCCGTCGATGAGATTCCGCGTATCGCACCCCGGGATCCGGAGAACATCCAGTTCCCGCCCGAAGTGGTGGCCGACGGCCCGATCGCGTTGGCCCGGCTGATTCCCGCCGGGGTGGATGTGCGCGGACATGACACACGCGCACGAATCGTCTTGTTCCGCAAGCCTATTGAGCGGCGAGCTAAAGACACCTCAGAATTGACCGAACTGCTGCATGACATTTTGGTGGCCCAGGTGGCCACCTACCTCGGCGTCGATCCCGCGGTCATCGACCCGACGCTCGAAGACGAGTGACGCGGCGCCTCCCGAAGAGGACCGCGCAAGAACTCCACCTACACCGACGTTGGCGCCCCCCGGCGCCAACCCGGTCAGATGATCCCGCGCTTGATCCGGCGACGCTCCCGCTCGGAGAGACCGCCCCAGATACCAAATCGTTCGTCGTTGGACAACGCGTACTCCAGGCACGCATCCTTCACATCGCAACCCAAGCAGATTCGCTTCGCCTCCCGTGTCGATCCACCCTTCTCAGGGAAGAACGCCTCCGGGTCCGTCTGGGCGCACAGCGCACGTTCCTGCCACTGACTGTCGACGGGTTCCGAGTCGGACTCGAAAACGCTGGGAACCAAACTCAAGTGAGGACGTCCCCCAAGCTCTTCTCCCCCGTCGATCGCCGGCTCGATGGCGGTGTGCGGGATGCTGCCCATAGCTCCGATCAGGTGCTGATAGGACATGTTCCGCCTCCTCATCTTCTCGATAGTCGATCCACTGAATGTCGCCCACTGTTGACCTTCGGCCATGCCAATTCGAACGAATTCGAACAAGTGATCGAATCTCGGTCTGCGACACCGGAACCGGCCGGCCAACCGGGAAATGACACTGATGTGATTAGACACGGGTTAGCTGGCCAGGTCAAGCCGCAGAACGGAAATTCATACCACTTGACACCGACATTTCGGCGAGTCGATGCTCTGGCGTGTCGCCGATGAGACCGTGCTGATATCTCGAACCGCAACAACGCCTAGGCTCGATCGCTGTGAAGGTCACCGTTTTGGTCGGCGGAGTCGGCGGCGCGCGCTTCCTGTTGGGTGTTCAACAATTGCTGGGCCTGGGCCAGTTCGGCCCGGCCCCCGAGGCTCGACCTGAGGTTGAGCATGAACTCACGGCAGTCGTCAACATCGGCGATGACGCATGGATGCACGGGGTGCGGATCTGCCCGGATCTCGATACCTGCATGTACACCCTCGGCGGCGGCATCGACCCCGACCGCGGTTGGGGGCATCGCGACGAAACCTGGCACGCCAAGGAGGAACTCGCCGCCTACGGAGTTCAGCCGGACTGGTTCGGTCTGGGCGACCGTGATCTGGCCACCCACCTGGTCCGCAGCCAGATGTTGCGTGCGGGCTATCCGCTCTCCCAGGTGACCGAGGCCCTCTGCGCCCGATGGAATCCAGGTGCGCGACTGCTGCCGGCCAGTGATGACCGCAGTGAAACCCATGCGGTGATCACCGAGCCAGAATCGGGTGAACGTAAGGCGATTCACTTTCAGGAGTGGTGGGTGCGCTACCGCGCACAGGTCCCGACGCACAGTTTCGCTCATGTCGGTGCCGAAAAGGCAAAGCTGGGGCCTCAAGTCGGCGACGCCATCGCCGACGCCGACATCGTCTTGATCGCCCCGTCGAATCCGGTGGTCAGCATTGGATCCATCCTCGCCATCCCCGGGATCCGGGGAGCGCTGCGCTCGAGCGCCGCCCCGGTGATCGGCTACTCACCGATCATCGGCGGGAAGCCGTTACGCGGCATGGCCGATGACTGCCTGTCGGTGATCGGCGTCGAGTCCAGCTCCGAAGCGGTGGGCCACTACCTCGGCGCCCGGTCCGCCACCGGAATCCTGGACGGCTGGCTGATCTCAGAGCAGGACCGCGCCGAAATACCCGGCGTCACCGTCCGGTCCATTCCGCTGTTGATGTCCGAACCGACGGTGACGGCCGAGATGGTTCGCGCGGGAATGGATCTCGGCGGGATCTCGACCTCGGAATTGGGTGCCCGATGAGCAACCCCGAGCACGGCAGCGCTGCGGCCATCGAGATCCTGCCGGTGACGGGACTTCCGGAGTTCCGGCCCGGTGATGATCTGGTGGCCGCGCTCGCGGCGGCAGCCCCGTGGTTGCGCACCGGAGACGTGCTGGTGGTCACCAGCAAGGTGCTGTCCAAGTGCGAGGGTCGCATCGTCGCAGCACCGTCTGATCCCGAGGAACGAGACACCCTGCGTCGCAAACTGATCGATGCCGAGGCGGTGCGGGTGCTGGCACGTAAGGGACGCACCCTCATCACCGAGAACAAGCTCGGCCTCATCCAGGCGGCCGCCGGCGTGGACGGCTCCAACATCGGCACCACCGAGTTGGCCTTGCTTCCCGAGGATCCCGACGGCAGCGCCGCAAACCTGCGGGCCGGACTGGCCGAGCGACTCGGCGTCGACGTTGCCGTCGTGATCACCGACACCATGGGTCGGGCGTGGCGCACCGGCCAGATCGACGCGGCCATCGGCGCGGCCGGCCTCCCCGTTCTCCACGGGTACGCCGGTGCGGTGGACCGCCACGGAAACGAGCTGCTGGTCACCGAAGTGGCCGTCGCCGACGAAATCGCCGCCGCGGCAGATCTGGTGAAGGGCAAGCTGACCGGGATCCCGGTGGCCGTGGTGCGCGGCCTGCAATTCGACGACGACGGATCGACCGGCCGGGATCTGCTACGGCCGGGTGAGGACGATCTGTTCTGGCTGGGGACGGCCGAATCGATCGAAATGGGCCGCAGACAGGCACAGTTGCTGCGCCGCTCGGTGCGCGAATTCGCCGCCGAGCCCGTACCCGCTCACCTCATCGAGGAGGCGGCAGCCGAGGCGCTCACCGCGCCGGCGCCCCACCACACGAGGCCGGTCCGGTTCGTGTGGCTGACCGCACAGCGGCGAATCCCGCTGCTGGATGCCATGAAAGAACGCTGGCGTGCCGACCTCGACGCAGACGGCCTGCCCGCCGACGCGATCGATCGCCGGGTACAGCGCGGGCAGATCCTCTACGACGCCCCCGAGGTGCTGATTCCGGTCATGGTGCCCGACGGTGCGCACACCTATCCAGATTCCACGCGCACCTCCGCGGAGCGCACCATGTTCACCGTCGCTGCCGGCGCCGCGGTCCAAGGGTTGCTGGTGGCGTTGGCCGTGCGCGGGGTGGGCAGTTGCTGGATCGGGTCGACGATCTTTGCCGGCGATCTGGTGCGCGATCAGCTCGAGCTGCCCGCCGACTGGTTCCCGATGGGTGCCGTCGCCATCGGGTACCCGCTGCACGAGTCCGGGCCACGCGACCCTGCCGACACCACCGGACTGTTGGTCCGACGGTGACGCTGCATGCCTCGGTGACCACCCTGCTGGCCGACTGGAGCGCACCGGATTCCGCCCAGGATGCGTTGCGGCATGCGGTGTCGGCGTTTGTCCTCGGCCGTGAGGACGCCTGCCGACGATCCTGCGAACCCGGGCACATCACCGCCTCGGTGGCGGTACTGGATCAGACGGGCCGTCAGGTGTTGCTGACGTTGCACCCCCGGCTGGGGCGCTGGGTGCAGCTGGGCGGGCACTGCGAAGACCACGACGCCGATATCGACGCCGCGGCCCTGCGCGAAGCGACCGAAGAGTCCGGTATCACCGGATTGCAGCTGGGTCCACTGGCCGCCATCCACGTCCATCCGCTGACATGTTCGCTCGGGGTACCCACCCGGCACCTCGACCTGCAGTTCGTCGCGACCGCGCCGGCTGATGCCACCATCGCCATCAGTGATGAATCCCTGGACCTGCGGTGGTGGCCCGTCGATGCGTTGCCGCCGGATTCCGACGACAGCGTCACCTCGCTGGTGGCTGCCGCCTTGGCACTGTCGCGCGGCTGACGCCGTAGGCGGTCAGTCCGTGGCCAGTGCCACTAGAGGTCGCTGGAGTAGCGAATCCCAAAGTCCGGCAACGTGACTCCCGGCCAGACCCGGGCCCCACGCAGCAGCTCACAGCGGGCACCGATGTCGGCACCGTCGCCGATCACCCCGTCACGCACCAACGATCGTGGGCCGATCCGCGTCCCGGACCCGATGATCGACCGTTCGATGACGGTGCCGGCCTCCACCTTGACACCGTCGAAGATGACCGCCCCGTCGAGCCGGCAGCCGGGGCCGATCTCGGCTCCGCGGCCGACCACCGTGCCTCCGATCAGCACTGCGCCCGGCGCCACCGACGCACCGTCGTGCACCAGCGATTCCCCACGGCGTCCCCCCAGCGCAGGCGATGGCGCCAGGCCACGCACCAGGTCGGCGGAACCACGAACAAAATCCTCCGGCGTGCCCATGTCCCGCCAATAGGTGGCGTCGACGTACCCACAGACCTTCACGCCCTCCGACAGCAGCTGAGGGAACACCTCGCGCTCGACGGACACCTCACGACCGGTCGGGATGCGGTCGATGATCTCGCGATTGAACACATAGCAACCGGCGTTGATCTGATCGGTGGGCGGATCCTGGGTCTTCTCCAGGAACGCCTCCACCCGATGGTTGTCGTCGGTGGGGACGCAGCCGAATGCCCGCGGGTCACCCACCCGCACCAGGTGCAGCGTCACGTCAGCGCAGTGTTGTTTGTGGTGGTTGAGCAGTGCTCCCAGGTCCGAACCGGAGAGCACATCGCCGTTGAACACCATCGCGGTGTCATGGCGCAACTTCGACGCCACGTTGGCGATACCGCCGCCGGTGCCCAGCGGCTCTTCCTCGAACACATAGTCGATCTGCAGTCCGAGTTTGGATCCGTCGCCGAACTCGGCTTCGAACACTGCCGCTTTGTAGGACGTGCCGAGAATCACGTGCTCGATCCCGGCAGCGGCGATCCGCGACAGCAGATGCGTCAGGAACGGCAGGCCGGCCGTGGGCAGCATCGGCTTGGGCGCCGACAGCGTCAGCGGCCGCAATCGGGTTCCTTTGCCGCCCACCAGGACAACAGCGTCGACGTTTGCGGGATCGATAACTTCGGATGTACCGCTCATGTTCAATCCTCTTCCCCGGCCGTCAGCCACGTCGCTGTCCCGCACCACGCACTACCAGCTGAGATCGTACGGCCAAAGCGGCTCGCATGGCCCACCTCAGTGGGGCCCGCCGCCAGCCGGAGTGCCGGTCCGCGAGATATGTATAGGTGCTGCGGTGGTGGGCTGCAAGGTTGCGGGCGGGATCACGTCCGGTGGAATGGCCTTTTGCATGCAAAATCTCCGCGTCGGGTACGTAGACGTTGAGCCAGCCGGCGCGTCCCAGCCTGTCACCGAGGTCGACGTCCTCCATGTACATGAAGTAGCGCTCGTCGAAGCCGCCGATCGTCTCGAAGGCGGCGCGACGGACCAGAAGGCACGACCCGGACAGCCACCCGACGACGCGCTCGGTGGGTTCCTGCCGATCCTGCCGGTAGGCCGCGGTCCACGGGTTGTTCTTCCACACCGGGCCGACGACGGCGTGCATCCCACCACGAATGATGCTGGGCAGATGTCGCGCGGACGGATACACCGATCCGTCCGGGTCCCGGATGAGCGGGCCGACGGCACCGGCGGTGGGCCAGCGCTTCATCGCCTCGAGCAGCGCGTCGATGCTGCCGGGACCCCACACCACGTCCGGGTTGGCGATCACCAGGAACTCCGACTGCGACACCTCGGAGAGCGCGTCGACGCCACGGTTGACCGCCGAGCCGTAACCCAGGTTCGCGCCGGTGTTGAGCAATCGGGTGTTCGGATACCGCTCGACCGCGGCTTCCGGGGTGCCGTCGGTGGACCCGTTGTCGGCCAGCACCACGGTCACCGGCCGGTCCGTGGCCAGACTCAACGAGGACAGGAATCGTTCCAGATGTGACCCCGGTGAGTAGGTCACTGTCACCACCGGCAGTTCGTCACTCACGGCGTAGAGGGTAGCGGTCTCGAGTCACTGTGCCCGACTCAGCGCCTCGGACAACGCGTCCTGCCACGGCCGCAGCGGGGTGAGACCGGCCCGGACGGACAGCTGCGCCCCCAAAGCCGAGTAGGGCGGGCGCGGCGCCGGTCGCGGGTGCAAATCGGTTCCGACCGGCCGGACCCGCTCCGGATCGGCGCCGACGGCCGCGAACACGGCCCTGGCCTGATCGAACCGGCTGGCGGGACCATGGTTGGCGACGTGCAGAACCGGTTCGCGGATCTGACCGCCGGCCAGCTCGAGCAGCGCCGCGCACAGGTCCCCGACATAGGTCGGTGAGCCGATCTGGTCGGCGACAACTTCGACAATCTCGTCGCCGGCGGCTTTGGCCCGCATCCCGGCGATGAAGTCCGAGCCGCTGCCGGTGAAGACCCACGCGGTGCGAACCACGGTGGCCTCGGGCAAGGCAGCCAGCACCGCCAGTTCACCGGCGAGTTTGGTCCGGCCGTACACCGACAGCGGGCCGGTGGGGTCACCCGGCTCGTATGGGCGGGGCGCGGCGCCGGGAAAGCTGTCCGGCGCCCCACTGAACACATAATCGGTCGAGATGTGGATCAGTCGGGCGCCCATCCGGGCGCAGGCCTGGGCGACGTTCTCGGCGCCCGTCACGTTGACCGCATGCGCGCGGCTGTGGTCCTTTTCGGCGGCGTCGACGGCGGTCACCGCGGCACAGTTGACCACGACCACATCACCGTCTCCGGACATCGCCAGTGCTTGCTCACCAGCCTGCGGGTCAGTGATGTCCCACTGCTGCGAAGTGACCGCAAAAACGCGGTGACCTCGCTGTTCGGCGTATCTCGACAGGAAGCGGCCGACCTGTCCGCCGGCGCCGGTGATCACGATGTTCGGCTTTGTCGAAGAGGTGCCCGCCACAGGTGAGAGTCTGGCACGCCGGTGCCGGCTCCCCGGTTCCCGGCGGGTTCACCAGTAGCCTGTCCTGGTGCCAGCCCGAGTGATACGTCTCGTTTCGACCCTGATCGCCATTGCGATCGTGGCCGGCACCGGCGTGGCCTGGACCACCATCCGCGCTTTCGAAGGCGGCATCAACCACATCAGCGCCGAGGCGCTGGGCGGCGGCGGCGAGGACGGCGCCATCGACATCCTGCTGGTGGGTGTGGACAGCCGGACCGACGCACACGGCAATCCACTCTCCCCCGAGGAGTTGGCCATGCTGCGCGCCGGCGATGACGTGGCCACCAATACCGACACCATCATCCTGGTGCGCATCCCGAACAACGGAAAGTCCGCGACGGCCATCTCCATTCCGCGTGACTCCTACGTCGAAGCGCCGGGACTGGGCAAGATGAAGATCAACGGTGTGTTCGGTCAGGTCAAGCTCGAGACCATGAAGGAACTCATCGAAGTCCAGGGCATGGACCCGGTCGAAGGTGAGAAGCGCGGTATCGAAGCCGGCCGCGAACGCCTCATCGAGACGGTGGCCGACCTGACCGGCGTGACCGTCGACCACTACGCCGAAGTCGGGCTGCTCGGTTTCTCGCTGATCACCGACGCTATCGGCGGTGTCGACGTCTGCCTGAAAGGCCCTGTCTACGAACCACTTTCCGGTGCCGATTTCCCGGCCGGCTGGCAGCGACTCAACGGCCCCCAAGCGCTGAGCTTTGTCCGGCAACGTCATGAGCTGCCCCGCGGCGACCTCGACCGCGTGGTGCGCCAGCAGGTGGTCATGGCATCTCTTGCCCACCAGGTGATCTCGGGCAAGACCCTGTCCAGCCCGACAACGCTGAATCAGTTGCAGCAGGCCATCCAGCGCTCGGTGGTGCTCTCCGACGGCTGGGACCTCATGAGTTTCATCACGCAGCTGCAG
Organism: Mycobacterium sp.; assembly: GCF_049647605.1. Taxonomy (GTDB): domain Bacteria; phylum Actinomycetota; class Actinomycetes; order Mycobacteriales; family Mycobacteriaceae; genus Mycobacterium. Next base: position 109,214 of record NZ_JBARXZ010000099.1, on the reverse strand, counting down.
GAACTGGCTGCCGGCAGTGTCGCGTTCGCCACCATCCCGGTGCTCGATGAGGCCGGTTGGAGTGACGACGGCATGCAGAGTGTGGTGCGGGTGGATGCCAATCAGGTCAAGGACTGGGTCACCGGACTTCTCGAGGATCAGGACGAAGGCAGAACCGAGGAATTGGCCTACTCCCCCGCCAAGACCACCGTCGAGGTCATCAACGACACCGAGATCAACGGATTGGCCGCCGCGGTGTCGAGTGTGTTGACCAACAAGGGGTTCACGAAGGGTGACGTGGGCAACAACGACGGCACCCGGCCGGAAGCCACCCAGGTACTGGCCGCCGACCCCCAGGACTTCGGCGCCCAGGCGGTTGCCAAAGACCTCGGCGGGCTGCCCGTCGTCGCCGATGAATCCCTGCCTCCGGGCACGGTGCGGGTGGTGCTCGCCGATGATTACACCGGGCCCGGCTCGGGTCTGGAATCGGATCCGGCCCTCTCCGGCGACGTCATCAGCCAGGCCGCCGGCAGCATCGACGGTCAGGCCACCCCACCGCCGCCTCCGTCACCGATCCTGACCGCCGGTTCCGACAATCCCGAGTGCATCAACTGACATGGCCACTCTCACCGTCTCAGGTGCGCTGCTGGATCCGATGCTGCGCAACGATCCCGTCGGGCCGCGCATCACCTATTACGACGACTCCACCGGCGAACGGATCGAACTCTCGGCGGTGACGTTGGCCAACTGGGCCGCCAAAACCGCCAATCTGCTGCGCGACGAGCTGGGTGCCGGACCGCAGAGCCGGGTAGCGGTGCTGTTGCCGGCCCACTGGCAGACGGCGGCCGCCCTGTTCGGGGTGTGGTGGATCGGAGCCGAGGTGGTGCTCGACGGTGACGCCGACATCTGCCTGTGCACGGCATCACGACTCGACGAGGCCGACGCCGCGGTCGGAATGGGTGAGATCGCGGTGTTGTCACTCGATCCTTTTGGCAAGCCGGTGCCCGATTTGCCGGTCGGTCTCACCGACTACGCCACGGCAGTGCGGGTGCACGGTGATCAGATCGTGCCCGAGCGCAGTCCCGGCACTGCCCTGGCGGGCCGGTCGGTCGACGAGGTGCTGGCCGCCGCCCGCGACCGCACCTCCCAGATCGGCCTGACAGCCGCCGACCGGGTGTGGTCGGACGGCAGCTGGGACACCGCGGACCGGCTGATCGACAATCTGTTGACGGTGTTCGCCGCCGGCGGCTCGCTGGTGCAGGTGGCCAACCCCGATCCCGGACTGCAGGACCGGCGGCGGACGGTGGAGAAGGTCACCCGAACCCTCTGACGGTTGCCGCCGCTGGAGTCATAGAGAAATCTCATTGTCCCGCGTCCTTCGCGTGATGTTCGCCCGATAATCTCCTGGCAAACCCGTGGAGCTGAGGTGAGCTGATGGTCTCGATCGTCGTGGTGATCACGCTGCTCGTGGCAGTGACGGGATGGCATCTGCGCACCCGCCGGCATTCGGCGTGGCGTGCCAGCGCCGATGCCCGGTTCTACATCGTGCTCGGCTATCCACTGCTTGCCGTGGCGACCTATTGGCTGGCCGACTCCGAGTCCCGGGTGGGCTGGGTCCTCGGCGCCGCCTGGGCGTTGGGGGCGGCGGTGTCGTTTGTGGTCGGTTTCTCCGCGCTGGATGACGTCAGACGCCGCCAGATTGCTACCTCCCGCTCGATGGAATCGCTGCCCCCACAGACAACCGAGGCGGGGACCGGCGCGGTCTAGTGCCGACTAGGCTCGACTGCTGTGAGTGACGAGCTTCGACCCGCCCTTGATGTTGCCGCGTTGACTGCACACGTCGGTGCGCTGTGGCACCGCATCGACGTGGTCGACGAAACCGGATCGACAAATGCCGACCTCCTGGCCAGGGCCGCTGCCGGCGAGAACATCGGCGGCAGCGTTCTGGTGTCGGAGTTCCAGAGCTCCGGGCGTGGCCGGCACGGTCGCAGCTGGTCGGCGCCGCCGCGCTCACAGATCTCCATGTCCGTCGCCATCGGCACCGAGGGCGTTCCCCCGGAGGCTTGGGGATGGCTGCCACTGCTGACCGGGGTCGCGGTGGTCGACGCACTCGCCGGTGTGTGCCCGGTTGCGGCGGGTCTCAAATGGCCCAATGACGTCATGGTCGGACCGGGGAAGCTGGCCGGCATCCTCGCCGAGGTCGCTGCGCCGTCGCCGACAATCGTGGTCGGCTTGGGGCTCAACGTCTCGCTGTCGGCCGAGGAGGCTCCCGATCCACGTGCCACCTCACTGACCCAGCTCGGCGCCCCCGATGTCGACCGCACCGCACTGGCTTTGGGAATCCTCGACGCGCTGGCCGACCGGACCCGTCGGTGGCGGACCGCCGGCGGAGCCGACGAGACCCTGGTGGCCGACTATCGCCGGCACAGCCTGACCCTGGGGACCGAGGTGCGGGCCACGCTGCCGGGTGATCGCGCGGCGGTGGGCATCGCCAGGGATATCGACAGCTTCGGCCGGCTGATCATCGACGACGGCACCAGCCTGGTCACTGTTGCCGCGGGCGACATCACCCATCTGCGGCCGGCCGGCGACTCATGACCTGACCGCGGGTCAGCGCAGCAGGGCGCGGCTCATCACGACGCGTTGGATCTGGTTGGTGCCCTCGTAGATCTGGGTGATCTTGGCATCCCGCATGAAACGTTCCACCGGGAAATCAGTGGTGTAGCCCGCGCCCCCGAACAACTGCACCGCATCGGTGGTCACCTCCATCGCCACATCGGAGGCGAAACACTTCGACGCCGCGGAGATGAACCCGAGGTTGCCCTCGCCGCGCTCGGCACGGGCAGCGGCGGTGTACACCATCAGGCGGGCCGCTTCTACTTTCATCGCCATATCGGCGAGCATGAACTGCACACCCTGGAAATCGCTGATCGACGACCCGAATTGCTTGCGGCCCTTGGTGTATTCGATCGCCGCATCGACGGCTCCCTGGGCGATCCCCACCGCCTGGGCACCGATCGTCGGACGGGTGTGGTCCAACGTCGCCAGTGCCGTCTTGAAGCCGGTCCCCGGCTCACCGATGATCCGGTCACCCGGGATCCGGCAGTTCTCGAAGTACAGCTCCGTGGTCGGCGAGCCCTTGATCCCGAGCTTGCGTTCCTTGGGGCCGACGGTGAAACCGTCGTCGTCGATGTGCACCACAAAAGCCGAGATCCCGTTGGCACCCTTGTCCGGATCGGTCACCGCCATCACGGTGTACCACGACGACTTGCCCCCATTGGTGATCCACGCTTTGGCGCCGTTGAGGATCCAGTCGTCACCATCGGCCTTGGCGCGGGTTTTCATCCCCGCCGCATCACTGCCGGCTTCGCGTTCGGAAAGCGCGTACGACGCCATCGCCCCGTCGACCAGATCTGGCAGCACCTGCTGCTTCAGCTCATCGGAACCACGCAGGATCAACCCCATGGTGCCCAGCTTGTTGACCGCCGGGATCAGCGACGCCGAGGCATCGACCCGGGCCACCTCTTCGATGACGATGCACGCCGCCACCGAATCGGCGCCCTGCCCGCCATAGGATTCGGGCACGTGCACCGCGTTGAAGCCCGACGCGTTCAACGCGTCCAGAGCCTCTTGTGGGAACCGGGAGTTCTCGTCGACGTCGGCGGCATGCGGAGCGATCTCCTTCTCCGCCAGACCTCGGATCGCCGCCCGCAGCTCATTGTGCTCATCGGGGAGCTTGAACAGATCGAACGAAGGACTACCGGCCCAACCAGCCATCAGCGCCTCCTAGCTACTCACGAGTAACTTTACTCGGTCGGCGTGGCTCCGAGAAGGCGATCGCGCAGTGCAGCGTCCTTTTTCAGCACCATGGCCTCGAGGTCCGCCTGGAACGCCACCATGCGCCGACGAAGTTCGGGATCGGCAGTCCCGAGGATGCGGGCCGCCAGCAGACCGGCGTTACGCGCACCGCCGATCGACACCGTGGCCACCGGCACGCCCGCCGGCATCTGCACGATGGACAGCAGTGAATCCAAGCCGTCGAGTCGGGCCAGCGGAACCGGCACCCCGATCACCGGCAGCGGGGTCGCCGCGGCCACCATGCCCGGCAGGTGCGCGGCACCCCCGGCGCCGGCGATGATCACCTCGATCCCGCGGTCGGCAGCACGCTGGGCGTAGTCGAGCATCCGGCCGGGGGTGCGGTGTGCCGACACCACTCCCACTTCGAACGGAATCTCGAACTCGGCCAATGCTTCCGCAGCCTCCGACATCACGGTCCAGTCGCTGTCGCTGCCCATGATCAGGCCAACAAGAGTCTTCATCGGTGATCCGCCCTCACTACCGGCTCAGTCATCAGTGCCCATCCCATCCGTCGGTCCATTCCGCGTGCGACAACCAGTGCGCCGCCCTGTTGGCACGCTCTCTGATCGTCGCGAGGTCCTCACCCCGCGACGCAACGATGTTGACATGGCCCAGCTTTCGGCCGGCGCGCTCCCCCTTGCCGTAGAGGTGCACCTTGGCCTCCGGAATCCGGCCGAACAGGTGATGCATCCGCTCATCCAGGCTCATCGCCGGAATCTGTTGAGCACCAAGAATATTGGCCATGACCGTCAGCGGCGCACCGGCGGCGGTATCTCCCAGAGGGTAGTCGAGCACCGCCCGCAGATGCTGCTCGAACTGGCTGGTGACGGCACCGTCCATGGTCCAGTGCCCGGAGTTGTGCGGCCGCATGGCCAACTCGTTGACCAACAGCGCGCCGTCGAGCGTCTCGAACAATTCGACCGCCATCACACCGACAACACCCAGTTCGTCGGCCAGCCGCAGCCCCAGCTCTTGGGCCTGCACGCCGACGCCGGCGGGCAGGTCGGGCGCCGGCGCGATGACCTCGACGCAAACCCCGTTGCGCTGCACCGTCTCGACCACCGGCCAGGCGGCTCCTTGGCCGAACGGCGACCGCGCCACCAGCGCCGACAGTTCGCGGCGCATCGCCACTTTCTCTTCGATCATCACCGGCACCCCGTCGGCGAGATAGCGCGCCGCGATCTCCCGGGCCGACTCAACATCGTCGGCCATCAGCACGCCGCGGCCGTCGTACCCGCCCCGGATGGTCTTGAGCACCGCGGCGCCGCCCACCTGCTCGGTGAACTCGGCTGCGTCGTCGGCCACCTCGATGGCGCGAAACCGCGGCACCGGCGCACCCAGCTCGCGCAACCGGCGGCGCATCAGGAGCTTGTCCTGTGCATGGACCAGCGCCTGGGGCGGCGGCGCCACGTTGACGCCCTCGGCGACCAGCTTTTCGAGCAGTTCGGTGGGCACGTGTTCGTGATCGAAGGTCAGCACGGTGGCTCCGGTGGCCGCCCGGCGCAGCGCGTCGAAGTCGGTGTGGGACCCGATCACCACGTCGGGGCTGACCTGAGCTGCGGGGTCGCCCGCGTCGGCGGCAAGTACCCGCAGCGTCTGGCCGAGCGCAATCGCGGCCTGATGGGTCATGCGGGCCAACTGGCCCCCACCGACCATCGCGACCACCGGGGCATTCTTGGAAGATCTAGGCACGGACAACATGGTGTCATGGCCTGCGCAAGGCGAGTTACCAGCGGTGAGCAGCAGCGATGATCGACGATTACGTGGCTCGCAGGCCCGATCCGTACACTGCCTATCTATGTCCTTTGCCGATGCCACGATCGCGCGGTTACCCCGTTCGATCCAACCGTTCGCAGAGCGGCATCACGAGCTGATCAAGTTTGCCATCGTCGGGGCGACAACGTTCATCATCGACTCTGCCATCTTCTTCACCTTGAAGTTGACGATCCTCGACACCAAGCCGGTGACGGCGAAGATCATTGCCGGAATCGTTGCTGTGATCGCCTCCTACATCCTGAACAGGGAGTGGAGTTTCCGTAATCGGGGCGGCCGGGAACGTCACCACGAGGCGCTGTTGTTCTTCGGGGTGAGCGGTGTCGGCGTGGTTTTGTCGATGGTTCCGCTGTGGATCTCCAGCTATGTGTTGATGCTGCGGATGCCGATGGTGTCACTGGCGATGGAGAACGTCGCCGATTTCATCTCCGCGTACATCATCGGGAATCTCCTGCAGATGGCGTTCCGCTTCTGGGCGTTCCGGCGGTTTGTGTTCCCGGACGAATTCGCCCGCAACCCCGACAAAGCGCTGGAATCCGCTCTCACCGGCGGTGGTATCGCCGAAGCGCTCGAGGACGAGTACGAAATGCGCCACGTCACACCGGCCGACACCGTCACCCCGCTGCGGCGCAGGCGCCGCGGCAAGCCGGGTCAGCTGGGCGACTCTTCAGACCCCAGGGTGTCGAAGACCTCGTGATACAGCAGTGAGTGGACCCGCTCCACTCGCGGAATGTCGTAGAACTCCAGCGGGTCCTGCGACGCGGATTCGATGATCAACGTGCCGGTGCGCAGGATGCGATCCAGCAGTCCGTGCCGGAACTCCACGCTGTTGACCCGGGCCAACGGGATGTCGATACCACTGCGGGCGATCAGGCCGTGCCGGAACATCACCCGCCGGTCGGTGATCACGAAGTGTGTCGACCACCAGTTCAGAAACGGCCACACCGTCAGCCAGCCGACCAGGATCAGCCAGACCGCGCCGATGACCAGCGACACCACCGTCGTGGCCGTCTGATCCCAGTCGGTGTTGGTCACCACGGCGGCGCCGAAAGCGGCCAGCGCGGTGGTGATGAGCAAGATCAGGATCGGCCCGACAAGACGCTTCCAATGCGGGTGCCGATGCAGCACCACCTGCTCGCCATTGGCCAGGACGTTATCCGGGTAGCCCACGGTGGAACTGTAGCGATCCCGGTCCGTTTCCGGAGTCCGGCCGCCGATTGCGAAGCGACACCGGAAACCAGATGGCCATCCCTAATGGAACTCTAAGAACGCAGCCGATAGCATCGGATTCCATGACGAGTGTTACCGAGCCTGACACCGGGGTCCCCGCCGAGAACAAGGTCGATATCCACACCACCGCGGGCAAGCTGTCCGACCTTCGCAGACGCACCCAGGAAGCTCAGCACCCGGTGGGTGAGGCAGCAGTCGAAAAGGTGCACGCCAAGGGCAAGCTGACCGCCCGCGAACGGATCTTCGCGCTGCTGGACGAGGGGTCCTTCGTCGAGCTCGACGCACTGGCCCGGCATCGCAGCACCAACTTCGGCCTGGACAAGAACCGCCCGGTCGGCGACGGCGTGGTGACCGGCTACGGCACCATCGACGGCCGGGAAGTCTGCATCTTCAGCCAGGACGCCACCGTGTTCGGCGGCAGCCTCGGTGAGGTCTACGGCGAGAAGATCGTCAAGGTCCAGGAGCTGGCCGTCAAGACCGGGCGCCCGCTGATCGGTATCAACGACGGCGCCGGCGCCCGGATCCAGGAGGGTGTCGTCTCCCTCGGGCTCTACAGCAAGATCTTCCGCAACAACATCCTGGCTTCCGGCGTCATCCCGCAGATCTCGCTGATCATGGGCGCCGCCGCCGGCGGGCACGTGTACTCGCCGGCGCTGACCGACTTCGTCATCATGGTCGACCAGACCAGCCAGATGTTCATCACCGGACCCGACGTCATCAAGACCGTCACCGGCGAGGACGTCACCATGGAGGAGCTCGGTGGCGCCCACACGCACATGGCGAAGTCGGGTACCGCCCACTACGTCGCCTCCGGTGAACAGGACGCGTTCGACTACGTGCGCGATCTGTTGTCGTTCCTTCCCCCGAACAACTACGCCGAGCCGCCGCGCTACCCGGCGCCGCCGCATCTGGGCGCGGTCGAGGACAACCTCACCGATGAGGATGTCGAACTCGACACGCTGATCCCGGATTCGCCGAACCAGCCCTATGACATGCACGAGGTCATCACCCGGATCCTCGACGACGAAGAGTTCCTCGAGGTGCAGGCCGGTTACGCCGGCAACATCCTGGTGGGCTTCGGCCGGATCGACGGGCGCCCGGTCGGCATCGTGGCCAACCAGCCCACCCAGTTCGCCGGCTGCCTGGACATCAACGCTTCGGAGAAGGCCGCCCGCTTCATCCGGACCTGCGACTGCTTCAACATCCCGATCGTGCTGTTGGTCGACGTTCCCGGTTTCCTGCCAGGCACCGACCAGGAGTTCAACGGCATCATCCGGCGTGGCGCCAAGCTGCTGTACGCCTACGGTGAGGCCACCGTGGCCAAGGTGACCGTCATCACCCGCAAGTCCTACGGTGGCGCGTACTGCGTCATGGGTTCCAAAGACATGGGAGCCGACGTGGTGGTCGCCTGGCCGACCGCCCAGATCGCCGTGATGGGTGCTTCCGGCGCCGTCGGGTTCGTCTACCGTCAGCAGCTCAAGCAGGCGGCCGCTGACGGTCAGTCGACGCAAGAGGTGGACGCGCTGCGACTGGAGCTGCAGCAGGACTACGAGGACACCCTGGTGAACCCGTACGTCGCGGCCGAACGCGGTTACGTCGACGCGGTGATCCCACCGTCACACACCCGCGGTTACATCGGCACCGCGCTGCGGCTGCTCGAGCGCAAGATCTCGCAGGTGCCGCCGAAGAAGCACGGCAACATCCCTCTCTAGGTCCAACTGGTCCCCCAGCCCCCGAGCCGACGAGAACGGAAGCCTGTTATGTCTCAGCACGTCGACATCACCGAGGTCAGCGACCCACGGGATATGACGATCGACGCACCTGCGGCCCCGCCCACCGAGATCCGGATCCTCAAGGGCGAACCCACCGACGAGGAGATCGCCGCGCTGGTTGCGGTGTTGTCGGCCGCCGGCGGTGGGTCCGGTGAACCGGGCCCGCAGGAACTCAACCCGTGGGGCCATCCGGTCGACAAACTGCGCTACGGCCACACCAGCTGGCAGCGCGTGACCCTCCTGGAACGCACTCACTTGCGGCGATGACGCGCCTGGTGCTGGCATCGGCCTCGTCGGGGCGGTTGAACGTTCTCCGACAGGCCGGTGTCGAACCGCTTGTGAAGGTCTCCGGTGTCGACGAGGACGCCGTCATCGCCGGATTGCCCGGGGCACCGCCGGCTGAGGTGGTCGCCGCGTTGGCCACGGCGAAGGCCGTCGAGGTCGCCGGCACTCTGCCCGGCGAGATTGCCGACGACTGTGTGGTTCTCGGCTGCGATTCGATGCTGCTGCTCGACGGGCAGTTGCGCGGCAAGCCGGGCACGGCCGCCGCCGCCCACGCCCAGTGGCAGTCGCAGGCCGGGCGGTCCGGCGAGCTGCTCACCGGGCACTGCGCGATCCGGTTGTCTGCCGGAGAAATCAGGGGCCGTTGCGTGGAGACCGGCTCCACCACAATTCATTTCGGCGAACCCACGCCGGCAGATCTGTCCGCCTACATCGCCAGCGGGGAACCGCTGGGAGTCGCGGGCGGCTTCACGCTGGACGGGCTGGGCGGCTGGTTCGTCGAGCGCATCGACGGCGATCCATCGAATGTGATCGGGCTGAGCCTGCCGCTGATCCGGCGCCTTCTGACCCGGACAGGCTTGTCGGTCGCCGACATCTGGCTCGGGCACCCGGCGCCGTCACCCAACTGACAGTCCAGACACCACACCCTTCCTCGGCCCTGTTCTCCTGAACGATTGCTGAAATGCATTCAAGCAACTCTGCAGTTGCGAGATCGTCCAGCACAGCCCCTATTTGGCCGCCTCCAGCACCTCAAGTCTTCTTCGCCAGGATATGATCGCCCGAGCTGCCGAGTTCACCACCCGCGCCTGGTCTTCGGCTCCACGAATCCGAAAGAAGTTGCGATGAGGCTGCGCCCCCTTGACGGCCGACAGTTCCGGCGTCCACTCGTCATGGTCGGGGCCTGACGTGCGCATTCGGCTGGCGCAGCTGAGTCGCCGACTCACTTTCGCGGCAGTGGCGATGATCATCTTGTCGGGTGTGGCCGGTTGCGCACCGACGGTGCGACCGGGCGCGATCTCCGATCCGATCGTGGTGCCGCTGCCTCAGATCACGGCAGACGTCTGGGCAGGCCGAGGTCAGGTGATCCGCCAAGAGCCCTATGCGGATCCACCTTTCGATGACCCGGAATCGAATGTCGGTGAGGCCTGGCGCGCGTCGTACGGATCGGTATCCGGCATGGACGGCCGGGCGACGGAGGTCTCGGGAGTGTTCTTCCTGCCCCGAGGCAACCCCCCGGCCGGTGGCTGGCCGGTGGTCTCGCTGGCCCATGGCACCACCGGTATCGGACACGACTGCGGCCCCTCTCTGCAGCCGAACCTCATGGGTTACGCGTCGTCAATCGAGTCCTTGCTGGCGGCAGGGTACGCGGTGGCGGCCACCGACTACGAGGGTCTCGGCGAGACCGGAAGCCACCCGTATCTCGAAGCCCGGACCGCGGCATTCAACACCATCGACGCGGTACGAGCGATACGAAACCTGTCGCCGGCGACAGCAGCGCGGTGGGTGGGAGTCGGCTATTCGCAAGGCGGCCAGGCGGTGTGGGCCGCCAACGAGTTGAATGCCTTCTACGGGATCGACCTGCAGTTCAAGGGAAGTGTCGCCTTGGCACCCGCCGCCAACGTCACGGCCGTGGCCGACCTGGCACGGTCCGGGGCGATGACCGATGAGCAGCGCGCCCTCTACCCCCTGCTCATTCTCGGGGTGACCCGCTACAACCACGATCTGGACGCTCGTTCTTTTCTCCATGGGTCGCTCGAGGCCAGCGAACGACGGCTCAGTCGATGCGAACCCGCCGCGACCGAAACAGCCGAGACCTCCACGGTGCCGGCTCCGTGGAGCGAAGCCGTGGACCGTATCCGCGAGTCGAACGCGTTGAAGCCCGACACCGCTCGAGACGTCACCGCACTGGCGGACGCGCTGCGAGAAACGGCTCTGCCCCAGCGGAGGCTCAACAAGCCGATGCTCGTGATCGCCGGGGGACGCGATGCGCTGGTGCTGCCCCAATGGGTGCAATACGCGGTGACGCAGAGCTGTTCACTCGGGGGCCACATCGAATACCTGGAGATGCCGGACGTCACGCATCGCGAGATGATGTGGAAGGCCGCCCCCGCTGTGGAAAGCTGGATCGCGGATCGATTCTCCGGTGCTGTTGCGCCGTCGAACTGCCCAGTCGATCATTCGGTGCCGTGAGCATCGACGACTGGAGAGAACCGCACTCGCCGGCGAAACAGTACCCAGCCCTCTTCACGCGTGAGGAACGGGATCCATCCGGCCTTCTCGCCTGCTCTCAGAGATGGCGAATTGCCTGAGCCGATGAAGCCGAGACCGTACCGCGCACCAGTTGCGAGCGCGCCCTCGGCGATGCGCGTAGCGGCGTCCGCCATGATGCCAAGTCCTCGATGGCTTTCGGCGGTGTAGATCCCTTCGATCAACACCTCATCCGGTTTGATCTTTGGAAGCCAGTCCCCCCACAGTTCTCGGATCAGCGCATTGTCCTGCGATGTGAGCATCCAGGTCATGAAGCAGATCTTTCCGGCCGGGTCGACGGCGACCCAGCAGGTCGGCAGATTGGAGCTCAGGAGCCAGCGTTGATCGGCCCGCAGTTGGGCATCCTTGGCCGACAGCTCCGGCTCGTCGTCGAGGAACGAGAGGTCATCCTCAGCTTCGAGCCGTCGGATGTGCAAAGCGATCTTTGCCGGCGGCGGTGTGAACGGCACGGCCAGATCTCTTCGGAGACAGACCGACTCGCGACGCGAGTACAGACGCTGGCGCGCAGTGCGCCGCAACCATCGACGCCCCCGGGGGGTGCGAATCTGGTCAAGGCTTTCCAGGAGTTGCATGGTGTCATCCCATCTTCTCAATGTGCGGCTGATTGCACCTTGCTCTGCTCGACGAATTCGGCAAGACTGCCGACTGTTTCGAAAGTGTCTCCGGTGAAATCCTCGTCGTCGATCTCGAAACCGAACTCTCTTTCCAGGTTGACAGCCAGGGCGACCACCGCCAACGAGTCCAGCTCGGGCAAGCTTCCGAACAACTCGGTCGAAGCATCCAGGGTGTGAACACGATCTTGGATACCAAGTGTTTTTGCGATCACGGCGGCCACTCGCTGGATCGTGTCCTGGCTTGAGTTCATCGAACTGTCCTCTTTCTCGGGTGGTATCACTCAGACGATCACTTCAACGGGCGGTTGATGCCCCAGGAAGGCGGTCGGACTGGCGGTCAATCCGTAGGCACCGGCGTGAAACACCACGATCAGATCTCCGATTCCGGCATCCGCAAGTCGAACCTCGTCGCCCAGCAGATCCAGCGGGGTGCACAGACAGCCGACGACGGTGGCCGTCAGTTCACCAGGCTCGGTGATCCGGTTGCCGACCGCGATCGGGTAGTTGCGCCGGATCACTTGACCGAAGTTCCCGGATGCCGCCAGCTGGTGGTGCATCCCGCCGTCCACCACCAGGTACGTCCGCCCCCTCGACACCTTTCGATCGACCACCCGGGTGACGTATATGCCGCACTCGCCCACGATGTAGCGGCCGAGCTCGATCACGACACGCGCTTCGGGCAGGTTCGTCATCACCTTGCCCTCGATCAGATCTGCCAGGTTCGCTCCGATCACATCGAGGTCGAGCGGAGCATCCTTGTCGAAATACGGGATACCGAAACCACCACCGAGATTGACGTAACGCACGGGCGCGGGCGCTTTTTCAGCAAGCGCCAGGATCAGCTCGACGGTCTTGCGCTGCGCCTCGCAGAGAATCTCTGCGTTCAGGTTCTGCGAACCCGCGAAGACGTGGAAGCCGACAAACTCCAAACCGGTTGCCGCGATCATGGTCAGGAAGTCGGGTACCTCCTCGGCATCCACACCGAACTGCTGAGGTCCACCGCCCATCCGCATGCCCGACCCCTTCACCTGGAAGTCGGGATTGACCCTGACCGCCACACGCGGGCGGACACCGAGCCTCTCGCCGGCATCGATCACCCGGCGCGCTTCGGTGACCGACTCCATTTCGATCGTGACCCCTGCCCCGACGGCCTGCCGGATCTCGGCTGCGGTTTTGCCCGGTCCGGCGAAGCTGATCTTCTCGGCGGGCATCGGTGTGTCCAGGGCGGTCCGCATCTCCAGCGTGGAGGCAACATCGAGCGCATCGACAAGGCCGGCCAGGTGTTGCACCACGGCCGGCATGGGGTTGGCCTTCACCGCGTAGCCGAGTTGCACCGCCGGTGGCAACGCCGCCCTGAGCACGTCGACGCGAGCCGTCAGCAAGCTCCGATCGTAGGCAAAGTACGGCGTCGAACCGACGCGTGCAGTGAGACGGTCCAGCGGCATTCCGCCCACCGCCAGCTGACCGTCCATGGTGCCGAATGCCGCGATCACCGGACGTGGGCTCATGACGCCAGCTCCTCACGCAGCCGGGCCCGATCGAACTTCCCGTTGGGCGACCGGGGAATCTCATCACGAACCACGATCGAGTGAGGAACCATGTACAACGGCAGCCGGTTACGCATGCCGGTGAGCAGCACGGAGAGGTCGAAGTCGGCCGTTGCCGGGGCCACCACCAGAAGCACCCGTTGCCCCAGCCTGGCATCCTCGATTCCCAACGCCACCGCGTCACGCACCAGGGTGGTGGAATAGGCCGCCTCTTCGATCTCCGTGGGGCTGACCCGATAGCCCGACGTCTTGATCATGTCGTCCTCACGACCGACGAAGTAGAGGAAGCCGTCACTGTCGGCCACCACTGTGTCACCTGACCACACCGCCACTTCGCCGGTACGCCAAGGCTGCTCGCGGCCAGGAACCGGGCGGAAGCGCTCAGCAGTGCGTTCGGGGTCATTCCAGTAGCCCAGCGCGACGTGAGGACCGCGGTGGACGAGTTGGCCCTCTTCGCCCGGATCGCAGATCGAGCCGTCGGGTCGGACGACGAGGATCTCCGCGCCCGGAATCGCCTTGCCGATCGAACCGGGGCGACGATCGATTTCGCCGGGGTCGAGGTAGGTCGACCGGAATGCCTCGGTGAGTCCGTACATGAGAACCGGTTTCGCGGACGGAAACACCTCGCGCAAGGTGTCCAAGGTGGGCTTGGGCATCCGGCCACCGGTGTTCGCGAAGTATCGCAGTGAAGTTCTGGCAGCCTCCGGCCAATTCTGGTCGGCGATCTGGATCCACAACGGTGGCACGCAGGTGATTCCGGTGACCCGGTGTCGCGCACACAGTTTCGGGATGTCTTGAGGTAGCAGATAGTTGGTCAGAATGACATGCGCACCGACGGCGAAGGCGGTTGTCAGCTGACTGAAGCCGGCGTCGAAACTCAGCGGCAGCGCGGCGAGCAGCACGTCATCAGCAGTGTTGCCGAGATAGGCGGTGACGCTCTCAGCGCCTGCCAACAGATTGCGGTGACTGAGCACCACACCCTTGGGCCGGCCCGTACTTCCTGAGGTGTACAGAATGGCGGCGATGTCGAGGTCGATGACGCCGGAAGCAGGAGCATTCCGAACTGGTCCGGACAACGTGTCCCACAGATGGATCCGGTGATGTCCGCGGTGTTGCGACTCGACCTCTGGGGTACCGACGAGTATCACGTCGGTGATGTCAGGGCATGATGCGAGTTCGTCACGCAACAGCGCCAGGCGCTCCGCTGACGTGATGAGGACCCGAACTCCGCAGTCGCGCAGAATGTGTCCGACTTGCGCGGGCCGCAGAAGAGGATTCAGGGGAACAAACACGGCACCGGCGGCAGAGGCTCCGAATACCGCCACCACCGTCTCGGGTCGTTTGTCCAGGTACACCGCCACCCGCTGTTCACGCATGACGCCGAGACCATCAAGGCCGGTGGCAGCAGCGAGGATCCGGTTCCAGAGCTCGCCATAGCCGAGCGTCTCTCGCTTGAAGGTCAGGGCCGGCGTCTCGGGATGTGACCGAGCGCGGTCCTCGATGAGGTGATGAAGGTTTGTCCTCATGGTTCTGGATCAATTCCGTCCGTGCGTCGAGTTACCATGCGCGACAGGTGAGTTCACTGTAGAGGTAGTCCACCTGGCCTGGAGCGAGGTCTTCACTGAGATACATCTTGGGGCAGCCCGCCGTCATGACCGACCTTGCGGGGCGATATCCGAGAACTCGGAGCTCGACCAGCGTGGCCGCCATTCCGTGTCGTAGCAACAGATATCGGTAGAGATGCGGTGCGCATTCCCGAAACAGCTCAGGATCACTGACGTACAGGATCGAGGCGAACACGCGAAGATGCCGCCGCGTTTCCCGACGGAACACGAGGTAGCAGTGCCGGTCGCCCTTGACGAGCACCACATGGTTGACCACCGTTTCCCGGTGGTCGCGATAGATCTGTTGTTCCTGCCCGCAGAGGAGCTCGTCCATCTCCTTCGGACCGTCGATCACCCGCACGCCCTGGGATCGCCATGGCCACGGCAGGTTGGGGATCACCGCCGTCTGCGTGTCGAGCATCGCGAAGCCGAGCCTGGTGTTCAGCGCCGGAACGTTGCCGCTCGGCGACAGATCGGTGAAGGTATAGCCGGGTTGTCGGAGCAGAGCTCGCAGCATTCGCAAGCCGGCAGCGCGGTGTTTGTCCTCGACGCACCACGCACCCAGATTGCAGATCTGGTGCCGTCGACCGTCGATCACACGTTCCGAGTAGAAGGCGTGATAGGCGCCCACCACACGAGTGTTGTCGCGCAACAGATAGCCATGGTTGGGTTGTTCGACAGCCCACGGAACGTCCATCACCCGGCACCAGGCCTCCGGTGCGGCGCCCGAGCTGAGCTCGCGGTGGAAAAGCTGTGCCACCGCCGGTATGTCGGCCCGCGTCATCGGGGCGAGTGTGACCGCACGAACGTCGTGGATCATGGCACCCACCATCGACGCACCACCCCCTCGGCGAGCTTGCCGCGGGGCGAATAGTCGAGCGGTTCAGCCTCGGTGCCCGGTGGGGTGATCCACACCCACCAATGGACACCCTCCCACCACGGTTCGTCACTGAAGGTCGCCAACAGCGCTTGGTAGGCGGCGGCTTGTTCGGCCTGATCCGGTGTTGCGCTGATCCTCCAATTGGAGGGGTCGGTGATGGTTCCCCGCTGGCTGGTGTAGCCGGCCTCGGTGAACAGGATCTTGCGGCCGTATCTCGCGGACAGGGCCGCCATCTGATCCACTGCCGGTTGCCATGCCGCGCGCAGCACCTCGACGTCGGCGGTGGGTGCGACACCGAGTGCCAAGAAGGCGTCGAGGCCGATGAGATCCACCGCATCCCAGAACGAAACCGTGGCCCAGTCTCGTCCTCCCGCATAGGTGAGCACTCCGCCGTACTGCGCACGCACCGCATCGATCACCCGTAACCAGGCCTCTCGGTCATCACTGATCGACGACAGTTCAGTGCCCATCGCGAACTGTTCCACGCCCAGTCGTTGCGCCATCGCGGCGTAGTGGGTGATGAAGGCGGTGTACCCGGCGAACCAGGCGCCACGGTCGTCGGGCAGGATGTTGTTGCGGCTGTCCTGACCAGGAACCGGTAAGTCGATGTGCGGCTTGAGGAATACCTTCAGTCCCCGCTGATGGGCCAGTGCGATCGCCCGCTCCAGGCCGGTATCGCTGACTGTGGCCGGCGTCCGGACCATGGCATTCGAATGCCGGGTCGTCTGATACCACGTGGGATTGAACTGAACCCACGTCGCACCCAACGCCTGTATCTCGCCGAGCGACTGTTCTACATCGGCACCGTCGTATCCGCGCTCCTGCCAGGACGGTAGGGCAAATCCACGCTGCTGCGTTCCGGGCTCCGCAATTCCCACCGGGGTTCGGACGTCGAGGCCGTATCCAGCCATGCCGGCGAGCACCACGGCGAATGCGACGACGATGATCCACTTCCGGCGGGATCGGCGCGCTCCCGCGTTCTCCTGACCGTCCCCGGAATCACAGGTATCGGACATTGGACCCCCGGACCCGGTGTCGGCAATCGAGGACCAGCTTTGCGTGAGTGGTGATCTCGTCGAAATCGAACCCGTCGTGGTCGGTCAGCAAGACGACGGCATCAGCCGACGCCAGTTCCTCGGGCGTCGGATCGACACGACGCAGCAGTCCGTCGAGGTGCCCGGCCTCCACGATGTGGGGATCGGCGCCCAGCACCTGGGCCCCCATCGCGGCGAGGAGCTGGGCCACACGCACCGACGGGGACTCTCGCGCGTCACCGGTGTTCTTCTTGTACGACAACCCGAGAAGGAGGATGCGGGAACCATTGACTGCCTGTCGTGCGGAGTTGAGCTCCATCGTGATTCGCCGCACCACATGATCGGGCATGTGCTCGTTGACGTCGTTGGCGAGCTCGACGAATCGGAAGTTGTGGCCAAGGGTGCGCTCCACACACCACGACAGATAGGACGGGTCGATCGGCAGGCAGTGCCCACCGACACCCGGTCCGGGCGTGAAACGCATGAATCCGAACGGCTTTGTCGAGGCGGCATCGATCGCGTCCCATACGTCGATGCCGAGTTCATGTGCAAATATCGCGATCTCGTTCACCAGGGCGATGTTGACGTGCCGGAAGGTGTTCTCCACCAGCTTGGCCAGTTCGGCTTCGCGCGGCGACACCACGGGAATCGTCGTCTCGACGATGGTGTCGTAGAACGCCCGCACGGACGCCAACGACGCGTCGTCGACGCCGGACACGATTTTTGGTGTATTCACCAGAGTCCAGGTGGCGTTGCCCGGATCGATGCGTTCGGGGCTGTACCCGAGGTGGAAATCGAGGCCGGCAACCAGGCCTGAGCCTTCCTCGAGGATCGGTGCGACCAGTTCCTGGGTGGTACCCGGGTAGGTGGTGGACTCGACGATGACGGTCGCACCCGGCCGTAGGTAGCGCGCGAGAGTGTGCGCCGACTCCTCGATGTAGCGCAGGTCCGGCACGCCTTCACGCAGCGGGGTCGGGACCGCGATGATGGCGACGTCGAAGGCCGCGCAGGCGCGCGCTTCCGACGAGGGGTGAAACGTGTCCGCCTCCAGGATCGCGATCAGGTCCTCGTCGGAGACGTCTTCGATATAGGACTCACCGGCATGCAGCCGTTTCATCCGAGATTCGTCGATGTCGTACGCCACGACGTGATGTCCCACCTGTGCGGCGCGGACCGACAACGGCAGGCCTACATATCCTTGTCCGACTACGGCGACGCGCATCATTGATCTCCCCGGTAGCGCCGAACACCGAGGCGATTGCCCACGGTGAGTGTTGAGACGATCCGCTTGGCATCCAGCCGCCACGACGTGTCGCCCTCGTGCACCAACGTCCGCGGAATGGCGTGGCGTCCGATAGAACTCGACGGTGTGACCGCACACGCGTAGTCGTATCCGGCCGCCTTCGATGCCTCCACCACGCGGGCATCCAGATAGCCGTACGGATAGCAGAAGCCTGCTATCTCCTTGTCGAGCAGCTGCTGCAGGATCAGCCGACTGCGTGCCGCTTCGGCGGTCAGCGCTGCGTCGTCGGCCTTCACCAAGGAGATGTGCTCGAGTCCGTGTGAGCCGATCTCCATTCCGGCCCCGTCGATCTCGCGCAGCTGGCTTGCCGTCAGGAGCGCCTTGTCCGGCCCGGGCCTACTCCATTCGTTACGCCCACCGAGCCGGCCGGCAAGCACAAACAGTGTTGCTGTGTAGCCGTATCGCTGGAGCACCGGCAGCGCGTTGGTGATGAAGTCCTGATAGCCGTCATCGAAGGTGAGACCCACCATCCGACGAGCCCGCCCTTGCGCCTTCTCCCGGAGCAGTTCGGCCATCGAGACGCCCTGCAGTCCCCGGCGTTGCAACCAACGCATCTGGCTCTCGAAGCGCTGCGGGGTCATCGTCACCTCGAAGGGATCCTCATCGTAGGGCGCGATCGAGTGGTACATCCATACCAACGGGATGGTGGACAACCCCGGGCTCACATCGGAATCTGTTGTGCTGGAGAATGTCACGATCACACCACCTCTGCTCGAGCGGATTGGTCCAAGACCTCCAGATACAACTCGTCGACCAGCGGCGTCACGTGGGACAACGTGAAACCGGCCGCCTTGGCGGGTCCGGCCGCCGCCAGCCGAGATCGCAAGGTCTTGTCGTCGAGCAGACGCCGTATCGCATCCGAGAGCTCCACTGCGTCCCCCGGTGCCACGTGCAGCCCATCCACACCGTCGGTGACGATGTCGAGCAAACCGCCGAGCGCCGAGACCACACACGGGGTGCCGGCCGCCAGGCACTCCACAGCGACGCGGCCGAACCCCTCGGGCACCACACTCGGCACCACACCGACGATGGCGTGCCGCCATCCCGCGACCACCGCAGGCGCAGGGACGTTGGTGGCGACGATGACACCGGGTCTGCTGTCGATCGGGAAATCGTCACGGGGCAGGCCGGCCAGGACCAAGGGCACGTCGCACCCTTGTGTTCGGAGCCGGGTATGGGCCTCGAGAAGCACGTCGACGCCCTTGTGCGCGCCGAGGGCACCCGCATAGAACAGATAGGGCCCCGTGGCCGGGACGAAGTCAGGGCGACGCTCGGTCCGTTTGTCGGAAGCCAAGGCCAGCAGGTCGTCGTCGATGAACGTCGGGATCACCGTCATCGCATCACTGTCAGCGGGCCGAGGAGCCGAACCGCGGGCCGCGAGCGCCGACGACGTCGCCGTCCACAGTGCGACGTCCCGATGCCGACGCGACCCCAGCTGGTGCAGCCCGGCCGCCAGCGGAATCCCCTTGAGCCCGTATTGCGAATGCGCGCAGCTGATGCACTTGCCCAAGCCGGGTTCCGAACAGACACTGCGACCGTGGTGGAGCATGATCTTGGTGGCGCACACCTGGCTGTGATCGTGTGCGCTCGCGATGACCGGTACGCCGGCGCGACGGGCCGGCCCGAGCACGCTGTAGAGAATCCACCCCCGTACGTGGATGACATCTGGGCGGAATCTCTTGATCAGGGCGGCGAATGCGCGGGCGAAGAGCGGATCGGGAACCGGCGGGAAAAACAGGTGGGTGCGCGACGCGTAGGCACCAGGCACATGAGCCATCGCCATGGGCAGCCGGTGCACTTCGACACCATCGAGGTCCTCGCGGTCGGCAGCGTCGGGATGTTGTGCGGTGGCGACCGCCACGACGCGGCCCAGCCGCACTTGCGCCCTGGCCAGTGACCCGATCGAGAGCTCGAGGCCGCCGACATTCGGCAGAAAACTGTCGATGGCGTGCAGGACCCGCAGTCCGCGCAGTCGCGAGCCGCTGTCCAGAGATTGGTCGACGTGTCCAGAAGAGGTCATGGCCGCCCGATCCGCAGCGCCCCGGCAATGCGCTGGCCGGCCATGGCCGGCGGTTCCTGTGATGACGCGCTTCGCCGAAAGCCGAACACCATCAAGGTGATCGCGACGATCACCTGTGAGGTCAGGATCGACCATCCGGCCCCGATGATCCCCAGGCTCGGCATCAGAAGCCAGGACCCACCGATGGTGATGGCCGCACCCACCACGGTGACAGCGGCCACCAGCACCAATCTGCGCCGTACCCGCAGAACGGTGATACCGACGTTGATCAACGCGTCCGGAAAGGTGGACAACAACAGCAGGATGAGCAGGCTGCTGTATGCGGCATAGTCCGGGCCGAACAGACTGAGCACCTTCGATGCCAGCACACAGGTGACCGCCACCGGCACCACGAGGAGCGCGGCGATCAGCTGCATGGCTCTGCGGGCTTGTGCCCGAAGTCGTTGTGGCTCATCGGCGCAGTCGGCCAGCAATGCACCTGACACCGCCGCGGCGACCGCGAAGAAGGCGCCGCTGATCATCGCCGTCATCGCCATGTATCCCACTTGGGCGGCGGGGAACATCGCAGCGGCCAGAATCGGTATCACAAATGTGGGCGACCGGACGGCGAGGGTCGCGATGTGATCCCATGCCACCGGTGCACCGTGGCGCGACAACCAAGTCCTGCTGGGCCGGAATCGAAACCCCGGCGCAGCGCGGATGAGTAAACGCATCGACAGGCCCAAAGACACCAACAGCGATGCCACCCAGAGCATCAGTATCGCGTGGGCGGCGCTCACGTCGGCGCCCACCGCGACCACGCCCACCGCGATCAACACGAACACCGTGACGAGCCGCAACACGCTTCCCGTGACGGTGCCGAACAACGTGAGTTCAGCACGCCGGATTCCCAGCAATGCCGCGTTGACCACCAACAGCAGCGCGGTTCCCACCGCACCGACTCCCACCAGGCCCATCAACCAGCCGGCACCGACCTCGTCGAGCAGATGATCCGGCAGTAGGAGCGCCCCGATGACTCCGGCAACCCCGGAAACGGTGGTGGTGACGACAAAAGCGGTGCTGCAGATCCCACTGAGTTCGTCCGGGCTGGCGCCCGGCAATGTCCGGGTGAGTGATGGGACAAAACCAGCGACGGTCAACATGGCGACCAATGTCATCGCCGCGATCACCGTGTTGGCCTGACCGATGGTGCTGGCGGGAAAACTGCGCGCACATACCATCCAGAACACATAGCCGAGCAGCGCAGTGAGATTTGTCGTCGCGAGCAGGGCAAAACTGTTGCCCCAGAGACCACGGGCAGTCATTCGGAGCACCACTCGCGGTAGACGACGCCCTGCACCCGCATACCCGATGTCAGGTCACGCAGGGTGAGCTTCACCGGCGGTCGCATCAGCGGATTGAGGATGGCCCGCCCGGGTTCGAGGAGGCTGCCGACCCCGTGGGGTTCGCACAGCACCTGTTGGCTGCTTCGTTCGAGTGTGACGAGCAGGGTTGCCCGGTCCGTCGTGTCGTCGGCCGGCACCAACCGGGCTTCGATCGAAACCTGGCGACCGATGGTGTCGTACGCCGCGAATCGAGCCTGCTCGATGCGCGCAGGTCCATCGGGGCCGATGCCGGTCAAGGCGAAGGCCATGTCGGATCCAGGTGGGGCGGTGGTTTGCTCGGCACTGAACGCGGACGGCATCTGTTGGCTCGGTGACCATCTGGGTTCGGTTGTCTCCAGAACTCCGAGAGTGGTCGCGACGACGGCAAGAGTCACCACCGTCGCGCACAACACCTGCGGTGACCACATCGACGGCAGCTTCGGACGGCTCAGTGTTCCGACTGTGGCAAGCAGTGCGCACACCGATACGATCAGCCAGTCCAGCCGCCGGATCTCCGAATAGTTCATGTCGTAGGTCCACGTCCGCATGGACAACCAGATGACACCCTGGGCAACCGCACCGCCCAGAACTGCGGCAATGACACCACGAAGCCAAACCCGCCCGGGCCATCGGGAAAAGCCCAGCGTCACACCGAAACACACGGCAGCGGTGGCCGCTGATGTGGCCACCAGAAGACCGACCGTGGTGATCAGAGCCCCACGGCCGAAGTCGTGGATGACCGGGCCGAGCAGCACGTACCACGCCAGAGCAACCCCCACTCGGGTCCCCAGCCACGCCGCCAGACCGGCGCCGGTTCTCATCACCAGAGCGGACAACCACAACCCAGGTACCAGCCAGATCCCGATGAACCCGCACACCACCGCAATCCAGCCGAGTAGATCGGTGGGCCCGCTGAAGAGCCCGGTCCCTTCCGGTCTCATTCGATGGGCCATGAGCAGGCATCCGATGCCCACTGCAGACCACCACAGCAGCCGCCCCCGGGCAATCCGGTCCAACGGAAGCTGGCGTGCGGCTCGGAATGGTGACAGAGAGCGCCGGTGCCGTCCGGCAGCGGCGTCGGGGATGCCCAGGACGACGGGCATCCCCGCGGCAGCGAAGCGGCCAGGCGCCGGTTCAGGGCGGCGGCCGGGGTCTGCCTCGGGCGATCTGGTACGCCCGCCCCGGGGGATGCTCTCGAGATCGTTGACCACTACGTCACCCACCCTTGGCAACTTCCGGCCATGGTCCGTTGCAGGACAACTCGGTTGACTTGATAGACAGTCAGTGGGCCGGCGCCATAGACACCTTGTAACCACGGCAGGCAGTCGAATCGATCGATGGCCGACTGCGGGAACACGAGGTTCCCGTCGGCACCCGGTTCATCTTTGGTGAACCAGTAACCCAAACGCGGTCGCGTGGTGGCCATGCGTGCGTCGACGACAAAATAGCGGATCTTGGCCCCCAGGATCTGTTTCAGCACTTCTGGAGTCACCGGTTCGGCGCGCATGTAGAGATCCCAGATGGGAAACGTCGCACTGGGACGCAACGAAGCCATCCGGCCCACGGAACCGACTTGATGCGACACATAGCGATCCGCCAGAACCGGCGTGTCGATGGGCGTGTTCGCCGCCAGCCAGGCGGCTACGGCGCCGCCCTCCTTGGATACCGATCGGGTGTCGTCACCCACGTTCGCGCTGCCCGGGAAGCGGCCGGACACCGGGGTTCCCAGGACCACTCCGCCGATGGCCAGGAAGGTGAACACCAAAGCCGCGGCACCGACTCTCACGCGGCGGTGATCGAAGGCGTTCGCCAGCCAACGCGGTCGGGTCCCCCGCGCTGCGATGACGTCACGCAGTCCCGGGCTGAAGGACCAAGCCACACCGCACAGCACCGCGATACCGATGAAGCTGAACGCCCATGAGCGATGTGCCCCTTCGGCGCCGCCCTTGGTCAGCACCATCGGCATGCTCAGGAAGTACAACGACGCCAGCACCGCAAACGCCCAGATCGCCGGGCCGATCTGGCGTCGACGGTGCCACAGGACCGCAAGTGACAGCAGGAACAGCACCAACGTGATCACCGGGTAGAGATAGCCGGAGACGATTTCGTAGGCTGGATTCGGTGCTCCGCTGAACAGACCCCTGCGGCCCCCCGAAGACAGGACCGCGCCATCGAGAATCGCTTTGATCTGCGCGAAGCCCCGGGTCCATGCGGGGCTCAGATAGGACATCAGCCAACCGAAATTGCCCGACCACCAATACATCACCGACATCGCGAGGCAGTACGCCACGAGCAGCATCGGCCATATCCGCCCACGCTGTTCGCCGGTTCGGCCGGCGATGAGCAGCCACAACCTCTGCGTCACCAAAGCGGTGATGAGCAATATCAGGATCAACGCCAAGAACAGCGTGGTCAGGTGATGGATGACCGGAAGTGCCACGACACACAGCACCGCCGCAGCCAGCGACCGCACGGCGGGCTTGTCGGTGGCGCGGCACGCTGCGATGGTTGCCGCCAAGCACCACAGAAGGATGGGAAGAGCCAGGCTTTCGTAGGAGAACGTGGCATTGAACAGAAGCCAGGACGGATTGAGCGTGTAGATCACGGCCCCGGCACCCGCGCCTCGAGCCGGGACACCGACCGCGCGGATGAGCTGATAGACCGCAAGAACCGACAGGACATGTGCCGCGATCACCACTGCCAGGCCCGAGTGCCACAGGGACAGGCCCGTCAGCCGGGCGATCGCGCTGGCCACCTGATGCAGGCCGGGGAATTCCTTGGTGATCGGCAACAGATACGAGACGTGTCCGACTTCGCCGGCGAAGAACGCTTCTATGGACTGCCGCAGATGCGTGAACTCATCGGACCCGGCGGGGCTGGTACGCAGAAGGCGCGGGATCGTCCCGAAGAGACCGATGCCGACCAGCGCCGCAGCGCGCGTCGCACCGTTGATACCACCCGTGCATGCCAGCGCCGCAAGCGGCAGCATCCCCAGCAGGAAACCTGCCCAGAACAACGCAAACTGCGCGGATCCCGGCTCGGCGAGCCCCGCAGCCACGTGGTAGGCCAGCAAGATCAGAACCGCGCCGATGGGCGGCAGTACCACAGCCGACGCGATCAACCCATGATGAATTCGAGATGATCTGTCTTTCAACAGGCCTCCCGCCCCAGCGCCCGGCCCGGCGGGCGAAGCGGAGGTCACTGCGGCGGTCACAACGCCGCCATGTTCAGTGTCTGCAGGAGTTGGTCGTCCAGCTCCTGCGCGGTGGGGAAACCACAACAAGCGGCACGTTGCTTGCGCGAGTCGGCCGCTGAGAGAAATCCGGCCATCGCAGCTGCGTACCGCGAAACCGTGTCGTCCTCGGGGCCGTCGTCGTCACACAACTGCGCGAGTGCTTCGGATCCCGCGTTGCCGATCACCTCACGATGGGCGGGGATTTCGCTGGCCACAACCGGAAGTCCCGCCGTCAGCGCCTGCGCGAGCCCGATGCCGAACGCTTCCTTCTCACTCGCGGTCACGTAGAGCGAGGCCGAGGCCC
Organism: Mycobacterium sp.; assembly: GCF_049647605.1. Classification (GTDB taxonomy): domain Bacteria; phylum Actinomycetota; class Actinomycetes; order Mycobacteriales; family Mycobacteriaceae; genus Mycobacterium. Next base: position 84,147 of record NZ_JBARXZ010000099.1, on the reverse strand, counting down.
ACCAGCGTCGCAACTCTTCGTCATCGACCGCGCCGGTGAAGGTCACCGCATCGTCGACAACACCCAACCGCGCGGCGAGCTCTCGGTAGGCGACCAGGCCGGAGCCGTGCCCGACAACAACAAGCCGACCCGCCACGCCGCGGCGGTGCAGCTGCGCGATTGCGCGGATCAAGATGTCGGTGCGCTTGTACGGTTCCTGACGCGCCACGGTCAGCACCACGGGTGACAAGGTGGGGTACGGCGGTCGTCCACCGATCGGATCGACCACCGCAGGCGGAATCACACTGATGGACTCCCGATGGATGTGACGGGGAAAGTCGCGCAGCACCAGCTCGGCCTCGGCGGCGGTGTCCACCACGATGCGACGACTCGCCGCCATCAGCCTCCGCCCGGCCGGCCGGTAGACCCGATGCAGAACCCGCCGCAATGCGGTGTGGCCGTCGCCGTGGTAGTGCGGAGTGAACACCACCGGCACGTGCGCCCGTTCGGCGGCCAGCCAGGCCAGCGGAGTGTGATAGCCGTGTACCCACAAGACTTCGAACCGGCCGCGCCTCGAAGCCGCACGCACCGCCGAAGGCGACGGCAGGTCGAAGACGTCGTCGACCGGCAGGCGGTAGCGCTCGACGGTGTAGCCGTCGCATTCTGCGGCGCGCGGCAACCGCGCATCGCGCGCGACCTGCGTGATGACAGTCACTGCAACACCTTTGGCCGCCAATGCGCCGGCGGCGTTGGCTGTGTACGTCTCCACGCCCCCGCGGTACGGGGCGAAGCGCGGGACGACGAGCCCGACCCGCATCGGGGCTGCCGTCACGCCACTCCCCCAGGTATGGCAAGTTCCACCGATTCCGCAGCACGAGCAGAGCCCGCACCGATGTGCTCCAAGAGCGCGGCATACCGCTGCGCCGTTCGAGTCCAGGAATGTGGATCCGCATGAGTTCTACCCAGCAGCGGCAATGCTTCTCGGATCCCTTCGGCCAAGCTCACGGGATCCTCGGGTCTGACCAGAACGGCACCTGTGTAGTCGGCGGCGGCTTCGGCCAGCCCACCCACCGCAGTTGTGACGACCGGCAGTCCGCAACTCATCGCTATGTGCAACGGTCCTGATGCCGACGAACGACGGTAGGGCAAGACGACCATGTCGGCTGCGGCGAAGAAAGCCGGTACATCAGCATCGTCGACGTAACGGTCGACGACGGTCAACCGGTCAGCCGGAAGGATTTTCGCGAGCTCATCCAGCGGCCGTCGATAACCCTGCCACACCTCACCGACCACGCTGACATGGAGATCGAGTCCGGACCTCGTGAGCGACCGCACCGCCTCGGCCAACTCGGCATGCCCCTTGTACGGACGCACAACTCCGAAGGTCAGCAGCCGCACCGGACCCTCGGATCGTGGCGAGGAACGCGGGGCACCGCTGACTTTTGCTCCTCGGCCGCAGCTGTCCGTAAACCCAGCGTGGTTTCGGTACGGGCCGTGGGGAATGACCTCGATGGGCACACCTGCGACGTAAGGATAGATGCCACAGATCTCGCGCCGGTCGTATTCCGAATGCACGACAACAGCATCGGCGCGGTGCAGGACGTAACCCATTCCGGCACGGGTCAACCGACGTACCAACGACCACCGGGCCTCCCCGACATCCTGCACTTCGTGGAACTCGATCACCAGTCGGGCGTCGGACCATTTTGCCAGCACGGCCAGGGCCAGGTAGCTGTGCAGCACCGTCCCCGTCCACCACTGCAAGATCAACACCTTCGGTCCGGTGCGTCGCCAGAACCGGTAGGCAGCCAAAGCCGATGGACCCCAGTACCAATCGAGTCCGTTGAAGGTCGGAACCTGCAGCAACGGCAACATGCCATCGGTGCATCCCACCCGGGCCCGGCCCGGGTAGATGAAGCGCGGGCACAGCTTACGTAGTTGCAGTAGCGCGACGGGGCGTTGTTGCGCAAGGGCCGTCGTCAGCAGCGCCGTGTAATAGCTGATCCCGGATAAGAATCGATCTCCAGGACCGACAATCAGCGCAATTGACTCCGATGATGTGCACTCGTCCCCCGTCGTGTGCACGTCACTCACCTGCCGCCCCCTGGTCGCTCATGCGATCAGCTCGACACGTTCACCGGCATGTACGTACTTGCGCACCGACTGCACAACCCGCCCGCTGACACCAGTGCGGTGATCCCGCAGAACCGCACGCAACACTCGGACACCGTCGCTGACCGAATGCAGATTTGACTTGCCTGCACGTCGCGGCAACTCCAGACTCGGCACTTCCACGATTCTGAGCCCGGCCCGCGTTGCGCGGCAGACCATTTCGGCTTCAATCTCGAACCCGGTTGCCGAAAGCGCCAAGAGTTCCAGATACCGACGGTGAAACGCGCAGAAGCCGTAGCAGAGGTCGGTGACATCGGAGCCGTACAACCGATTGAAAACACGCAGCAGGAACCGGTTTCCGAGACGCCTGAACGGGGTGATGTCCAGCGATCCGCCGCCGGGTATGAACCGCGAGCCCTTTGCGAAGTCGTAACCATGGGTGAGAAAGTGCAGATAGTGCGCGATCTCTCCTGGCACCATGCTGCCGTCGGCATCCATCATCACGATGATGTCGCCGGTGGCAGAAAGGAATCCGGTCCTCAGCGCGCTACCTTTGCCAACTCCGTCCTGTCTTACCACCTTGATGTCGGGCCGGCAGCTGCGCGCGGTGATCACGGTGGCATCTGTCGAATTCCCATCGACGAGTATCAGCTCGTGGACCTCGTCCTTGACCTGCTCGAGAACCCACGCGATGTTGCGGGCCTCGTTCTTGACCGGAATCACCAGGCTCACGGTCGGGGTGAGCGAGGCCGGGCTCATCGGAGCCCGCGAATCCTGTGGGCCGTCGACATGCCGTTTTGCATCCACGACTTGAACGGAGCCGTTCCGCCGCCGAGCAGCCGAAACCCCATTTTCGAATTCATTTACAGACAGTTCATCTGCCATTAGCTATTCCCCACTCAGTTAACACTTAATAGTTAGCTGGAAGCCCCCCAGGCCTACAACTTCGGCTGATTGTCGGCGACGTTAGCACCCTCACGTGAGCCACGCAACAGAACTGTGCATTCATCCGGTCCGACATTGGGCCATATCACCGTCGGTGACTCCAAATGTGCTGGTAAATGCCCACATGCCGAATACCGCGAGCCGGCCTGAAATACCGTCATGCCACCCCACCAGGACGTCATCCAGCCGTTCGACAACACCAAATGGCCGCCCAACGGGGCCACGAGTCCGCCGCGTTCAACCTCACTGCGGGAAATCATTGATGATGGCCAGAGCAGGTATCAGCATGCATTCAGATGATTGCTAACGAAAACACCAGGTGCGGCAAAGCGAACTATTTCGGAGTTCAAGTAGAAATCTTTCACCACGCAAACAACAACCGGTGGTGGGCAACGTCCGATGGCACGATCTCGATCCTCACCAGCGCTTCGCGACGGTGATCAGGTCAGGGCGCCACCTATCGCCGGTTGGGAGACCGACCGTCAAGGGAATCGGGCGTGCCGACAACCAATCCGCCGCGGGGACACCCCGACCGCGCGGAAAGTTCTGTACGGCAACAACATTGTCGACCAAACCGGCCGGCCGAGAGCTTTTCGCAGGTCAGCGATCTGTAGGCATGCGCACGGTGGTCAGCAATGCCATGTGGTCGGATCCGGGTATCAACCGCGTCTGCGCGGAGGTCGCGGTTGCGTTCCGCACCAACACATGGTCAACGCCGAGCAGGGGCGGAATGATGCTGTTGGCCGGATAGGTGCGGAGCAGCCCAGCGCCCGCCTGAGCCGCCGCATCCTGGTAGCCGTCACCGAGCAACCGGCGGAAGTCATACATCTGGTAGGTGCTGTTGAAGTCGCCGGCAATCACGACCACACCATCATCGGCACGAGCGAGGTCGGCCATCGCGCCCGGCAATACTTCCATGTCCTCCCGCCAATCCTTGACGGGTTGGGGCCAGGGTGCCGACAGATGCACCACTGCCAGCACCGGATCCGGAACGACCGAAGGGATTTCAACCCGGGCACGCACGAAGTACATCTCGAAGCCGGGAACTCTGGCACCATCACGAAGCGGGAACCGACTCCACAGTCCGGCACCTCCTGCTCCCGCGTGTGGAACAAGGACACGATGGGGGAATTTGTCGTCCATGCCGGCGTCGGACAACCGTTGCACGGCCTCCTGCGTGAGTTCCTGGACGGCGACGACATCGGCCCGGGCACTCGCCACCGCGGTCAGCGTTTCGGCGTCCGCGGCACCGAGTCGAAGGTTGAGGCTCAAAAACCGAACTTCCACCGAAGATCCGAGCGCACTGGTGTCAGAGGCGCGATACAACGGCACAACAGCAACGAGGAGAATCAGCGTGAGCACCAACGCCACCGAAGCGGCCACCGGCTTCCGTGCGGCGACGAACAAGGCGGCCGATACCGGCAGCCCGAGACACAGTATTGGAGCCAACAGGATCAGCGCCAGTGTCACATGACCGTGGACCGACACATACATGCCGGCCACGCCGAGGACACCGACAACCGACGCACCGAGGCCCCCGGCGAGAACCGTTCTTCGCTTCCCCGATGCACCGCGTCGTCCGGACGTCAGGAATCTGCTCAACCGCTCCCCCCGAAGCCACCCCTGTCTGACATGACTGCCGACAATGGATCGGAGTGCGTCACCTTGCCTGACAGCACCATTCGGCGATGGTAATCGAATCGTCCACCGTCGACGACCTCAGTTGAAGGTACCGCCAGGACTTCCGAGGGCCACATTTCTCTTGTTGTCGGCAATCGTGTTCCCCGTGATCACATAGCCCGTGGTTCCCGGGTCGGTGTACAAGCCGTAGTCACCGTTGCGAATCACGGTGTTTCCCTGGACAGCCACCTGCGTGACCTTGAACAGCGCAATACCGTTTCCATTGTTGTAGATGTTGTTGCGCAAGATGTACAGGTGATGTAGCGGCGCGAGGTCGGCGAGAACTCCGGCGGTCGAGTTGCTGTGGAACGTATTGTCCTCGACGTAGGTGTAGTTGGTGTTGTTGACAATGCGCAGCCCGTACGTGCAGTTGGACACCTCGTTGTGGTGAATCCAGTTGTGCGGACCGGAATTATCGTGCATCGTCGTCGTTCCGGCGACACCGCTGAACTCACCTACTTCGATTCCGCCGCCATTCGGGCTCACCGTCGTTCCGTTTCGGACGCAGTCGGTGACCTTGTTGTACCTGATTTCGTTGCTGTACTCGTCTTCGCCGTGTAGGTCGAGGGCGCCGGACACGGCACCCGTCACCGTATTGTGCTCGATCAAATTGTGATGTGCGCTGTACTGCAACAGAATTCCATGGCGGATGACCGGTCCGATCAGATTGTTCCGGACCCAGTTGTTCTCGGACGCCCCCTGATCGATCACAACTCCGTATCCTGAGCCGTTGCCATCCAGCGCGGACGCGTTTCGCACGATGTTGTTCTCGACGAGCACATGGCGTGCATTCTGCAACTGGATGCCGAAGCGCTCATGCTTCTCTACCATGACGTCCCTGACCACGATGCGGGTCACCTGAGTACCGCTGGTATTGCCCAGCCGAATGCCGGCCGAGTAGGCAGATCCCGACGCACGAGTGATCTTGAAGCCGGACACGGTGAGATTCGTGACCCCGGGCGCAGCACTGACCACAGCGTCTGGACCAGTCCGGTACGTGCCGGCAAGAACGGTGGCGTCTCGCGATTGACCGATGAGCGAGACACCACTTTTGAGGTTGATGGTCGACGAGAGGTGATAAGTGCCGTTGGGCAGGTATACCTTGTCACCTGGCACGGCAGCTGTTATCGCCGCTTGGATGGCTGTTGCGTCATTGTTCGACGAACTGTTGGGCGTTGCGCCGTAGCTGAGCACATTCAAGGTCCTGCCGGAAGCCTGATCGGGATATGCAAACGGCACAGTGAGTCCGGAATCGTATGAACTGGGAAGTGATGCGGGTGTCGCAGCCGCCGGTGTTGTGGCCTCACCGGGCGCCAAACTCAATTTGTCCAGTATCAAACTCTGAGAACAACCCCGCAGCGTTTGTCTGTTGTCGATGGCGAATACGAGTTCGACGCTGTGGACACCCTGAGCGATCGTCATGGAAGTGGTGTAATCGGTCCATTCAGACGCGGTTACAGCGGTCGCCGAAACGGCCCTGCCATCGAACTTGACCGTCATCATCGGCGCGACCCCACACGCTTGCCCTTTGGCTCGGACGACGATTCCGGCAGCGGAGGACATTGAGAGTTTCACCGACGCCGCAGAATTCGCCGAGAGCACCAGAACCGTTTGACCTGAGGCACTCGGATCCGGGTACTGACGCCCGGCCGACCTGGGCGAGACCCCCATCGACTCCGCTTCGAGCGCGCTGGCGGCCGCCATGGCCGGCGTTGCAGGGGACGCCATCACAAAAGCCGTCAGACAGGCGATGGTCAACCGCACGGATTTCATGAAAGCCACCCCATCGTTGCACCACGTAGCCGGCTGCGCCCTCAATGTTTCCGTCAATAGCATCAAAATGAAGCCATTCACGAATATCAGTTTGGCAACGGATTCACATGATCACTGGTTGTATTTATTCACTATGGATACATTTAACCGGGTGGTAACGACACAATTATTGCGAACGCGATTACCTGCGATTCCATATTCGTGCACCAGGCAGCTGAACTGAATCCCCGAACCACTCCGCGACGTCTACCGCGCAACGGCGTGAGCCCACGCCCAACCGACTCGGGCTCATAACTGATTCATCCGTGTACCCCCATCCACCGGTAGGCTCTTCGTCGTGCCGCTACCAGCAGATCCCAGTGCCAAATTGCAGGACTACGCCCACCCCGAACGCCTCGTGACCGCCGACTGGTTGTCGGCACACCTGGGCAGCAAGGGGCTGGCCATCGTCGAGTCCGATGAGGACGTTCTGCTCTACGACATCGGCCACATCCCGGGCGCTGTGAAGATCGATTGGCACACCGACCTCAACGATCCCCATGTCCGCGACTACATCACCGGTGAGCAGTTCGCGGAACTCATGGACCGCAAAGGTATTTCACGCGATGACACAGTGGTCATCTACGGCGACAAGAGCAACTGGTGGGCCGCCTACGCACTGTGGGTGTTCACCTTGTTCGGCCATGAGGATGTCCGGCTGCTCAATGGTGGCCGCGATCTGTGGATCTCCGACGGCCGCGACACCACCTTGGATGTACCGGCAAAGGCCACCGCCGGCTACCCCGTCGTGGAGCGTAATGACGCCCCCATCCGCGCCTTCAAGGACGACGTGCTGGAGACGCTGGGCACCGAGACGCTGATCGACGTGCGCTCCCCGCAGGAGTACACCGGCGAGCGCACCCACATGCCGGATTACCCGGAAGAGGGCGCCCTGCGTGGTGGCCACATCCCGACGGCGGTGTCGGTGCCGTGGGCCAAGGCCGCCGATGATCACTCCCGGTTCCGCAGTCGCGCCGAGCTCGACGAGATCTACAGCTTCGTCGGCGAGGCGGGTAAGTCGGTGATCGCCTACTGCCGCATCGGCGAGCGGTCCAGCCATACCTGGTTTGTGCTGACGCACCTGCTCGGTGTCGATAACGTCCGCAACTACGACGGCTCTTGGACCGAGTGGGGTAACACCGTGCGGGTGCCGATCGTGGCCGGCGAGGCGCCGGGAGACGCGCCGGCCCCGTGAACAACATGCCTGGTATGGCCCTGCCTGCTGCCCTGGCCGAGGTGGTCTCCGATTTCACCGAGGTCCAGGGGCAGGACAAGCTACAACTGCTCCTCGAGTTCGCCCAGGAGCTGCCGGAGCTGCCCGCTGATCTCGAAGAGGCAGCCATGGAGCCGGTACCCGAGTGCCAGTCTCCGCTGTTCCTGCACGTCGACGCTGCCGACCCGGCGCGGGTGCGGCTGTTCTTCAGCGCGCCCCGGGAGGCTCCCACCACACGGGGGTTCGCGTCGATCCTGGCCACCGGCCTCGACGGGCAATCCAAGGCAGACATCCTCGCGGTGCCCGACGACTTCTACGGCGAGCTGGGACTGGCGGCATTGATCAGCCCGCTGCGGCTGCGCGGCATGTCGGCGATGCTGGCGCGGATCAAACGGCGGCTGCGCGAGTCCTGAATCGTCTGCCTTCTGGGACCGGGCTTTTGAGCCCGACCTACTGCTGGAAGCTCTGTTCAGCGCCCAGATCTCCGGGGTCGTCCGCCGGGCCGGCCGAACTTACTTTTAAGTAACCGGCACCGCCTCACCGCGGATTCAGGCAGGGCGCTTAAACTGCCCGATAGATTCTTAAAGACGATTCTTAGACATGGCTGAATACCGGCCCACAGACTTGATACGTAGGAGGCGTAGTGCCTAGTCACGCCAGTTCCAGCATCTCGAAAGTCCTTGTCGCCAACCGTGGCGAGATCGCGGTTCGGGTCATCCGCGCGGCCAAGGATGCCGGCCTGGCGAGCGTGGCCGTGTACGCCGAGCCCGATGCCGACGCGCCGCACGTGCGGCTCGCCGACGAGGCTTTTGCCCTCGGTGGACAGACCTCGGCCGAGTCGTACCTGGTGTTCGAGAAGATCCTGGACGCAGCGGCCAAGTCCGGCGCCAACGCCATCCACCCGGGTTACGGCTTCCTCTCCGAGAACGCCGACTTCGCCCAGGCCGTGCTGGATGCCGGACTGATCTGGATCGGACCCAGCCCGCAGTCGATCCGCGATCTCGGCGACAAGGTGACCGCGCGCCACATCGCCGCGCGCGCTCAGGCGCCGCTGGTGCCGGGCACCCCGGACCCGGTGAAGGATGCCGACGAGGTGGTCGCGTTTGCCAAGGAGTACGGCGTTCCCGTCGCCATCAAGGCCGCCTTCGGTGGCGGTGGTCGTGGCATGAAAGTGGCCCGCACCCTCGAAGAGATCCCCGAGTTGTTCGAGTCGGCCACCCGTGAGGCCGTCGCCGCCTTCGGCCGCGGAGAATGCTTCGTCGAGCGCTACCTGGACAAGCCGCGCCACGTCGAGGCCCAGGTCATCGCCGACACCCACGGCAACGTCGTGGTGGCCGGTACCCGGGACTGCTCGCTGCAGCGCCGGTTCCAGAAGCTCGTCGAGGAAGCCCCGGCCCCGTTCCTCACCGACGCGCAGCGCAAAGAGATCCACGAATCCGCCAAGCGCATCTGCAAAGAGGCCGGATACTACGGCGCGGGCACCGTTGAGTACCTCGTCGGCCAGGACGGGTTGATCTCGTTCCTCGAGGTGAACACCCGCCTGCAGGTGGAACATCCGGTCACCGAGGAGACCGCCGGCATCGACCTGGTGCGCCAGCAGTTCCGTATCGCCAACGGCGAGGCCCTCGACATCACCGAGGACCCCGCCCCGCGTGGCCACTCCATCGAGTTCCGGATCAACGGCGAGGATGCTGGTCGCGGCTTCCTGCCGGCACCCGGACCCGTGAACACATTCACCCCGCCGACGGGCCCTGGCGTCCGCCTGGACTCCGGCGTCGAGTCCGGTTCGGTGATCGGCGGCCAGTTCGACTCGATGCTGGCCAAGTTGATCGTCACCGGCGCCACCCGTGGCGAAGCCCTGGAACGGTCCCGCCGCGCGCTGGCCGAATTCAACATCGAGGGCCTGGCCACGGTCATCCCGTTTCACCGTGCCGTCGTCTCCGATCCGGCGTTCATCGGTGACGAAAACGGATTCAGCGTTCACACCCGCTGGATCGAGACCGAGTGGGACAACACCGTCGAGCCGTTCACCGGTGGCGGTGCGGTCGACGAGGAAGAAGCCACTCCGCGTCAGACGGTCATCGTCGAGGTCGGCGGTCGTCGTGTCGAGGTGTCGCTGCCCGGTGACATCGCCCTCGGTGGCGGCGCGGGTGCAGCCGTCCCCGGAGCCATTCGCAAGAAGCCCAAGCCGCGTAAGCGTGGCGCGCACGGCGGTACCGCCGCCTCCGGTGACGCAGTGACCGCCCCGATGCAGGGCACTGTGGTGAAGGTGGCCGTCGAAGAGGGCCAGCAGGTATCGACCGGTGATCTGATCGCCGTCCTCGAAGCCATGAAGATGGAGAACCCGGTGACCGCCCACAAGGACGGCACCGTGACCGGCCTTTCGGTCGAGGCCGGTGCGGCCGTGACTCAGGGCACCGTCTTGGCCGAACTCAAGGACTGATCCACGGCTGGCGCCCAGCTCTGACGTTGGGCGCCACCTGGTCGTTCTTGCCTTCCCCGGGATTCGAACCGGGGTTTCGAGCGCGCGCGGTCTGCCACTCGCTCGCCGGAAAAATCGCCGGTAACGCCACATTTGGCAAACTCCGCTGTTAACGTACCCCGAACTCGGCCACGTCGAATTCGGGGGAACCAACTGTGGCTATTTCTGCAACGGTACGTTCGGTCCTGACCTCGGTGTTGGTAGCCGCGGTCACGGTAGGCGCAACACTTCTACCCCTGCCCGAAACAGCCGTCCGGTTCTCGGCGAAGACCGTTCTGGTGGTTCCTGGCAACGACAACCCGACCGGTGCCGCGATGGAGGCCAAGCTCAACGACTACTTGAATCCGGGTAGCCCGAATTACGGGTTCCCCGGATACGAGTTGTGGAAGGTCCCCTGGGTGGCGGACTCCTTCGATGGCGATCCCGGATACACGGTGTCCCAGAACGACGGGCTCCACCACCTCCGCGCGGCGATCTCGCAGTTCCGAGACGTCGACGACGAGGACGATGTCGATCGGATCGCTGTTGTCGGATACTCGTCGGGGGCACTGGTTGTCATCCGTGAGATGAAGGCACTCGACGGCTTGTCGGAAGACGTCCTGGCCTCCGATCAAATCCAGTTCTTGGTCTTCGGTAGCCCGCAGCGTCCGAATGGCGGGATCTACACCAGGTTTCCGGGCTTCACGTTCGGCGATATCGTCTTCGAGGAGCCGAATCCGGACACCCGGTTCGAATTGACCGACATCTCTTACGAATACGATCCGATCTCCGATTTCCCGGCATTCCCTCTACTGCCGTTGACGCTGGTGAACGCCGCCCTGGGCTTCCACTATCTGCACGTCACCTATGTGGGGCCGGACTCGGATCTCGGCAATGTCGTCGACAACCCCACCATGACCTACTACGACCAGGCGCGGGGTATCAGGTACCTCACCATCAGGTCGCCTCATCTGCCGTTGTTGATGCCGCTGTACCAGCTGATCGACGCCGCGCCGGTACTTCGCCCTCTCATCGAGCCGATGCTGAAACTGGTCGAGCCCACGCTCAAAGTGCTGGTCGACCTCGGATACAACCGCGACGTTCCCGTGGGTGAGCATCTGCCCGCCCGGCTGTTGCCTACTCACGATCCCGCGAAGGTGCTTGCCAATCTGGCGAATTCGGCGGTCGAGGGCGTCAACGGCGCCTGGGCGAGCATCACCGGCATCCCCGCGCCGAACACCTCGGGCACCTCCGACACCTCCTCGACCCAGGATCGAGCGGCTCCCCCAGCCGACCATGTCACCAGAGAACACCACACCATCGCCGCGCCCCCGGACGATACCGCTGACGCGCAGCCGGAGAAGGCCACACCGGACACCGATCCCGTGGACTCCGTTGCCGAGCGCCCCCAGCGTTCGCTCAAGAACACCACCGATCCCGACCGGCCGAGCAGGAGATCGCAGACCGCCGCAGCGGATTCTCACCTCCGGGACAAACCCCACAAGGTCCGAGACGGCAGCGGTGCAAAGATGGACGCCGTGAAAGCTCCGCGAGAATCGAAGCGGCCCAAGACCGCTGACGCCGCGTGATCCCGATGGAACCCATCGAGATCAACGCCGGCAATTGGTATCTGCGCGCACTGCGCGCCGACGAGAGAGTGGATGACCGGCCGGCGCTGGCCGAACTCGGTGAACACGACGACGGGTACGTCGGTCGCCGCGCCGATGACTGGAACAACAACACCTGTTACACCTGGGCGGTCTGCGAGCCGACCACGGGGGAACTGCTGGCCGAGACCCTCCTGGATCCCCGGGACGGCTCGATCAGTTCCCGGTCTCGAACCGGCCACTCTGCTGCAGCCCAGACCGCCGAAGAGGCGGTGCGGCGTTTCGCCCGGGGTGCGTTGGGCCTGCAGTCCTGACTGCCGCGATCCCTTGACCTGAGTCTCGGCATCGACCACAACCGGTGGCGGCCTGGCACACTGGCGCCACCGGTACGGACAACGGCGGGAGAGACAGTGTCGACTCGACCTCAGGTGGTGGCCGTCTCCGGCGCCGCCGGCAGCATCGGCTATGCCGCCCTGTTCCGTATCGCTGCGGGCGCCATGCTCGGCCGCGATACGCCGGTGGTGCTGCGCCTGGTGGAGGTGCCCCAGGCGGTGCGCGCCGCAGCGGGTGTGGTGATGGAACTCGACGACGGGGCGTTCCCGTTGCTCGCCGGCGCCGAGATCTACGACGATCCGGTGCGCGCTTTCGACGGTGTCGACGTCGCGCTGTTGATCGGCGCCCGGCCCCGCACCGCAGGGATGGAACGTGCCGATCTGCTGTCGGCCAACGCCGCGATCTTCGCCACCGCCGGCCGGGCCCTCAACGCCGGCGCCGGAGCTGACGTGCGCGTCCTGGTGGTCGGGAACCCGGCGAACACCAACGCCATGGTGGCCGCAGCCCACGCCCCCGACATCCCCGCCCAGCGGTTCACCGCGCTGACCCGACTCGACCACAACCGGGCCATCGCCGCATTGGCCCGGCATTCCGCGGTGCCGGTCACCGAGATCACCCAGATGACCATCTGGGGCAATCACTCCCCCACGCAGTACCCGGACATCTTCCACGCCAAGGTCGGCGGTCGTTCCGGTGCCGATTATGCCGCCGACACCCATTGGCTCACAGATGAGTTCATCCCTACCGTGGCGCGGCGCGGGACCGCGATCATCGAAGCGCGGGGTGCCAGTTCAGCGGCATCAGCGGCCAACGGCGCCATCGATCACATCGACGACTGGGTGCACGGCACTCCCGCAGCCGACTGGACCTCGGTTGCGCTGCCCTCCCCGGGCGCCTACGGCGTGGATGAGGGCCTGGTGTGCTCGTTTCCGTGCCGCGCGGTCGACGGGCAGTGGCAGGTCGTCGAGGGCCTCGACGTCAACGCCTTCTCCCGGGCCCGTATCGATGCCTCGGTTGCCGAACTGCGCCACGAACGGGATGCGGTCCGCGCCCTCGGCCTGATGTGACCGGATGTCCGAGTGCGGCCGGGAGTCATCACCGGGTGTCGATATCTGCCCCGGTCGCGAGGTCGCCACACTCGACGGCTTCGACGTCGTGGCGGCCGGACAAATAGGCCCGCGCGCCTCGATCACCGGTGAGCTCTGCCCGCAGCGCCGCTGCGTGCGCGGCACTCACCACCACCGGATGTCCCGGGCGGCCGTCGAAGTATGCCCGGGCCAACCCCGTTCCGGTTGCAGCCGTCAGTACCCGGCTCACCACCTCCGCACCGATATCCGGGGTGTCCACCAGGTGGATCGCCACGTAGGCGGCCCCCGCCACCGCGTCCAGCCCGGCACGCAGCGAGGCGCTCATACCGTCGGCCCAGTCCGAGGCGATCACGGTGCGCGCCGGCGGCGGCGCCGCCACCACTGCGGCGCCCAGTACCACCACCACGTCGTCACAGCCGCCTCCGGCCAGGGCAGCCACTGCCGTTCGCAGCCATTGCCCCTGTTCGGCAAGCACTTTCGGCATCCCGTAACGACTGCCTGCGCCCGCCGCGAGCAGCACACCGGCAACCTGCCCAGATCTCGACATGCACACATTGTCGACCTGCCCCATCCTGGGAGCATGCCCGGTCCGGCGAAACCCACCCCAGCTACCGGTGGGGCCGTCCACAACCATCGGATCGAGGGGTGCGCAATGCCGAGCCTGGACGCCCTCAACGCCATGCCCGAGGGACCGCAGCTGCACCTGCTGCTCGGAGTCTGCCCGTCGACCGTCTGGGCGCGGCGGGTGCTCGAGGCCGCGCCGTTCCGCGACCACGACGCCCTGATTCGCCGTGCCGATGTGGTGCTGGCCGAATTGTCCGACAGCGAAATCGATGTGGCACTGACCGGCCATCCACGCATCGGTGCTCGCCCCGACAACAGCTCGTCGGCCCGTGAGCAGGCTGAGGTGGCCGCGGCGGCCGACACTGTGAAAGCCGAGTTGGCCAGGAAGAACCAGGAGTACGAGGACAACTTCGGCCACGTGTACCTGGTCTGCGCCAGCGGCCGCTCGGCCGAGGAACTGCTCGGGGTATTGGCGCAGCGACTCGACAACGATCCGGAGACCGAACGCCGGGTGATGCGCGGCGAGCTCGCCGCAATCAATCGACTGCGGTTACAGCGCCTGCTCGAGGAGCCGGGCCCCGATCCTGGATCTACGGCAGGATCGAACCCATGACTCAGGTGAGCACACACGTCCTCAACGCTGTCACCGGCCGCCCGGCCGCCGGTGTGGCGGTCACCCTGACCGACTCCGCGGGCGCCCTGGTGGCGCAGGCGAACACCGACGACGACGGGCGCGTCGACAGTTTCACCGACATCCGGCTGACGGGCACCTACCGCCTGGTCTTCGACACCGCATCCTATTTTGCCGCCCAGGCCGTCGCCGGGTTCTACCCGGAGGTGCTCATCTCCTTCGAGATCTCCGATGCTGCAAGCAGTTACCATGTTCCGCTACTGCTGTCGCCGTACGCTTACTCTACCTATCGGGGAAGCTGAAATGCGATGTCAGGCGGCGACCAAAGCACTCGTCATCGGCGCCGGCATAGGTGGGATGAGCGCCGCTCTTGCGTTGCGCCAGATCGGCATCAGCACGGTGGTCTACGAACGTGTCACCGAGAACAAGCCGGTCGGCGCAGCGATCTCGGTCTGGTCCAACGGCGTCAAATGCCTCAACTATCTGGGCTTGACGGCGCAAACCGCCGCACTCGGCGGGATCCTCGAATCGATGAGCTACCTCGACGGCCACACCGGTGACACGATGTGCCGTTTCTCGCTGCAGCCACTCATCGAGGAGGTCGGGCAGCGGCCGTATCCCATTGCCCGAGCGGAACTGCAGTTGATGCTGATGCAGGCGTACGGCATCGACGACATCAACTTCGGTATGGAGGTGATCGGGGTCGAGGATGGCCGCGACGCCGCGACGGCCACTTTCGCTGACGGCTCCACAGATTCGGCCGACATCATCATCGGCGCCGACGGCGCAGCTTCCCTGACCCGCGAGTACGTGCTGGGCGGCCCCGTGACACGCCGTTACGCGGACTATGTCAACTACAACGGTCTGGTGGGCGTCGACGAGGACATCGGACCGGCCACCGAATGGACCACGTATGTCGGTGACGGAAAACGTGTTTCGGTGATGCCAGTGGCCGGTGACCGCTTCTACTTCTTCTTCGACGTCGTCGAGCCCCAAGGTGTGGCGTACCAGTCGGGCAGCGCGCGAGCGGTTCTGCGCACCCATTTCGCCGACTGGGCACCGGGAGTGCAACGGCTCATCGACACCCTCGACCCGATGTCCACCAGCCGGGTGGAAATCCTGGATCTGGACCCTTTTCACACCTGGGTCAACGGCCGGGTGGCGGTTCTCGGCGACGCCGCGCACAACACCACGCCCGATATCGGACAGGGCGGCTGCTCGGCGCTGGAGGATGCGGTCGCGTTGCAGTGGGCGTTGCGGGACCACCCCGGCGATGTGCGCGTTGCGCTGACCGCCTATCAGGATGCCCGCACCGAGCGGGCTGGTGACCTGGTACTGCGGGCCCGGAAGCGCTGCGATGTCACCCACGGCAAGGACCCCGAGCAGACCGCCCGCTGGTACCGGGAGCTCCGGGGAGAGGACGGCTCCAACGTCATCCGCGGCATCGTGGGCAACATCATGGGCGGGCCCCTGACACCGATCGTCTGATCGATCGGCCTGACCAGCGGGCTTGGCGACAACCCTGGTTTTGTGCGGGTGCAGGCGTATGGTCGAGTGAGGTTGAGTTCACAGCCGACACCGGAAACGTCAAACCGCCGCGGTGGACCTGGACCACCCCTGAGGGCTTCTGGAACTCGAGCGTTTGACGCGACCCACATGCTGATCAGCGACTGATGGGGTCACCAATGTCTACCTCTACTGCATCTCACGATCACCCGTTCTCCGTCACACCGCGCCGCGGTGCCGAGATCGTCAGCCGACGACGGGACGGCCGGATGGTCGTCAGTGTCACCGGAGAGCTCGATGCCGCCAATGTCGACGCGTTTGCTGAACATGCGCTGAGCCAGATCAACGGTTCGGTTCCACTGATCGTCGACCTGACAGAGCTCAAATACTTTGGCACTGACGGTTTTTGGACGCTCCACCTGATCGACGAAAAGTGCGCGTCCGTCGACATCCGGTGGGCGGTGGTGGCCGGCGGCGCGGTTGCGCGCGTCCTCCGGATCTGCGATCCCGGTGGCGAACTGCCCGTGGTGGACACTCCTGCGGCTGCGGGGCGGTTACTCGAAACGCCCGCCGTCCCCAGCGTGGCGCTACTCCAGCTGATCCCGGAGCCGCGTTAACGCCCTGGCCAGCAGGCGGGACACATGCATCTGTGACACCCCGATGCGCTCGGCGATCTGGGTCTGGGTCAGAGACTCGAAGAATCTGAGCACCACCACGGTGCGCTCCCGCTCTGGCAATGACTCCAGTAGCGGACGTAGGGACTCGCGGTTCTCGATCTGGTCGAGTGAGAGATCGACATCGCCCAAGGTGTCGGCGATCGCGGGGGCGTCTTCACTGCCGCTACCACCGCTGTCGATCGACAACGTGTTGTAGGAGCTGCCCGCAACCAGACCCTCGACCACTTCGTCGCGGTCCATGTCCAGTTCTGCGGCCAGCTCGGTGGGTGTCGGTGCACGGCCGAGCCGCTGTGACAGCTCGGCCGTGGCGCTGCCCAGCCGCAGGTGCAGCTCTTTGAGGCGGCGGGGCACCTTCACCGACCAGCTGTTGTCGCGGAAGTGGCGGCGGACCTCACCCATGATGGTCGGCACCGCGAAGGAGACGAAGTCGGAGCCGGCGTTCACATCGAAACGGATGACGGCGTTCACCAACCCGACCCGGGCAACCTGGACGAGGTCGTCGCGCGGTTCACCGCGACCGTCGAACCGGCGGGCGATGTGATCGGCCAGCGGTAGGCACCGTGCCACTATCCGGTCTCGTTGGCGTTGGAACTCCGCGGAGCCCTCGGCCAGGTCGGCCAACTGCCGGAACATGTCCGGGACGTCGGCGTACTCAGATGTGGATCGCGACGACCCGGTGCGCGAGGCCGACCTCTGCGGACCTGAGGGCGTCACCGTGCCGGGCTCACTCGTCTCGTCGTCAGCGAGATTCCGAACACGGGGCCCTGCCCATCAAGATCTGCCCCGTCCCTGAAGGTGCTGACGTCGTCAGTCAATGACGTGAGTACGTGCCAGCTGAAGCTGCCCGGGGTGAGGATGTCCTCGGCCGCCGAACTGGTCGATACCTCGATGACCAGTTCACTGGCCCGAGGATCGATCACCAAAGCGAGCGTGGCGTCCTTGGCTGCGGACTTGATCAGCCGGGTGCACGCTTCGTCAACCGCCAGTCGAAGATCGGCAACCGCGTCGAGGTCCAGATCCTCGAAGGTTCCGATCGCCCCGATGACGGTGCGCACCACAGCAAGATTTTCCAACTGCGCGCTGATGCGCAGCTCAACAGCCTTGGGGCTGCGCGCATTCGCGTGATCGGAACTGTCGGCATCGAACATGTACTGGCCTCCCGGCAATATCGCACCGAGACTACCCCAGCGAGCGCCCCAACTAACCACTGCGCTGCCCTCCCCACGTCGGCGTCGGCTGTCGAAGCCGATGGCCCGGGCTGCCCGCCGGAGTCTGGTAGATCTCGATGAAGTCATGATGAGCTCTCCTTACCCACATCGGCGTGAGGATCAAACGCCGATGCAGCTTCTGAGAGATCAGACATCGAGACGCGGGCACTGGTTTCCGGTCGGTGCCGCCGGGTAACCACCGCCTTGTGGGGGAACCACCAACCGACTTGTCCCCCGCACGGAGGTAGAGATGCCGACCTCATCGATCAAGGACGAGAACCTCTACGAGGAACTGCGACAGCAGGGCAATTCCAAGGAGAAGGCGGCCCGGATCTCGAATGCCGCTGCGGCCAGAGGCCGTTCGCAAGTCGGTCGAAGGGGCGGCAAGTCCGGCTCGTACGAGGGCTGGACGGTCTCCGAACTCAGGAAGCGAGCCAAAGAGCTTGGCATTTCCGGCTATTCAGCCAAGAAGAAAGACCAGCTCATCGCTGTACTACGCGACCACTAGAAAGGGTGGCCCATGGCTGAGAACAACAGTGGACCCAAAGAAGGTGTCAGGGGCGTCGCCGAAGGCGTCAAGGGCAAGGCGAAGGAAGTCATCGGTGCCGTCACCGGCCAGGATGACCTGGTAGACGAAGGTCAGGCCCAACAGGACAAGGCGGATGCCCAGCGTGACGCGGCACGTAAGGAGGCCGAGGCCGACGCTGCGCGTGGCGCCGCGAAAGCGGCCGAGAAGCGTCAGGAATCCGCCCAGCGGTAGCCACAGCCGCAAGGCGAGAACCCCAGTGGAGAGCTCCGCTGGGGTTCTCGCCCTCTCTGGCCAACCCAAAAAGGATGGGGCAGCGAAAAAATGCGGCCGCGGCGGCGGCGTCGGCGCCACCGCCGCGGGCGGGGTGTCAGGCGCGCCCGGAGATCCGCCCGGTGCATGTTGGTGACATCACTGCTCGCGGACCTCAGATCCCGAGCGCGGGGCCGGCAACCGCCGGAAACCCCATTGCAAACATCATCAACATCACCGTGAGCAGGAACATACCGGCGCCGAGCCAACCCCAGAACTCCTCATGTGCACGCCAGGCACGGTGAGCAGACACCAGCGCCCATAGGGCACCGACAAGCAGGATCAACGGGGCCCCAAGGCCCAACATCGTCCGTTGCGGGACCCCACAGGCTGCAGTATCGAGATCCATGGATTCGGTGCAGGTACTCACCCACAACACAGCCAAGATCAAGAACCCGGTTCCAGCGGCCGCAGTAACGGTGGAAAACCGTGTCGCAGGGTTGACGCCCGCGTGACGACCGTGGCCCAGTCGCAGTTGTGGCTGCGACCTGTGCATGACTGCCATTGTGTTCCTCTCCGGTGACCCTCTGTACCCGTACCGCCGGAACTCAAAACGTGCCGTCATGAATTTATCGAATTGATGCACTGTTGTGGGCCGGAATGTGACGTACTTCCTCCCAAATGGGAAGTTCCTGCAGGACAAAGACGAACATTCATTTCTCTGCGCTGCGGCCGTTCACTGGTGTGACTAGCGTTCACGCATGGACCTCTGTTCTGTCGAGGCCGTCGACACCCCCAGCAATCGCGACGACATCTGGCCGCTCGGCCCCCACGACGCCGTGGTGGCCGGGGGAACCTGGCTGTTCTCCGAACCGCAGCCGGCACTGCACCGGCTGGTAGACATCACCCGGCTGGGCTGGCCGCCGGTGGTGGTCACCGACGGCGGGGTGGAACTCGCCGCAACGTGCACCATCGCCCGGTTGGCCCGGCTTTCCGACGAGCTGACCGCATCCCATCCGCAGTGGATGGCGGCGCCGCTGCTGCGCCAGAGCTGCACGGCGCTGCTTGCGTCGTTCAAGATCTGGCATACCGCGACCGTCGGCGGGAATGTGTGCCTGTCATTCCCCGCCGGGTCGATGATCTCGCTGCTGTCCGCGCTCGACGGCACGGTGAGCGTGTGGCGTCCCGACGGCTCGGACTATCGCATCCCCGTCACAGAGTTTGTCACCGGCAATGCCTCCAACGTGTTGGGCCCCGGCGAGGTGGTGCGCGCCGTGCACATTCCCGCATCGGCGCTGCGGGCCACCACCGCATTCCGCAAACTGGCGCCATCGCCCCTGGGTCGCTCAGCAGTGGTGGCGATCGGGCGTCGCGACACCAGAACCGACGGCGGCCGATTCACGCTGTCGATCACCGCGGCGACGGTGCGTCCGGTCGTCTTCACGTTCGACGCCGTGCCCACGGCCGGCGCCCTCCGGGCGGCGTACGCCACCGTTGCCGACCACCTGTGGACCAGCGATGCCCACGGAGATCCACAGTGGCGTCGCGGTGTCTCGCTGACACTGGCCGAGCAGGTTCGGGGACAGCTGCAGTGAGTGTGCGTATCAACGGCAGTCTCGCCGTCGGCGCCCCCTGGCCCGGCCAGTGCCTGCGCAGTTTCCTGCGCGACGCCGGGCATTTCGAGGTCAAGCTGGGCTGCGACACCGGCGACTGCGGCGCCTGTTCGGTGCTCGTCGACGGTGAGGCGGTCCATTCCTGCGTGTACCCGGCATACCGGGCCGACGGATGTGACGTCACCACGGTGGCCGGGCTCGGCACACCCGGAGATCTTCATCCGATGCAGCGGAGGTTCTTCGAGGCCGCCGGCTTCCAGTGTGGCTTCTGCACCGCGGGCATGATCACCACCGCGGTCACGCTGACCGACGACCAACTCGAGGATCTGCCCGGCAGCCTCAAGGGAAACCTGTGTCGCTGCACCGGATATCGGTCGATCACCGACGCCATCGAGGGCCGCTCGAACATCGAGAAGACGGCCCAGGGCGCCGAGGTGGGCCGGTCGGTGGGCGCGCTGGCGGGCGTCCGGGTGGTGACCGGCACCGAGCAGTACACGATGGACTTCGCCATGCCAGGGCTATTGCACCTCGTGGTGCTCTCCAGCAATCAGGCGCATGCCCGGATCCGCTCCATCGACACCTCGGCGGCGGAGGCGATCGACGGAGTTGTGCTGGTGCTGACGCACCATGACAGCCCGTCGGTGGCATTCTCCACCGCCCGCCACCAGAGCCGCTTCGACGATCCCGACGACACCTACATCCTCGACGACACCGTGCGGTTCGTCGGCCAACGGGTGGCTGCCGTTGTCGCCGACAACCCGCGCACGGCGGAGCTGGCCTGCCGTGCGATTGTCGTCGAGTACGAACCGTTGCCCGCGGTGTTCGATCCTGACCGGGCGCGGCAGCCCGGAGCACCGCTGCTACACCCGGACAAGGGGCCGGCCAGCCGGATCGCGGACATTGCACGCAATACGGTGTCCGAGATACATGCCGGGGTCGGCGATCTCGACGCCGGGCTGGCCGCCGCGCGGGCCTCCGGCGGCGCGGTGATCACCGGCCGCTGGCAGACCCAGCGGGTGCAGCACACTCATCTGGAGACCCACGGCTGCACCGGCTGGCGCGACGACGATGGCCGCCTGGTGATCCGCAGCAGCACCCAGGTGCCGTTCCTGGTCCGCGACGAGCTGTGCCATCTGTTCGACCTTGCACCCGATCAGGTCCGGGTGTTCACCAAACGGGTCGGCGGCGGGTTCGGCGCCAAACAGGAGATGCTCACCGAAGACCTGGTGGCGCTGGCCGTGCTGCGGCTGGGTCGGCCGGTCCGTTACGAGTTCACCCGCCAGGATCAGTTCACCGTCGCACCATGTCGGCATCCGTACCGGATCGACGTCACCGTGGCCGCGGGCGGTGACGGACGGTTGACCGCACTCGGTGTCGACGTGCTGGTGGACGCGGGCGCCTACGGCAATCACACACCGGGTGTGATGTTCCACAGCTGCGGCGAATCCATTGCGCTGTACCGCTGCCCGAACAAACGGGTCGACGCGCAGGCGGTGTACACCAACAACCTGCCGTCCGGGGCGTTCCGCGGCTACGGGTTGTCGCAGATGGTCTTTGCCGTCGAGTCGGCGGTCGACGAGTTGGCCGCCGCCCTCGGCATCGACCCGTTCGAGATGCGACGCCGCAATGTCGTGGTACCCGGCGACGGGTTCGTCGATTCCCATGTCGCCGAGGATGATCTGAGCTTCGGCAGCTACGGCCTCGATCAGTGCCTGGAGCTGGTCCACAGCGCCCTGTCCGAGGCGTCCGGCCCACCCGCGCCCCACGGCCCGCAGTGGCGGATCGGCACCGGGATGGCCGTGTCGATGATCGCGACCGTGCCGCCGCGCGGGCATTTTGCCGACGCCCGCATCGAGTTGACCGGCGCGGACGGGTACACCCTGTCGGTGGGTACCGTCGAGTTCGGCAACGGTACCTCGACAGTGCACGCTCAGCTCGCGGCCACCGAGCTCGGCACCACCGTCGACCGAATCACATTGCGCCAGTCCGATACCGACGTGATCGGGTTCGACACCGGGGCGTTCGGTTCGGCGGGGACGGTGGTGGCGGGGAAAGCGGTGCAATTGGCGTGCGCCCAGCTGCGCAGCCGGCTCATCGAGGCCGCCGCCGGGCTCATCGGTGTGGCTGCCGACGCGTGCGAGCTGGGGCCTCTCGGCGTGCAGTGCGGGGCCCGCTTCGTCTCCCTTGCCGAGCTGACGGCGGCGGGGCCGGTGATCGGTGTGGGTCGCCATGACGGCACTCCCCGCTCGGTAGCGTTCAATGTCCACGGATTCCGGGTGGCCGTGGACACCGACACCGGCATGGTGCGCATCCTGCAGTCGGTACAGGCCGCCGATGCCGGGGTGGTGGTCAACCCCCAACAGTGCCGTGGCCAGGTGGAAGGTGGTGTGGCACAGGCGATCGGCGGGGCGTTGTACGAGGAGATGCTGCTGAGCCCCGCCGGGGTGGTGACCAATTCGGCCCTGCGTGGCTATCACATCCCGCAGTTGGCCGACATACCGGTGACCGAGGTGTATTTTGCCGACACCTACGACCAGACGGGCCCGCTGGGCGCCAAGTCGATGAGCGAGTCGCCCTACAACCCGGTGGCGCCTGCCCTGGCCAACGCGATCTGTGACGCCACTGGGGTGCGGTTGCGCCAATTGCCGATGACACCGGCCCGGGTGTGGCGGGCGGTGGGGACGCTCAGGCAGTCATGATGTTCGTTTGGCGTCGTAGTATTCGTTTGGCGTCATAGCCCGCGTTTTGCGGATTTGACCGCTGCCACTGCGGCGTCGTCGCCGGTGAACTCCACGCGGATGGCGTCGCGGCCGAAAGCGTAGAGCAGCAGCTCTTCCGGTTCACCGGTCATCACCACCTCGGGGCCGCTGCCGACCGTCGCCAGAGTGCGACCCTCGGGGGTCCGCAGGATCAGCCGGGCCGGCACCTTGGCCAGCGTGACCCGGCTCAGCACGGGGAACGTCCGCAGCAGCGCCGCAACGGTAGCGCTGTCCAATTGTCTTGGCTCCCATGCCGGCTGCGCGCGCCGCACATCCTCGTGATGGATGAACATCTCGGTGACGTTGACCAGGGGGTCCAGCAGTTTGAACGGGGAGTAGATCGGCGGCCCCCCGGCGATCTTGTCGACCAGCTCCTCCCAGGGGGTTGAGGCCGCGATCTGGTCCTGCACCTTGGCCGTGTATCCCGCCAGGGGGCTGATCGCGATGCCGGGCGTGGCATCGAGGCGGCGTTCCCGCAGCACCAGATGGGCGGCGAGGTCGCGAGCCGTCCAGCCCTCGCACAGAGTGGGCGCCTCAGGTCCGGTGGCGCGCAGGGTGTCGACAAGTGCGGCGCGTTCCCGCTGGGCAACAGTCATGATCTTCACAGTAATCCCGGCCGGACTCGACGGCCTGTCGGTGCGCACCTTTACGATCTGGCCGTGCGACGGACGACGATGTACGCAGTGGTCGCGGCGACCGCCGCGCTGGCGGCGTACGCGGCCGGCGTGGACGGCTGGTGGTGTGGGGTCGTCGCGGTGCTGGCACCGGCAGCTCTGCTGGCGCTGCCGCGGTTTCTCTCGGGTGCGCTGCGCGGCGCGATCACCCCGGCAGCGTCGGAAAGGCCGACGGAGGCCATGTCCGGCACCGACTTCGAGGACTATGTTGCCCGGATCGCCCGCAGTTGCGGGATTCCGGTGATCATGACGCCGTTGACCGGCGACTGGGGTGTCGACCTGATCCTCGGTCGCCGTCCGGACCGTATCGCCGTGCAATGCAAACGGTTGGGCCGCCCGGTCGGCCCCGGCGCGGTGCAGGAGGTGGTCGCGGGTGCCCCGATGCAGGACTGCACCCAGACGATGGTGGTGTCCAACCAGGAATTCACCCCGGCCGCGCGCCGACTGGCCGAACAGCACGGTTGTGTGCTGGTCGGCGGGTCGGAGCTGCCCAGGCTGCGTGCCGTGATCCGGAGACTGACCAGCCCGGTCAGCTGAGCGCCGCGCGCACGGCTTCGACGGCGATGTCGATCTCGGCACGTGAGACCGTCAGCGCCGGACGGAACCGGACGCTGCTCGGCCCGCTGGCCAGCATCACCACTCCGCGCTGCCACAACCGGTTGATCAGCTCGTCGCGTTGTTCCGGTGTCGGCAGGCTGAAAGCGCACATGAGCCCACGTCCCCGGACGTCGCACACGACATCGGGCAGCTGGGCCGCCAAGCCGTCGAGCCGCTCCAGGAGGTAGCTGCCGTGAGCCGCGGCCCGGGAGAACAGCCCGTCGGACTCGATGGTTTCCAGGATGCGCCGCGACCGCACCATGTCGACGAGGTTTCCCCCCCAGGTCGAGTTGATCCGGGAGCTGACGTGGAACACGTTGTCGGCCACCTCGTCGACCCGGCGACCCGCCATCACGCCACACACCTGGGTCTTCTTGCCGAATGCCACCACGTCGGGCGTGACTCCCAGCTGCTGGTAAGCCCATGCGGTGCCGGTGATCCCGCAGCCGGTTTGCACCTCGTCGAAGATCAGCAGGGCGTTGTACTCGTCGCACAGCTCGCGCATCGCGGCGAAGAACTGCGGGCGGAAATGCCGGTCGCCGCCCTCGCCCTGGATGGGTTCGGCGAGGAAGCAGGCGATGTTGTGGGGGTTGGCTTCGAAGGCGGCACGGGCCTGGCGCAGCGACTCCGCTTCCAACGCTGCCATGTCGGCACCGGGACGCAGGAAGGGAGCGTCGATACGTGGCCAGTCGAACTTCGGGAAACGCGCGACTTTGTTGGGGTCGGTGTTGGTCAGCGACAGGGTGTAGCCGCTACGACCGTGGAACGCTCCTCGAAGATGCAGCACCTTGGTGCCGAGTTCGGCTGAGATTCCCCGTGATTCGTTGAATCGACTCTTCCAGTCGAATGCGACTTTCAGGGCGTTCTCGACAGCCAGCGCCCCGCCGTCGACGAAGAACAGGTGAGGCAGCGCCGGATCGCCGAGCACGCGGGTGAAAGTGTCCACAAAACGTGCCATCGGCACCGTGTAGATGTCGGAGTTGCTGGGTTTGTTGATCGCGGCGGCTGCCAGTTCTGCGCGGAAGTCGGCGTCGTCGGCCAGCGCCGGGTGGTTCATCCCGAGCGCCGACGACGCGAAGAAGGTGAACATGTCGAGGTAACGCCGGCCGTTGCGGGCGTCGACCAGATAGCTGCCGCGAGAGGCCTCGAGGTCCAGAACCAGGTCCATGCCGTCGGCCAGAATGCTGCGGGCCAGCACCTGGTGAACCTCACCGGCGCTGATCACACACGATTCCTCAGCAGATGCCAAAAGTTCCGTCATGGGCGCCATATTAGCGGAATATTTACCACTCCTGCCAGTTCTGCCCGCTATTTTTCCGGTCAAGGACCTCGGATGTCGCCCGCTCCTCCCGTCCGCACCCCGCCCCGCCTATCGCCGCGAGCAGACACAAAGTCGGCCGATACGCAGGGATTTCACGCGACTTTGTGTCTGCTCGCCGTGGGCAAGGTGACCGGAAAATTTACGGCAACGATTGCCGTCCATCGTAAAAAGTTTGTAGGATGATCGTGCTTCGCGTGCGGACGTTCGCGGCCGTGCGGATCTGCTGCAACAGGTCCTCCAGAGCCCGGGCCGATCCGACACGCACCAGCAGGACGTAGCTGTCCTCCCCCGCCACCGAGTGACATGACTCGATGGCACTGATGTGCTCCAACCGGGTGGGCGCATCGTCGGGTTGAGACGGATCGAGAGGACTGATGGCGACAAACGCCGACAACATGTGGCCCACCGCTTCAGGGTTGATCCGCGCCGTGTATCCCGTCACCACACCACGGGATTCGAGCCGCCGCACCCGCGCCTGCACCGCCGAGACGGACAGACCGGCGGTACCGGCCAGATGAGCCAGTGTGGCCCGGCCGTCCGCGACAAGCTCACGCACCAGCGTTCTGTCGATGTCATCGAGATGCTCGCCGTCGGCCATTGCCGGAGACTATCGCAGGATCGGGCCGCCATGAACCGTCATCCGCCGTTGCGCCAGACGGCCTTTCCCGATCTCCCCCACCAGAAAGCGGCATCATGACAGTCATGGGAATTCAACAGGACGCACTACCGAGGGCCGACGTGCTGCGAGGCCGCGCCCGGGAGGCACTCGCGGCGATCATGGATCGTCCCGTCGAGGACACCGAACTCGCCGCCCCGGGACGGCCCGGGGTCCCGTCGAGCACACCGGTGACCGGCGATGTGTTGTTCTCCATCGTCGACACCCTCGAGGAGGATGTCGACGGCGCGATCACAGCGGCTGCAGAGGCGTTCTCGAAGTGGCGCACCACTCCGGCACCGGTGCGCGGTGCGCTGGTCGCCCGTCTCGGCGATCTGCTCACCACCCACAAAGCTGATCTGGCGTGCCTGGTCACCATCGAGGCCGGCAAGATCACCTCCGAGGCCCTCGGCGAGGTGCAGGAGATGATCGATATCTGCCAGTTCGCGGTCGGCCTGTCCCGCCAGCTCTACGGCCGCACCATCGCCTCCGAGCGTCCCGGTCACCGCCTGATGGAGACCTGGCACCCGCTCGGGGTCGTCGGTGTCATCACCGCCTTCAACTTCCCGGTTGCGGTGTGGGCCTGGAATTCCGCGATTGCGCTGGTGTGTGGCGACACGGTGGTGTGGAAGCCCTCCGAGCTGACCCCGTTGACCGCCATCGCCTGTCAGGCACTACTGGAACGCGCGGCCCACGATGTCGGCGCCCCGACAGCGGTCAGCCAGCTGGTCATCGGCGGCCGCGAGGTGGGTGAGCGCCTGGTCGACGATCCCCGGGTGGCGCTGCTCAGTGCCACCGGTTCGGTCCGGATGGGTCGCCAGGTGGGCCCGCGGGTGGCGCAGCGGTTCGGCAAGGTCCTGCTCGAGCTGGGAGGTAACAACGCCGCGATCGTCACACCGTCGGCCGACCTGGATCTGGCGGTGCGCGGCATCGTCTTCGCCGCGGCGGGGACCGCCGGCCAGCGGTGCACCAGCCTGCGTCGGGTGATCGCCCACACGTCGGTGGTCGACTCACTGGTGGAGCGCGTCGTCACGGCCTATCACAGCCTGCCCGTCGGCAGCCCGTTCGATGACGGCACCCTGGTGGGGCCGCTGATCCACGAGACCGCCTTCCGCGACATGGTGGGCGCGCTGGAGCAGGCGCGCGCCGACGGCGGTGAGGTCATAGGCGGCGATCGGGTCGACGTCGGCGGTGAGGACGGAGCCTTCTACGTCCGCCCCGCCGTGGTGCGCATGCCGGAGCAGACGGCGATCGTGCACGACGAGACCTTCGCCCCGATTCTCTACGTGTTGACCTATGACACACTCGACCAGGCAATCGCTCTGAACAATGCTGTTCCACAAGGTCTTTCATCGGCGATCTTCACCACCGACATCCGCGAGGCGGAGCGGTTCATGGCCGCCGACGGCTCGGACTGCGGTATCGCCAACGTCAACATCGGGACCTCCGGCGCCGAGATCGGCGGCGCGTTCGGCGGGGAGAAACAGACCGGCGGCGGCCGCGAGTCCGGCTCGGATTCCTGGAAGGCCTACATGCGCCGGGCCACCAACACCGTCAACTACTCCTCGGAGCTGCCCCTGGCCCAAGGCGTCCAGTTCGGCTGAGGTGTTCGGTGCCTCAGCGCCGATCGTGCTTGCGGAGCTCGGCTTTGGCGATCGAGCGCAGGTGCACCTCGTCGGGTCCGTCGAAGATGCGCATCGACCGGTGCCATCCGTACATGGCGGCCAGGGGAACGTCGTCGCTGACCCCGGCACCGCCGTGCACCTGGATGGCCCGATCGATGACATCGAGTGCAACTCTGGGCACCGATACCTTCGCGGCCGAGATGATTTGTGCAGCAGCTTTGTTCCCGCGCTCATCGATGGTCTTGGCCGCGAACTGGCAGAGTAGGCGAGCCTGGTCGATCGCGATCCGGGACTCCGCAATCTGCTGCTGCACGGTGCCCTGGTCGGCCAACGGTTTGCCGAACGCCACCCGCGAGCTCGCGCGGGCGGTCATCAATGCCAGCGCCCGCTCGGCTGCGCCGAGTGCCCGCATGCAGTGGTGGATGCGGCCGGGCCCCAAACGTGCCTGGGCGACGGCAAATCCGGCGCCCTCCTCACCGAGGACATTGCTGACGGGAACCCGGACGTCGTCGTAGTTCACTTCGCAGTGTCCATGCTGGTCGTACCTTCCGAAGACGGGTACGTCGCGGACCACAGTCACCCCGGGGGTGTCCATCGGCACCAGGACCATGGACTGTTGCCGGTGCGATGCGGCGGTGGGGTCGGTTTTGCCCATCACGATCAGCAACTTGCAGCGTGGATCGGCCGCGCCGCTGGTCCACCATTTGCGTCCGTTGATGACGTAATGGTCGCCGTCGCGTTCGATGCGCGTCTCGATGTTGGTGGCATCCGAGCTGGCCACCGCGATCTCGGTCATCGAGAAGGCCGAACGGATCTCACCCTGGAGCAACGGCTGTAGCCATCGTGCCTTCTGCTCATCGGTGCCGAACAGGTGCAGCAGCTCCATGTTGCCGGTGTCCGGCGCCTGGCCGTTGGTGGCCTCCGGTGCCAGATGCAGACTCCACCCGGTGATCTCCGCCAGGCCCGCGTAGTCGAGTTGGCCGATTCCGGACTCCGCCGGCAGGAACAGATTCCACAGACCCCGGGCACGTGCTTCTTTCTTGAGGTCCTCGATCACCGGCGGGACGACGTGGTCCTGCGGTCCGGCTTCGTGGCGGTACGCCTCGTAGGCGTGTTCGGCCGGGAAGACCTGGGTGTGCATGAAATCCACCAGCTGCGACCGCAATTCCCGCGCGCGCGCAGAGGGACGCAGGTCCAGCGTGGCGGGGTCGGTTTCGGCGGGTAGTACCGGTGTGGCGGTCATGAGATTCCCTTCGTGGGTAGCGGCCAGCGCCGCAGGTTCCGGTCGGCAAGAACACCCGGCCGGTCGGTTCGGTGGCGCCGGCAGGTCAGCCGGTCAGGCCGGGCACTCCCGAGCGGCCGGCGCGTTCGAGGGCCCGGTTCAGCAGCGGGCCGACCATGGCGCCCACGTCGTCGAAATCCGCACCCGTGGTGTGTCCTTGGAGGTGGCGGGCGTGGATCCCTTCGAGGATCACCGCCACTTTGAAGTCCGCGAATACGAGGTACCAGTCGATATCGGAGACCTCGATGTTGCGGGCCGTCAGGTAGGTCTGCACCAGTTCGTCACGGGTGGGGAAACCGGGCAGTGCGGTGGCACCGGCGGTGATCGGGTTGTGGAACTCGCCCTCGTGGTCCCAGAACGAGCAGAGGATTCCGAGGTCGGTGAGAGTGTCCCCGAGGGTCGACATCTCCCAGTCCAGGACACCCAGGATTCGTGTCGGGTCGTCCGCCGCCACCATGAGGTTGTCGATTTTGAAGTCTCCGTGGACGATTCCCGGATACGGCGAAGCGGGTAGGGCGGCGGCGAGTCGGGAGTGCAGCTCGGCGACTTCCGCCCGGGGTGCGGTGGCCGAGGATTCCCACTGTTTGAGCCAACGCCGGAGCTGCCGTTCCAGGTAACCGGCGGGCCGGCCCCAGTCGCCGAGGCCGACCGAGCCCGGCTCGATGTCGTGGAGGTCGGCCAGCATCCGGATCATGTTGTCCGCGAGCGTCGCCCGTTGCGCCGGAGTGAGCGTCCGGGTGTCATCGGCAGTGCGCAGGGTGATGCCGTCGAGTCGGTCCATCACGTAGAACGGCGCGCCCAGCACCGCGGTGTCCTCGCAAAGGCCGACGGTGCGGGGTACGGGCACGACGCTGCCGAACAGGGCTGTCATGACCCGGTATTCGCGTGCCATGTCGTGTGCCGTCGGCAGAACATGGCCGACGGGTGGGCGCCGCAGGATCCAGTGGCGCTGCCCGTCGCTGAGTTCGTAGGTCGGGTTGGATCGGCCGCCGGCAATCAGTCGGACCGCGAGTTCGTCGCCGACGGGTGCGTTGTCGTGCTCGGCGAGCCAGTCACGCACGCGGGTGCGCGCCGGCTGTTCCAAGGTGTGTCCCGGCGCGCTCATCGTTGCGCCCCAACGGTTCCCAAGGCCAGGCTGGCGTAGCGTTCGGCCATTTCATCGGGTGACAGGCTTCCATCCGGTCGATACCAGCTGGCGATCGAGTAGCCCATGTTGATGATGGCCCGGGCCGCCTCCCGCGGGAATGGTGTGGTGAAGCTCCCCTCGGCGACACCACGGTCGATGATCTCGCGGAATGTCTGCTCTTGCTGGTCCCGGAGCGCCACGACGATTCGGTGGCCCACGTCGTCGAGGCTGCGGAGCTCGGAGGCGCCGATCAGCGCCTCGGCGCGTCGCTGCGTGTGGAACAGCGCCCAGGCCCGCATCAACGCGTCGAGCTGTACGGTCGGGGTGTTACCGGCCCGGATGACGGCGGCATTCGTCTGCGAGATGACCTCTTTCATCGCCGCCTCCATGATGTGTTGAAGGATGTGCTGTTTCGAGGGGAAGTGGTGATAGATCGAGGCCGGCGTCATCCCGGCGTCGCGCGCGATATCGCGGATCGAGGTGCCGTGGTAGCCGCGAGCCTGGAAGTTCTCCACGGCGGCGGCGATGATGATCTGGCTGCCGCTGCCGCTCACCGGCCTCGCTACCCGGGACGCTCCGGCACCCACGGCGGCACCTGAGGTCCCCACTCGAGCTGCCTGCACGGGCCCCTCCTGGTTGTGTTGCTCCGCCACACGTCTCTGCGAGAAGTTGGACTTCAACGAGACTGCCAACCGAACGATCGTTTGTCAATAGTTCACAGCTCCACTCATCCGTGCACTTCAACGTGATTTCTGTTCAGTTCATGCACGGCGATCCGCTAAACGTTCGATCGGCATCGGCGATGCGCTCCGGCCGGCACCATGCCGAACCCGGCATACCTGGCGGGTGCGCCTGCCGCAGACGGTAAGCATGTCTCATGGACATCGACGGCAAGGTCGCCATCGTCACCGGTGGCGGCTCGGGTATCGGCAAGGCACTTTCAGAAGGCTTGACCAATGCGGGCGCCCGCGTTGTCGTCGGCGATCTCGACGAGGCGAGCGCTGTCGACACCGCAGGCCTGATCGGCACCGGCGCGGTGGCGCTACGAGCAGACGCCGGCACCGCCGACGGCATCGCTTCGTTGATCAGCCTGGCCGAGAACACGTTCGGGCCCGTCGACATCTACGTCGCGAATGCCGGCATCATCGGCGCGTCCGGGCTCGGCGATGACGCCGACTGGGACCGGGTGCTCGAGGTCAATCTGCGCTCCCATGTGCGCGCTGCCGAACAGCTGGTGCCGGGGTGGCAGTCTCGCGGGAGCGGCTACTTCGTCTCGGTGGCCTCCGCGGCAGGATTGCTGTCACAACTGGGCGCGGCCGGCTACGCGGTCACCAAACATGCGGCGGTGGGTTTTGCCGAGTGGCTGGCGATCACCTACGGCGACGACGGGATCGGCGTCAGCTGTGTCTGTCCGCTCGGGGTGGACACTCCCCTGCTGGACGCGGTCCGCGCCTCCACGGATCTTTCCGGCCGGGTAGGCGCGGAGTCGATTGTGCAGTCCGGCAACGTGATCAGCGCCGCCGATGTCGCGGCGACGACGCTGGACGCCATCCGAGAGAACCGCTTCCTGGCGCTACCGCACCCGGCGGTTCTCGACATGTACCGCGGCAAGGGCAACGACTACGACCGGTGGATCTCAGGTATGCGGCGATACCAGCGCACGCTGCGAGGCTGAGCCGTCACTGTAGCTGCGAGACCGCCGAACCTCGGGGCACCATGCGGACCAGCTGGGTGACGTGTTCGGGGCGCAGTTCTTCCAGCGAGGTGACGCCGAGCAGACGCATGGTCCTGGCGATCTGGCCACTGACGATCTCGATCATCTTGTCCACACCGGCTTCTCCGCCTGCCATCAGGCCGTACAGGTAGGCACGTCCCAGCAGCGTGAAGTCGGCTCCGAGAGCAACGGCCGCGACCACGTCCGCACCGGACATGATCCCGGTGTCGAGCAGGATCTCGTATTCGCTGCCCACTTCTCTGGCCACCTCGGGCAGCAGGTGGAACGGGATCGGGGCCCGATCCAATTGGCGGCCACCGTGATTGGACAGCACGATGCCGTCGACGCCGATCCCGGCGACCTTTTTGGCGTCCTCCAGATTCTGGATTCCCTTGACCACCACTTTCCCCGGCCACTGATCGCGGATCCAGGCCAGGTCGTTGAAGTCGACGGTGGGGTCGAACATCGTGTCGAGCAGCTCGCCGACAGTGCCCGACCAGCGGTCCAGCGACGCAAACGACAACGGTTCGGTGGTCAGGAAGTCGAACCACCACCAAGGCCGCGGAATTGCGTTGACCACGGTGGACAGGGTCAGCTGCGGTGGCAGCGAGAAACCGTTGCGCTTGTCCCGCAGCCGGGCACCGGCGACGGGCACGTCGACGGTGACCAGCAGGGTGTCGAAGCCGGCCTTCGCAGCGCGCTCGACCAAAGCCATGGACCG
Organism: Mycobacterium sp.; assembly: GCF_049647605.1. GTDB lineage: Bacteria > Actinomycetota > Actinomycetes > Mycobacteriales > Mycobacteriaceae > Mycobacterium. The sequence continues at coordinate 51,466 of NZ_JBARXZ010000099.1, read as the reverse complement.
GTCGCGGTCTTTCCACATGTAGAGCTGAAACCAGTTGCGGCCATGCGGGTTTGCCGCCTGAACATCCTCGATCGAGGTGGTACCCATGGTGGACAGCGAGAAGGGGATGCCGGCCCGGGCCGCGGCGCGGGCGCCGGCGATCTCACCTTCGGTGTGCATCATCCGGGTGAAGCCGGTGGGTGCGATACCGAACGGTTGCGCGACCGGTGCCCCCAGAACCTCTCGCGCAGTGGAGACCGCGGCGACGTTGCGCAGGATCGACGGCGTGAACTCGATGTCCTCGAACGCCTGGCGCGCCCGGGCCAGTGAGATCTCGGCCTCGGCGGCACCTTCGGTGTAGTCGAACGCGGCGCGGGGGGTTCGCCGCTTGGCGATCTTGCGCAGGTCGTAGACGGTCTGCGCCTTGTCCAGCCGGTTCTGCTTGAAATCCAGACTCGGCTTCTTGAACTGCAGCAACGGAGCCAGATCATGGATCTTGGGAACTTGACGGCGGATCATCGGCGCATCCTTACATCACTGGCGGAGCCCTACGAGCCGGAAGGCCGGAGGATCGGGCGTGGTCCTACCACACAGTGGGCCACGCTACCCCGCCGTGTCAAGAGCCTCGACCCAAGGTGCGATGACCGCGCAGGATTTTCAGCGCCGCGACAGCTACAGCACGATGTCGATCAACGCGTAGGCGGCCAGGCCGCACACGATGCTCAGCGCCAGACTCTTCCAGCGCCACGACACCAGCAGCACAATGGCTCCGGCGATCGTCGCCGGTGAGATGAGCTCGAGAGTGCCCCCGTCACCGACAAACAGCGCAGGGGCCACCAACGCCGCAAAAGCCGCGGCGGGCACCATGTCCAACACCAGACGCAGGCGCGGCGGGAGATCTCGGGGCAGCACCGGAACGAGGATGAAAGCGGCCCTCAACACAAATCCACTCAAGGCCGTCGCACCGATGATCAACCAGATTGTTGCCGTGCTCATGCCTGCGACTCCGATCCAGCGGCCCGCCACCCGAACGCCACTCCGGCAGCGATTCCGGCAGCGGTGCCGAGCATCATCCCGAGATTCGCCGGCAGATCGGCGCACACCACCGCGACCACAGCTGCGACCACCGCCGCCAAAACCTTTGGCCGCTCGACGAGTTGCGGCGCCAGCAGTGCCAGAAAGGAAATCGGAACGGCGAAGGCGATCACCCCGGCATCGGGTAACGAGCCGGCAAATGAGCCGGCAAGCGCACACAGCTGCCAGGTGACCCAGAAGACCAGGCACGCCCCCGTGTAGAAGGCGACCGCGTTCCGGGGCGGCATTGATTTGGTGCGACTCGCGGTGAGCCCCACCGCATGGTCGACCAGCAGATACGAACCGAGCGCGCGCTCTTTGAAGCCGGATGCGGAGAAGATCGGCGCCAGGGTCGCCGAGTAGACGATGAACCGAAGATTGATGACAAACGCGGTGACGATCACCAGAGTCACCGACGCACCCTGACCGACAAGATCCAGAGCGGCGATCTGGGCGGCGCCCGTGTAGGCCAACATCGTGAAAGCGACCGTCTCGAGGACGCTGAACCCGTTCTGGGTGCCGGCCAGACCGACCACCGCGGCAAAGGGCGCGATCCCGACGAGGACGGGAAGCATCGCGATGACTCCGGAACGCATCGCGAGCCGGCGCGAACCCACTTCCCCATCGGACTCATCGGACTCCGACATCGCGGTCTCCTGCCAATGGTCTGAGGCCAACTCCGCAGCATCGAACCGCGACGGGAGGCTGCGGCCTAGTCGTCCTGAACGGACTTGATGAACTCCGACGCGGCGTTTCGGAGATGTTCTCTGGCCAACCGCTCGGCCAGATCCGCGTCACCCGCGGACAGAGCCTCGGCGATCCGGCGGTGCTCTTTCCAGGCCGTGTCGAACAGATCCGGGAGGGTGCGGAGCATCGCCACCATGCCGCGCTCCACCACCGACCACATCGGCACCATCGCCCGGCTGAAATAGGGGTTGCCGGTCGCGTCGAGGATGGTGCCGTGGAAGGCCCGATCCAGCTCCAGCAGTTCTGCGGTGTTGTTGACCCCACCCAGCGCCTGATGGCGTTCGAGGATCGCAAAGAGCTCGGCAAGTCCGTCTTGGGGCCGAGACAAGGCGACTTCGCGGACGGCTTGGGCCTCGAGTGCCTCGCGCACTTTGTATGCCGCTTCGACATCGTGTTTGGACAGCACCCTGACCGCGACTCCGCCGGTGGGTAGTGGCTCCAACAAGCCTTCGACGATGAGGTCCGAGGTGGCGACACGCACGGGCATCCGGCTGACGCCGAGCTGCTCGGCCACCTGGACCTGATTCAGCCGGACACCGGCGGGGATCTCCTCCAGCACGATCGCCAGCCTGAGCCGGTCGCGGACCGATCGGGCCAGCGCGCTGCTGTCCCGGGGCGGCAGCGCACCCAGCGCGGAGAAACTGTGCGAAGTCCGGCCACCGAGCTGAGGACCAAGGCTCATGACATCTCTCCTCGCAGGCGGGTGGACAGGCAGGGTCGTGCTGCGGATCCTCGATCGATTATGTACGGGTAGGGGCGTAACGCTGACACTCGGCGGTATTCCAGGGTCCGACGGCCTGCCGCGGCGGTACCGCGGCGAGTCCTCCGAGATAGTCGGCCGACTGCGGTTCACGCGAGACCAGGACGTCCACCACGGCAGGTGCATTCTCGATCGCCCGGGCAAGAGCGGCCGGCAGGTCGGCCGCATCCTCGACTCGTTCCCCGTGGGCACCGAGACCCTGGGCGAGCAAGTCGTAACGGCAGCCCGGGAGCTCCACACCCACCAGATTGTTGTCGAAGCGGTCGACCTGATCATGGCGCTCGATGTTCCACGCCTCGTTGTTGACGATCACAAAAACCACTCGGGCACCGTGACGGACGGCGGTGTCCACTTCCATGGCGGTGAAGCCGAAACTGCCGTCGCCGATCACTGCGATGACCGGCTCCTGCGGCCGGTGCAGGGCCGCGGCGATGGCAAACGGGACGCCGACACCCAGACAACCCAGCGCGCCGCAGTCGAGATAGTCGACGGCCTTCAGACCCACCCGGGCGAAGGACAGGATGTCGCCACCGTCGGCGATCGCGATCGATCGGTCGGTGAGAACATCGTTGACCGCACCCACCACAAAATTCGGCGACATCCGCCCGGCTGCGTCCAGGTCCGGTGCGGACAGCTTGGTGGCCAGTTTCCCCACCCGCGCCGCGTTGGCCCGCACCATGTCGGCCACCCAATCCAGATCCGGGGCCTCAGGCGCGGCGCCGGCCTCGGTCAGGGCGGCGAGCACGGCGCCGGTGGCACCATGCACTTCGACATCACCGCGGCGATTCTCACCGAGTTCCTCGAACGAGGTGCCGATCCGCAGGAACCGCGCGTCCGGCGAGAACACCGCCGGTGAACCGTAGCCCAGTTGGAAGTCGAGCCGGCGCCCGAGCGTGATCACCAGGTCGGCCTCGCTCATCGCGCGCCCGCGAACGGCGGGTACAAAGCCCGCTACATCGTCACGGATCACCCCGCGGCTCTCCCCGGAGTCGAGGTACAGCGCGTGGGTAGCTGCCAGGAATCGCCGCACCTCGGGGGCCGCCGTGCGGACCGACCGGCCGCCGATGACAACGATCCGCGACGATGCTGCGACCAGCTCCGCCGCCTGGGCGAGCGCCGCCGGATCGGCCGTCGGCGACGCCGGGTACCGGCGCTGCATCGCCAGCGCCGGAATGTCGGCGTCGTGCACCGTCTCGTCCAGGAGGTCGGTCGGGAAGTCGATGTAGGCGGGCCCGGTGGCTCCAGTTGCGCCGCCCAGCGCTGCCGCAATCGCCTTGTCGAGCCTCGGGATGACGTGGTGGCGCTCCGAAACCTGTTCGACCAGACGGCAGATGGGCCGGACGATCTCGCTCTGTGCGATGTCCTGCATGGCGCCCATCCCGGTCTGCAGGCGTGGCGGACGACCGGAGATAACAAGCACCGGGCTGCGCCCCACGTAGGCGTTTGCGATGGCGGTGACCGCATTGGTGAGCCCGGGGCCGGCGGTGACCATGGCCACGCTCAGCTCCCCCGACAGGTCTGCGGTCGCGTGCGCCATGTACACGGCAGCGGCTTCGTGGCGGACATCGACGATCTCGATGCCGGCCCGCGATGCCGCATCCCACAACGGCTGGATGTGGCCACCACACAGGCCGAAGATCCGTTGAACGCCTTGCGCCCGGAGCCGGTCCACGATGAGTTGGGCGACGGTTGGTTCAGTCATGTGAGCACCAATCTGCGGTCTGCGCCGAAATCTAGCCTTGCGAATCCTGGATCCAGAGTCCATAGTAGCCTACGTCACAGTTGGTAGACCGACCGGACGCTCGACACACAATTGAACGCTCAGGAGATCGAGATGACCTTGTCCGAAGCGCGGCCGGGCGACAGCGGGCCCGTCGCGGCCCACCAAAAAGCCCCAGCACCAGCCACTTTCACCCCGGCTGACCGATTCACCTTCACCCTGCCGCGATTCCTGCGGGACGCGGCGGCCGCATATCCGAACAAACCCTTCATCAGCACGATCTCGGGTGAATCGCTGACCTATGCAGAAGCATTGGCGCTCACCGAGCGCCGGGCCGCCGGACTGAGCGCCCTGGGCGTGACCAAGGGCGACCGAGTACTGCTGATCATGGACAACTCCATCGACCTGCTGATCAGCTGGTTCGCCATCAATCTCATTGGTGGTGTGGAGGTCCCGTCCAATACCGCCAACCGCGGAGCGAGCCTGGCACACGCCGCCAACAACTCGGGCGCCACTGTCGCGATCATCGACAACCGGTACGCGCCGGCACTCAATGATGTTGCAGACGAGCTGAAAACATTGAAGACGGTGGTGGTGCGCGGTGCCATCCCGGAACTGACATTGCCGACGGTGGCAATCGAAGAACTCGACACCACCTCCGCCGCGGTGCCCGACGTCACGGTGTCCTACCGCGATCCGGCAGCGATCATCTACACCTCGGGGACCACCGGACCCGCCAAGGGGGTAGTTGTCCCCCACGCACACATGCACACTTTTGCCGCGCACGTCGTCGAGCAGCTCGAGATCGTCGACAACGACGTCTATTACATCTGCCTGCCGCTGTTCCACGCCAATGCGCAGTTCATGCAGGTACTTCCGTGCATGATGACCGGAGCCTCGATGGTGCTCGCCGACGCCTTCAGCGCCAGCCGCTGGCTCGACGACCTGCGCGCCTGCGGGGCAACCGTCACCAGCCTGCTCGGTGTGATGGCGCAGTACATCTTCGACCGACCCACCCGGCCACAGGACACCGAGCACCGGGTGCGACGCATGGTCACCATTCCGCTGCCCTCGGTGATCGCCGAGGACTTCGAGCGGCGGTTCGACACCGTCTGCATCGAGGCCTACGGCATGACCGAGGTCTGCCTGCCCACCTACCGTCCCGCCGGCGAGCCGATCCGGCCCGGCAGCTGCGGCAAAGCGCTCGACACCTGGTTCGAGGTGGCCATCGTCGACCCTGACACCGACGAGCCGGTGCCCGACGACGAGGCCGGCGAGATCGTGGTCCGGCCCCGATACCCCTTCACCACCTTCCTCGGTTACCACGCGATGCCCGAGCGGACCGTCGAAGCCTGGCGAAACCTGTGGTTCCACACCGGGGATGGTGCGCGGCGGGACAGCGACGGGTACTACTACTTCCTCGACCGGCTCAACGACCGCATTCGCCGCAAGGGCGAGAATGTCACGACCTACGACATCGAGGTGGCGCTCACCGAGATCCCGGACATCGCCGACGCGGCGGTGATCGCCAAACCGGCAAAGGAAGGCGAGGATGACATCAAGGCCTTCATCGTGACGGCCGACGGCGCCGAGTCTCCGGACCCGGTCGCGATTCTGGCGCACTGCGTCAAACGTCTCCCCTACTTCTCCGTGCCCCGCTATCTCGAATTCATCGGCGATCTGCCAAAAACCCCGACCGGCAAGGTGCTCAAACGAAATCTGCGAGCCATGGAATCCTCGGATTCCGAGTGGGACCGCGAGCAGCAGGGCTGGACGGTCAAGCGCGGGACCGACCACCTCGTGCGGATCAACCCGGGCGCTTCAACTACAGAACCCACTGCGCCACAATGATTCACGCAATCTAGGAAGCCCGAAGCCCGAGGCCTGATCCCGGTATCGCACCGGGATCAGGCCTTTGAGGTTCCTCAAGGTTCGGTCGCCCGGCAACACTGAACGCCTGATCTAGTGGTATGAATGTCGCGGGCAGTGTCGACTGGGTGACGGGTTCAAACTGCCCGTACAGCCTTACGATTCATGCCATGGCGGACTCCCCCGCAGAACTGAGCCATGACGAGGCAGGCCTCACCGCGGCCGCGTGCGCACAGTGGCCAGCCGCACCGAGGAGCTTGCACCGCTTCGAACGCACCATTGCCCTAGATCACCGCAGTACTGTGTAGACATTCGCGGGAGCCGAAGTGTGGGTGTCGTCGGCGCGGTAGCCAAGACCTTCCAGCAGGTTCATCGCGTCGACCGAACCAGCGAGAACCTTGACGATCTCGCCGCGTCGCAAGTCACGTTCCTGCATAACCGAATTGCGGGCCTGGTTGAAGGCGACGACGGTCGCACTCGACGTGGCTTGCATGTACTCGAACACGCGGATCGAACCCGCCTCCAGCTCTCCCGCGCGCGACGCGTACGGAAGCGAAGACCCCCGCAGGAAACGCGTGTAGCCGCGCCAAATGCTGGCGTGCCCTATCTCATAGGACCGAAGAATTCCCAACAGCTAAGCGTCGGCCGGCGCCCGGCCGAGTTCCGTGCCCGAGCGATTGTGACCTGATACGTATTCGTTCAGACCCGTGTGATGTCAGTGGCTCTCTGGTGGCAGTCGGCCCTGCAACGCAAAGCGCAAAAAGTGCTCCCCGGAAGTGAGAACTGAATCTCTGTGTCCAACTTCCGGGGAGCACTTCACTTCATGGTGCAAGTGATCTTTGCAGGCGAGCGGCGGGAACCGCTCAGATGGCCGGAGCCTCCGCGTTACTCGGCGTCGTGCGCTGGTCGACGATATCCGAGAAGCGCTTCGAGATGTAGTCGCCGGCCCGAACCGCCAACGCCCCGATCGTGGACGTCGGATTGACCGCGCCACCGGTGGTCAGCGAACTGCCGTCGACGACAAACAGATTCGGGACATCCCAGGTTTGGTTCCACTTGTTCGTCACCGAGTCCTGGGGATTGTTGCCCATCCTGCAGGTACCCATCAGGTGCCAGCCCGGGGGTGGATTCAGGACGCCGGTGTCGTTGGTCTCGACAGCTCCGAGCGCTCGTGCGGCATCGAAAATCCGGTCGATACCGAAGTTGGCGAGTGCGATGTCGTTGGCATGCGGAACCCAGTTCACATGTGCGGCAGGAAGTCCACTGGCATCCTTGACATCGGGGTCAAGTGTGACGCAGTTGCTTTCGACAGGCAGGTCTTCGCCGAACATGAATACCATCAGATGGTTACCGAAGTGCTCGTTGAAGAACTTTCGGTGGTCCGATCCCCACGGCGCGGTGTAGCCGGTGTGGCTGCCCATCGCGGAATACGCTGCGCCGAAGCTTCGGGCGACCTGCATGCCGAAGCCGTTGACAAATCCGCGGTCGGTATCGGTGTTGTAGAACTCGTGCGAGTACAACGGCGCGCCGAAGGCACCCTTGTAGCCCTCCATCGGCTTGTCGAACCAGGCATCGCAGAACGCAAAGATGTGGTGCATCAAGTACTTGCCCACCAACCCATTGCTGTTGGCAAGCCCATCCGGATGGCCCTTCTGGGCGCTCATCAGCAACAGTCGCGGTGTGCCGATGCCACTGGCGGCGACAACCACGATGTCGGCAGTCACTTCGTGCCGGTTTCCGGTACGGGTGTCGATATACGTCGCCCCCGTGGCTTTGCCGTTCTTGGTGGTGATCTGCTCCACCCGGGCATGGGTCCGCAGGTCGGCACCGAGTGCGATGGCAAACGGCCAGTGGGTGTGTGTCGGCGTGCTCAGCGATCCGGTGGGGCTACCCGAGAGCTCGTTACCTGCGGCGACATCGGCGTCGCGGTTCTCCCGAGGGCGGGTGATGATGGCGTTGTCCGACGGCCACCAGTGCCATCCGAGCCCGCCCAGCGCGTTGGCGAAGTTCCGGCCGAGCTTACCCGGCAGGACGGGCGGATCCCGGTCGACCCCGGAGCGATCCGGGTAAGACGGGTCACCTACCATTCCCGAAATGCCATATATAGCGTCGTTTTCGTCGTAATAGGGCGCCAGATCCTCGTAGCTGATCGGCCAGTCGATCGTGCCTTCGAGGCCATGTTCGGTGCCCTTGCGGAAGTCCACCGGCTTGTAGCGCGGCCAATGGCCCGCGTAATGCATCGTGCTACCGCCGACGTTGTTCATCAGATACGGCGTGGTGAACCCGGTGACCGGATAGTCCTCGGGCAGACCACGAACGTTCGGATCGTAGGCCCACCCACGTTGCTTCTCGATCTCCCACTCGCGGTGGTAATGCGGGTGATCGGTCGAGGAGACCCAGGGTCCCTGCTCCAGACAGGTGACCTTGTACCCCTGCTGCACCAGCTTCAGGGTCACCCCTGCGCCGCCGGGCCCGGCGCCTATGACCAGGACGTCGGTGTGATCGGATCCGGACGTTTTGATGTTCATCGTTTGCTCTCCTCGTCCTGAGACGTTTGCAGAAAACTCAGTTTGCTGAGATCTACCCGAACCACGTTGTCGGTGGCGACGTAACCGGCTCCCTGCCCCGCTGTGGCGAGCGTTTCGTCATCCCAGTCCTCAATGCAGTGCAGATAGCCGTAGGGCAGTGGCGCACCGTGATAGTCGCGCCCGGCCGGGATTTCACGCTGGATCGCCGCGGTTACCGCGTCGGCAGCGTAGTAGCCGTAGTACACCAGACTGCGGATCTGACCAAAGAGTGTTTCCTGCTCCTTCTCCATCCGCCGGATCTCCTGCTCGCGGTCCTCGACACCGGCGGAGACAAATCCCTCGCCGAGCGCGGCCAGTGCCCGCTTGAGGTCGTCTTCCTCCAGGTACGGAAAGTGCTTGGCCCGGTATCCGGTTGGCGTGAGGTAACGACCGAAGAAGTTGGCGATACCGATGTCGCTGGGCGCTGGGAACCCGCCGCCGGGCGGAATCAAGGTATCGGCGATCGCCTCGATGACCTTGGTCTCCGCTGCAGTGAAGGTCACTGGGCGGGCAAGGCCGCCCATGCGGGGCCGTCCCGTTTCGAAGTGCGGTTGATCCGGGCGATCCGTACCCAGTGCCGGCGCTCCATAGGGAGCATTCGCAAGTGTGTCCTCTTGGCTCATCTTCTCTCCTTTGTGGCCGTGGCGGGAACCAGTCCCCGACCGCGAATCCGCTTTGTTCGCATTCCGAAACTGGTTGTCACAGTGGCGCGCCGGCCCAATCGGTGGTCTTCGCCAACGATCGGTCGAGGTTGATCCCGATGTGTTTGGTCTGGGTGTAGCCGTGCACGGCCTCGAGCCCTTCTTCACGTCCCGTGCCACTTTGCTTGTGGCCGCCGTGCGGTGTCATCGGCAGTTCACCGAACCAGTCGTTGATCATGACCGATCCCACCTGGAGACGCTTTGCGGTGTCGAGCGCAGCGGTGATGTCCTGGCACCACAGGACGGCAAAGAGGCCGTATTCCGAATCATTCACGGTCTCGATGAGGTCGTCGGTGGACGACCAGCGGATGACTGCGGTCACCGGGCCGAAGATCTCTTCCCGGGCGATGCGCGCGTCCTTGGCGACGTCGACAAAAACCGTGGGTGAGACGAAGTAACCGCCGCCGTCGGCTGCCGGGGCCGCCTCGCCGCCAAAGAGCAGTGTCGCCTCCTGCTTTCCGATCTCGATGTACTCGCGGACCCGGTCGTACTGCTTCTTCGACGCCAGCGGGCCGACCTGTGTGCCGGCGTCGAACGGATCGCCGATTGTGACCGTGGCGAGCCTGGCCACCAGCATCTCGAGGAACTCGTCGGCGATGTCCTCGTGCAGAAACAGCCGGCTTCCCGCGACGCACACCTGTCCGGCCCGCGAGCAGAAGCCCTGGACCGCAACTTCAACCGCATCCTCCAGCGGCGCGTCGGGAAACACCACCAGCGGGCTCTTTCCACCGAGTTCCAGGTTGACCTGGGCGATGTGTTGGCCACCGAGCCTTGCTATCTCGCGTCCGGTCTCGGTGGAGCCGGTGAAGGTGATTCCCCGGACCTCGGTGTGCGCAGCCAGCGCTGCACCCGCTTCGGCGCCATAACCCGTCACAATGTTGAACACACCATCCGGGAATCCAGCAGCATGCACCAGTTCGGCAAATTTCAACGCAGACAAGGAGGTATCCTCGGCCGGCTTCACGACACAGGTGTTGCCCAGGGCCAACGCCGGGGCGATCGACCGGGCAAGAATCAGCAGCGGGTAGTTCCACGGGATGATGTGCGCGGTGACCCCGAGCGGCTCCAGCAAGGTGAAGCTGAGCTTGTTGCCAGGAACTGCGATGGTTCGGCCGCCGACCTTGTCCGCGGCACCGGCCCAGTACTCGAGCCACAGCGGGATGGCCCCCACCAGCTCCTGAGCCTTGGACAGATAGTGCCCGGAATCCAGGGACTCGATCCTGGCGAGTTCGTCGGCGTTCTCGGCCACCAGTTCGGCAAGCCTGCGCAGCAGCGCGGCCCTGGCGATCGCATCGGTGAACTGCCACTCGACGGCCACATCGGCCGCGGCCCGGACCGCCGCGTCGACATCTGCGCCGTCCCCGCGGGGAACCTCGGTGATCACGCGGCCGGTGCTGGGGTCCAGCGTTTCGAAGGTGGCGCCGCTGCGGGCCGGGACCCATTGGCCGTTGATGTACATCAACGGCCGCTCGACTGTTCGTGACTCGGCGGTGGTTGCCATCATCTGAGTCATCCGTCCACCCCGCTCCGTAGCAGGGACGGCACGGGAGCTATCGGGGGCAAGGATCTCGGCGTCGTAGGAATCATGTGACCCAGCACACAGGTCCGAGGTCGTGTGCCGCAAGGGTTACATGAGGTTACTTGGGTGCGGACATACCCTCCCGCACGCCAGTATGGGTACCCTGGTGATCATTGTTACACTATGACGGAGAGCACAGTCAGCCATGAAATCCGGTTTCGCTCACCCAGAACCGTCGATAGCGGCGGGTCAGGATCCACGAACGTACGCACGCCTCATGTCGGCTGTCTACGACGCGACCATGGCCGGCGACCGGGCACCCGCACGACCACGCCCGGTCATCTGGGAATCTTGGCGGCGGCTGATGAGCAAGGGTCTGCGTCCCGACCGCCGCAATCCCCCGGTTGCGGCGTCCACGCGCGTGGAGGCGCTGCGGCAGTCCTCCGGACTGGCACCGGTCATCGATGAGGTGACCAGGGGCCTGAACTCACTTCTCGCCAACGGCGACACCATCTTTGCGATGGCCGACGCCGATGGCACCGTCCTGTACCGGGCAGGCTCCCCCAAGGTGCTCCGCAACGCCGACCGCCTCGGATTCATCGAAGGTGCGCAGTGGTCGGAGACCTCGGTCGGCACCAACGCATTGGGAACCGCTCTGGTGTCACAGACCGCGGTGCAGACGTTCTACGCCGAGCACTACAACCGCAATCAGCATCCATGGACCTGCGCGGGTGCGCCCATTCGAGACCCCAGGACCGGCAAGGTAATTGGCGTCATCGATGTCACCGGTCCGGCCTCGACGGTACATCCCACCACCATCGCGCTCGTGGATGCCGTTGCCCGACTGGCAGAGTCGAATCTACGTGAACAACACGATCTGGCGTTGAACCGTCTTCGGATGGTTGCCGCACCGATCCTGTCCAGGATCAGCGCACCGGCGCTTGCGGTGGACGCGAACGGCTGGGTGGCCGCGGTGGACTCGCTGCCTGTGCAGAATCGCATCCTGCTGCCACCGCTGATCGAACCGGGCCAGGTCTGGGTGCCGGCGCTGGGACTCTGCGACGTGGAGACGCTGCCCGGGGGTTGGCTGATCCGGCAGATCGAACACGACGGTGAGCAAGCGGTGATGCAGGTGCTGCTGGATCTGGGCGACAGCGCGACGCCGCGGCTCGGCCTGACCGGGCAGTTCGGCAACTGGCAACACGACATTTCACCACGGCTGGCTGAGATCCTGTTGATCCTGGCGGTCCATACAACTGGCCGGTCCGCACTCGAGCTCGCCGACGACCTCTATGACGATCCGTCTCGAGTCGGCGCTGTGCGCGTCGAGATGTCCCGGTTGCGTAAGCGATTCGCCGGCCTGGTGGCGGCTCGGCCCTATCGATTTGCCGATTCCACCAAGGTCGAGGTGCGCTATCCACAGAACAGCGCGGACTTGCTGCCCCCGTCGGTGGCCCCCGCGATCCAAGCCATCCGTGACCGCCGCTGTGCCGAAACCTGGGTGTCGTCCGACCCGCAGTGACCGGCCGGAAACACACGACACCGCCGGGCGGGGAGGTCCCCACCCGGCGGTGCCGTGAGCCGGCGGTAGCTCAGCTCCTGACCGAATCGTCCTCGAGATCGTTGTTCTTCGTCTCCGGCAGCGCCAGCACACACAGCAGGCTGACTGCGGACAGACCGGCCAGCAGCACACCCACCCACATGCTGGACGAGGTGGCCACGATCTGAGCCGCCAGGATCGGCGGGATCGCCCCACCGATGATGCCGCCGAGGTTGTAGCTGAGTCCCGCTCCGGTGTAACGGAACCGCGACTTGAACATTTCGGGCAACAAGGCTCCGGCCGGGCCGTTTGCAACACCGTAGATCGACAGGGTGACCGTGACGCCGATCAGGAAGGCGATGGGTGAACCGGTGTCGAGTAGCGGGAACAGACACAGCGACCAGATGATCGCTGCGCCGTAAGCGCTGGCGATGACCTTCTTTCGACCCACCTTGTCCGAGAGGATGCACGCCGTCGCTGTCACCACACCCAATACCACTGCGGCGATCATGCCGAAGCCCAGAATCATCGTTCGGGTGAACTCCAGTTGCCCGATTCCGTAACTGGTCAGGAAGGTGCTGCCGGTGTAGAACATCGAGAACACCGTGGACATGGCCAGGCCGGCGATCAAGATCTGCTTCCACTGCATGCGGATGGCATCGGCGAACGGCAGCTTCACCGGTGCCGCCTGGGTCGCCTTGTTGCGCAGGTGCGCCTGGAAGACGGGTGTCTCGTCGATGGACAACCGAATCCACAGCCCGACCATCACCAGCAACATCGACGCGATGAACGGCAGTCGCCAGCCGTAGCTGAGGAACGCCTCGCTGGTGGCGCCGACGGTGACCGAGGCCAGGAAGAAGGTGCCACTGGCCAAGAAGAACGCACATGCCGGCCCGAGCTGTGGGTACACCGCCATTCGACCGCGTTGCCCCTTGGGCGCGTACTCGGCCGTCAAAAGTGTTGCGCCGGCCCATTCACCGCCCATGGCCAGGCCCTGCAGGAAGCGCATGGCAACCAGCAGGATCGGTGCCCAGATCCCGATCCCGTTCTCGAAGATGCCGAACACCCCGGTCTCGTAACCAGGGAAGAGCCCGATCGCCACCGTGGACAACCCCATGATCAGCAAGGTCCACACCAGAGTCCGTTTGCGGCCGATCTTGTCTCCGTAGTGACCGAAGACGATCGAGCCGACAGGCCGCGCGAAGAACGCCACGCCGAAGGTGGCAAATGAGGCGATCGTGCCCATCGCTGGGCTGGCGCTGGGAAAGAAGACGGCCGGGAACACCAGTGCGGCGGCGGTCCCGTAGACGAAGAAGTCGTAGTACTCGATTGTTGTGCCAATGAGACTGGCAGCTCCGACTTTTCGAAGGCTTCGACGGTCGGTGGACTTTTCGGAAGTCAGAGCGGGGCTCTGCTGAGTCATGAGCGTCTCCAATTAGAGGGCGGTTCCCACCTTGGTCCTACCATAGGTGTGGTCCACGCCACAAGAGTTCCGCACGAGTTGCCCCCGACACAGCCACGATTCAACGGGGCCGGCCCTCAGGGAAAGAAGCCGGTTACCGCTGATCAGAGGAAGTCATTGAGCGTCAAGGTGTTTCACAACCAGACAAGAGAATTAGCCAAGTTAGCAATTCACAACTTCAACGCTCTCAATACTTCGCAAGCTCGCCTCCTTGCTTGGCCCCGACAGACTTGGGAGTGTCGAGTGCATGACCGAACGGCGGCTAGTTCCATGGTGACCAGAGTGGCGATCGCAAACCGCGGCGAAGCGGCCATGCGCTTTCTCAACGCGGCCGACGAGTACCGAACCGAACACGGCCGTGCTCTCGAAACGGTCGCGCTCTACACCGACGCCGACGCCACCTCGTGGTTCGTCCGCGAAGCCGACCACGCCGTGCATCTCGGGCCGACCATGACCACCGATCCGCTCACCGGGGCGCGCCGGCACACCTACCTCGACTTGCAGATCCTGGAAGCGGCACTGGTCGCCAGCGGCGCCGACGCAGTGTGGCCCGGCTGGGGTTTTGTCGCCGAGAATCCCGATTTTGTGCGCATGTGCGAGCGTATCGGCGTCCAATTCATCGGGCCGACCGCCGCCGCTATGGACCTGCTCGGAGACAAAATCGCGGCGAAGCGGGTAGCGGAATCGGCGAATGTGCCCGTCGTGCCGTGGAGCCAGGGTCCGGTGGAGACCGCCGAGGACGCCCTCGAGCACGCCCGCCGTATCGGATTCCCGGTGGTACTCAAAGCTGCTGCCGGTGGTGGCGGCCGCGGAATCCGGGTGGTGACAGACGAATCGGAGGTCTCCTCCGCGTTCCACAGTGCCCGCGCCGAGGCAGAATCGGCCTTTGGTGACACAACAATCTTTGTCGAGGCACAAGTTGTGGGCGGCCGCCATCTCGAGGTGCAGGTGGCAGCCGATACCGCAGGCACCGTGTGGACCCTGGGTCTGCGCGACTGCAGTGTGCAACGCCGACGCCAGAAGGTGCTGGAGGAGTCCGCCCCCGTCGACATGGCCGAAGATCTGCAGGAAGCGATCCTCGATGCAGCTCGACGCCTTTGCGTGGCAGTCGGATACACCAATGTCGGCACCGTCGAGTTCTTGGTTCGCCCGGATACCGGCGACTTCTACTTCCTGGAGGTGAACACCCGGCTACAGGTTGAGCACACCGTCACCGAAGCCGTCACCGGAGTGGATCTGGTGAAGTTGCAACTCGACATCGTGTCCGGAATGCAACTGACCGGAGTTGCGCCTACGCCGCGGGGCCATGCCGTGGAGGTGCGGCTCAACGCAGAGGATCCCAAGCGGGGTTTCATGCCTTCCCCCGGACGTGTGGTCGAACTGCGGATACCGCAGGGTCCGTCCATCCGAACCGATGCCGGCGTGGTGGTCGGCGACACCATCGCCGCCGAGTTCGATTCGATGATCGCCAAAATCATTGCCTGGGGCCGTGATCGGGACGAGGCGCTGGCCCGGCTACGGAGGTCCCTGGCCCGCTCGGCGGCAGTGATCGAAGGCGGGACCACCAACAGAAGATTCCTGTTGGCGCTGCTCGACAATGCCGAGATCCGCGGCGGCCATGTTGATACGACGTGGCTGGACCGGGCCCTGGCAGCGGGAACTCTGCTGGACTCCCCCGATGCGCCCTTGGCCATGATCGGCGCCGCCGTCGAAGCCCAGCGGCGAGACCACGCCGGGGCCCTCGAACAGTTCGGCGGGATGGCAGCCCACGGTCGCCTCGATCACATCGAGGACACCACTGAGGTCATCGAGCTGGAGTACGAGGGCGACCGACGCTCCTTCCGGGTGCTGTGTCGAGGTGGCGACGACGTCGAGATCGATGCCGACGGAACCATTGTCAACGCCCGGGTCGAGCAACTCAGTGAGTTCGAACGTCGGATCACCATCGGTGCTCTCGAGGTTCCGCTGACGGTCGTGATCAGTGGTCCACTCATCACCGTTGAACTCGGACACAGTGTCTATCGCATCGTCCGCGGCTACGGCGGGCTGGTCCGCGCCGAGTCGCAGTGTGTTGTCGCGAAGGTCGCCGTGACCGTCGGCGACGAAGTCGAGCCCGGTGATCTGCTGCTGATCGCCGAAGCGATGAAGATGGAGTCTCCGATACTCGCTCCCTTCGCGGGGCGTGTCAGCGAAATCATGGCCGGCGCCGGAACGCTGGTAGGCGCCGGTGACCCGATTCTTCGGATCGACGCTCTCGACGACACCGGCCCCAACGAATCCGGGCAGCTGTCGTTCGCAGATCTCGAAGGGACGCAAGAGGAGTCGGAGGAGGCCGACCGTGACGTGCTGACCCGTCTGGTCCTCGGCCAGGACCTGCGCCACGCGCCGATCCGCGACATCACGGCCCGGGTCGGGAACCTGTCCTTCGACGCCGGATTGCCGCTGCTGCGCATTGCTGCCGATCGAATGGCGCTGTTCACCGGCGTCGACGGCGGCACCCCGCGGCCGGATCTCCTGCTGTTCGCCCTGCGCTCCCCCGATCGGATCGACGAGGTGGCGCCCGCCGAGTTCGTGGCACGCCTGCGCCGGATGCTGGGTCACTACGGTCTGACCGAGATCAGCCAGAGCACCGAACTCGTCGACTCGCTGTACAACATCTGGCGTGCCGAGTCCCGGCTCGACCGGATCGCGCACGTGAGCGCCGTGCTGTTGCAGACGTGGCTGGGGTCAGAGCACGACCCCACCACCTCACCCGAACTCGTTGCAGTACTGGACGGACTGGTCGCAGCTGCTGAGGAGACCTACCCCACCGTCGCGGATCTGGGACGTGCGGTGCGCCATCGTCTTGTCGAATACCCGGCCATCGACGCGCTGCGCACCGCAGACCGGGGACTGGCCGAGCAGCTGCTGTCCTCGACGGCCGGAACGGACGAGACGATCGCCGGGTTGCTCCGGTTGCCCGCAACAGTGGATCGATACCTGGCCAGCCGCAGCGGCAATACATCCGATCGGTCGACGGTCGCGCTGGAGGCACTGGTCCGTCGCACACACCGGCACCGGCACCTGGATCCCTTCACCACATCGCCCGGCAGCGCGGATATCCCCGGAGTGCGGTCAGTGCGCACCGAAAACGGCAATGCCATTGTGCTGGTGGCTGTTTCCGGAGAGTCGTCCCGGCTTGCGGAGCTGTTGTCGGTGGCCGCGCGGTTCGCCGAATCGACGGGACCGGTGGAGATCGAGGTCTTTCTCACCGATACCGAGCCCAGCGCCTCGGAGCTGGAAACCTCAGTGCTCGAAGCCGCAGTGCTCGGTGAGCTCGCCGAGCTGGCTGCCGCGAGTGAGCGCCTGACTGTCGTGGTGACCTGGTGGCAGGGCAACCTCGATATCGAGGAGGGGACAAAACGCCATTGCGCCTTCATCGGCGATGAAGGCGGGCTGCGCGTCGCGGGCCTGCCGGCCGGACTTCACCCCGCCACCGCCGACCGCCTGGAATTGTGGCGCCTCGATGGTTTCGAGATCAGTGCCCTGTCTGCTCCTGACGGAATTCATCTGATCAAAGCCGTGGCGAAGGAGAACAGCCACGACGAACGCCTGTTTGCGCTCCTGGAAGTGTTCGATCTGGATGTCGATTCCAGCCCGAAGTACGCACATCTGAGGACACAGATATCCCAGGCGGCCATTGCGATTCGGCGCGCCAGAGCGGCTTTGCCCGATCCGTCGATCTCCTTGAGCAATCGAATCGTGTTGTCTGTCGAGCCGGTGTGGACGCTGCCCGATGCCGACGTGCAGGCCGTGATCACCGAACTGCTCCCCCTGACCCGCGGGCTGGGGCTCGAGAAGGTGATCGGAACCA
Source organism: Mycobacterium sp. (assembly GCF_049647605.1). Taxonomy (GTDB): domain Bacteria; phylum Actinomycetota; class Actinomycetes; order Mycobacteriales; family Mycobacteriaceae; genus Mycobacterium. The sequence goes on along the minus strand of NZ_JBARXZ010000099.1, from coordinate 33,675 downwards.
TCCGGACGCGGGACACCGACACCGGCGAACTCACCGAGGAGATCATCCACATCACGACACCACCCACGGTGGGCGTCATGATCGGGCGAACCAAACCGTCACCGAACCAGATTCGGCCGATGTCGGAATACCGCAGGCGAGTTGTGGCCATGCAGCGCCGCGGGCTGGTGTACCCCTACGAGATCATCGAACTCCTGGTCGGCACCGGGGCCACCCACACCGAACTTCCGGTCGGTGACTTCACCGAGTACGACTTCGTGGACAGCAGTTTCGAAACGGTGGACCGCCCCCGGGGCGAGAACACCGCCCGGGTGGTCACCGGCGTGATCAGCAGCCGAATCGCGGACTGCGCCGACCCGATCGACCGGGTGCTCATCTTGAACGAGCCGAGTCGTGATCTGGCGTCCTTGGCCGAACCTGAATGCCGGCGCATCCTTGCGGCATTGGATCTGGCAACGGAGCTCGGTGTTCCCGTCGAGTGGTATGCGGTGTCCTCCGGCGCCCGCATCGCCATGGACAGCGGCACCGAGAATCTGGACTGGACCGCAGCGGTACTGCGCCGGATCATCGAATTCACCCAGGGCGGCGGCGAGATCAACGTTGTGGTCGTCGGGGTCAACGTCGGTGCGCAGTCGTACTTCGATGCCGAAGCGACCATGCTGATGCACACCTCGGGAGTGTTGATCATGGTGGGACGAAGTGCCATGGTGCTCACCGGGAAACAGGCGCTGGAGTTCTCCGGCGGGGTGGCGGCCGAGGACAATGCCGGAATCGGTGGATACGACCGGATCGCCGGCCCCAACGGGCAGGCCCAGTTCTGGGTCCCCGACGTCGAGTCAGCCTGCGCGCTGCTGTTTCGGCACTACCGCTCCTCGCTCCGGCACGGAGCACACGTGCAGACCTCGGATCCGTGCCATCGCGACATCAGCACCTACCCACACCAGAATGACGGCACTGGCACCTCCTTTGCTCAGGTCGGCGATATCTTCTCCACCGAGCACAATCCGGATCGGAAGCGCCCGTTCGACATCCGCTCGTTGATGGCAGCTGTCAGGGATCAGGACGCGCCCCCGCTGGAACGCTGGACCGCCTGGCAAGACGCCGAGAACATCGTGGCTTGGGATACCCGGCTCGGCGGACTCGCCGTGTCGCTGGTCGGGATCGAATCACGGAATCTGCGTCGGCGGCTGCCCCGACCGGTCGACGGTCCCGACTCATGGACCGCCGGAACGCTTTTCCCGCAGTCATCGAAGAAGCTGGCGCGAGTCATCAACGGCGCGAGCGGACGGCGACCGCTGGTGATCCTGGCGAACCTGTCAGGGTTCGACGGCTCACCGGAGTCGATGCGCAAGCTGCAACTGGAGTACGGTGCGGAGATCGGCCGTGCGATCGTCAACTTCAGCGGCCCGATCGTCTTCAGTGTCGTCTCCCGCTACCACGGCGGCGCCTATGTCGTGTTCTCGAAATCGCTCAACCCGAACATGGAGATCTCGGCGATCGAGGGTTCGCGCGCATCGGTGATCGGTGGCGCCCCGGCCGCGGCCGTGGTGTTCACCCGTGACGTTCGCATGCGGGTCCGGAAGCACCCGGCCGTGGTGGAACTCGAGAGCCGACTCGCCGAGGCCCACGTGGACGAACAACCGATGATCCAACACCAGTTGCATGAGCTGACGGCAACCATCACCACCGAGGTCCAGACAGCCGTCGCCCGGGAATTCGACGATATCCACACCGTGGAGCGCGCCCTTCGGGTCGGTTCGATCGACCACATCGTCTCCCCCGCGCAGTTGCGCCCCTACCTGATCGGTGCCGTGCAGCGCGGCCTCGACAAGACCCAGATCCTCACCACACCAACAGAAAGAGCGAGCCATGCGTAGAGTCGTCATCACCGGCCGAGGCATCATCGCCCCCATGGGGAACACCGTCGGAGACTTCCTCGACGGACTGCGCAACAATGTCTCGGGCGTGGGCCGGATTTCCTGGCCCGGCGAATCCGAAACGTTCTGGTTTGCTCCGGTCCGCGACTTCGACCCCACAGCGTGGATGGACGACAAGGTCGCCGACGGAACCGATCTGTTTGCACAGTGGGCGCTCGCGGCCAGCGAACAGGCCCGGCTGGACGCCGGATTGGACACCTTCGATTCGGAACGTACCGGTGTGGTGCATGGCACCAGCATGGGCGGTACCCGATCACTGAGCGAAGCGCAACGTGCCTACGAACGCGAGGGCGCCAAAGGTGTTGACCGCAAGACGATGATCCGAATCCTGCCGAACATGGCCGGATCTCAACTCTGCATGCGGTATGGGTTGCACGGCCCGTTGCTGACCGTCACCACCGCGTGCGCCTCCTCGAACGACGCCATCGGCAATGCCGCCCGGCTGATCCGCTCCGGTGAAGCCGACGTCGTCATCACCGGCGGGACGGAGGCGGTGACACTCGGCGACGGCGACTTCGCACCCGCCTGGTACTTCGCCCAGGCTCAGTACGGCATGCTCTCCAACAGCACCGACGAGCGCCGCACTCTGACGCCCTTCGACAAGGACCGCACCGGGATCGTGATCGGCGACGGCAGCGCGATGTTTGTCATCGAAAGTGAAGAACACGCTCGCGCCCGAGGCGCCCGTATCCTGGCCGAGATCGCCGGCTACGCCTCGTTGGCCGATGGCCCCCACCCGTCGGCTCCGGAACCGAATGGAAAATGGGAAGCCCTGGTGATGCGCAAGGCGCTGGCCAATGCCTCCGTCGAACCTTCTCAGGTGGACGCCCTGTACGCCCACGCCACTGGCACCGCTAAAGGCGACACCGCCGAGATTCGCGCTCTCAACGCGGTACACGGCGGCCGGGGGCTACCGGTCACCGGGATCAAGGGCCACACCGGTCACACCGGTGCTGCATCCGGGGCCATGAGCGTGGTGGCCGCGCTCGAGACCTTTGAATCCGGCATGCTCCCCAACGCCGCGGGTACCGACGTGGTGGACCCGGAAGCCGACTTCCAGGTGATCACCCACAAGCCTGCACACGTGGAAGCTGAAGTCATCCAGGTCAACTCGTTCGGTTTCGGCGGGCAGAACGCTTCGCTGGTCTTGCGCCGGCCATCTTCCTGATCACTGCTCTTGTTCCGAGCTCATCTCACGAAAGGTTTCATCCATGGGTAATCTGACCTACGACTTCACCGGAAGGTCCGTCATCATCACCGGCGCAGCGCGCGGGATCGGGTTCGAACTGGGGTCGTTCTTCGCCAATGCCGGCGCCCAGACCTACATGGTCGATGTCGACGCCGACGAACTCCAGGACGCTGCCAAGCGAGCGGGTGGTGTCGCGCTGGTGGCCGACGTCCGCAGCACTGCCGACGTGCAGGCTGCCGTGGCAACCGTGGTTGCTGACACCGGCAAGGTCGACGTTGTGGTCAACAACGCCGGTGTGTTGCGCGACAAGGTGGTCTGGAAGATCACCGATGAGGATTGGCAGGAGGTGCTCGAAGTCCACGCCGGCGGCACCTTCCGGTTCACCCGCGAGTGTGTGCCCCATTTCCGGGAGCGCTCCTTCGGCCGCATCATCAACATCACCTCCTACACCGGGCTGCGCGGAAACCCCGGGCAGTCGAACTACGGTATGGCCAAGGCCGGCATCATCGGATTCACCAAGACCACCGCAAAGGAACTGGCGCGGTTCGGAGTCACCGTCAACGCGATCGCCCCGAACGCCGAAACTCGGATGATCGCGTCCATTCCGCCGGACAAGAAGGCCGAACTGGCAGCCGGGATTCCCATGGGGCGCTTCGCTCACCCGAGCGAGATGTGCCCGGCGATCGGTTTCCTGGCCTCCGAGGAAGCCGGCTTCATCACCGGAACCGTGCTCGGCGTCGACGGCGGGATGTCGATGTGAGCGGACTGACCATCGCTTCCCTGGTGGAGCAGACCGATCTCGACCTGGGAACCAGCCACTGGATGGAACTCGACCAAGCCCGGATCAACGCTTTTGCCGACATCACCGAGGATCCGCAGTGGATTCACGTCGATCCCGAACGCGCTGCCGCCGGGCCGTTCAGCACCACCATCGCGCACGGCTACCTCACGATGTCGCTGGTGGCGCCGGTTCTCAACGAGTTGTTTGTCGTCGACGACGCGGTGGCGTCGATCAACTACGGCGCCAACAAGATCCGGTTCCCCTCCGCTGTTCCCGTCGGTTCGCGGATTCGCGGCCGTCTGACACTGCTGAGCGCGGAACCGGTTCCCGGCGGGGTACAGGCATCATTGCGGGTCACGATGGAGATCGACGGCGGCGAGAAGCCCGCATGTGTGGCCGATATCCTGATCCGACTCAGTGGCGGAGACAACCGATGAAAGCCTTCCGGCTCCATTCTTACGACGGTCCAACGGCTTTGACGCTCGATGACGTCCCGGATCTGCCCCGCGAGGGCGAGGTCGCGATCGTGGACGTCAAGGCCATCGGAGTCAACTTCCCCGATCTGTTGCTCACCAAGGGGCAGTATCAACGTAAACCGGAGACACCGTTCACGCCCGGCTGTGAGGTCGCCGGCGTCATCAGCTGGGCTCCGGCCGATTCCATCTGGGATGTCGGCGACCGGGTGATGGCCTTCGTCTGGGACGGCTCCTACGCCGAGTCGGTGGCGGTACCGCTGCACGCGCTGGTCGCGATCCCCGATGACATGGGGTTCGACGTGGCTGCGGGATTGGTGGTCAACCACCACACCGTGCACTTTGCGCTGGCCCGGCGCGGCCACCTGCAAGCCGGCGAGTCCGTGCTGGTGATGGGTGCTGCCGGAGGCATCGGCAGCGCTGCCGTTCAGGTCGCCAAGGGCCTGCAGGCGCGCGTCATCGCCGGGGTGGCCGGCGAGCACGAGGTGGGCGTGGCCGAGGCGGCCGGAGCCGACGAGGTGATCGTCCTCGAGAAGGGATTCTCGGCAAGGGTCCGCGAGCTCACCGGCGGCGACGGGGTGGACGTCATCCTCGATCCTCTCGGCGACTGGCTCTTCGACGAGGGGGTCCGGGCTCTGGCCTCCGAGGGCCGCATCCTGGTGATCGGCTTCGCGGCGGGTGACATTCCGTCACTGCGCACGAATCGACTCCTGCTGCGCAATGTCTCAGCCGTCGGCGTCGCCTGGGGAGCCACCCTCGACAAGGACCCCGCGCTGTTGTCCTGGGGCGCTGAGGCGCTGCACCGGATGTACGCCGAAGGTTCGGTGAATCCGCAGATCGGGCATCGTTTCTCCTTCGAGGAGATCCCGTCCGCACTACAACGCCTCGAAGCTCACGAGATTCGGGGTAAAGCGATCATCGAGATGCCATGACGGACCCACTCGGCGCTCCCACGGCGACACAGCTCGACAGCATCGGCCGACTGCTGCGGAAGATCGACTCCGCATTGGTTCCCGGGGAGTTGACTGCGTCGCTGGTGTCGGGTGGCCGGTCCAACCTGACGTATCGCCTGGAGACCGGGGGTGCGCCGCTGATCCTGCGGCGGCCCCCGCTCGGGCACGTACTCGAGACGGCGCACGACATGGGCCGGGAGTACCAGGTGATGGCGGCCTTGCATCCGACCGGCTACCCCGTGCCGAGAATGGTCTGCCATGTCGAGGACACCGACGTGCTGGGCGCGCCGTTCTATGTCATGGAACTGGTCGACGGGGTGGTGTATCGACAGGATTCGGATCTGGCGCGGCTGTCCCCGGCGGATGCGGAGGCGATGTCGTTCGCCTTTGTCGACGCCCTGGCCGACCTGCATCTGATCGACTATCAGCAGATCGGTCTCGGGTCGTTCGGCCGGCCCGAGAACTACCTGGAGCGGCAGGTGCGCAGGTGGGTCCGCCAGCTCGCGTCGTCCACCTCGCGGGAGGTCGACGGATTCTCCGAACTGGCGGACCGACTGTCGGCGAGCCTGCCCACCACCACGCAGTCGGCGATCGTGCACGGTGACTTCCGGTTGGACAACGCGATCATCAGCAGCGCCACTCCGGGTGAGGTGCTCGCGGTGCTCGACTGGGAGATGTCCACGCTCGGGGATCCGCTCAGCGACCTCGGATTGTTCTACCTGTACTGGCAGGGCTGGAGTGGGTTGGACAACCCGATCGCCGGGACGCCGGCCGATGTCCCCGGTTATCCGTCCTGGGAGACTCTGGCCAGTCGGTACGCCCACCGCACCGGAATCCACCTGCACGACTTCTCGTGGTACCGCGCCTTCGCCATCTTCAAGTTCACCGTGATCTGTGAGGGAATCCACTATCGATATTCGCAAGGCATGACGGTGGGTACCGGCTTCGAGCAGATCGGTCGGTTGGTGCCGCCACTGGTGCAGCGCGGCCTGGCGATTCTCGACGAATCGACGACGTGAGACGGCCCGGTACGCCGCCCGCGACCGGCGGATCTGCAAAATCTGTGAATCTGGTGTCTTGCAAATCCGTACTACCCTGACGGGGTGGACAAGCTGTTTGCCGGCGTCCGACTCCGGAGGCTTCGCGAGGAGCGCGGGCTCAGCCAGGTCGAGCTGGCCCGGGTCCTGGCCATCTCCTCGAGTTATCTGAACCAGATCGAGCACGACGCCCGACCCATCACCGTCACCGTGCTGGTGAGGCTGACCGAGGTGTTCGGCATCGACCCGGCTTTCTTCGCCCCCCGCGACACCGCACGCCAGCTCGCGGAGTTGCGTGAGGCCCTCCCCGAGGTGGCCCCGGGCGTCCCGGCCCCCGCCTCGGATCTGCGACAGCTGGCCACCTCGATGCCGGAGGTCGCCGACGCCGTCATCGCGCTGTACCGGCGCTACCGCGACGCCATGGTCCATCTGGAGGCGGTCACCGATTCCCGCTCGGAGGGGCCGGCGTTGATGCCCCACGAGCATGTGCGGGACTTCTTCTACCGCCACCAGAACTACGTCGATGTGTTGGACCGGGAAGCCGAGGATCTGGCGGCCGAGATCGGCGAACACGGCGGCGACCTACGGCAGAATCTGCGGACGCACCTCAAGGAGCATCACGAAGTCCGGGTTGTCACCGCGCGCCGGGACAGCGACGGGGACATGTACACCTTCGACAGTGCCCGTGGTGTGTTGACTCTCGGCGCCGACCTCGGCGCCGGCCAGCAAGCCTTTCGGATGGCCACCCAAATCGCCTTGCTGGGGTCCTCGACGACCATCGACAGAGTGCTGGATGCCGAGTCGTGGCCGGATGCGACAACTCGGGCACTGGCCCGTCTCGGTCTGGCACATCACTTCGCCAGCGCGCTGATACTTCCGTACACCTCGTTCTACAAAGCCGCGGAGCGGGCCCGTTACGACGTGGAGGTGCTCGCCGAGCGTTTCGACGTCGGGTACGAGACCATCGCCCACCGCCTGAGCACCCTGCAACGGCCTGGGCTGCGAGGGGTGCCGTTCATCCTGGTCCGGGTCGACAAGGCCGGCAACATCTCGAAACGTCAGTCGGCGACCGGTTTCCACTTCTCGCACACCGGCGGCACCTGTCCGTTGTGGAATGTGTACGACGCCTTTGCCGCACCGGGGAAAGTCAACGTGCAGGTGGCCGAGATGCCGGACGGTCAACGTTATCTGTGGGTGGCGCGCACCGTGATTCGCCGTCGAGGCGGCTACGGCGCCGCGGCCAAGACATTTGTCGTGGGGCTGGGATGTGAGCTGCGTCAGGCGGGGCGCCTCACCTACAGCAAGGGGCTGGACCTGGTGAACCCCGACGTCATGCCGATCGGCCCGGGGTGCCGTACCTGCGAACGCCAGCAGTGCCCACAGCGGGCCATACCGCCGGTCGGTCGACAGCTGTTGGTGGACTCCAACCGCGGGGGCTCCGTCCCCTACCCGTTGAAATCGGCTGCCCGGCCGAGTGATTCGGCCACCACCTGATGTGGGAGGGAACTCCTCACAGCGGTGCCCAGTCGAGATCGCTGAGCCCAAGCGCACGGTAGAAGCTCACGATGTGTTTGGTCACGAGGTCGGCGGCCGCGTCACCGTCACCGGCGGCGATCGCGTCGACGATCACCTCATGCTCGTCGGTCAGAGCAGCCATCGTGGCGCCGAGATCGTCGAGCCCTTCGAAGGCCGTGACCATGGCCTGCCGCAACGCTTCCCGCATCGCGGCCATCAATGCGGCGGCAAGGCCGTTGCCCGACACCTGCGCAATGCCGACGTGGAAAGCCGCATCGAGATCGTTGTAGGCAGCCATCGAATGGGCACCGCGCATCGCACTGATCAACGAGCGCAGCGCATCGACGTCGTCCTTGGTGGCACATGCTGCCGCTTTACGACATGAGAGCCGCTCCAGCATCAGCCGGGTCTCGACCAGATCGTCCTGGGTGAAGGACGCCAGTTGTAGGTGCATGCGCAGCACCATGCCCATACCCCCGGTGCTGTCCTTGACGATCCGCGATCCGGACATCGGACCGGATCCCGTTCCGGCCTCCACCACTCCGATGGCCTCGAGGATCCGAAGGGCTTCGCGAACGGCCCCCCGACTCACCCCGAGCGCCTCTGCCAACTGTCGCTCCGGTGGCAGCCGATCCCCCGCCTTCAGTGAGCCATTGTTGAGGCGGTTCTCGATCTCGGCCACTACCTGCTCATGCGTGCGAATGCGTGGGAGCGGCTTCCACTCGGATGGCGCGGTCTCCGACACGTAGGCCCCTTCTTGCAGCTGCACCCATCCAGTCTGTGGTTCTACCATAGGCTCGGTCGAGTGACCCTGGCAACATTCACGTCCCGTTGTGGCGCGCACCTCAGGGTCACCTCGACCGTCGCGCTCGCGAACCCTAGCTATTCGGCGAGCTCCGCCGGAATCTCCAAGCGCGTTAGGGTCGACATCAACGCGCGCTACCGGCAGCGGTACGCGCGTGGCGATGCCACAGCCGGCACGCTGTCGTTTCTGCGGATCTGAAGGAACTCGATGACCAGCCCCGTCCGGCCCACCAAGCGCTATGACTACATCGACAACGGCCCGGCGATCTACGTCGATTCCTTCGCGACCATCCGTCGCGAGGCCGACCTGTCGGCGATCCCACCCGAAGCCGAGAAGCTGGCGGTGCGGATGATCCACGGCACCGGCCAGCCGATGCTGATCAAGGATCTGGTGGTTCACCCGGATCTGGTCCGCGCCGGCCGCGCCGCCCTCGATGCCGGAGCCCCCATTCTCTGCGACGCCCAGATGGTGGCCACCGGGATCACCGCCAGCCGGCTACCTGCCGGCAACACCGTGCACTGCTTCCTGCACGACGAGCGTGTCCCCCCGATGGCCCGAGACTGGAGCACCACCCGCACCGCAGCTGCGGTCTCGTTCTGGGAACCGGTCATGGAAGGTGCCGTCGTTGCGATCGGTAATGCTCCGACCGCACTTTTCCACCTGCTGGAAATGATTCTCGACGGAGCTCCGCGCCCCGCCGCGATCATCGGCTGCCCGGTCGGCTTCATCGGCGCCGCCGAGTCCAAAGACGCTCTCATCGCCTTCGCCGACGACCACGGCATCGACATCCCGTTTGTCACGATCCGGGGCCGGCTCGGCGGTTCCGCCATGACCTCGTCGGCACTGAATGCGCTCGCCTCGGAGACCGAATGACAGCCGGCGGCACTGTCGGGAAGTTCTACGGCGTCGGTCTGGGTCCCGGTGATCCCGAGCTGATCACACTCAAGGCCGCCCGGCTCATCGGAGAGGCCGACGTGCTGGCCTACCACGCCGGAGTCAACAAGCAGTCGTATGCGCGCAGCATCGCCGCCGACCTCATCCGCGACGGTGTGATCGAGGAGGAACTGCGCTACCCCGTCACCACCGGAACCACCGATCACCCCGGCGGATATGCGGGCGCCCTCGCCGATTTCTACGAGGAGTCAGCGGCCCGGCTGTCGGTCCACCTCGACGCCGGCCGGACTGTGGTGCTGCTCGCCGAAGGCGACCCGCTGTTCTACGGCTCCTACATGTACATGCACGACCGCCTCAGTCCCGACTACCCGACCGAGGTGGTCCCCGGAATCCCGGCATTCGTGGCCGCGACGGCCGCCACCGCCTCTCCCCTGGTCCGCCAGACCGATGTCCTGACCGTGCTGCCCGGCACCCTCCCGGAGGCGGAGCTGGCCCGGCGGCTGGCCGATACCGACGGCGCCATCATCATGAAGCTCGGCCGCACGTTCCCGGCCGTGCGACGGGCCCTGGCATCAGCGGGCCGGCTCACCCATGCGTTGTACATCGAGCGCGCCAGTCACCCCGAACAACGGTGGATGCCCGTCACCGATGTCGACGAGACCTCGGTGCCCTACCTGTCGCTGATTGTCGTCAACGGCGATTCGGTCAACGGGCAGCGAACCCGTCGACCCGGTGAACTCGCCGCCACCCTCGAGACGCCCAGCGTCGAGGAAGCCGCCGAGCTGCTGGTGATCGGCCTGGGTCCGGGGCCGCAGGATTGGCTCACCCCCGAGGCCGTCGGCGCGCTGGCGGAGGTCGATCACGTGGTCGGTTACGGCCCGTATGTCGCACGGGTGCCGCAGCGAGAAGGGTTGCAGCGACACGCCTCCGGAAACACCGTCGAGGTCGACCGGGCGCGCTTTGCCCTGGACCTGGCCCGAAGGGGCGAGAAGGTGGCGGTGGTCTCCGGCGGCGACGCCGGCATATTCGGCATGGCTGCAGCGGTTTTCGAAGCCGCCGAGGACCCGGTGTACGCCGGGGTCCCGGTGCGGGTACTGCCCGCCGTGTCCGCGGTTCAGGCCGTCGCCGCCCGCGCCGGAGCACCCATCGGCGCCGACTTTGCGGTACTGAGCCTCTCCGACCGGCTCAAGCCGTGGTCCGTCGTCGAAGCTCGGCTGCGGGCCATCGCCGACGCCGACCTGGTCCTGGCCATCTACAACCCCGCCTCGCGGGCCCGCCCCGATCAGATCGCCGTGGCCCGCAAGGTGCTGCTCGAACACCGCAGCCCCGATACCGTCGTGATGATCGGCCGGGATGTCGGCCGGGCCGAGGAGTCCCTGACGGTGACCACCCTGGGCGACCTCGACACCGACACCATCGACATGAAATGTCTGCTGCTGGTGGGAGCATCGGCAACCCGGGTGACGGCTTCCGGACGGGTGTGGACGCCGCGGTGGGTCCGTTGAGCACCTCCGAGCGCCATCAGGTGCAGTTCGTGGGCGCCGGCCCCGGTGCAGCCGACCTGCTCACCCTGCGGGCGGCGCGCCTGCTCGCCGAAGCCGATACGGTGCTCTACCCCGGCACCTACCTCGACCCCGAGATTCTCGAGAACTGCTCGCCGACAGCAACTCTGGTCGACACCCAAGATCTCGACCTCGACGCGATCATCAGCTGCATCGTCGCTGCCCAGCAGAGCGGGCAGCGGGTGGTCCGCCTGGTCTCCGGCGACCCCACGATCTACAGCGCGGTGTTCGAACAGACCCGTCGGCTCGACGCCGCCGCCGTGCCCTGGTCGGTGACCCCCGGGGTGCCGGCATACGCCGCCGCGGCCGCCCGGGTGGGACGGGAACTGACCGTTCCACTGGTCGCCCAGTCGGTGGTCCTGACCCGGACCCAGCAGCGGTCCACGGCCATGCCCGACACGGAATCGCTGGCCGCCTTTGCCGCCACCCAGGCAACCCTGGTGCTGCACCTGGCGATCACCCGGACCCGTGAGCTCATGGCCGAGCTCGCCCCGTCCTATGGGAGCAACTGCCCCGTCGTGGTGGTCTACCGCGCCTCTCAACCACAGGAACTGGTGCTGCGGGGCACCGTCGCTGATATCGCCGACCAGGTCGAGGCCGCCGGCCTGCGCCAGGCCGCCGTCATTCTGGTCGGGCGGGCACTCGCCGAGCGACCGGACACCTGCGCCGGTGACAGCCATCTCTACGACCCGCTGCGCGATCGCACCACCAAACAGGTCGGGGGCCGTACATGAGTGCTCCGGCGCAACATCTCACCGGCAGTCTGTACGACGTCATCAACCGCAGACGGGACACTCGCCGGGAGTTCACCGGCGAACCGGTCGCCGATGAGGTGCTCGATCGCATCCTGTCCGCGGCCCACGCCGCACCGTCGGTAGGCATGTCGCAACCGTGGGATTTTGTCCTGGTCCGGTCCCCCGAGACGCTCGCCGCGTTCGGCGAGCACGTCGCCTTCGAACGGCAGATCTTTGCGTCGTCGCTGTCCGGGGAGCGCGCGGAGACGTTCGCGAACATCAAGGTCGAGGGCATCTGCGAGTCCAAGCTGGGCATCGTCGTCGGATACGACCCCACCCGCGGTGGACCGCAGGTTCTCGGGCGACACGCCATCGCCGACGCGGGACTCTATTCGGTGGTCTGTGCGATCCAGAATCTGTGGCTCGCCTCGACAGCCGAAGGCCTCGGTGTCGGCTGGGTCTCGTTCTACCGCGAGCAGTTCCTGCGTTCGCTGGTCGATATGCCCGAGCACGTGCGACCCGTCGCTTGGCTGTGTGTCGGTCACGTCACCGAGCTTCCCGGCACCCCGGATCTCGAACGGTACGGATGGCGCGACCGCGATCCGCTGGCCACCGTGGTACACCAGGAGCGTTACTCCCGCCGCTGAAGGCAGCGGCGGGAGCGACTACCTCACTTCTCCAGAACCGGCCGCAGCGCGTGCAGCACGGCCGGATCCTCGATGGTCGACGGCACCGCCTCGTCCACCCCGTGGGCGATGTTGCGCATCGCCTTGCGCAGGATCTTGCCTGAGCGGGTCTTCGGCAGCGCCGGAACGACATCGACCAGTTTGAAGGACGCCACCGGTCCGATCTCGTCGCGAATCAACGCGATCAGTTCGGCGGGCACGCCGTCTTCTGAGGCTTTCGCCTTGAGCACCACAAAGCCGCGAGGTACCTGACCCTTGATCTCGTCGTCGACACCGATCACCGCGCATTCGGCGACCGAAGGATGTGAGGCCAGGACCGCCTCGATGGCACCGGTCGAAAAACGGTGCCCGGCAACGTTGATGACGTCGTCGGTACGTCCCATCACAAACAGGTAGCCGTCCTCGTCGACAAATCCCCCGTCGCCGCTGAGGTAGTACCCGGGATAGGCGCGCAGGTAGGACTCCTGGTACCGCGCGTCATCACCCCACAGGGTGGCCAGCGTGCCCGGCGGCAGCGGCATCTTCAGACAGACCGCCCCCTCCTCGCCCGGGCCACACTCGGATCCATCGACATCCAGGATCGCCAGGTCGTATCCCGGCATGGGCACCGTCGGAGAACCAGGTTTGATGGGTAGCTCCTGGACCCCGACCGGATTCGCCGCGATCGGCCATCCCGTCTCGGTCTGCCACCAGTGGTCGATCACCGGGATTCCCAGCTTCTCGGTCGCCCAGTGGTAGGTGTCGGGATCCAGCCGCTCACCGGCCAGGAAGAGATAGCGCAGGCCGCTGACATCGTGCTCCTCGAGGTACCCCGCGGCGGGATCTTCCTTGCGGATGGCGCGGATCGCCGTCGGCGCGGTGAAGAGCACCTTGACCCCGTGCTCGGAGATCACCCGCCAGAACGCCCCGGGATCGGGGGTGCCGACCGGCTTGCCCTCGTACAAGACCGTCGTGGCACCTGCCAGCAGCGGCGCGTAGACGATGTAGGAATGGCCGACAACCCAGCCCACGTCGGAGGCGGCCCAGAACACCTCGCCGGGTTCGATCCCGTAGATGTTTTGCATGGTCCACAGCAGCGCCACCGCGTGACCACCGTTGTCGCGCACGATGCCCTTGGGCTTACCCGTGGTGCCTGAGGTGTAGAGGACGTACAACGGGTCGGTGGCCGCGACCGGGACCGCGTCCCGGGGCACGGCGGTGGCCATCACCTCATCCCAGTCCAGATCGCGACCGGCGGTGAGTTCACTCCGCAACCGGTCCCGCTGCACGACGACGCAGTGCCGCGGCGGATGCGTGGAAGCAGCCAGAGCGGCCTCGACCATCGGCTGATAGGGCACCACGCGGGACGGCTCGATTCCGCAGGAGGCCGACACCAGTACCGCCGGCTGGGCATCGTCGATGCGGGCGGCGAGCTCGTGGGCGGCGAATCCGCCGAACACCACCGAGTGCACCGCGCCTATCCGCGCGCACGCCAGCATGGCGATGACTGCCTCGGGAATCATCGGCATGTAGATCACCACCCGGTCGCCCTTGGTGACTCCCAGGCCGTGCAGCACACCCGCGAACTTCGCGGTCTCCTCCAGGAGCTCCCGGTAGCTGTACGTGCGTGCGGTCCCGGCCACCGGTGAGTCGTAGATCAGCGCCGCCTGTTCGCCCCGCCCACCGGCGACATGGCGGTCCAACGCGTTGACGGAGGTGTTCAGCTCGCCGCCGGCAAACCATCGGGACAGCGGCGCCGCACTGTCGTCGAGCACCCGCTCCGGTTCACGACTCCAGGTCACCGCCTCGGCGGCCTGCGACCAGAACGCGACCGGATCCTCGATGCTGGCGCGGTAGTGCTCTTGATAGCTCGTCATGCGGGCTCTGCTCCTTCACGTGCTCGTCTCACCCCGTCGAAGATCAGCCCGGCGAGTTCGGATCGAGGCGTAGTAAACAGCAAAGACCCGCTGCTGGGAATCCCTGATGCCGTTTCCCCGACTTTCGGATAGCCCCGGTCTCAGCCCAGGTCGAGGTCCAGCGCCACCAGGTGGCCACGGGCCTGCGCCCGGCCCATCGATCCGACCTCGGAGCTGTTGTGCAGCAGCCACCAGCCGTCACGGTCATCGCGCCCCTCGGGCAACTCCAGCCAGCGGCGCAACAAGGCGGTGTCGCCGGAGGCCACCACGGCCCCGCGCAGGGTTGCGCTCAACTCCGAGCGCAGTCGCGCAATGGCGGGCGACATCGACCGCGGCAGCAGGGCACCCGTGTAGTGGTCGAGAGCCGTCACCACCTCACCGGCCTTCAGCGCGTCGAGCACCGAGGAAAGGTCGCCCTTGATGGGTCCGAGAAGCCGATACGGGCGCGACCCCACCAGCCCTGGCAGGGCCCGGCGCATGCGCGACACCTCGGCCCGGACGGTCCCGACGTCGAGGTCCTTGTCATCGAGGAGCAACGCGAGCTGGTCTGCGCCCAGCCCCTCTGGGTGGTGCATCAGCAGCACCAGGATGTCGGCATGGCGGGGCGAGAGCGGGACGGTGCGAGTTTGGCCCCGCTCGCCGGTCAGCTGCCAGGTCGGACGGTCGACGCCCATCACCTTGAACCGGGCGTTGCCGACAGTCGGGTCGACCGCACCGGGGGCGACCAGCCTGGCCAGCGCCAGGTGCTTCTCCACCGCCAGGGCGGTGGCCCGCACCAGGGCCAACGTTCCCGGAGATGCCACATCCGTGCCGCCGGTGAGATCGATGGCCCCCAGGATCGCCCCGGTGGCCGGGTCGTGTACGGGTACCGCGGTGCAACTCCATGGTTGGGCGGCTCGGGAGAAATGCTCCGAACTGCGGATCTGCATCTCACTGTCGAGGGCCACCGCGGTGCCCGGCGCGTTTGTCCCGGCTCCCCGCTCACTCCAATCCGCGCCGGCCACGAAGTTCATCTCCCCGGCTTTACGGCACGCCGACGAGTCACCTTCCACCCACAGCAACGTGCCGTCGGCCGCCATCACGGCCACCACCACGCCGGAGTCCTCGGCATCCTCGACCAGCAAGCGCCGGATCAGCGGTAACGCGGGCGCCAAGGGATGCGCCTCGCGAATCCTGGTGAGGTTGGAGGACATCACCAGGTCGGGTGCCGCCCCGAAGTCAGGATCGACCCCGGTGGCCAGGCTGCGCCGCCAACTCGCTGCCACCACCGGGCGAATCTCGGCAGAGTCGAGAGACCACGGATCGAGCTCTCCGGCGATGAAACGTTCGTGAAGTGCCTGCAGCTCAGCTATCCGCGCCCGATCAGATATCCGGCCGCCCAACGATTTCCACATCTCCATCAGCGATCACGCTCCTCGCAACTTCTGTGCGATGGTTCCGAAATCCCCGAGCCTCCCGCTTTGTCCCGCTGCCGCCACGATACCCAATCGCCGCAAGCCCGGACAGAAATCCACCGTAGGTCAGCACCGCCCGGAATGGGGAACCACCGACTGCGTCAGAACGATCAGCCCGCACTCCGTTCGGCGCCGGATGGGATCAAGACATTTCCCAACCCCACGCGCTTCGGGCCCAAATTGGCCTCGGCAAGTTCAAGCATGCTGCGCCACATATCATTTCGTTCAACACGAGCACGTTCCACCACCACGGCACGCCATTGCGCGATATACGGTGAGAATCGGCGGTTCTCGTCGATCAACTCGACGGTCTCCTCCGCGAGTGCGCGTGATGCCCGCTCGTCGGGATGCAGGGTCCGCCACATTCGGGCCGCAACTCGCACTCGGCGTCGATGGTCGATCAGAGCGGACAACAGCCAGCGGATCGCGGCGCGCTCGTCCTCACTGATCCATGTCGCATCTGAGCAACTGTTCAGGAATGCCTGCTGCATCTTGATCAGATCATTGAGCTCGTGGAGGACCCGCGCTTCCTCGGAGCGCAGCTCAGCCACCGGTGCCCGGTAGGCGCTCATGAATACTCGCTGGTGCGAAGTGGCACACCCACCACGATTCGCGCGGCGTTGTGACCGAGAATGCGAACCTCGGCAGGTTCCGCGCCCGGCGCCGAGGTCAGTTCGGTAAGCGGTTGAGGCAGCTTGTCGTGTTGTACACAGACCCCGCCGGCAGAGTCGATGCCCACCCCGACGCTCAAGGACGAACGTCCCGCGGCCGCGACCGCCAGGGAGAGCGCGTCACCTCCGCCGGCTGGTCGTTCGACCACCGACGGGACACCCTCTTCCTCGATCCCCGCCAACAACTCACTCTCGAGCTGCCCGCTTCCCTGACTGAACACCAGGATGGCCGGCTTTTCCGGTTGACCGCCTTCAAGCACGCGCACCCACCTCCGAAGCCACCGCCTCGTGGCGGTCGGCCATGACCGGCACGTCCGTCATCTCGACGACCGATGACGCGTAGGACGCGACGAGTCCGGAGGCCACCGCGTTCCTGGGACCTTCGGTGCCACGAACGTTGCCGGTGCCGCAGACGATCCCGTACGAAGCAACGGCGTCGGCGATCAGCTCCGGAATCTCGAAGTCCAGTGCGCAACCGCCGAGCAGCACCACAAATCCGATCTGGCGCAGATCACCGCCGGGGGCGACACTGCGAAGTGCCCGCAGCGCGTTCACCACGAACACTCGTTCCTTCGCCGTCCGGCGAACGTCCCGGATGCGTTCCAGCGAGTGCCGGGTGGGTATCGGGTTCATCTCGCCTTCGTGCTCACCCAGGGTCACGACCCGCGCGAACGCGGTTGCCGGCAAGGGCTTTTCGAAGAACTGCACGGTCCCGTTCTCGAGACGAACATGAAAGAAGCTCTCCGCCTTGCCCAACGGGCAACGCTTGATCTCCTCGGCAAGTTCGAGGTTGTCCAGCCCCAGCTCGGCATCGATCAATTTGGTGACAAGATCACCGGCACCGGCCAGGTGTGTCGCATCTGTGCGGCCGTCACGGCCGATCGCCGCCGCGTCCGTCGAACCGCCACCCATATCAAGCACCACCAGCGGCTTGTCGGTCCCGGGTGTGGTGAGCGCCCCGAGAACCGCCATCTCCGCCTCGACGCCACCGACCACAACCTCCACCCGGTGGGCACCGGCATGGCGCAGATGCTCGGCCACCGCATCCGCGACGGCCTTCATCCCGCTCTCCTTGGTGCGGACCATCGCCGCCAGCGCGACAGCGTTCTCCAACGCGACCTCGCCGGCGACACCGCCCCGGACCTCTTGCGGCACCAATGTGTCGATCGCCAGGAGATCCTGGATACGCACATCCGCCAGTTCATGTTTGGACAGATCCGCCATGCTCTGACGGACGTTGGAGATCATCCCGCCGGTGTTGGTTCCGGCTTCGCCCACCACGTCGACCAGCGGGCTGACCCGCTCCACCTCCGACATGATGTCCGCTGCACCGAGCGAGACGTTCACGACAGCTTTCTTGGAGTTCCCGATCAACTCCAGCGAACCCGCCGGGATGGTGCGATCGGCGACATCACCGGAAGGAGTCCGGACCACCACCGCCGAACGGTTGCCGGTCAGTGCCCGGGCAACCGGAGAGACGACCTTGGTCTGATCGGGATCCAGGGAGAAGATCGTCGCCAGACCGTAGGCGTTCGACAGGGTTCGGATGGACTGCCCGGGTGCGGCCACCTCGACCGCGGCCATCATCCCCCGCGGTACCGCATCGATGCGCGACACCTCGTCGATGATCGGGATCTTGGTACGCAGTCGGTTGGCCACCAGAACGGCGTCGTCGTTGCACAGGATCGCGGCGGTCACCTCGACACCACGATCGCAGGCCTGATTGATCGTGGCGGCCGTGAGGTCGAAGTCGACCCCTCTGGGCACCACGGGGATCAGCTGCTCTCCCGGTTCCGCGTCGGCCAGGGACTCGAAGTCGACAATCGTGCCGACTCCGAGTCCGCGACCTCCGGGCGTACGGGGGTCGTGACCGATCATTGTCGACTCGGTGATGATGGTCTCGGTGATGGTCTCCATCGCCAACCCGCTGATCACCGGCGTTGCCTCGTTGAGAAGTATCAGCTCGAGATCAGCCAGCTGGACGCCGGCGCCTTCCAGCGCCCACATCACCGCCTTCGCAACACCGTCGACGTTGCTGACCGTCCCCTTGATACCCGTCGTGCGCGTCAGTGCCGCGCCGACATACTCGACCGACCCCGAGGTGTCGATCTCCGCGAGACTCGCCTCTGTCGTGGAGTTGCCGATATCGACCCCGACGACCATCCTGTTCACCAAGTCAACTCCCTGTCTATCCGGCCGCTGCTGTGGCGAACTCCGGGATCACTTCGACGGTCTTTGCCCCCTTTTTGACCAACTCGGTCTCCTTGAGGTGCAACAAAGCCGCCTTGGCCTGCCAGCGCGGACGAGCCATTTGATCGTTGAGGGTCGGAACCGGCTCCGGCGACTCACCTTTGGCGTACTGTGCAGCGTTTGAGCCGATGTTGCGGTAGGTCTCGAGCGTCAGCAGCGGACACTGCGGGAACAATTCGAGGCTGGACAGCCGCGGCAGGTCCCGCTGGTGAATCATCGAGGTGCCGCGGGCCAGGATCCCGATCCCGATTCCGGAACCCGACAGCTTCGCCGCCGTGTGGGCCATCAGCGCGAGGTCGGCGCTGTGCTGAACGCGGATACATCGCGCGCTCACCTCTTGCTCCTCGATACCGGCCAGGATCTGGCGGATCACCTCGGCGTGCGACAACCCGATGATGGTCTGGCTGAACAGGCTCGCAAAGGCCGGCGATATCGCGACCACCACTTCATCGGCGCGCTTGCCCCGCTCGGCCACGCCGCCCTCGCTGAACGAGATCTCCCGTTGGCCTTCGTTCACAATGCTCGACACGTCACTCCACCTCCAACTCTGGATTGGATGCGCTCGTCACGTGGCGCAGCCGTTTCATTTCTTCCCAACGGGCCCCGGAAGGCCGATAGCCGGTACCGGGACCTGCATAGTCATTCGAATCGTTGACAGCCGACAACGGCTGGAGGTCGCGGGTCAGGATGGCCGAGGTCTGCAGCAGGTCACCCGAAACACGTTGGCGCAGAACAGCTAGCAGGTTCGAGGCGACATCGGAGAAACCGGTCGATTCCAAGGCCTTCACCAGATCGAGGCCGGTGATGTTGCGGTCCATCACCTGCTGGGCACCCTTGAGGTCCTCGAGCACATCCCTGGGGATGAGCTCACGGCTGCCGTTGGCGTAGACGGCCGTGTCGACCTCGGCGTCGGTGATCGGCGGCAGATCCAGGTAGCGGAACACCGCCTGCAGCGCCTTGCCTGCGCGGGTACGCACGGCGAGGATGTCGGCCTCCTTGACGTGCCGCAGCCCTCCGTCGATCTGCAGATCACGCTGGATGGTGTTGAAGTCGTCGTAGTCGTCGCTCTCGAGGTTCGATCCGGCAAACATGTTGTCGTAGTTGGGCATCGAGGAGAAGCCCGAGCACACGAAGTCGGTTCCCGGCATCATCTGCGGCATCAACCGCGCAGTGCGCCGCATGGCCGAATGCGAGAACGACTGGTCGTTGCCCGACGCGCATTCCAGGTCCACCGCCGAGGCGATCAGGTTCTCCGCGGCGACCGCCCGAATACCGGCCGGTACCGCACCCGGAACACCGATGCAGGAGATCGAGCCGTTCTGCAGTCCCTGCACGCCGGCACCCTTGGCGATCAGGATGCAGCGAATCTCCAGGTACAGCATCGACTTTCCCTGAGCGTTGCCCATCTGCACCTCAGAACCGGTGCCCGAGGTGAAACGCATCTTGATACCGCGCGAGGCATACGCGGCTGCGAGGAACGCTTTCGACCACGGAGTGTCGTCACCGTCGACGAAGACCGGTTCGGTGCCGTACACCGAGATGGTCTCGGCGTATCCGGTGATGCCACGCATACCGAGATCCAGCTCGGTGGCCTCCTCCAGTGCGCACTGCGTCAGCGGCCCACCGGTGCCGACCTGGCTGCCGATCTGCTGGGCCATGGCGACCAACGGCGCGTACCGCACCACACCGAGGGTCGTCTCCACCTCGGAGAAACCGCGCAGCGAGGCTTCTGCGGCGTCACACACGACCTGGATCGGGTTGTCCCTGGCACTGGTGCAGTGGCCTTGGTTCGCCGGCGTGCGACGGGCCCGCATCTTCTGCATGCCCATCATGATCTCGACGATGTTGAGGTTCTTGGCGACCGCCAGCAACTTGGCGGGAGTCAGGCCTTTGGTGATGGCAATGACCTCGCTGCGGGTCACGCTCGGGTCGACCAGCATGCGGGCGATCTCGTTCGCCGGCAACGCCATAGAACTTTCAGAGGTCTCGACATCGAGTGCCTTGTCGGCGATGAACTGGTCGATGAAGTCGAAGTCGGCGCGTGCGACGCCGTCCATCTCCACGATGAGACCGTTTTCCACCCGCACACTGGGCTGCGGATCGAAGTCGCTGTCCATTGCGACCATTCCGACCTCGGGCCATTCCTCGACAAAGCCGTCGAGGTTGACCGGGCGGTCCTCCAGGATCAGAGTTCGAGCGGAATGCCGTACTCCATTACCTGCGGAGCCGGATTTCTGCATGGGTTCTGCCGTCATTGTTCTGTCCTATTCGCTCGTCGCCAGGATTTCGCGGCGCTCGTAAACGTCGGCCGCCTCACGCACCAGTTCAGAAAGCATGGTTGCGCCGTATTGGGTCTGCAGTTCTTCGGCAATGGCCTCGAGTTCCGCTTTGGTGGACGCATTGGGACGCAATGCGTTGTAGATCTCCAAAACGCGGTCGTCGGCGATGGCTACCATTTCTGCGGCCCGTCGAAGATTGGCGCCCAGCTGGGTTCTGCCGGATTTCTCCGAAATCTGGGCCTGGAGTCGGAGCGTGTCCGGCGTGATTCGGAGATCAGCGGCCTGAACCTCGCCCGAGACCACCGCTTCAATGGTGATGTCCTCGATGGATTTGCCGGTAGGGGTGAAAAGCAGGTCCCTTCGGTTTGCACTCAACGGATAGTCCACCGCGGGATCGAGGATTGGTTGCGTCATGCACTGCTCCAAGAGGTTGAGGGGTGACTTCGCGCCACCTGACGTCAGCGAGCGGGACACGTTCGTCCCACGCCGCGCAATTGTGTCTCGTGTCACGTTGCAGAAACGTTGCAGTGCGGGTCACTGCCCGAAAGGGCAGGCTACGGGCCTGCAAGTGCCGCCACTCGGAGAGGTTGCACAAGGCTGCACGCCCCGACCGAAGCCGGCACAACGCCGGCCGATCCGCCGGCTTCGAACCCGCCCAGCGCTGGCACTCCGACCAGAGCGGAGACCCCACCAACCGAAGAGGAACCACCTGGTTGGGTGCCGCTCGCCGAGCTGCCGGGTTAGCGTGAAGGGGCCATGGATACCGCTGACACCACGCCAGGACAACCGATCACGGCTGTCGATGGCACCGAGATTCTCACTCGTATCGCCCGCCTTGGCGACTACTTCACTCTAGATACCGATACCGGCGAAGAATGGCAGCCGGTGGCAAATCTGCTCGATCATGGATACCTGGCGGAATCTGTTGATCGCACCCGTGCGGCAATAGCCCAATGGGCGGGCTGTGAACCTCAGAAAATTCCGCTCAGAGTGGCATCCTCGTCGTTCCAGCTCGGAATTGCCTCGCGCCTTTTGTCACCCACCATCGGAGCCGCAAGCACTTTTGCTGCAGTCCCGTTACTCACCGCCGATTCCGTGAGGTGGACAACTACAGCGAGCCATTCCCCGCGGTTCGGCGTGGCGGTGTGCGGATGGTCGACTACACCCACTACCGTCAGTGCCGCCGCCGCAATCTCCGCATCATTGATCCACGAAATTCTTCAACCGTTGAATGAGGCGCTACGATCGGTGACGGCGCTGTCGCGCAAAGTCATGTGGGGAAACGTGATGTCCGCCGCGAACGGCGCGGTGACCGTCATGGCCCTGTCTCAGCCGCAGTACGAGAGCCGCGGCCGGGAGCTGGTCCGGGCACTCATGGAGACCGAAAACCTCTCGGGAACCGCAAGGTTCGAGCACAACAAGTTCGTCCGGCGCAGCTGCTGCCTGTTCTACCTTGCCCCCAACTCGGGTCTCTGCGGGGATTGCGTGCTCGCAGAGTAACCGGCGTCTCAATCACGGCGGTGGCGGCGACTTCACCACGTTGCAACGTTACTGCAACGCCCCCCGCAATAGCATTCGGCCCGCTGACCTGGAGGACGGAGTCAATCATGGGTTGGTCACAGACACGGTACGCGCCCGTCAACGCGGCGCCGAGGAGCCCCGAAACTGGCGCATCGCACCGAATCTCGGATAACAGAACAACTTTCACTGAAGTCAAACGTCTACGCACGGTCTTCGTAATGGACGACGACCTGTTGCGTCACGGCCTGATACACCTCGTCTCGCAGTCCGGTGGGATCATGTTGATCGGCGAGCTGAGACACGACGACGAACTCGTTGATCGGCTACGTGAGCTACAACCGGACCTGCTTGTTGTCGGAATGGATCGCGGTCTGTCACTGGCCCAGCTGCTCGGCGAGTTGGAGTTCGAGCCCAAGGTGATCGTCGTGATGGATGACGCGGACACCTCAGCTCAAGCGATCGATCTCATCAGATCCGGCGCCGACGCTCTGGTGCACCGCCGATCCCCGTCAACCGACCTGCTGCGCGCCGTTCACAGAGTGATCGAAGGTCAGGCCGCGCTCGACGCTTTCAGCGCCGACGCGCTGATCGCCGAACTGCGGGCACCCGCCGCCGACCCGGTATCGGATTGTTCGCTATCCCTCACCCGTCGAGAACGTGAAGTGCTTTCGCTGCTCACCGAAGGCCTGGACAACCGCACGATCGCAACCAGACTCTTCATTGCGGAGGCGACCGTGAAGTTCCACCTGCACAACATCATGGACAAGTTCGGGGTGCACAAACGTGCGGCGCTGGTGTCGGCGGCGCTGCGTGGTCACCGAGGCGGCCTCGGCGAGTACCGGCCGACAGCTCACAGTGTTTGACCCCCGACCGGTGGCAGAGTTCTCGGGCCCACCGGCGCAGTCACGATGGCACGCCCGACTCCTCCACGAACGACAGACCAGCTACAACGACTACCAGCACAGAGGCGGCGCACGCTCATGACCGCGAACTCGATTCCCACCGTTCGCCGGGTTGAACAGACAATCTCGGTTGACCTACCGGTGCTCGGACACCACGTGCTCGTCGCCGGTTCTGCCGGGCGGGCGATGGCGACCACGGGCGCGCTGATCCGCGCCGGCGCCGAGGTCACCGTGGTGTCCCCCGAGCCGACGGCGTATCTGTCGGACCTGGCCGATCGCGGACTTGTCGCGATCCGCGAACGGGACTTCCAACCTAGTGATCTCGATTCGGCAGCACTGGTTTTCGCGTGCACCGGCATCGAAGCACTCGACAGCCAAATCAATGACGAGGCCCGTAGGCGTGGAGTGCTCTGCATCTACGAAGACCCATCTGACATCGCGGACCCGAACTCGACCCCGCACGCTGACCGACCCCGGGTCGGCAGGGTGATCCTGGTCGGCGGCGGACCCGGAAACCCGGGTCTGCTCACCGTCGCGGGACGTGACGCCATCGCCGGCGCTGACGTCGTCGTCACAGATCGGCTCGCTCCGGTCGGAGTGCTCGCCGAGTATGCACCGCACGCCGAGATCGTCGACGCGTCGAAGATCCCCGGTGGTCGGAGGATGGAGCAGAGTCACATCAATTCACTGCTCATCAGTCACGCGCTGGAAGGCAAGACCGTGGTTCGCCTCAAGGGAGGTGACGGATTTGTCTTCGGCCGAGGAGGTGAGGAGATCGACGCCTGCGTGCACGCCGGTATCCACGTGGACGTGATTCCCGGTGTCAGCTCCTCGATCGCGGCCCCGGCCTCGGCGATGATTCCCGCCACCCATCGCGGCCTCACCCAGGGGTTCACCGTGATCTCCGGCCACGTGCCGCCGGACCATCCCGAATCGACGATCAACTATGCGGCTCTGGCACAAACCAATACGACCATCATCTTGATGATGGCGGTCGGGAATCTCGATGCCATCACTGCGGCGCTGGTCGACGGCGGCATGGACCCCGAAACACCGGCGGCGGTGATCGCCGACGGCAGCCTACCGAGCCAGCGCGAAGTCCGGGCCGGCCTCGTCACGATCGCCGCGGCGGCCCGAGACGCCGGAATCGGCGCGCCCGCCACAACGGTGATCGGCGCGGTCGCCGGTTTTGTTCCAGGTCAGGCCATACAACCAGTCCTGCCGAGACTGAATGTGGGATGATCCAGGCGGTCGGCGGCCGACGTAGCCGTCACTTGTGGCTGGTACGTCACGGTGAGTCGACGTGGAACGCCCAAGGCCGGATGCAGCGGCAGGTCTCGCACCCGCCGTTGACCGCGCGCGGGACCATGCAGGCCTACGCCGCCGGCTATTCCTTGCAGGACAAACAGATCGAACGAATTGTCAGCTCGGATGCGGTCCGGGCGATTCAGACGGCACAAGCGATGGCGACGATCCTCGGCGCCGAGACGGTGATCGACAAACGCCTTCGTGAACGGGGCTGGAGCGACGCCGGCAGATTGGTCTCGGCGTCCAGCCGCACTCCCGAGCATCTCGAGGACCCGACCGAGCGGATCCAGGCCGCGCTACTGCACATCGCGGCCTCGGACTGCCCGACTGTTGTCGTCACCCACGGTGACATCGTGTGCGCGGTTCTGGATCTACTCGGGGAGCGCGATGCCGCCACAGCCACCTGGGCGACGGGCACCGACGTCCCGAACGGCGTGGTGCTGCAGGTGCGGCTCCGCAGACTCATCCAGCGGCCGGACCGAACCTGAGGCTCAGGCGTTCAACGCGGCATCGACACTGATCTTCACGGCCGACAGTGCTCGGCCGATCGGGCACATCGACGATGCGGTGCGGGCGAGGTCCACGAACTGCTCGTCGGTTCGATCGACTCCGCGGCCGCGGACGATCAGGGCGATGTCGGCAATTCCGAAATCCACCTCCGGGCCGCCCTGAGTGACCACAACTTCGACGTGAAGATCCGGGGCCTCGTCTGGCCCCGGATCGATCAGCGCCGCCAATTGCATTGCGTAGCAAGAAGCGTAGGCCGCCGCGAGTAGTTCTTCAGGAGAAGTCGTAGACGCCTGGTCCGAGGCGCGGGTGGCCAGCGAGTAATCGAAGCTCGCCTGCCCCGACGACGTGAGTTCGATCGAACCCGACCCGCCGACCAGCGATCCACGCCACCGGACTGTCGATACCCGTGTACTCATGAGTGTCCTGTCTATCCGGATTGTTTGGTGGCTCGGTCGCCGCCGGGCCGCCACAGCACGTCACCGTCGGGGTTGGCGCAACGAGCCAAGATGAACAGCAGGTCCGACAACCGGTTGAGGTAGCGCAGCGCAAACTCGTTGACCGGTGCGGTCTCGGCGAGGCACCACGCACTGCGTTCGGCACGCCGGGACACGGTGCGGGCATGGTGCAGATGCGCGGCGGCAAGCGTGCCGCCCGGCAAGATGAAACTGGCAAGTTTCGGCAGGTCGGCGTTGAACTCGTCGCACCACCCCTCGAGCGCGGTCACCTGAGCTTCGGTGACACGCAACGGTTCGTACTCGTTGACCTCGGCCTCCGGCGTGCACAGGTCGGCGCCCACATCGAAGAGATCGTTCTGGATGATCCCCAACACCGCCGCGGTCCGGTCGTCGAGGCCGCCGGCGGCAATCGCCAACCCGATGACCGCATTCGTTTCATCGCAGTCGGCGTAGGCGCCGACCCGCACGTCAGACTTCGCGACCCGCGACATGTCACCGAGGGCGGTGGTGCCCTTGTCGCCGGTTCGGGTGTAGATCCGCGTCAGATGAACGGCCATGCCCCACCTTCCCTACGTCTAGTCCTGGATTTCCCGGCAGCCCTTGCTGCAGATGGCTCCAGCCTACGGATGGATGTCTGTCGCGGTCACACGACTGCCGGCAGGAGCATTGCCACTCCGGCGGCCAGTGCGGCACCGATCAGCGGACCCAGCACCGGGACCCAGGAGTAGCCCCAGTCCGGCTTGGCCTTGCCCTTGATGGGCAGGAACCAGTAGGCGATCCGGGGGCCGAGGTCGCGTGCCGGGTTGATCGCGTAACCGGTCGGCCCACCGAGACCGAAGCCAATGGTGATCACCACAAACGCCACGGCGGCATAACCCAGTGCCTGATTGGCCAACGGGTTGGTCAAGATCCAGATGATCAGCACGAAGGTGGCGATGATCTCGGTGACGATGTTCCACTGGACACGGCGCACGGCCGGCGCGGTGCAGAAGATGCCACGCGTGCCCGAGTTGTCGTCCATGTTGTCGAACTGCAGTTTGAACGCAGCCCAACACAGCGAGGCACCGACGATACCGCCGAGCATTTGCGCCGCCCAGTACACCAGGACCGACGACCACGGGATTCCTCCCGATATCGCCACGGCAAGTGTCACCGCCGGGTTGATGTGCGCCCCCGACGGGGCAGCGATACTGGCGCCGGCAAAGACGCCGAAACCCCACCCCAGCACGATGATCAGCCAGTCGCCGCCACCGCCATGGGAGTAGGAATTCTTCAAGACCACCGCGGCCACCGAGCCGTTACCGAGGAGGCAGAGTACCGCCGTGCCCAGGAACTCCCATACGAAGATGTCGATATTCGACACTGACACAACCCCTCTCGCGGGCTGACGCATCCCAATCCGGTCCGGATGGATTCACCGAACTCGCCTAGTCTGTTGCCAAGCCGCCGCTCCGCGACGTTTTTTCCGATGTCCCGATCACTTACTCTCCCGATGGGCGGCAAATACTGATCAAAAGGTGAGGTTTTGGCTAGGCTCCCACTAGCCGGAGTGCCAAACGCGGACAAACCACTGCCATCGGCAATGATGGGCACTATCATCGTCCCGGCCGCCTGCATCTCGCCGCGCAATAGCCAAATATGTTGCAGGAAAGCCTATTCGAAAGGTCAATTCATGTCTGCCATTACCCTGTCCGCTGCCACGGCCGCGATCGAGGCCTCCGTCGCCAAAGCACGTGAGATCGGTCAGCCGATGAACATCGCAGTGGTCGACGACGGCGGTCACCTGGTCGCATTCGTCCGGATGGACGGGGCGATCAAGGCCAGCATCGACATCTCCATCCGCAAGGCACGCACCTCGATCCTGATGAATGCACCCACCGCCGCCCTGATGCCGTTGGTGCAGCCGGGTGCCGAGCTCTACGGACTGGAGCAGACCTCCGGCGGCATGGTGATCTTCGGCGGCGGAATGCTGCTCACCGACAACGGGGTGGTCATCGGGGCCATCGGTGTCAGCGCCGGCAGTGTGGAGCAGGACGTGCAGGTCGCCGAAGCCGGCGCCGCAACGATCTGACGCAGACAATCGACTGACATCAAGAGTGGCCCGCCCGATATCTTCGGGCGGGCCACTTTGAGTTGGTGGTCAGCGAATGGCCGGAAGGATCCGGCAGAGCACGGTCGCGCTGATCGACGCCACCCGGTCGACGAAGAGCGGGAAGTCGATCGATGAATCCCGCCCGGCGAGATCGGACAGGGCACGGATCACCAGCCACGGGATGCCGAAGGTCTCACACACCTGCGCAACGGCGCCCCCCTCCATCTCGACGGCGCTCGCCCCGAACTTCTCATGGAGCTGTCCCCGGGTGGCCTCGCAATGGATGTACTGGTCACCGGTGAGGATCGTCCCCGCGGTGATCCGAGGCGGTCGGTCCCGGCCGCCGGCGGCCCGCGGGATCACCGGTAGCTCAACCCCGTCCAGGCAGGCGGTGACCCGGGCCAGCAGCTCAGCATCGGTCTGGTAACCGAGCTGCCCGGTGGGGTTGATGAACGAGACGTGCCCGGGTTGGTAGCTGAGCAGCGTCTCGTTCTCGATGCGGCCGCAATCATGTTGCACGATATGGTCGGCGATGACGACGTCGCCGATGTCCAATGTCGGGTCGAGACCTCCCGCGACCCCGGACAGCACCACCGCATCGCAGCGGAATCGTTCCGCCAGCACGGTTGTCACGATGGCCGCGTTGACTTTTCCCATTCCTGCGCCGGCCAGCACAACGCGCCGGCCGGCCAGGAGACCTTCGCGGAACTCGGCATGTCCGATGGTCGTGGGTGTGGCGTCGTCGAGCAAATCCTGCAGGTGCGCAAGCTCTTCCGGGATAGCGCAGATGAGTCCAATGGTCACAACGCCGGTCACCTCGTCCTTCGTGGAGTGCCGTTCTACCCTACATCGACCCAATCCAGGGTGCGCTGCACGGCTTTCTGCCAGCCGGCGTAGCCGGCAGTCCGCTGCTCCTCATCCCACGATGAGGACCAACGCTTGTCCTCCTGCCAGTTGGCCCGGAGGTCGTCGGGGTTGTCCCAGTAGCCGACAGCCAGACCCGCGGCGTAGGCGGCGCCCAGCGCCGTGGTCTCCGCCACCACCGGCTTGACCACGTCGACACCGAGTACGTCGGACTGGATCTGCATGCACAGATCATTGGCGGTGATACCGCCGTCGACCTTCAAGACCTCAAGGTGCACACCGGAATCGGCTTCCATCGCGTCGACGACATCGCGACTCTGATAGCAAATCGCCTCCAGTGCCGCACGTGCGACATGTGCGTTGGTGTTGAAGCGCGACAGGCCGACAATGGCGCCACGGGCATCCGAGCGCCAGTACGGCGCGAACAAACCGGAGAACGCCGGAACGAAGTAGACCCCACCGTTGTCCTCGACCTGCCGGGCCAGCGACTCGCTTTGCGCGGCACCACTGATGATGCCGAGTTGATCGCGCAGCCATTGGATCGCCGACCCCGTCACCGCGATGGAACCCTCCAGCGCATACACCGGCTTCGCGTCACCGAACTGGTAACACACCGTGGTCAGCAACCCGTTCTCGGAGCGCACGATCTTCTCGCCGGTGTTCAGCAGCAGGAAGTTGCCGGTCCCGTACGTGTTCTTGGCTTCCCCCGGCGCCAGGCAGACCTGGCCCACCATCGCCGCCTGCTGGTCACCGAGAATCCCGGTGACCGGCACCTCACCGCCGACCGGACCCGCGGCCAGCGTCACTCCGTACGGCTCAGGAGAGGACGACGGCACGATTCGGGGCAGCATCTGGCGCGGAATATCGAAGAACGACAACAGTTCATCGTCCCAATCCAGCGTCTCCAAATTCATCAGCATGGTCCGGCTGGCATTGGTCACGTCGGTGACGTGTACTCCGCCACGCGGGCCGCCGGTCAGGTTCCACGTCACCCAGCTGTCGCTGGTGCCGAAAATCGCGTCCCCGCGCTCGGCGGCCTCGCGGACACCGTCGACGTTCTCGAGGATCCACTGCACCTTGCCGCCGGAGAAATACGTCGCCGGGGGCAGGCCTGCTTTCCGTCTGATCACATCGCCGCGCCCGTCACGGTCCAGCGCCGCGGCGATGCGGTCGGTGCGGGTGTCCTGCCAGACGATCGCGTTGTAGTACGGCCTGCCGGTTTTCCGGTCCCAGACCATTGCTGTCTCACGCTGATTGGTGATGCCGAGCGCGGCCAGATCTGCCGCCTGCAGGTTCGTCTTGTTGAGCACCGAAGTCAGCACCGATGCCGTGCGCTCCCAGATCTCGACGGGATTGTGCTCGACCCAGCCCGCCTGCGGCAGGATCTGCTCGTGTTCGAGTTGGTGACGACCGATCTCGGCGCCGCTGTGGTCGAAGACCATGGCCCGGGTGCTCGTGGTGCCCTGGTCGACAGAGATGACAAACTCAGCCATGCTGCTCCTTCTATCCGATGTCGGGGAGCACCGGCACACTCACGCCGCTCCACGCTCTACTGGGTCAGGTCGTACCAGGCGTTCCCGCCCAACCGAGACTGGTTGTCTCACCGCATACCTGGCGAATTCAGCCGCGATGGGTGTTCCGGCAGACGACACCGGCGCCACGCACGCAGGGTACCCCTGAGTGTGATCGGTGTACGTGCTTTCGAACGGGCTCGCACCGCGGTCGCTGCCCGAGGGACCGCAATCAGGCGCCGACCGGCCCCCGGTTCCGCGCGATCAGCGCTGGAGGTACGCCCACTGAGTGACGGCGCGACCCGGTGTCCAGCCGGTGAAAGTCCCCACGGGAGCCGCCCGCTCGACGTGAATTCGGGTCAGCTCACCGCCGTGGCGGCGGTAGGCCTGCCCGAGCAGCACCTCGGTCTCCAGGGTGACCCCGTGCACCACCAATCGGCCGCCCGGGCGCAGCGAGTCCAGACAGGCGTCCAGCACTCCGGGGCGAGTGGCGCCGCCACCGATGAAGACCGCATCGGGTGCGGCCAGACCGTCGAAGGCATCAGGGGCGGTGTTGTTGACGATCTCGAGGGTCGGCACCCCGAGAGCGCGGGCATTGCGAGCGATTCGCTCGGCCCGCGCCGGATCCGCTTCGATCGCCACCGCCCGGCACGTCGGATGCGCGCGCATCCATTCGATACCGACCGAACCCGCGCCGGCACCGACGTCCCACAGCAGCTGTCCCGGGGCCGGCATCAGCCGGGCCGCTGCCGCCGCGCGCAGGTCGCGTTTGGTCAGCTGGCCGTCATTCTCGAACGCCTCGTCTGGAAGCCCTGTTGCCCAGCCGGTTTGGAGCTCTCCGATCAACTCCAGGGCAACGATGTTGAGACGCGGCACCACTGCATCGAACACCTCGGCCGTGGTTTCCAGTCGAGATTCGGTCGGGCTGCCCAGATTTCCCAGTACCACCATCCGGCTGGCCCCATAGCCCCGGCCACCGAGCAGGCCCGCCAATTCCGCAGGGGTGTTCTCGTCCGAGGACAGCACGATGATCCGCCGGCCCGGTGCCAGCTCGCGCAGCACTGCGTGTGCGTCGCGTCCGACGACGCTGACGACAACGGTCGACTCCGCCGGCCAGCCCAGTCGCGCCCGGGCCAGCGCCGGCGACGACACCGCCGGCAGCACCGTGACCCGATCGGCTCCGAGTACGTCCACCAAGGTCGAACCGATCCCGCTGACCATGGGGTCCCCCGAGGCGAGGGCGACGATGCGGCGCCCGCCGAGGGAGTCCAGAAATGTGGTCAGCGCCGGACGCAGCGGCGACGGCCAGGCCAGTCGTTGTTGGCCGGGCACCTCCGGCAGCAGCTCGAGCTGCCGCGGCGCCCCGACGACAATTTTGGCGTCACCGAGCACCGACCTGGCGGTATCGCCGAGTCCAGCCCAACCATCGGCGCCGATACCCACGACAACCAGACGCACGTCCGCGACCGCCACGGCGGCGATGCTAGCGTGACAGGTGCGAGGTGCCCCGAGTGCCCCGTGCCGGCGACGGTGCGTACGGTGCGAGGGGAGAATCTGGGAAGCCCGGTGAGAGTCCGGCACAGGCCCGCTGCGGTGATCCGACTTCGGCCCTGCCCTGCAGGACCGAACCGGTCAGTCCGGAGACCGGCCTCGCCAAGACCGTCATCGGTTCGCGATCATGGGCGGAGCTCCTCATGCTGCAGCTGTATCCTTTTTCCGCCGTGCTCGGCGCCGACCCCGACGGGCCCGACGGCCTCGACGACATGGCGCTGGCCCTGTTGTTGACCACGGTGTCCCCCGGCATCGGCGGCGTACTGGTCCGTGGCCAGAAGGGGACCGCCAAGTCCACCCTGGTCCGCGCACTCACCGAGGTGCTGCCGCCGATCGACGTGATCGCCGGCGACCGGTTCTCCTCGGATCCGGGCGACCCGCACGCGGTGTCCCCCGACGGCCCGTTCGACGCCGCAGCGGCGATCGAGACCCGGCCGGTGCGCCTCGTCGAACTGCCGGTGGGAGCCACCGAGGACCGGGTCGCCGGATCCATTCAACTCGAACGTGCGCTCAGCGACGGCGCCATCGACTTCGAACCCGGGCTGCTCGCCCATGCCCATCGCGGCATCCTCTACGTCGACGAGGTCAACCTGCTGCACGACCATTTGGTCGACCTCCTGCTCGACGCCGCCGCGATGGGCCGGCTCAGCGTGGAACGAGACGGCGTATCCGTTACTCATGCAGCCAGATTCGTACTGGTCGGCACCATGAACCCCGAGGAGGGTGAACTCCGGCCCCAGCTGCTGGACCGCTTCGGTCTCACCGTCGAGGTGGCCGCGCCGCGCGACCCGGCGCTGCGCGCCGAGGTGGTCCGCCGCCGGCTCGCCTTCGACGCGGACCCAGAGGGGTTCCGCAGCTCCTACGCCCAAGCACAGCAGCGGCTTCAGCAGCGCATCCGGACCGCTCAGGAACTGGTCGCCCGGGTGCACCTCAGCGACGAGATGTTAATGAAGGTCACCGAGGTGTGTGCCGCCTTCGAGGTCGACGGGCTGCGCGCCGACATCGTCACCGCCCGGACCGCGGCGGCCCACGCCGCCTGGCAGGGCCGCGATCACATCACCGTCGAGGATGTCCGGGTCGCCGCCCGACTGGCCCTGCCACACCGGCGCCGGCGCAATCCGTTCGACGCACCCGGTATGGACGAGCAGGCGCTCGACGATCTGCTGCCCCCCGACTCGCCGGAACCCGATCCTGATCCCGATGGCCCCGACGATGACGGCGGCGGCGGCGAAGACGCCCCCGACGGCATCGACCACACTCCCCCGGCAGGCGGCCAGGACGGCACCGAACCCGCGCAGGGCAGCCGCGCGCCTGCCGCGGTGGGAGCCGGAGAACCCTACCGCGCAAAGCTTTTCACCGTCGACGGGGTGGGTGAAGGACAATCCGGGCGGCGCAGCCGGGCTCGCACCTCAGCCGGTCGCCGGGTCGGCGCCACCAGCGTCGAGGGCGCCGGTCACGGTATCCATCTGGTGGAGACCGTCCGGTCGGCGGCACCGCACCAGATCGCCCGCGGCCGCACCTCCGGCCGACTGCAACTGCAGCGCCAGGACCTGCGCCGAGCAGTCCGGGAAGGTCGCGAATCCAACCTGGTGCTGTTTGTCGTCGACATGTCGGGCTCGATGGCCGCCCGCGAGCGGATGCGTCACGTCAAGACCGCCATCCTGTCGCTGCTCCTGGACGCCTACCGCCGCCGGGACCGAGTGGGCCTGGTGACGTTCCGCGACACCGGCGCCGAACTGGCACTGCCGGTCACCGGCTCGGTGGACATCGCCGCCCGGCGCCTGGACGACCTGCCGGCCGGCGGGCGCACGCCGCTGGCCGAAGGCCTGCTCGAAGCCGCCGAGGT